>CAVVNA010000045.1:0-51224 GCA_963749275.1 uncultured Acidobacteriaceae bacterium
ACATTTCTCGGCGACGAATACGAGCGGGTGATTGAGAAAACCAATTCCGAGGCGTTCGTAGATTCGTTCCCGAAGAACTAAGTTCACCGCCGAGACGCCGAGGAAGTTCGAGAAAAAACCGACCCTATTTGTTTGCGTACTGGTCAGCTCCGAGAAAATGCAATGAGACGTAGGGCGCATCGCCCACCACCCAACTATCGTGGCCGGGAGGTCCGGGTGGAATGTAAAAGAGCATGCCGGCGCGGAGTTCGTGAATCGTGCCGTCCTCCATTGCAGCTGTGGCACAGCCGGAGAGCACCAGCCCTACATGCTCGACGTTGCAGCGCGACGCGCCCAAGCTGGGCCCGACGTGAAGGGACCATTTCCATCCGGGCTGGTATGTGGCGCGGCCAATGGTCATGCCGCCGATGCGAACGAGTTCGAATCTTCCTTTTTCGAACACTCGTATCTCGTCGGCCTCTTCAAAACGCTTCAGAACTGACTCAAGCATCGCCATAACTTCCTCACGAGTCGAATATGCGGAGCGCCGTACATCATACTAGTTCAGATTACATGTTTTTCTCAGAATTCCTCGGCGTCCTCGGCGTCTCAGCGGTTAAACGCTCTTCACTCCCCGGTAAAGCCCCGCAATGCCAAACGTGTACGGAGTCCAGGAAGCCTCGTGAAACCCAGCCTGGCGCATGCGCCCGAGCAATTCATCCGGCGCCGGAAAGCGCTCGACCGACGCGGGCAGATAGGCGTACGGGCCGCGCACTCCCGAAATCATCGTCCCGACCGCTGGAAGAACTTTCTTGAAGTAGACGCGATAGCACTGTCCGATCAAGCCGCCCGGCTCTCCGAAATCGAGGATGCCGCATTCTCCGCCGGGACCGAGCACCCGCGCAATTTCACGCAATCCCGCGTCGTAGTCGGCCAGGTTCCGAAACCCGAATGCCGACGTCACCAGATTGAAATGCCCATCGGGAAATGGCAGCCGAAGCGCGTCGGCTTCGATCCAGCAGAACGTCGTACCTCTTCCTTTGTGGGGCGCTTTCTCCTCCGCCTTCGCCGCTGCGCGCTGCAGCATGGCGTGAGAAAAATCCGCACCCAGAATCTGTGCAGTTCCCGAGCCGGCACGACGGCCTAGGGCGAAAGTCATGTCTCCGGTGCCGCAACAAATGTCCAGCACGCGCGCCTCGGGACGCTTCAGAATCGCATCGAACTTACGCGCGGTGCGCCACCACCACCAGCGGTCGATGTTAAACGAAAGAACGTGATTCAGCAGGTCGTAGCGCGGCGCAATCGAGGTGAACATTTCCCGCACGGCCGCGGCCGCCGACTCGCGGTCCGGCGCACCGGCGGGAGCCGCGCCTACAATCGGCCGATTCACCTCTCGATCCATATGATTTCTTGCAAGTGGAGAGCCGGGCGTCCCCGCCCGGCCGCCGTACCGCTGGACCCTTCGACTTCGCTCAGGGCAGGCTCGCGAGACGCCGTCGCTCCACTGTAGGTCACGGCACTAATTCCTCGCCAGCTTCCGAATCTCGTCGACCGCAGATCGCACGATTGCGTCCGGCACGTCGCTCGTGATCTCAACCTTGCCAATCTCCCGCGGCAGAATAAAGTGCACCACTCCGTGCCGCGTCTTCTTGTCGGAGCGCAGCCGCTTCAAGATGTTCGCGGTCTGCAACGTCATGCGAGGCAGCCTGCCAAAGCCAAGAACCGCGTTCGAAATGCGTCCCGCCGTCACACTATCCAGTTTGCCCGTGGAAAGCGCGATGTGCGTCGCCGCGATCATGCCCCAGGCCACGGCTTCTCCGTGGAGCAACTGCGTGTAGCGGGTCTCGGCCTCAAGCGCGTGTCCTATCGTGTGGCCGAAATTGAGCACTTGCCGCAAACCGCCTTCGCGTTCGTCAGCACTTACTATCGAGGCCTTCAGGCGCACCGAATCGGCAATCACTTTCTCAACCACCACCGGATCGCGATCGAGAATCTCGCGGCGCCGGTCTTCAAAAAGCTTGAACAATCCCGGATCTCCAATGATGCCGCACTTCAGCGACTCGTACAGACCGGCGTGGTATTCACGCGAAGGCAGTGTCTCCAGCACGGCGGGGTCGACCAGAACCACGCGCGGCTGGTGGAAAGTCCCCAGCAGATTCTTTCCCGACACGAGGTTGACGCCCGTCTTCCCGCCGATTGCCGCATCCACCTGCGCCAACACAGTCGTCGGCACCTGGATGACATCCACGCCTCGCATATAGATCGAGGCCAGAAACCCGGTCACGTCGCCGACTACGCCGCCGCCGAGCGCAATCAGCGTGACCCCGCGATCTGCGCCCTGTTTCACCAGCTTCTCGGCCAGCTTCTCCAGTGTCGTCAGACGTTTCGAGCGCTCGCCGTCGGGCATTTCCAGCAGGCCGGTTTCGACTCCCGAAGCGGCCAGCGATTTCAGCAGGACTTTCGCCCAGCGCCGCCGCACCGGCGGGACGGTGACCACAAACGCGCGGCGATTTTCAAGAATCTTGCCGAGGCATTCTCCGGCACGGGCGAGCAGCCCGCTTCCGATGAGCACTTCATAGGAGCGCGACGGCGTAGCGACGGGAACACTAATCATGAACATTCATCATAGCGTATGGGCACGGCTGCTTCCTCTGCGGCTTCATTGAGAGCTAGTGCGTCTTCTTTGGCGCCGGAAGTTCTCCCAAAAATGCTTCCAGAGCCGCGGACGGATCAGTTGATCCCTCAATTTCATCGTAGATGTCTCTGAATTTCAGTCGCATGCCCGCCAGCATCTCTTTGTCTGTCAGAAGGCGTTCTAGCAGTTTTTGCCAGTTTGCAACCTCACGATGTTCAAGCACCAACTTCAGAGCGATGTTCTCAAGGAACAGATATTCAGTCGCACGGAGGACCCCGGAGAGACGCTTCTTCTCTTGTTTGGTCATGAAAAGGAAAAACGGCTTTAGCGAATATTCTAGCGCGGCAGACGGGCCGCGAGGGTGATCCACTTGCCCGAACTCTTGGGCTATTGCACTGACAACTCTACTCGGCCAGTTTCTTTTGGGGATTGACCAACGAGGCGAGGATGGAAGCTGCCAAAACAAAAAGCACGATTGCCAGTACCCATTCGGTTGGAATGTAGACGTAGTGCGACCCTAGCATTTTGAGTCCGACGAAAATCAGCACCACTGACAGTCCGTAATGAAGGTAGTGAAACAGATCCATCATGCCCGCCAGCGCAAAGTACATCGAGCGCAGGCCGAGAATGGCAAACACATTCGACGTGTAGACAATAAAGGCGTTCAGCGTGATGGCGAGCACCGCCGGAATCGAATCCACCGCAAGAAGAATGTCGCTGGTCTCGACCACCAATAGCACCACCAAAAGCGGAGTAGCGTAAAGTCCGCTCCTTCCCGCGACAAATCGCCGCGTAAAGAACTGACCGTCTACATATTCTTCCGTCACTGGAAAAGCTCGGCGGAAGAGGCGCAGAACAGGGTTTTTCTCGGGATGAATTTCCGTTCCGCGCTGCTGTAGCAGCTTTAATCCCGAACAAACAAGCAAAGCGCCGAATGCGTAGGTGATCCAACTGAAGCGGCCAATCAAGCCCACGCCCGCCAGGACGAACGCACCCCGCATGAGCAGCGCCCCGAGGATTCCCGCGAACAGCACCTTGTGCTGGTGCTCGTCGGGAACCTTGAAATAGCGGAAAATGACGAGAAATACGAAAAGGTTGTCGACACTGAGCGACAGTTCGATGACGTAGCCGGTCACGAACTGGAGAGCCTGAGCCCGCCCGTGCCAGAACAATACCAGCACCGCAAACGCCGCCGCCAGCGCGATCCAGACTCCCGACCAGGCCAGCGCTTCGCGAAACCCGACGCTGTGGGAGCGGCGATTCAGCGCGCCCAGATCGAGCGCCAGCATCGCCACCACAAACAGGTTGAAAAGAATCCAGAAGACGAGCACGAGAATCAGGTGTTAGGTGTTAGGTCTTAGGTCTCAGGAAACCCTGCCGCATCTCTTAGTGGGTGGTCCGCCTATGAATGAGCTTTTCCTAAGACCTAAGACCTAACACCTGAGACCTGCTTTTGTCAGCGCAAACGCAGAATCTCGACCGTGATGTTATCCGGTCCTCCGCGTTCCCGGGCCAGCTCGATCAGCTCGCGGCCCGCTTGTTCCGCGCTCTTGTTTTTCACTGCGCTCAGAATCTCCGCGTCGCGTACCAGCCCCCACAATCCGTCGCTGCAGATCAGGAGCACGTCCTCTGGGCGCAGAGGCTCCGGTCGTCCGGGTGAGTCCATAACCAGATCGGGGTTGGTGCCTAAAGCTGCGGTCAGAATGTTCCGCTGCGGATGATTCTCCGCTTGTTCCGCGCTGATCAATCCCGACTCCACCAGCCGTCCCACATAGGAGTGATCGCGCGTTACCCTCGTAATCTGCCCGTCGCGGATCAGGTAAAGCCGGGTGTCGCCAACATGCACGTAATAGAGCGCACCCTTGACGATCGCCGCCGCCGTACACGTCGTTCCCATGCCGCGCAATTCCGGATGGGCAAAGCTGTATTGCAGTATCTGCTCGTGCGCCACCTGCAAAGCCTGGACCAGCGCTGCCTGCGGATCGTCGCCGCCAAAGTCGCGATACACGGCCACCAGCGTTTCCACCGCCAGCCGGCTCGCTTCCTGACCGCCTTCGTAGCCGCCCATGCCGTCCGCTACAATCGCCAACCGCCCCTTGCGCAGGAACTGCTGGTCGTCCTCCGGCTCCCAATAGCCAAACGAATCCTCGTTATCCTGGCGCACGCAGCCAATGTCGGACTGGCTCGATACTTCAATTCCGGCGCGTACCTTCATCCGATCACGACTTGGATTGCGGGAGTGACAAGCATAGGCAACCATGGCCTTCAGGCGCGAACTAAGGATTATAAAGGGTTGCGGAGCAGGACGCTCAAACGGATGGCCTGGAAATGGCCGGCCTCGCCACGGCGGATCTAAATGGAGACGGGGACGGCAGGTATGCAGCCGTCCCCGTGGATCAAAAAGTCAAATGCCCGAGTACTAAGAAGTCGGCGGCGGACCGCATTCCCCGGTTGGGTTGGTGCCGTCCTCGGTACCCGGCGACGCGGAAGCGACCGCAACAAATACCGGCGGAGAGGTAAACCCCAAATAGGTACCCGTTACTGTGTACGAACCGCCTACTCCCCATGCGGGAGCGGTCACCGGGGGCGTCGCGTTTTCCGGCGCGCTATTGACCCAGGTGCACACGAAGGGCGGCACGGCCGTAAGCAGGCCGGTCGGGCTCAACTCGACAGTCTGCGGCGGAGTAGCGAGTTCACCGGATAGGGGCATATCCGGGGTAATCGAGATCTGGTATTGAACCGACTCATTGCTGAGAAGCTTTGTTTTCCCGCTGCTGTAGTTCCCCCACGTATACACCTGGATCGTCCCGCCGATGCCGACCAAGTCGAGGGTACCCGGAGCGGTCTCGGCCGTATTAGAGGTCGAAATCTGGATGGACTGCAAGTTGTTAGACGATCCGCAGCCCAGCATGCTGAACACCAGCAACGCGCAAGCCAACGCACAAAAGAGAGTTTGACGATTCACCGCCGAGTACCTCCAAAAGGAAATCTTCCGCATCGTCGCAGCATCCGTCACAGGTGGCAAGGTAACCAAAGTCACGACACTGTAAGGACGTAATACCCCCTCCCGATAGCGTACCCCCGATCAGAGCCAAATTGCGGACGTGCGGACGTAGTGGGTACTGCGATGCCGGAAGTTAGAGGTCGTCTACAATTGCACCATGTCCAATCAGCCCGTGCCTCCTCGGCCGCAGCCCCCACCACCGCCCGGCCCGACCACCGACTTTCGCATCGGAGATGAATTCGGAACCGCCAAGCGCAATCTTCCGCCCGCCGGCATTGTCCTGATCTGCATCGCTGCCGTCGCTGTGATTGTGGGAATCTTCGCTTTCACCGAACGGCCGAAACCGCAGGGCGCCGGTTCGATCGATTTGGTGACCGCGGCCGAAGTGCCCGGCCAGAACATGATCCTGGCCGCCATCACCCTGACCCTCCGGAACACCGCGCCAAGACCGCTGTGGATTCACACGCTCAAAGCCCAGCTCACCACCGCCGACGACAAAACCTTCGACGATGAAGCCGCCTCCGCTGTGGATCTCGACCGCTATTTCCAGGCGTTTCCGGCGTTGAAACAAAATTCCGAGCCGCCGCTTTCCCCCGAAACCAAGCTGCCAGCCGGAGCCGAACGCCGAGGAGTAATCATTGTCGGTTTCAAGGTCGCCAAGGAAGCCTTCGATCGGCGCAAGTCCCTGATCGTCGCGATTCAACCCTATGACCAGCCGTTGCCCATAGTTCTGAAATGAAAGTTACTACCTTCAGGGTAGGGAAGTCGGCTCGTGGACGAAGAGCGTGCTGTTCGCTATTCGCTGTTCGTCGATTGCGAATCGCGAACGACGAATAGCGATCAGCTCTCCAGTATCGGTGGAGGTCAAAGCCGGTCAGCAAATCGGGATAGTAATTCGAGTCGGTATGATGATGAGACCGTGAAGACCCTGAACGAACTATATTCATCACTCTCTGCCCGGCGCCGTTACGAAGTCTGGTTTGTTCGTCTGGGACTGGCGGACGGGGGTGGGGCGTGGTGGTTCCGATATTTGCTGATGAATCCTGGCCGCAGCGGTTGCGCAGGCGACGCCAGCGGCATGCCCGTTCAAGTGTGGGCCACATGGTTTCCGCAGGAGGGCAAGCCGCAAAGCTTCATTCAAGGATTTCCTTTGGAGAGTCTGGACCTCAGTGCCCGAAGGCAGAATCCATTCCACTTCCGAATCGGCGGCAATGAAATCGGCGAGAGCTCCTGCCGGGGAGCGCTCGCCGTTCGAGGGCACGCGATTTCATGGGACTTGCATTACTGTTCCGCGTTTCGCGTCACGCTGAGCAACAAGGGCTGGATTGGATTCTCGAGCACACCGCATTCCGACGCGCTTTTTTCCGGCCGCATCACGCTGGATGGCCAGAGTTTTGAGGGGAACCCTTTGGGGTTCGGAGTGCAAGGACACAACTGCGGATACCGCCATCGCAACTTCTGGACTTGGACCCATGCCTATTTTCCCCGCCCCGACGGGCGTTCGAGCTCAGCGAAAGCGCAAGCGAGCGCAGGGAAAGCGCAAGCGAGCACCTTCGAAGCCTTGCTATACGAAATGCCATTCGGGCTGGTCTTTCGCAAAGCGGTGCTGTGGCATGAGGGGAAGGCGCACGAATTCCGGAATCTGCAAGAGGTCAGAAGGGATCCCGATGAATTGCTGTGGAATTTTCGATGTTCGACGAAGGATGAGTTCGGATTGGAAGCAGCGATCGCTGGCGCGGGCCCGAGCATCCATCGTCTTCCCTACGTGAAGACCGACTGTACCGGCAGCTTTGAAGTTGCCAACAACAGCCTGGCGAAAGCGGTGCTCCGCCTGGAGCGGCCGGGCATGCCGGTCGAAACCCTGGAGACGAGCATCGGGGCCGTATTGGAGATGGTCGGCCCCTAATTCGCAAGACTGAGCAATCGGCTCACATTACCGGCGGAACACCGATCCCCATCACCGCGAGAACCCGCATAAGCTCGCGACGAACCACGGCCACGGTTGCCAGCAGGAACTTTCTCCGGCCCGCATCCGCTTCGCTCAGGATGGGATAGCGGTGATAGAAGGTATTAAAGAGCTGCGCCAGCTGAAAGGCATGTTTGGCGAGATAAGCAGGCTCGGTCGTCGCGATGCACTGGCCCACGATGTAAGACGTTTTCGCCGCCGCCAGCCAGAGCTCCCAAATGTCGTTGCCGGATTCGCCAGTGAGGTACTGAGCGAAATCTTCTGTAGAGACGAGGCTCGCCTCGTCTCCCGCCGCATCCGAGTTGATCGAGGACAGGTTGCCCGGGGACGCGCCTCGACAGAAACTCTGCGGATCGAGTCCACCCTTGCGGAAAATGTTCGAAGCGCGCACAACGGCATACTGTGCGTACGGACCCGTGTCCCCCTCAAAACTCAAAGCGTCTTTGAAATCGAAGGCGATCACCGAGGGCTTCGTGAACTTCAACATGAAGTAGCGCAGCGCCCCGATGGCAACCTGCGTAGCAATCCTGGTCCGCTCCGCTTCACTCAACTCGGGATGACGCGCATCCACTTCTTTCGCAGCCGAGGTGATGAGCGCATCCAGAAGATCGTCCGCTTTTACGCCGAAGCCCTTGCGGCCAGAAACCTCAATCCACGGCCGCGCCTTATCTTCTTCGCTGAGTTCGTAGCCAAGTTCAGCGGCGCAGCGCGGGGTGAGCGCGACCATTTCATAGGAGAAGTGGGTGTAGCGATCGGCGGCTTCGCCGTGGCCGAGTCCACGCAAAGCTTCGATCACCGTGTTCTGCGCCTCGGATTGGCGCGCATCGATGACATTGTAGATCTCCGCCACATCGCCAAAATGCGGATGATCTTTCTCGCCCTCGGTGGTTGAGATCCAGCAGTCGTGGGCATTGGGATAGCGATAGAATTTCCGATAACCGAAATCGCGCCCCAGCAGGCCGAATTTCCACATGTGATAGGCAATGTCTTTGCCAACGTAACCGACCGTGCCATTGGAGCGAACGATGACTTTCTGGTCTTCCTCGGTGATCTTTTCGTCCTCTGCGCTCTCAGCGCTCTCCGCGGTTTCAGCTTTTGCCGTTCCCGCGCGCCGCATCACCCAGCAGCCTGTGTTCTTACCTTCGTCCTCATAAGTAAGCACGCCCGTCTTCTTCAGCTTGGCAAACGCCGCATCCCAAAAATGCAGGTGAAGTATCTCGCTCTCGCGCGGCAGGAAGTCGTACTCAATGTCGAGCCGGCCCATAGTTTCGAGATGGCGTCTAAGAACAGCAGTCGAAATCAAATCCGCAATCGCCGCTGTCTCGTTGTTCCCTTCTTCAATCAAGCGCAGCATTGCGGCGCGCGCATGCAGGTTTGAACCGTCCTCTTCATACCAATGGGAGACGCGGGCATAGAGATCCCAGCACACGAAATCGAATCGGGGCGCGGCGGCGAGCGCTTCAATCTGAGCGCGAGACTTCTGTTCGATATGCAGGAATCCGACCACCACGTCCGCGACCTGCACTCCGGTGTTGTCGATGTAGTTCTGGACGTCCACTTCCCTGCCCGTAAAGCGCAGCAGGCGGACGAAGGTATCGCCGAGAATGGCGTTGCGCAGGTGCCCGATGTGCGCCGCCTTGTTGGGATTGATGCTGGAATGCTCGACCAGCACTTTGCCGGTGGGAACATCCGCTGCAGGCTCTTCGTCGGCGGCTAGCGCCGCGGCCAGTTCGGCGCGGCTTACGCGAACGTTGATGTATCCGCCGCCGGCGACTTCGAATTTCTCAAACCCAGGAATCGCACCGACCCCGGCGACGATCTCTTCGGCAATCCTCCGCGGAGCCTTGCGGAGTTTCCGGGCGAGTTCGAAAGCGATCGGCAGCGCGTACTCGCCGAATTCGATTTTCGGTGGCTGCTCGACGACGATGTTCGCGCTTTCCAGGTCGTAAGTGCGACGCAGAAACTCGCGCAGACGTTCGACCAGGCGGCGTTCCAGATATCGATACAAGGATGACCTCTAAACTACTGAAGAAACAGTGATTCTAACAAACTCGCGACAGGCGACGGGTTTGACGGTAATGCAACCGGCACCTATGATGAAAACTCGACAAGAGAAAGCGCTTTTGGCTCTTGGCTCTTGGCCTTTAGCTAAGAGCCAAAAGCTAAAAGCCAATAGCGATTTTATCCATGCGTATCGCCTACCTAGACTGTTTCTCCGGCATCAGCGGCGACATGTTTCTGGGCGCGCTGGTGGATGCCGGGGTTTCTCCGAAGCTTCTGCAAGACACGGTCGCGGCGCTCGATATCGGCGCCCGTTTGGAGATTTCCCGGGTGCTGCGGGGCGGAATTTCCGCCACCAAAGTCGATGTGTACTCCAACGGCGAAAAAGATCTGCCGCGCGAAGTTTTCTGGGAGCAGCGGGAGCAACAGAGTCATCCTCAGAGTCACGAACATGGAGACTCACATGAGCATCATGCAGAGACCGTGTGGGGGAGGGGCTCTGCCCCGCCCCGGACGGGGCTCTGCCCCGTCCCCACACAACATAAACACAAACACCGTCGCAGTCTGACGGAAATTCGCGAGATCATCGCGAAGTCAGCCATCAGTAGCACGTCGAAGGCAACCGCAATTCGCATCTTCGAGACACTGGGCGAGGCCGAGGCCGCGATTCACAACACCTCTGTCGAGGGCGTCCTCTTTCACGAAATCGGCGCCGTCGATGCCCTGGTGGATATTGTCTGCGCCGCGGTGGGTGCGGAATCTCTGGCCGTCGAAGAATGGGTATGCTCGCCGCTGAACGTTGGAGGCGGAACCGTCAAGTGCGCGCACGGGACGCTTCCCGTACCGGCGCCAGCAACATTGAGGTTGCTCAGGGATGCGCCGGTATATTCGTCAGGGCCACAGGTCGAACTGGTGACGCCCACGGGCGCAGCGATCGTGAAGACGCTGAGCAGCCGCTTTGCGGCGTTTCCGGCAATGAAGATCGAAAAAGCGGGATACGGCGCGGGAACTCGAGAATTCTCCGAGCACCCGAACCTGCTTCGTATGACGATTGGAGAAGCCGGGCTAGCGGATAGCGCGGGTGCGTCGCTCGTCGCATCGCCAACATTGAATGAACTGATCGTCAATGAGAAGATCATGAATGAGAAGATCGTCAATGAAAAGATCATGAATGAGAAGGTTATCAATGAGAAGATCATGGTGCTCGAAGCGAATCTCGATGACCTGAGCCCGCAGGTTCTGGCCTACGCCATGGAGCGCTTGCTGGCCGAAGGAGCGCTCGATGTATTCAGCGTCCCGGTGCAGATGAAGAAGAGCCGCCCCGGCGCGTTGCTCACGGTGCTGGCGAAAATGGAAGATGCGAATCGCTTGACCAAACTGATCTTTGCCGAGACCACAACCCTGGGCGTTCGCCGCCGCGAGGAACAGCGGCAGACGCTCTCGCGACGATGGGAAACGGTGGATACGGCGTGGGGTCCGGTGCGGATCAAGATCGCCAATATGAATGGCAGCGTCTCCAACTACGCGCCGGAATATGAAGACTGCCGGACGCTGGCGGAGGCGCAGCATGTGCCGCTCCGGACAGTGATGCAGGAAGCCATCCAGCAGTATCTTCGAGGCGAGCGAAAAACGTGAGCCAGGTTTTGTAGCATCTGTTTCGTAGCATCTGTTTTGTATCAGGGCATCGCTTTAGCGATGCCGCAAGTTAGTCGAAATCAGACGCCCCTTCAGGGGCTGCCTACTTCAATCAGGAGGTTGTATATGGTCAGACGTTACAGGATGATTGCACTTTGCTTGACTCTCTTCGCGCTAACTTCGCTTCTCAGCTTCGCGGGGTCGGCTCCGTCAGTGGGCAGCCTGGCTCCCGAATTCACGCTCAACTCGCAGGAAGGCACGCCGGTCAGCCTTAAGGATTATCGCGGCAAGTGGGTAGTCTTGTATTTCTACCCCAAGGACTTCACCAGTGGCTGCACCATAGAGGCGCACAATTTTCAGCGCGACCTGTCGCAGTATGAACAGAAGAATGTCGTAATCCTTGGAGTCAGCGTGGATAGCGCCGACTCGCACAAGCAGTTCTGCGCCAAGGAAGGGCTCAACTTTAAGTTGCTGGCCGACACCGACCACAAAGTCTCCAGTGAGTACGACTCGGTGATGAACTTCGGGCTGGTCAAGGTCGCGGCCCGGCACACCTTCATCATCAATCCAGAGGGCAAGATTGTGAAGGTATACACCGAGGTAAAACCAAATGAGCACAGTGCCGAAGTGTTGGCGGCGCTCGCGGAACTGCACAAGTAAAGTCCTAAGTCCACGAGCATAAGTTAGGAGGATTTCATGCCAACGCTCATTTTGTTGCGTGAGCTTTTACAGCGCGTGCCAGGCCGCCTCGATAAACTTTCCATAGACACGGCCGGAAGCAAGCCAGCGCCATCAGGCTGGTCTCCGAAGGAGGAACTGGGGCATCTGCTCGATTCAGCCGCCAACAATCATCAACGGATCGTTCGCGCGCAATTGGAAAACAACCCGGCCATGCCCGGCTATAACCAGAGTGCCTGGGTAGCTGTGCATGCGTACCAGCGCCGCGACTGGAGAGAGCTGATCGAGTTGTGGCAGGCACTCAACCGGCAATTGTTGGCAGCCGCCGAAGCAGTGCCCGACTCTGCCTGGTCGCGGACGCTTAGCGTTGCCGGCTCGGAACCGCTGACACTCCAGTTCGTATTCGAGGACTATCTCACGCATATGTTGCACCACTTACAACACATAGGAATCGAAGTGGACGACATCAGATCGAATGCAACGACCGCAGCTTAAGCTTTCACTTGCTTTTGGGCGGCGCAGCGGTTCACCGCTGCGATAACTGGCTTCTTTTCAGAGTCGGCTTTAGCCGCTGAGAAAGATTTTGACTCCCAGGACACAGGACAGGAATGAGCAAGAAGTTTTACATAACCACCCCGATCTACTACGTCAACGCGCGTCCGCACATCGGACACGCGTACACCACGATTGCCTGCGACACCATCGCGCGCCGGCACCGCATGTTAGGCGATGACACGTGGTTCCTGACCGGCACCGACGAACACGGGCAAAAGATCGAGCGTGCAGCGCAGGCTGCGGGCAAGACGCCGCAACAGTTCACCGATGAAATTTCCGCGGAGTTCCGCGCGCTCTGGAAGCACATGGGTTTGACGCCGGACGATTTCATCCGCACCACCTCCGAGCGTCACAAACAGGGCGTGCAGGCATTGTGGCGGAAGATTCGCGATAACGGCCACATCTACAAAGGGACCTACACCGGTCAATACTGCGTCTCCGATGAGCTTTACGTCGATGCGGAGCCGGGCGCTCCCTGTCCCGATTGTGGCCGCCCCACCGAAACCGTCCACGAAGAGAATTACTACTTCAAGCTCTCGGCATTTCAGGATCAGTTGATCCGCCTTTACACCGAGCAGCCGGATTTCATCCGCCCTGAAACGCGACGCAATGAAGTGCTTTCGTTCGTGCGCGGCGGCCTGCGGGATCTTTCCATCAGCCGCTCGACGTTCTCCTGGGGCATCCCTGTACCGGACGACCCCAAGCACGTCGTCTACGTCTGGCTCGACGCGCTGGCGAACTACATTACCGCGCTCGGCTACGGCTCGAACGACACCAGCAAATTCGACAAGTATTGGCCGGCTGACGTGCACATGATCGGCAAAGAAATCGTGCGCTTCCATTGCGTCTACTGGCCGGCGTTCCTGCTCGCCGCTGGATTGCCGTTGCCCAAGAGCATCACGGCGCACGGCTGGCTGCTGTTTGAAGAAAGCAAAATGTCGAAGTCGCGCGGAAATATCGTGCGCGCCGAAACCATCGTGGATGTGCTCGGCACCGACGCTCTGCGCTACTTTCTGCTGCGCGAAGTCGTCTTCGGGCAGGATGGGTCGTTTAGTTTCGATGCCTTGGTGCAGCGCTATAACTCCGATCTCGCGAACGGCCTCGGCAACCTCGCCAGCCGCACCCTCACGATGATCGCGCGCTATTTCAAGGGAGAAGTGCCGTATCCGTCGCATGCGGCGACTACCTCTCATGACAAGTATGTCGCCGAGTTCGCGAAGACTGTCATCACAGGCGCCGGGGCTTGGTATGACCAATTCAGTTTTTCCTGGGCCTTAGAGAGGATCTGGTCTCTGGTCGCTGTGGTTGATAAGTACATCGTTGAAAACGAGCCGTGGGCGCTGGGCGACAGGCAAGATGAAGAGAGCCGGCAGCGTCTGGCCACGGTGCTCTATACCAGCGCAGAAGCGCTGCGCATCGTGACCGCGCTGGCGCATCCGGTAATGCCGGAATCGACGGCTCGGATCTGGGCGCAGATGGGCCTGGGCGACATCAGGAAATTCGACCTGACCGGATTGCAGTGGGGACAACTGCACCTCGGCACAAAGTTGGGCGACGTGCAAGCCGTGTTTCCGCGGGCAGACAAATCGGCCGTTGAGAGGATGCAGAACATGGAAGAAAAGAGCGTAAGTGTGGAGACGGGCGCCGCGCCCGTCCAGCCGAGCGCAGCGACGCAACCGGCTGCAACGTCGGCGACGCCGCCCGCGCCAGCCAAGCCCGCAGCCATCATTCCCGATGGCAAAATCACCATCGACGACTTCGCGAAAGTAGAATTGCGCGTCGCCCAGGTGAAGACCGCCGAACGCGTAAAGGGCGCCGACAAATTGCTGCGCCTGGAAGTCGATCTCGGAACTGAAGTGCGCCAACTAGTAGCTGGGATCGCCGAGGCCTATGAGCCGGAAACACTGATCGGACGCAAGGTCGTGATCGTGGCCAACCTCGCGCCCCGCAAGCTGCGCGGACTGGAATCGAACGGCATGATCGTCGCGGCCGCGCCCGAAGGCGGCAAGCCGGTGCTGGCAAGCTTTCTGGAGGACGTGCCCGTCGGCACGCGGCTGAAATAAAAAGGTTCAATGTTTCAAGGTTCCAGAGCTTCAAGGTTTTGAGATTCGAAGCTGGAAACGATTTCTCATCGTCACCTGCATCGGAACTCCGACCACTGACCACCAACCACTGATGTTCATCGACTCCCACGCCCATCTCGAACGCAAACGCTACGACGCCGATCGTAGCGAAGTGCTAGCGCGCGCGAAACAGAACGGCATCGAAGCCTATCTCGCCATCGGCAACGGCGACGGACCTGACACAGCCGACTGCGGGATTCGCTTGGCGGAGAAATACGACGGGAAACCGGATTATCCGCGAATCTGGGCGAGCGTGGGAATTCATCCTCATGAAGCAAGCCTCGCGAACGAAGCCGCTGATTCCCGAATGCTGCAATGGGCGCGGAATCCCAAGGTGATCGCCTGGGGAGAAATCGGCCTCGACTATTTTTACGATCACTCGCCGCGTGAAGTACAGAAGGCGGTCTTCCGGCAGCAGATGGAGTTGGCAAAAGCGGCGAAGTTGCCCATCATCATTCATTGCCGCCCATCCAGCAATAGCGAGAACGCATGGGACGACTGCCTGAGCATGATCGCTGAACATTGGATCGCCGAACATTCGATCGCCGAACATGGGACCGCCGAACATGGGCGCCCGAGCGGACTGGGCGGCGTTCTGCACTGCTTCACCGGAAGCGTCGAGCATGCGCGGCGCGCGCTGGACCTGGGTTTCATGATTTCTTTTGCCGGCAATATCACCTTTCCCAAAGCGCAGACGATCCGCGACGCGGCGCAAATGGTTCCGCTCGACCGCATGCTGATCGAAACCGACTCGCCCTACCTGGCGCCGATTCCGCACCGCGGCCAGCGTAACGAGCCGGCTTTTGTCAGGGAGGTAGCCCGCCAGATCGGCGAACTGCGCGGCTTGTCCGCGGAAGAAATCGGCTCGCAAACCGCGCAGAATTTCTACAAATTCTTTGGGCTCGCGCCGGAAACCGTAAAGCCCGCTTGACTCCCAACGTTCACTTTTACAAGATTTTGTCATTCCGAGCGAAGCGAGGGATCTGCAGTTTGCGGCGAGATGCAGATCCGTCACTTCGTTCGGGATGACAATTTATAAGATGTGCTGGTCGTACCCCAGGCGCCAGCCTGCGCAGATAATGCCTCTTCTGTTACCCTCAGGGGTACAGGTTTGGGGTGGACGATCGGTGGGGCTCTGAGCTTTCGAGCGGGCACCCCTCACAGCACGACAATCTAAAGATTTAAAAGGCCGTAATATATTTTGACCGTGACTGTGACGGTGACATTCCATGCCCGATAACAGTTTCGATATCGTCAGTAAAATCGACCTGGCGGAGGTTTCCAACGCCATCCAGCAGGCGATGAAGGAGGTCAGCACGCGCTTCGATCTCAAGGACTCGAAGTCCCAGATTGCGATGGAGGGCACCGACGCGATCCTGCTTCACTCCGCCGATGAATTCAAAATGAAGGCGGTAAATGACGTTTTTCAGCAAAAGCTGGTAAAACGCGGCGTGCCCCTGAAAGGCTTGACCTATGGCGCGCTGGAACCAGCCGCCGGAAGCACGGTGAAACAGAAGGTCTCCATTCAGCAGGGGATCCCGATTGAAAAGGCGCGAGAGATCGTAAAGCTGATCAAGAATTCGAAGAAAAAAGCGCAAGCCTCGATCCAGGGCGACGTAGTGCGGATCAGCAGCAAGGACCGCAACACGCTGCAGGAGCTGATCGCGATGGTCAAGCAGCAGGATTTTGGCATCGATCTGCAGTTCACGAATTACCGGACCAACTGAGGACTTGTGACCGCGACGACGTCCATCAACGGGAAAGAAATCTTTGATCTTCTGCGTGACGACATTATCGCGATCGAAGAGCAATTCGGACGCGACACGGTCTCGAACGTCGCCGCCATTACGGAGATCGGCGAGTACCTGCGCGCCGGCGGGGGCAAGCGCATCCGTCCGGCGCTGTTGCTGCTCTCTGCCAAGCTCCTCGGCTACAAGGGCGAGGGCGCGGTAAAGCTCGCGACCGTTGTCGAAATCATCCACACCGCGACGCTCGTCCACGACGACATCATTGACGAGGCTCAGACCCGCCGCGGCCGTCCCGCCGCCAACACGCAGTGGGGCAACTCCATGTGTGTGCTGGCCGGCGATTGGCTCTACATGCAAGCCTTTAAGATCGCGGTGCAGGAGCGCAATTTCCGCATCCTGGACGTGCTGGTCGAACTGACGCAGCAGATGGTCGAAGGCGAACTGCTCCAGATGGAGAAGCTCGGCCAGCTCATCTCGCTGCAGGAGCATCTCGATCTGATTTATCGCAAGACGGCCTGCCTATTCTCAGTGTGCATGCGAGTCGGCGGCATCCTCGGCGGCGCCACCGAGCAAGAGGAAGAACGCCTCGGCCAGTACGGACGTGATCTTGGTTTAGCCTTCCAGATCGTGGACGATGTGCTCGACCTCACCGCTTCTGAGAGTGTGCTGGGCAAGCCCGTTGCCAGCGACCTGCGCGAAGGCAAAGCCACCATGGCCGTCATTCATGCGCTCGAGCGCTGCACCGCCGCCGAGCGCCGCCAAATCGAAACCATCCTGCACGACCGCGCTTTCAATGGCGTCACTCACGCCGAGATCCTGACCATCCTGAACCGTTATGGTTCTCTCGAATACGCTTCCAAAGAGGCCGCCCGCTATGCCGAATCCGCGCGCCAGGCCATCTGCATCTTTCCAGCCTCGGAGATCAAGCGAGCGCTGTTGTGGGCGCCGGAGTTCGTGGTAGCCAGAGAGAAATAGCGGTCGGCTAGTAACTGCCACAGCCGGTGGCAAATCGGTGCGAGATCAACACATTTAAAGAATTGTCATCCCGAGCGAAGCGAGGGATCTGCATTTTGCCGCGAACTGCAGGTCCCTCGCTTCGCTCGGGATGACAAATTTTGTGAAATTGATATCAGGGTGAGACGGACTCCTAGCGCTTCGCCGCAATTCCCAGCATCTCAAAACGCCCCTTAAGTAAAAGCTTGCCCGATCCCAAAAACGCGCGGGCGGGAAACTCGCGAGAGAACAGCTTCACGTAGGCAGCGTTGAACCGCTCCCACAACGCAACGTCCGGCGAATAGACCTGCACCCACACCAAATCATCCATTGACATACCAGCCTCACGGAGCACGGCCTGGAAGCCGTCAAACAAGAGATCGAGCTCGGCATCAATACTCTCTGGCGCCTCGCCCGTCGCCGGGTCGATGCCGATGCGACCGGAGATGTAAAGAGTATCGCCCACCAGCACGGCGTCGCTGAAAGGAAGACCCGGGGAACGATTCGGAAGATTGATGAAATGGCGGCTCGGGGATGACAAAGGTTCCTCCTGAATTCGTAACACCTGAGGTCGTACACTTTAGCAGGAGTTCTTGCGCCAGGTCAACCACAGTAGCGTTGTGGCGGATTGTTATACTGAACAAACTCGATTTCACCATGAATGACTTGCTCTCACTGATTTCGCACCACGGCTACCTGTTCTTGGCGGCGGTGTGCTTTGCGGAGGCGATCGGTCTTCCGCTGCCAGCCGCGCTCGCTCTGCTGACCGCTGGTGCGGTCGCTGCCTATGGAGATCTGCATTTCTATCTCGTCTTCGGCGTAGCCCTGCTGGCGATGATCGGCGGCGATGTCATTCTTTATTTCATGGGCAGAGTCAGCGGGTGGGCATTGTTGGGCATTCTGTGCCGGCTTTCGGCGAATCCGGAAACTTGCATCCTGCGCTCGGCGGAGTATTTTTACCGCCGCGGCAAGCAGACGCTGCTTTTTGCCAAATTCATCCCGGGCATCAACACCATGTCTCCACCGCTCGCCGGGAGCATGAAAATGCGGCTGGGAAATTTTCTGCAATTCGACGCTCTCGGAGCGGCTTTCTACGTGGGCGCGTACTCGGCCGCGGGATATCTCTTCAGTGACGCGCTCCGCGCCATCACCCGCGGACTGCGCTCCGCGGGCTCTGCCGCCGAGGTCGTTTTCGCCATCGGACTCGCCGCCTATGTCGTTTATCGCATCTGGGTTTACCGCAAGTACCGTCTGCTGGACGTGACCCCCCGCATACAGGCCGCGGAGCTCGCAAAAAGACTGGCAGCCGATGCCGCTCACATCATGCTGATCGCCGATGTCCGCAGCCACGGCTATTATGACGCGGACTCCGAGCGCATTGCCGGATCAATCCGCATTGAACCCAACAACCTCCTTGAAGAAGTCAAAAACCTGCCCAAGGATCGCGAGATTTATCTCTACTGTACTTGAGCGCGCGAAGCCACCAGCGCCCGGGTGGCGCGCCAATTACAGGAGCTCGGATTCAAAGTATTCGTTATCGCCGGTGGCCTGCGTGCCTGGCGCAAAGCCGGACACGCGGTGGAACGAGTTCCCCACGACGACGTGTTTAAGTTGCCAACGTTCAGCTAGACAATTGACCTAGCGTACGACGCAAACACTCACCCCTGTAGAGACGGGGCTCGCCCCGTCTCCCTTTGCCGAACAACTAAGCACGCATCTGCGTGACCCGTGTCCTTGGCAGAGTGGCAGCGGTTTGTTATCGTGCCCTCATGGGGCGGACCCCGGCTTTTTGCGGAGTAATTCTAGCGGCGGGCGAATCCACGCGCATGGGGCGCGACAAGGCGTTGCTGCCATGGCCTCCATCAGCCGCCGGTTCGACAACGACAATAACAACGACCGACACCTTCCTCTCCGCTGCCATACGACTCTTCTTTCCTCATGTTGATGAGGTGCTGGTCGTAGCCGGCGGGAATGAAGTTGCCGTGGCCCCGGTCGTCTACGCCAATGGAGCATCGCTGGTAGTGAATCCCGATCCGGAGCGCGGCCAGTTCAGCTCGCTGAGGCTGGGCCTGCAAGAGGTTCTGAACCGGGGCCGAGACGCGGCCATGGTCACTCTCGTTGACCGGCCGCCGGTCCAGATGAAAACGATTGCGACGCTCCAATCGGCGTTCGAACAGGCTATAGCAAAAAGGAAATGGGCCGCGATCCCCGAATACCAGGGGAAACACGGGCATCCGATTCTGCTGGGCCGCGAGATGATGGAAGCGTTTCTGAGGGCTCCGGAAACATCGAATGCGCGCGAGGTCGAGCACTCGCACCCGAGCGAAATCGAGTACGTTCCGGTTGACGACCCGCTGGTAACGGTCAACATCGACACGCCGGAACAGTACGCTGCTTTGAATTTGCCGCCACAGCTTCTGCCCTCAAGTTAATAGGCTGCGGAAAAAACGGCGGGCACTTGAGTTTTGGGTGGCCCAGTGCTTCAGCGCTGCGGTAACTGCCGCGTTTTGAATTCGGCTTTAGCCGCTGAGGTCCCGCTCTCTGCTCGGGAACGCAATCTTCCATGACGCTTCTAACATCTCGTCAAACCGAATTCATCGAAAGTGTGCTCAGCCTCCGTCCGCGAGTCGCCGCGTTCGACTGCGACGGCACGCTCTGGTCCGGAGACGCCGGAGAAGGATTTTTCTCCTGGGAACTGGACCTGGAACAGGACAAAAGACTGGTGCCGGAAGAGATTGCGCGCTGGGCCTGCGCGCGCTATGCCGACTACAAAGCCGGCTTGGTCGACGAAGACACCATGTGCGGAGAAATGGTCACCATGCATCGCGGACTGCGGGAAGAAATCGTGCAGCAGGCCTGCGACGCCTACTTTGCCCAAGGAATCGCCGCCAATATTTTCCCGGAGATGCGGCAATTAGTCGAGCGCCTGCGCGCTTCCGGGTGCGACGTCTGGGCCGTTTCTTCTTCGTGCCAGTGGATCATCCGTTCCGCCATGCGCTACTTTGGCATCCCGCTAAATCGCATCCTGGCTGCCGAAGCGGCCGTCGAAAACGGCACCATCACCGATCAGCTCATTCAAGTTCCCAGCGGTCCCGGCAAGGTGGAGGCGATTCGATCCGCGCTCAAGTCGTCTCCCGATCACAGGCCCGATTGCGCCTTTGGCAACGCGATCTGGGACCGCGAGATGCTCGCTATGTCCAACCACCCATTCGCCATCAACCCCAATCCAGATCTGAAAGAGATCGCGCTCGCGAACGGATGGACGGTTTATCAGCCGGATACGAACCATGCTAACCGGTAGCCGCAGCACGCGCATCAACCACAGCTCTCAGCCGTCAGCTGTCAGCTCTCAGCCACGCTATCCAAGTTGTCATCCTGAGCGGAGCAGGGACTCCACGAAGTGAAGTCCCTGCGGAGTCGAAGGACCCCTGCACCCTACTCGCTCGGCAAAGGACGTGTCAGGGAATTCTGACCGCGCATTCCAACTGGCAAACTGCTGGCTCCAGTCGTAAAATGGCCCGGAGGTCGATCATCTCGCCGAGTTAGATGCGCTTGAAGTCATTTCTATCGCCAGGATCGGTAGCGGTTGTAGCGATTGTGTGTCTACTCTCTGTCCCTACGGTGACACAGAAAGCCCCAAAGGGCAGCGCAGAGGGCGCGGGACAAACCGAACCCCAAGTCAACAATGGGAGCGGAGACCGACAGTCGGTAAACCCCAGATCCGAGAATCCAGCCACCGACGGCCGGGTTAATGTCACAGTGACGCCGCAAAACGGGGAAAAGGGAGAAGCAGGGTCGTCTCCTAAAGGCTGGATACCCTGGCTCATTTCAGTTGTATTAAGTTGGCCGTTCCTAGCCGCTGCATTCGTGATTTTTCTTTTACTGAACCCCCAACGTGTTCAGAATGTTTTGCTCCCTTTTGATTCGGTCAAGATTTTTGGCGCGGAATTCAAGGTAGTCGGCAGCAGCGGAGCGAATGCAGAACGAGCCATTCAGGTTTATCGGGAGGATGTGAAAAAGAGATTCAATAAGATTGTCAAGAGCGCGGAAATAGATAAAAAACACAAGGCGATAGTGGATAAGCTCTTGGATGGGACGTCGGGAATTCTCAAAGGCGTAGATTTCCGGTCAACGATTTATGTGCCCGACATGCTTTTCGATGAAAGTCTCTACCAGTTGCTGGACTACTACCCTATGCCGCCAACCGGAGGCAAGAAAGGCCGCGTGTTTTCCGCCCGATATGGCATGATTGGGAGGTGCTGGCGCTCGGAAGAATCAGTCTTCCAAGGAAAAGTTCCCACAGATCCAAAAGATCTTGTTAACGAGTGGGCCATGACTCGAAAGGAGGCGAAGAAGCAGCGCACGGACGCCCGTCTTTCGCCTGTGTCATTCTAAGAGACGCCGACGTATTGGGCTTGTTCTATATGGATTCACCTCTAGAGTCGGCATTTGATTCGACGTGGGGCCAGTTGGTGCCCTTCGTAACGAAAGAGGCAGCGTCCAACGGACTGATTGACGCGTTACAGAAAGTACACGCGGATTTGATTGTCCGTAGCGCTCGGGTGAAAATATACAAGAGATGAGAATCCAAGAGCACCGTCTACCAGTTTCCGTAGGTGCCTTCGACGAGATTGCGGCTGAGTATTATGACTCGTCCCGGCACCCAACATGCGCCAATTTCCGGTTCGCAAGCTCGCTTCTGCTCGCCGAGTGGTTAAAGGATTATCTTGACGAACAATTGTGCGAAGTTGGTTGCGGAAAGTCACTCGCGGCCGAGATTCTCTCTCGACAGAATTCTTTTCTGCCAAGAATCATGCTGACTGACGACTCGGCAATCATGCTGGAATACTCGCGCCCATGGGAAGCATACGGGGCACATCTGAAAGTAGCGAGTGCTGATGCGTTGCCAGTTCGTTCGGGGTCGTTGCAATACTTGATCTCTTGTCTTGGAGATCCATACAACTCTCGTACCTTCTGGCAAGAGGTCGCTCGCGCGCTCGGGCCGAACGGAAGGGTCTTTTATACCACTCCCGCTAACGATTGGTCGCAGGCTTTTCGCCAAGGGAAGGCCGAGAATGAAGCAGAATTTGAACTTGCGGACGGCCGACACGTCATGATTCCTTCCTACATTCAGCCGGAAGCTGATCAGATTCAGCTAATTGAAGGGGCGGGACTGCGTGTCAAAGAAGTCAGCAGTGTGACCGTCAGAGATCTGACCGGACAGACCCTGTCGGGGAAGCTGTTGTCCCACCGGGGGCTAGAAGCACCTGTTGTAACTGGCTTTACAGCTACGAAACCGTAAACCGAGAGCAGCAGCAGGCGATGGCTACTTGGGCCGAGATTCGGCGCGCGCGGACTTGACCTTCTTGACGTGCTCCACCAAGCCGTCGACCTTGAGATTCTTTTCTTCTTCGGACAAGCCCATCTCGTCCATCTGCTCTTCCAGAAGGCGCGCAATCTTCCTGAGTCCATCCTTGCGAGGAGCGCGCCGCTTTGACGCGGGAGGTGGGACTGGGAGTGCCGACATGCTGCGAGCCTTCCTTTTCGTTACAGGCGACACGCTAGTGTACCTCACAATTCAACTTTAGCCGTCGGAACGACATAATTTCCACCTCTTTTGATGCCGAGAGGTAACGAAAGGGACGACCCCGATTCATCACAATCAGCCGGTGTGCGCCATCACAGACTTCCCATCCCATCGGCGCGACAATGGCGACGATCTGTCGCAGCCGAGGTGTGCCAACCCCAACCAAGGCCACCGAGGCTGCGCCAGGCCAATCGTCAGCGCTCTTTGACAATCGAAAGTTGAGGCTCCTAGTGGGCGCCAGCCCGCTGCCAAAACCCTCGAATCTCGCTAAGTCACTGATTCTCAAATACCTTACCTATAACTCCTTTAAACCCAAAGACCTGGCGGGATTTTCGGTAGTGGGACAATGACCCGCGAACCAGTGGCAACACGGTGATTAGCCCACTACCGGATTTTCTTCCTAACCTCATGATTCCAATGAGAGGGGGAAGGGGGGCTAAAGACGACCAGATGGAAGGCGATTTGACCCGGGCCCAAGACAAAGAAAGAAACGAAGGCAAGCGGAGCTGGACCGCCACTTCGAAGAAACGCCGGAGGATGAGCGCTTGTTGCCAGGTGAATGACAGAGAGACAGGTACATTAGGGTTCAGAAACAAAAGGGCATCGAAGCCGAGGTTACCTAATTTTAAACTGCATTTAACATCCGGAATTTAGAACAGGGTTTCAGTCAACGAATTCACGCTCGCTCAGAGGTTGCGCAAGAGCGCGGCGAGCGTGTCTATTGCCAGATGGCTGGCGTGGGCGGAGGCTTGCGGCAGGCCTCCAACTTTCTTAACCAACTCTTCCCTGCTCAGCTGGCGGGCCTGGTCTACATTTTTGCCTTTCGTCAGCTCCGTGATCGCCGAACCGCAGGCCATTGCTGGAACGCAGCCCTTGGCGCGAAAGCGAATGTCGGCTATGCGCCTGCCCTCCAGTTTCAGCGTGAGTTCCAGAATGTCTCCGCAGGCGGGGTTTTCCAGGCGCGCGGCGCGGTCGGGGGCTTCGATCTGGCCGGCGTTTCGGGGGTTCTGAAAATGGTCCAGGAGTTCGGCGGAATACACATTGCGATTGTAATGCGGCGATTGCGATGCCGCGTACGCATTCTCCTGCGGAAGTCTCGGGGAGAAGATGAACAGCGGTTGCATCATGGTTTAGGATTGTCATCATGGCTACCCAATCCAATCCTCGCAAAGTTGACGAAGTGCGCAAGGCAGCGGACCGCTTGAATTCCGAAGCGCGCTCGGCGGATCAACTGATGGAAAACATCTCCCTTCTTCTGAACAAACAAATGCTGAAGTACAACTGGGTGGGCTTCTACATGCTGGAAGCTGGAGCCAATCCGCCGGCGCTGGTGCTGGGACGCTTCCAGGGAGCGATGACGGTGCACACCCGCATTGGGCTGAACCAGGGCATCTGCGGCGCGGCGGCATCGTCGGGGAAGACGGTGATTGTGGATGACGTAAAGAAGGATCCACGCTATCTTGCATGCTCGCTGGAAACCAAGTCGGAGATCGTCGTTCCGATCTTTGTGCACGGCAAGGTGGCCGGCGAACTCGATGTCGACAGTCACTTCCTGGCGGCATTCGGCGACGAAGACCGTGAACTGGTTGAATATTGCGCTCAGCTCGTGGGCAAGCGCCTGGAGCACAAGTAAGCCATTGCCACGCAGCCCGCATTTCTAAACATATTTCTCAACACCCATGAAACGAGTCGTCGCCGCGCTGATTCTGAAAGATGACCTCATCCTCGCCTGCCAGAGGACGCGGCACCAGCCTATGCCGCTTAAATGGGAATTTCCCGGAGGCAAAATCGAAGAAGGCGAACAGCCTCGCGATGCCATGCGCCGGGAACTGGAGGAAGAACTAGGGATCGTGGCGGAGGTCGGCGTGGAGGTCGCCCGCATCGTCCATCAATACCCAGGCGGCGGTTCGGTGGAACTCCGGTTCTATGACGTGCGCAACTACCAGGGCGAAATTGAGAACCGAATCTTTCGCGAAATCCGCTGGGTGACGCGGCAGGAGCTGCTGAACTTGGATTTCCTAGAAGCCGACTTGGGACTGGTCAACAAACTGGCGGCGGGGAAAATACTCTAAGCGCCAAAACATCTAACCGCAGAGATCGCGGAGTACGCAGAGAACATATGCAGAGAACAACGGGGCTTTCCTCTGAATTCCTCTGCGCCCTCTGCGATCTCTGCGGTTGAATGCTTTTGAACTAGCCTGTGCCGCCGCGCACGGTTCCGTAGACCAGCAGCACCGTCAATGCGATCATAATGACGGTGGTCGCCCAGGCAATGATGTTGAAGGTGGGTTTGTTTACGTATTCGCCCATGAGTTCTTTCTTGTTGATCAGAAACAACATGAAAATGAGCACGAAGGGCAATACTGCGCCATTGACCACTTGCGAAAAGACGGTGATCTTCACCAGCGGAATCCGTGGGATCAGGATCACGGCGGCCCCGGCGGCGATGAGCGCCGTGTACAGCCAGTAAAAGGCTGGCGCTTCGGAAAATTTGCGTCCCACCCCCGATTCGAAACCCAATCCTTCGCAAACGGTGTAGGCGGTCGAAAGCGGCAGGATCGAAGCCGCAAACAGCGACGCATTGAAGAGCCCCAGCGAAAACAGTATGTACGCGTAGTCGCCCGCCAAAGGGCGGAGGGACTGGGCGGCGTCGGCTGCGTCACGAATGTCGCGATTACCGTGCAGGTAGAGCGTAGCTGCGCAGGCCACAATGATGAACCAGGCAACCACGTCGGTAAAGATGCAGCCCACAACCACGTCGAGCCGCGAGGCGTTGTATTGGCGCCGCGTGATTCCTTTTTCCACCACCGACGACTGCAGATAGAACTGCATCCAGGGCGCGATCGTGGTTCCGACCACGCCGATCACCATGTAGAGATAGGAGTCACTGCGGAAGGCCGCTAACTGCGGAGGTTTCACCGTGGCCTTTATGGCCTCCATCCACGCGGGCTTGGCCAGCACTCCGGCGAATATGTAAGTGATATAGAAGAACGAAGCCGCCAGGAACACCTTCTCAACGCTCTTGTACTGGCCCTTGACGACGATCAGCCAGACGATCACGGCACAGATCGGCACCGAGATGTACTTTGAGACTCCGAACAATTCCATGCTGCCCGCGATGCCGGCAAACTCGGCGATGACGTTTCCGAAATTTGTTATCAGAATGCCGATCATCATGAGGAACGTAATCCGCAGACCGAATTCTTCCCGGATCAGATCGCTCAGGCCCTTGCCCGTAACCGCTCCCATGCGGGCGCTCATCTCCTGCACTACGATCAGGGCGACCGTAATCGGGATCATCGTCCACAGAAGCATGTAGCCGAACTGCGCGCCGGCAGCCGAATAGGTAAAGATGCCGCCGGCATCGTTGTTGACATTCGCGGTGATGAAGCCCGGCCCTACGACGGCAAAAAACAGCAGGAGCCGGAGCTTCCAACTTCTCAGGAATTTCATGCGCACAGGTCACAGAACGATCAAATTGGCGAAACAGAACGATCAGAATAAATGCTGAAAGCGCCGTCTGGATAGGTGAAATTGCAAAAGTTTTCTCGTAGAGACGCGGCTTGCCGCGTCTCCTGCCGCAGAGTGAGACGGGGCAAGCCCCGTCTTTACAGTAGGAAGAACGAACGGCTACAGCTTGGCGCGCAGCATCGCGATTACGTCATCGGGCGTGATCACGCCGGTCAGTTGACTGTGTTCGTCGGTCACAGGCAATGTCAGCAGGTTGTACTTGTCAAACAGTTCAGCGAATTCCTGTTCTTTCGCGTCTTCGTGGCAGGAAATGAGGGGCTCCTGGGACAAGGCCAGGAGGGGAGTCGAAGCGGACGCCAGAACGATCTTCACCAGCGGGACCGCGCCAGCCAGGGTTCCGTGGGAATCGGTCAGGTAAATGATGCTCATGTTTTCCATGCGGCCTTCAAAAGTGCGCATGGACTCGATCGCGTCGTGGGCTGTGGCCGTCACCGGCAGGGCAATGAACTCGGTGGTCATGCGGCCGGCGGCCGTATTCTCTTTGAATTCGAGCAGGTCGGCGACTTCCTGGCGCTCTTCGGGCTCCATCTGCACCAGGATTTCCTCCGACCGCTCATCGGAGAGATCACCCAAAAGGTCGGCAGCCGCGTCCGGTTCCATCTCTTCGACAATGTCGGCGGCCCGGTCGGAATCGAGGGATTCCAAGACCGATTTCTGCACCTTGGGCTCGAGCTCTTCCAACGCGCCGGCCGCGACACCTTCGTCCAGCGTCTCGAACACCGCTTCGCGCTCATCGGGAGCCAGATCTTCGACAATGTCGGCAATGTCGGCGGGATGGAGTTTGCCCAACCGCTCATGCGAAATCTTCAGCCGGACGCGCCGGGCGGGGTCGGTCTCGATGAGATCGATGAAATCCCAGGGAATATCGCGGGGAGGGATCCGCAGAAGCAGGGCGCGAAGGGCAGCCGCTGGGACCATGCCCTTGAGAAGGCGGCGAACCGCGCCCCGAGCACCCACATCCACACCGCCGACTTTCAACACCGAGCGGTTCTCCGCGATGTCGTGGTGAAAATCCACGTCGTTCACGCGCACGACTTTGCGGCCGTGGACGTCAATCACCTGCTGATCGAGCAGATCCCGACTGAGCAACAACAGGCCTTCGGAACCATCGGCTGCGGTCCATTCTGCGGCTGCGGTGGAGGCCCGAATACCGCCATTGATCGCGGAAACAGCCGTCAAGGGCAACACGCGGTTTCCGGCGGGCGTTTTGACGATGAGCAGGGCAACGCGGGAGCGGTCTTCCTGCGGGGCGAGGGCCACCTCGCGCACCCGGCCGCTGGCGACGCCGGAGGCGTCATACACGGTCGAGCCCAACAGTTCGCTCAATGACACGGTGGCCATCTCCACGAGAATACTCAAGAGCGCGGGCGGATGCCAGATGAATTGGCGCTTGTGGTCGATAAAATCTTAACCACAGAGGACACAGGGCAGAAGCCTCTCTTGCGGGAACGCGGACATTTTTCTATGACCGCGCTCGCTTCGACGCGGAGTGGATCAGGCAAGGGCTAGGCCGAGCTACGCTCGGCTTGCACGGGGCAAAGCCCCATCCCCACACGGGCCAGACCTCACCGCTCCAGGAGCAGAACCTTGTCCGCCTCATCGCTCTCTGTCAACTTGACCTCGATCACCTCATTCGCGGTCGTCTGTATGGTTCGACCGACGAACGTGGCCTCGACCGGCAATTCGCGATGGCCGCGATCGATCAGCACCAGCAACTGCACCAGGCTGGGGCGGCCATGGGAAAAAAGGGCGTCGAGAGCAGCGCGCGTGGTGCGGCCGGTATAAAGCACGTCGTCGACCAGGACGATCTTCTTACCCTCGATGGAAAAGCCGATTTCCATTTCCTGCACCACAGGCTTGGGCCCCAGGTTGGAAAGGTCATCGCGATAGAGCGTGATATCGAGCGTGCCCACGGGAACTTTTTTCTTTTCCACCTGCTGGATCATCTTGCCCAGCCGTTCGGCGATGGGAACTCCGCGACGGCGGATTCCGACTAGTCCCAAGCCCTCGACGCCACCGTTCTTTTCGAGGATTTCATGAGCCAACCGCACCAGCGTGCGTTCAATCTCTGAGCCCGACATCAATTGCGCTTTTTGTCTAAATTCCGTTTTACGAACTGCGTTCTTCTTCATAGTCATGCCACGAGTACCTTATCAAAATCGGTTTGGGTTCGGGAAATATCTCGTGGACAGTTGCCATGCTACAAATCCACTTTTTCTGCGGCTTCTCTCGGTAGTGTAGCGATCGTCATCCCAATTGTAAGGCCTAAGCGAGTCGCTTCCAGTTGCAGGCACGGCGTTCGGTCTCGGAATTGATCGTTGCCTGAGACCGTCGCCTGAGATCGTTACCTGAGGAGTATGTTTAGAAGCCTTGGTCAACATGACGCCGGCATTTGACGGCCAGAGAATCTACTATGGCGCGGTGGGGGACCAGATCAAGGCGTTCTCGTTCAACGGCAGCGGCCTTGAATTCCACACCTGTATCGGCGACAGGCAAACAGTTTCATTACCTGGGGGCTACGCCCAGCAGCTCGGGGGTTCGGCAAGCAATTTGATTTTGTGGGCCACGGACAATACCACGCCAGCCGTTCTGCACGCCTACAACGCGAACAACCTTAGTGTGGAGTTATATAACTCGAACCCGGCGGCGGGAGGGCGCCGCGACAACTTTGGAATCGGAAACAAGTTCATCACGCCGACAATTGCGAACGGCAAGGTGTATGTGGGAACGACGAAATGGGGTCGGGGTGTTAGGGTTACTGCCGTAGGCCGTTAAACGCAGTAACGGCGGGCGGTCACGCGCATCGCTGACGAGTTAGGAGAAGACGAGTTACCAGAAGTAGACGAACAAACTTATTCCGCAATGAGGAGATTCTCCGCAAAGGGCCACTGCTCGTCTATCCATTGCGCCTGGCAGCGGAAGCCGGCGGCGCTTGCCATCTGGAAGACCTCTTCCGCCGAGTACTTGTGGCTACTCTCGGTCCAGATGGTCTCGCCCTCCGCAAATTCGAGGCACAGATCGGCTGCCGGAATGCGCACGGTTTGGCGCCGCTTTGATTCGAGATGCATTTCGACGCTACGGGCTTGGCGATTGATCCGGGCCGCGTGGGCAAACTGGCCCAGGTCAAAATCGGCATCGAGTTCGCGATTGATGCGGGCCAGCAGATTGAGATTAAAAGCAGCGGTCACTCCCAGTTCGTCGTCGTAGGCCTTGAGCAGTTGCGCACTGGGCTTCTCCAGGTCTGTTCCCAGAAGAAGTGAATCCCGAGGCTCTAGAATGCGCCGCACTTCCGCCAGGAATTTTATGCCGGCGGGGCGATCGAAGTTCCCGATCGTGCTGCCCAGAAACAACACTAACAAGCGTTGGCTGCACTGCCGGTGCGCGGCCACCTCCTGCAACCCGTCAAGATACTCGCGCTCAAAACCTACAATACTGATGGAATCAATATCGCTGAGTTCGCGCTGGCACAAGAGCAGAGCGGAGCGGGATATTTCGACCGGATAATAAGATGTCCGCTGCCGCCGTCCGATCGCCTCCAGTATCCATCGGGTCTTTTTGCCGCTGCCGCTGCCCAGTTCGGCCACGGCGACGGGAGCGTCCAGGCGGTCCACGATCTCACTCGCGTGACGTTGCAGCAAACGTTCATCGGCTCGGGTGAGTCCGTACTCGGGTAGATGGCTAATTACTTCAAAGAGCGCCGAGCCCACGTCGTCATAGAGGTACTTGGAGGGGAGTTCCTTTTGTCCCGGCAGCGTGAGCCCATCGCGCACATCGGAGGCGAATTCGTAAGCGCCACTGCTAAGCGCGTGAGAGTTAATGGCGTGGGAGTTAATCGTGTGAAGCAGCATTTCTGAATCCCCTTCCAGCGTGAACTCGACCATCAGCGGTTAACGCAGCGAAAGCCCGCGTACACATATTGGTAGTGCGCCTGGAACCAGTTGCGAAAGGTGGATCGCAACATGCACGCAGCCGTACGCGCCGAGCCGCCCTTCATGACAAAATGCTTGCCATCAAAAAAATCAGCCGAGTACCCGCGGTAAAACGAAAACGGCTCGAAATCAGGAAAGGGACCGAAAGCGGTGGAGGTCCATTCCCACCCGTTGCCGAGCAGACCGTGAACGCCGTCAGCGCTCTGGCCTTCAGAGAACGCGTTCACCGGCACCGGGTCCCAACGGTGAAAATCAAAATTGCCGAGTTTGGCATTGGGCGCCTCGTCCTCGCTGCCCCAGGGGTACGGTCTTGTGGCTCCGTCGATGGTGCCGTAGGCGGCGCGCTGCCACTCCGCTTCGGTAGGGAGCGACTTCCCGGCCCATTGCGCGTAGGCCGCCGCCTCCGCCTGGCTCACATACACGGGCCAATCGAGCGGCAGCGGGACTTCGTCAAACATGGTCTGCCACAGCCAGGTGTGGCCGGACTTCTGGCTGGACCTTTGGCCCGACGTCTGGCTGGACGATCGATTGCCTTCCCTTTTCCAGAACAAAGGGTGAAAAATTCCGTGAGCAGTTTTCCAGTTCCAGTCATCCTCTTCCCAGAACGCACGCGTCTCATAGCCGCCAGCCGTCATGAACTCGAGATACTGTCGGTTGGTCACCTTGTGCCGATCAATCTCAAACGCTGGAACTTCGACGGTGTGAGCTGCATACTCATTGTCCCAGCCAAACTTTTCAGAGCTCCGAGCGAGACCCAGAGTTACGACTCCGGCAGGGACCGACTCCATCCCCTGGACGATGGGCGGCCCGGCCAAGTGGAGTGAATTGGGTTGCCGCACTTTCGCGTCGAGCGGCAACTGATGCAGCATGTAGGCCAGCGTTTCAACATGCATCAGCCGATGCTCAATTGCGGCGTTGAACAAGGTGCGTGGTGGAAAACCGTCGCGCGTCTGAGAGTTTGGTTCGAGAATCATGTGGGCAAGATTCTTATCGAGAGCGTCGCGGACATCGTTCACGTAATCGCGGACAATCTCCAAGGAGGGCCAATCGGATGGCAAATCGGTGGGAAGTCCGCCGCCAACTGGATCGATGCCGAAGGCGAACAGGCGATCAAACTCCGGATGAGCACTCTTCAGTCCAGGCCCTAGTTCTTTCAGTAAATTCCAATCGAATGCTTCGAGGTGACCAACATAAAAGATGATGCGGTGGCGCTCTGGAATTGGCCGTTCATAGAATGCGTCCTCGCGCAACAGATTAAAGAGAGCATCGCTTCGGCGGCGAGCATCAAACGCGCGCTCCGTGAACTCGTCAGTCACCAGCAAGCCTTTTTCTGCAACACGCATTCGACGCTCTCGGTCAACCCGAAGATCCGATACGAAAATCCAACTCAGGATTGGACTGGCGAATGCTCGTCCGACGATCCCCACAAAAGGGGCGGCCGCACGGACGAGCATTCGCCAGCGTTTGTATTGGATGACGATTCGGTTAGGACCGTCGCAGCGGAACCGAAGTTTATTTCGAACCTTGTTTTCGGACCTTATTTCGAACTGGTTGAATCCTAGAAACGTCTTATTCGCAGTAGAATCTGGATGTCCTAGGGAAGGAATGCACGGGAACTCGGGAGAATACTGTAGAGGTTGGCGCGTCAGCGGCAGAGCCCTCACGGGGAAAGACTTGAAATCCCTAAGCGTTGGAGCCTCGGCCGTCCTCAGCTTAGCCCTGTTTCTCTCGGCTGCGCCGACTCCGCCTCAGCAGCAAGCCACGCAAGCCGCCGCTTCCGAAATTGTGCTGACGCTCGACCCGGCACAATCAAAAGCTCATTGGACAGTGGACAGCACGCTGCACGCGGTGCACGGCACGTTCGCCGTGAAGAGCGGAACCGTACATTTCGATCCAGAAACCGGGAAGGCTGGCGGCGAGATTGTGGTCTTCGCAGCGAGCGGTGAAAGTGGGAATGGCTCACGCGATGCGCGCATGCACAGGGAGATTTTGGAGACGGCAAAATATCCCGACGTGGTCTTCCGTCCGAGGCAAGTGGAGGGCAAAGTGGGGCAGTCTGGGGCATCGGACGTAGAGATTAGCGGTGTTTTTTCCATTCATGGCGGGGACCATGATCTCACGGCGCGGGTTCATGCGGAGTTGATGGGAGATCGCTGGAGGGGAATCAGCAAATTCGAGGTGCCGTACGTGAAGTGGGGGATCAAAAACCCGAGCAATTTCCTGTTAAGAGTGAAGCCGGTGGTAAATGTGGATTTGGAAATGTCGGGGAGAATCGAGGCAACGAAATAGATCGCTGGCCCGGGCCTTAGGGGCGCGTGAGCGCTCGTGGCCGAGCGCCCTCACGCCCCAAGTCCCATAATGATGAAACATCCTGTTCCGGACCGGAGGGTCTTCCGGAAGCTAGGCTGCCACTGTCTTCCTTCCGGCCACGCCTTCCGGCACGCTTGGGCGTTTGGCTAACAGTTCGCAGACCAAAGCAATTGCCGCCAGAACCGCCGCGGAGTAGAACGCCATCTGGTAGTTCTTGTACTTGTCGTAGAGCATGCCTCCGATGCGGCCACCGAGCAGACCGGCCACGCCCCAGGCAGTAAATAACATGCCGTAGTTGAGGCCCAAGTTCTTGGTGCCCCAGAAGTCGGCTGCCGTTGATCCGTTTACCGAAAGCTGCGTGCCGTAGCACCAGTAGACGATGAACAGCATCACGAACAAACCGAGGACGTTGCCGCCCACAAAATACAGAATGGGCATGGCCACCATGGAGATGCCGATCATCAGGCGCAACACGTTAATGCGGCCCAGCGCGTCCGACATCCAACCCGAAAAGATGCGACCTGCTGCGTTGCCCGCTGCTCCCACCACCAAGCCATACGCAGCCAGAGTCGTGGTCGGAATACCCACGCTCTTGGCGAACGGTACCAATTGGCTGATGACCATGAGACCGGCCGCGCAGCCAAACGCATAGGCGATCCACATAAAATAGAACGTCGGTGTACGCAGCACCTCGCCGGGAGTGAAGTCATAGGTGGTAGCCGCAGATTTGGAAGCCGGAGCTGGCGTCCAGCCCGCAGGCTTGTAGCCTGCCGGCGGGTTCTTCAGTAGGAACGCGCCAAATACCGTCATCACAAAGAAGATCCCGCCCAGCACTTGAAACGCCGTTCGCCAGCCAAAGTGCGGGATCAGGTAGTTCGCTGCCAGCGGGCCAAAGATGGCTGAACCGCCGCCATAACCGGCAACCGCCAACCCTACCGCCAATCCACGCTTGTCCGGGAACCACTTGGACATGACAGGAATTGGAGTCGCATAGCCAAAGCCGTTGCCCAATCCCCCGAGGACGCCGAAGAAGATGAAGAATTTGGTGAGGCTGTCGGCCTGAGAACAGAGGAAAAAGCCCAAGCTTACCAGTATGGCGCCAACCAGGGAAATCTTGAAAGGTCCAAGTTTATCCTGCAGCCGGCCAGCGACAATGAACGTCAGCGCGAAGACCACCACCGCGATGATGAACACATTGGAAGTATCAGCGCGCTTCCAGTGGAATTCCTTTTCCAGCGGGGCCACAAATACGCTCCAGGCATACAGCGAGCCCAGCGCCAGGTTCATGGAGACCCCACCGACGACGTGCCACCAACGATTTAGGTGGGTGGATGCAACATTTTCGTTAGCCACAGTTTTTCTCCTTTACAGAAATATGAAATGAAGACCGGGACCAAAGTATCGCTTCAAGACGGCCGTGGCCACCGATCCGGGATACGGCGCTAGCTCTTTCTTGAATTGGCCAACGCCTCAAGCAGACACTGAACAACTACGCCCGATTGCGTTGACGACGCACGGAGTAACTTTGCCAAAAAGGTGAAGAGCGGCCCCAACTCGGCCCGCTGGTCCTGCCCAACGTGGTACTGCTTTCTCGCGATATCGAACGGCGGTCCAACCTTAGGCAGAAGGTGGAACCCATAACGCGAGAGAACGAATACAGATACTTTGCGTGTTACAGTCGAACCTTTTTAACCCTTTAAGCCACCACGCTATCGGCGCTAGCTCAAAGCTATCCTGCAACCGCGATCCCGCTCACGGCAGCGTCTTTTCCAAAGTAGCCGTCACATTCACTACTGAATCCGGCTCTACCGTAAGCTCCCGCTTCCACTCGGCAAACCCTGGCTTGGAAATGACGACGACGTGCGTCCCAGTACTAAGGCTGATCTCGGATGGCGTGCTGCCCACATATCTCCAGCTGTCAATGGTGATGTCCGCCCCGGAGGGTGTCGAAGTGAAATTACACTTTACCTTCGCCTTAAGGACTCCCTGCGCGGCGACCGGCGGAGGGACGGGCGCGGAGGCCGGTGAATTCTGCACCGGCGCCGCCGCGTGCGGAGCGGGCGCGGGGGCTGGTGGACTCTGAGGCGGCGCAACTGCGGCCGCAGTCGCCCGCGGACCGGCCTTTCCGCCCGCATCTACCAGCTTGTACAACTCGCTTCGCGCCTTGCCCTTGTCATCCACGTAGTACACGATGATGCCATGTTTCTCTCTTCTCGCGTCGAAAGTTTCACCCTTGGGCAACGGTATGCACCGGGAATATTTTGACTCAATTCTGCAACTGATACGGAACGGCGGCTCGTTGCCTTCCTGCACCAGCAAAATACTCGTCATTTGCGGGGCTCTAGTGGAACGGCAATATGCGTCGAAAGTGACTTGCTCGCAATCGATCGGAACGCCGTTGTCGTCAGTGCTCAACGATCGAGTTTCAGAATCCAGGACCGTGATCCGCATCGTGTTTTTCTGCGAAGCGGCGTTCGCGAACATGGCCACCAACAGAAGACCTGCCTGCAGGGCCGCTATTCCACGCATACTCATCAAACCAACTCCTCCAAACACTGCGGGTGCATCTGCCGCATGCCCGCTTCCCCGAACGATTCTGGAAGCCGGTCCCGCAGATTCGTTGTATTGTGCTCCCTTGGCGTGTCCCGCACAATAGCTTTCCCCGCTGGAGGAGGTTTGGGAGGACAGACTCACCGGCGGGCCATCGCCCGAGTCGAGCCCGTCCCCCTTCTGTTGGCAGCCAGTGCGCTCAATCTGTACCGGCCATTTCAGTCATCCGACCGGAGACCCCAGCGGGCCGGGTTTTGGCCCGCTGGGGAAAATTACGGTCTAGAACGTAAAGATCGGCCCGAACTCCGAGCGGTGATCCTGCCATTCGTTGGACTTAACTCCGGCAATTACGTATGCGTCGGCGTGGTCGTATATACGGGTGGCGTAGACCGACTGCTCGAAGCCGAACCGGCACCAGTTGTTGAATTTGTAGTACAGGGTCGCCACACCCATCTTGCCCATCGAAAGCGGGAGTCCCCCACCGCAGGTCACGCCGCTTACGCCCTTGACATAGTCTGCGGAGGCGCAGGTATTGCCATTGGCGGCGTTCTGGTCCCTATCCACCACCTGGTCCTTGCCGACGGTGAAGAGAACCTGCCAACCAGCGTTGTGGCCATGCGGATTGGCATTGAACCACCGGGAAAGCGGCAAGCCGAGCTGGACGAATCCGCCAAAGCCTTGGATGGGCTTCTGCGGAGCAACCACGACCTGTCCAGCCGCGTTCGTTCCGAGGAGGGCGCCACCGGCAGCAGCCAGCGGACCGCCATCGGCAGTTTCGAAGGGACCTACGACGTTCGTTAGCCCGCTTACGTTGGTGTAAAAAGAGTTGATTTGGCCGCCGAAGTAGAAGCGCATATCGGCGCCTTTATAAGCGCTCGCCACCAAAGTAAACCATCGGGTGGGCAATTGCGCCGTGATTTGGCCGCCCCACATCACGCTGGAAGCTTCAAAGCCATTCGGAAAGGCAGCCTGGTAGTTTGCTGGAATAATAGTTGTGTTTGCGGGGAGTGGGCTGCAAGTCTCCGTTGCGGATACAAGGCAGTACGACGAATTGGGAACGATCGACGTGCGCCTGGAACGGAATCCGCTCAGAGCGATTTGTGCCGGGGCGACGCCTGGGGCCTTGTCGAGTTGGAAACTCAAGGCCGCTCTGCCTTCCCACTCGGGACGGTCGGCGTCGGCACCCTCGCGCTCGCCTTGTCCGAGCTGGGCAGCGAGACCGTTGCCGGCCGCGTTCCCGAGCTTCAGGATTTCACCCGTGCTCGGCATCATGATCCCAAATTGACCCTCGAGCTTGACTTTGTGCTCTCTGCTTAGCGTCTGCACGAAGCCGACCCGCAGTTGTGGCGAACGGGTGTAAACGTCGCCCCAAAATGCGGCATTGAATGTGGTTTCAAACATATCGGTCAGTGCGCCGGATCCGAAAAGCGTCCAGTCCTGTCCACCTACGAAGAAGATGTCGGTGGCATCGCTGGCGTGGTAATCCATGCGGACGAAGGCCAAACGCAATTGCGGCATATTGCTGCGAATCGAGGAAACGTCGCGGTTGTCGACTTCGCTGAAGTTGCCTTCGAAGTCGCCCTCGATCTTGCCGGTAAGCGTCAGGTTCTTCGAAATGTCAGGCCATTCGAGGTTGAGCCCAAAGCGCGTGGACCGCGCCTTGACGTGGACCTCGGGATCCTTCGTTGGGCCGGTGTTCAAGGTCGAGTTAGGCCCAGCATTCAGCCATATGCCGGGAAACGGGAAGTCGTCGCCATCGGGGTCGCTGCTGTCATGGACGACCGACGCCTTGATGAAGCCGTAAGGCGCAAGCGTGATCGGGCCCGCCTTTATACCACTTAGACCTCCGGTCTTGGGCGGGTCAACTGGGAACACCCGGATCGGAACAATCGCCGGGACCACCGCCGGTGGCGGCGGCATTGGCGGCTTAGCACCAGCAGCTTGCGACGAGGACTCGGGTTCCGCGCTTGCGAGGGATGTGGAGACGGTTTCCGGAACCGCAACCGGAGCCGCCGCGAGGACAATAGCGGGTTGCGCTGCGGGCTTCGCGGCCACGGACAAATCCGCTGCGCTCAATAAACCCTTGCGACTGAGGGTTTCGACAAGGGCTTGAAATTGAGCTGTGGGCGAGGCGTTCCGAATGGCGTTGACCTCGGCGGAATCCAGAACTCCTTTTTTCACAAGCACACCGAGCAATGCTGTAACATCCGCATCGGCGGTGGTCGAGGTTAGGCTTGGACTTGGACTGGGGCTCGGGCTTGGACTTGCCGGAGCGGGGCTCGCTTCTGCGCTGGTTGTGTTGGCAGTATTTCCATTTGCCGTTTTCGCGTCGTTGTTTCCCGCCATGGCCGGCACGGCTATGACGGCCATCGCAAGTAAGCTCAACAACCACTTTTTCAGCTTCAACATAGATGATGTCTCCTCGTTCAGGCTTGGCTCAGACCTTCGGCCCAGAACATGGGGTCGAAATCTACGTTGTTTTGGCTGGCGAATCTGTGACGCCGGTCACATAGCGTCGTATTGGGAATCACGCTCGACAACACATGAGCCGAGCACAGCACGCTACTTACTTAGAACGTATCTAATGTATGGATTTCTGGAGAAGGATGCTGCTCCACTCCAGGGCTAAATGGTTTGCTGAAGAATACCAAGTTCGGCAACCGACCCCTTCTTCGGCAACAGATGGGAAACCCGCGACTGGAGCCGAATCTGGAGAACTCGTTATTAGCAACGAAGAGTCCGAAAGCGAGTTCTTCAGCAAAGTGTAAAGCTCTCTTTCCTGTGGCTCGAAATGAGACTCCTCGCACTTCTATGAATATCGGGATTGTAATGATCTGCGCAGCCACCGAAAAGATAGTTAGCTAAGTAGTCGAATTATCGTACAACTTCCCATGACGACGCTCCCAATGAACCACAAAAGTCAATAGCCCGCCGTGAAAATTTCGTAAGTGGACGGGCGGCGCGGTTGCAGCACCATGGTCGCGACCGCAGCCGGAATGATGGATTCGTGTACGCTAATCTCGAGGCCGCATAGCTTCAGTCAGGCGGCCTGAGTTCCTGCTCACATGTTCTCGAGTACCAGCTTAAGGTAGTTCCAGAAACTTTCCACCGACGATATCTGCACGCGCTCGTTCGGACTGTGAGGATCCACGATCGTCGGACCAAAAGACACCATCTGCATGCCGGGATATTTCTCGCCAATGACGCCACACTCCAAGCCAGCGTGCATGGCGATCAGCTTTGCCGGTTCGCCGAAAAGCTTCTTGTGCACCTCCTGAAGCGTGCGCACGATGTCGCTGTTAGGCTCGGGTTTCCAGCCGGGGTATTTGCCTCCATGCTCGACTTCGAACCCCGCCAGACGGCATACCGTCGCAACCATGCGGGCGGCGGCCAGCATGCTGCTCTCGATCGCACTCCGCTGACTGGTAACAATCTCCACCACGTCGCCCTTCGTCGTGACAGTCGCCAGGTTCGTGGAGGTCTGGACTAAGCCGGCAACGTCGGGACTCATAGCCAGCACGCCATGATGCAAGCTCGCGAGCAGCGCTACCGTTTGTTTCGCGTCAGTCGCGTCCAGCACATTTCCCGGGCGTTCAGCTTTCTCGACCGTGATCTGCAGTCCGGAATCGAATCCTCCCAGGTCGGCTTTGTATCCACTTTCGGCGGTGGCTACCAGCGATTTGAGTTCACTCTCGCGCGAGGGGTCGGCTAGCACCAAGGCCGCGGCTTCGCGCGGAATCGCATTTTGCGCGCTTCCACCGTTGACCTCGGCGATTTCGATCGGAAGACGATCCAGCAAGACCTGAAGAACCCCACCCATGATGCGCAGGGCATTGCCGCGCCCTTGATGGATATCGACACCGGAGTGGCCACCCTTCAGGCCAGACACCTTGATCCGCCAAGCCGAGCCTGCGCTTGCAGGACGAAGCCCGACTTTACGTTGAGCGGTCGTTTTGACGCCGCCTGAACAACCGATACAGAGTGTTCCCTTCTCTTCGTTGTCTAGGTTGAGGAAATACTTGGACTTCAGCAAGCCACCCTTGAATGCCGAGGCGCCCGTTAGTCCGGTCTCCTCGTCAATGGTGAACAGGAATTCCAGCGGACCATGGGCAATGTTATTGCTCTCCATCACGGCCAGTGCGGCGGCCACGCCGACTCCGTTATCGGAGCCCAGGGTCGTGCCCTCTGCCTTTAGCCAGTCCCCATCTCTTACTACCTTGATAGGATCGGAATCGAAGTCATGAACTGTTGCCTCGTTCTTCTCACATACCATGTCGAGGTGGCCCTGCAAGAGAGCCATCGGCGCTCCCTCGCGTCCCGGCCGCGCAGGTTTCCGGATCACGAGATTGCCGGCATCGTCCTGCACGGATTCGAGATCCAGCTTGGTGGCCAGCGCCCAGACGTAGTCGCGCGCTGCGGCCTCCTTGGTGGAGGCACGGGGAATCGCCGCCAATCTGTCAAAGTGCTTCCATACCGGTTCAGGTTGCAGGTTCGCGAGTGCAGCTATCATGACACGCTCCATGGGATTCAAAGGCTACAGCCATCGTACAGCGCGGACGCAATGCTCGTCGTTCTCTCGTCCTTCTGTGGAAGTGTTTCTCCCATCAATTTCATGAGATCTCTGGCGAACCAAGTTCGCGCACTTCCCGTTCCAAGGCGTCGAGCCGCCGTAACTCCGCTTCAACTGCCGGGGCACCCTCTTCGCGTACTCTTTTGGCGCGGGCCAGTGCCTGTTCGGCAATGCGGCTGACTTCGTGTAACAACTTGCGAATCTCGGTTTCTAACTTCCCTCGGCTCTCCTGAACCCGGTTGAGAATATCGCTCTGCACACGGGTGCTGTTGAATTCGAGCAGCCTGGTGAGAAACCTTTGGGCATCGTTCTTAATGATCTTTCGGGCGCCCACCAGGCCAAGAGTCAGGTCAGCCAGCCAGCGCAGGGGCGATGCAGGCTGCGCCACTTCAATGAAATCCAAGAAAATGAATTCCGAGCGAACGCGAAATCCACGTTCCGGATCGAGAGCATGGGGCATCCGCGCCAGCTCGGGAATACCGGCATTCGCAAGTTTCTTGAGAAACTCGTTCGCCATCTCCACGAATCGCAACGCAACCCGCCGATATTCTTGCTCTGCGTCTTCCTGCTCGGGTTTTAACCACGGCACGACATGACTTCGTGCGATTTCCTGCGCCTCGCGGAAGATACGACGGCGGTAAGATGGACCTAACCAGCAAGATATGGACTGCAGTGCAACGTCTAACTCCTCGCTCGCCTGCGGCAGTACTCGTGCAAGAAACGACTTATGCCGGTCGACAAACATGTCTGAGAGATGCTGTTGCTCAGCCATGAAGAGATATGCGAGTTCCCGCATCGACCGCTCGGCATCGGCGATCGTCTGCTTCATAACAGCGATACGGCTCTCCGACTCTTCGATAGGCCGCTGCAGCGCCTCGCGTTCTTCCGTGACGATCACGAGAAGCTGCTCGCTGATCCGCTCAACTCCGCGTTCGCAGGCTGCCCGGATCAGGCGCCGGCCCGAGCCCTCGACCAAATGTCTAAGCGCCGCGACCAGCTTGTCCCAGTCCCGCCCCGTGCCCCTATGTCCAAGCTGTTCCGCCGCGCTAACCTCGAACAAAGGCCCGACAGAATGTTGAAGTCGCTTTTCGAGTTGCCGTCGCGCGAAAGCCACCGCTGCGGCTCGTTCTGCATCCGTAGTCCGATCCGCCTTGTTCACAGTGAAGATGAGATCCTGAACGTGCCGCGCAACCGCCTCAACCAGTACAAGTTCTTCCCCTGCCAGCGGAGGATCCGCCCCGATCACGACCAGCGCTGCATCAATATGCGGAATGAAGGCCTGGGTCGCTGCCGTGTTGCCGGTGAACACCGATCCCAACCCTGGCGTATCCACAAAACACATGCCGGTCGCAAGCAGCGGGCTGGGCACAAAGATCTCCAATCCGGCGACATGCTTAGCGTTCTCAGGGTTCTTCTCTTCAGAGACATACTCATCGACGGTCTTAACCGGAATATCTGTCCACCCGCCGGCTTCAAAGCGCACGCGAGCGGTCGCATGGCTGCCGTAGCGGACGATCGTGGGCACGGTAGTAACTGGCACGACCCCAGTGGGCAGTACGCTGTCGCTCACCAGCGCATTCAGGACAGAGGATTTGCCGCGCTTGAACTGACCTATACAGGCAACATAGAAGCGTCCCTCGGATACGCGTTCCGCCACGGACCGCGCATCGGCAGCAACTTGCTCGGCGTCAAACTCCTCAGCCAACTCGGCCAGGCGCAAGAGTGCTGACTCCCCATGAGAATTCTCAGGGGCGGCTTGCTGCTCCTCGGACGCTACAGATGCCAAGGGCACTGTGGATGTGGAACGAAATTCCACGCGCTCGTCTTCGGCGACGATCGGTCCCAACTTTTCCCTTCGGAGAAGTGGCACCTCGGCGCCCGTTTGCTTCAGCTTCTCCAGTTGCTGCTGCAGGTTCTCTCCTGCACCACGCATTAGATACCGATCCAGTTCTCTCACCAGGCCCTGGAGTTCCCCGGCAATGCTGTTCAGTTCGACTGCGGCTTGGGGCGGGACTTCACCGTAGCCGCGCATGTATTCGGGCCTCAACTCCTCAACCGTGATGTCTACGAAGGTAAGCGTCGAGTGGAGTGACCGTGCCACAGGAATATCGGCCGGCGGTCGTTCGATGTGTTGCCCATCCAGCACCCGAATCAGCTGCGCCCGGATGCGGCTGATGTAGTCCTCAATCACGCGCCTTTGGGCGGAAGTGAGATCGGAAGTGTACTGCGGGAAAGCCAGCTTGGACGAGGAGATACTTAATATGCTCTCCATATCCGCAAGCAGTTTGTCGATGTAGCGGCAGGTTACGCTCAGACGCCGCTCATGATTCGAGTTGAGCGAATTTGCCGACTCTTCAGGCATCGCGTCGCATCACCTGCTCCCTCAAGACGCAAGCAGGCGCCTCTCTCGCTTTGCGCAACTGCTTTGCGCAACTGGCTTAAATAACTGAAGATTGGAAACCTCTTGGATCGAGGGAAACGGCACCGACACCCCTACCAAGAAACTTCCCCTCTTCGTAGGAGTCATCTGCCCGTTGGGCGGTTAAGGGCGAACTCCAACACCCGGAGCAATTATGGCTATGAGGAAGGGCTGAGGTCAACGCTTGAAGCCGGATAGTTCTGCGGATCGCTGCCTGGCGCCATAACTCCGCGACAAACAAATCCGCTTGTCAGGAGTCATCAGCTGGGCCCGGCTTAAGATTTGGGACAGCGGTTGACGGTGAACTCCTTCACCGTGATTAGCAGATCAAGTACAGCAAAAAATACCTCGCGAAGTCAACGGCATTCCTCACACGCGATCGCAGCCTCGGACAATGCGTGTCGGACAATGCAAGTTGGACAATGCATGAGGAGAAAACAAACGGCCAAGAAATGATAGGTGGGAAATGACGGATGGGAACGGCAAAGCTCTAACTATTGCAGGCTCAGGTTAATCTCGCCGTGCTTACTGAAGTTGATTCGCAGCACGCTTTCCTGTCCGCTGACAAACTCGCCCGCCGCTGTCGCGGACTGGTCATAGGCGGCTCCATCAGAGGTCACCTGCACCTTAAGACTATGTTTCCCGGGTGACACCTGCATGGCATGGAATTCATGGCCCTGGACATGGTGGAACACGACCAGATGTTTCTTGTCCGTTCCTGCCAACTGGTGCGTATAAGTCAAGCGATCATCCACCCAGATTGACAGTTGGGCCTCCGCGAAACGGTGCTCCACCTCGATTTCCAAGGTGGCTGGAGCAGTGGCCGGAGAAGTTGCCGGCGAAGTAGCTGGCGAAGCTACTGGAGAAACCGTTGGTGAGCTGGCGCGGGCCACTTTCGTTGGGGACGGATGGGTTCGGCCTGCCGGAACCTGCTTCGAAAGCTTTTCCACGACTGGCGCCGGCGCTTTGGCAATCGAAGGAACCGTCGCGGCTGGCTCCGTCGGCGTCGCCACCGTTTTGTCGGTCGCAACCTCACCCGCGAGTGGCAACGGCCCGGCGGCTCTCGATCGCACTCCTTGGGGGCCAAACGAAATGGCCCAGAGCCCAAGGATGAAAAGTCCGGCCAGTACCAAGACGCCGGCCACAGAGCTCTCCCGGATCTGCTCCAGCAACTTCTCCGCTGCCCCGTGCCACGGGAGCAGAGCGTGCGCGCTTGGCTGCTGTTTAGCGGCAACCGTTTGGCGGGCGCTTCCGTCCGCGGGCAAACCTGGCAGCTTCGCCTTGGTGTTGCTCAAAGGCTCTCGTCCTTCCCGTAGTTTCTGGATGTCCTGCACCATCTCCATGCCGCTTTGATAACGTTCGGCGGGATCTTTCGCCATCGCCCGTGTAATGATGTGATCCAGTCCCTGCGGCAACTCGGCATCGAGAACGGTCGCCGGTACCGGTTCGTGGTTGACTACCTTGAACGACACCGTAAGGGCGCTGTTGCCTTGAAACGGCCGGTAACCTGTCAGGACCGTGTATAGGATCACCCCCAGGGAAAACAAGTCCGACCGCCCATCCACCGCTTCGCCATTCAATTGTTCGGGCGACATGTAAGCGGGTGTGCCGTACGCACGTCCCGCCAGAGTATGGTTGGCGAGGTTGAGTTTCGCCACTCCGAAGTCGGCGATTTTGGCGTGGCCGTCTTCGGTCAACAGAATATTCGCGGGCTTCAGATCGCGATGAACCACGCCTTGATCGTGGGCGCAATCCAGCGCTTCCGCCAGTTCGATGGTTAGCTGTAGGGCTGTCTCCAGCGGTAACTTGTGGTCGTCCCGCGACAGCAGCTTGTCGAGGGACTGCCCCCCAACAAATTCCATCACGATGTAAGGAACGCGCGTCTCCGGTTCCTCGCCCACATCGAAGATGGTTACGATTCCAGGATGCGACAGGCGGCCCGCAGCTTCCGCTTCGCGAAAGAAACGCTCGCGATACTCGCGTTCCTCTTCCGGGGGTTGACCGGCCAGCGAAACGGTCTTTACGGCGACCACTCGGTTGATTTTGGGATCGCGTGCTTTGTAGACAACTCCCATGGCTCCCCGCCCCAACTCGGAGAGGATCTCGTAGCGCCCAAAACGTTCGCTCCTGCGATCGTCCATACTGCGATCATCCATAGGTGTCATTTGCGGCTTCAGCGTTTGGTTGCGACTTCGTCAGATTGACGCCGCTTGCTGCTTGTCATCCGACGCGGTAATGACAAACGCGCCGATTACGTTCTCGTTCAGCACATCCAGGATTTTCTTCGCTTGCTGGACGGTGATTCCGTTCAGGAGTTCGAAGCCAAACTGAACGCCCCTAAGTGCGGAAATGGTGTCGTGGTGGGCGCGAACTTCGATTACCATCGACCCGCCGTGCCGGCCAATGCCAAAGGAAACGCCTGCTTTTTCGATCTTGGTTGTTGCCATGAATTTCACCTGATTTGAGGACATAGCCTTCCCTGCACCGCCCCCGGTGGTAGCGAGAGAAGAGGGGTTGCAGCGTCTATTGATATTGTCGACTCGCAGGCCGAATCGCTCAAAGTTACCAACGTGCTCGGCGCTGGGGCTGGGGTGCCCGCTCTGGCTGGTTGCGACGCGGCCGCCATCCCTGGGCGGGTGGGGGCTGAGTATGAGGGCTTAGCAAAGTGCGTTTCTATACAAGGTTCCCAGTATTGACTGGCCCTCTCCGTCCAAAGTAACATTTGAGTTAAGAAATCCGAAGTTTCCGAATCCATCCTAGCGCCGGGACAAAACACATCGGGAGAAGACACATGGCGCACGACCATGGGAGTGAATATCAGGTCAGAATAATCCTCGAGGACGGCACCGAGGAACTGAGCGGCTGGCTGAACGGCGAAGAACAGGTCGCCCAGGCAATCGCTGTGAGCCACAGGCCCCAAGCCAAAGCTTACTGGCTCTTGGAACGAGACGTTCTCTGTCCCACCTGCCTGGATAGGGGAGAGCAAGTCATGGAATATCCGCTTACGGATATCCCGTCTCCACGATGCAGCCCCCACGACTCCCGTTATTTGGTGGATATGGGATCGAAGAGCCGGTGCGAGCTTGATGTCGTCATCTGGAACAAAATTCGAGCTGCTTGAGGTACGCTTCCGCACCTCTCTCTATACCGCCAACGTTACCTCGAACGCTCCCGACCGATCGCGCATCGCTCCGATAGCCGTAAGAACCTGACCCAGCGCAATGATCGGCCGATACATCCAGTACTTCCTTCGAATCGCCGCCATGGCGTGTTCATGCTCGGCGCGGTCGGTGAGGAAGCGTGCTGTGCCGCCGAACGTCTCACCCCCGATGGACAACTTGACTTGCGGCGTCTTTTGCACGTTGCGCACCCACTGACGATTCACGTTCGCGGTTCCGATATAGACTTTGTCGCCGTCCACGACGAACCAGATCGTGACATCGTAAGGCTTGCCGGACTTGCGACCGTAATGGGTCAGCGTCACGGTCTGCCTGGCCGCTACCCTGTTCAATCGCGTTGGTACGTTGGATTCCATACAGCTTTCCGTCCTCAATCTTAATCAGGAAGCGTCGGGCAGGCGGGCTTCTTCCTTGTTTTTGATGTTGATGTTGGGCTGTGCCTCAGCGCCGCTGTTGGAAGTGTTTAGCCTCAGCTCGACCGCGTGCTCCTGCTGGTCGTCAACCAGTTGAATGACGTTGCATTGTCGCTTGACGCCATCCACCGTAACACTCGTCTCGCCATGCCCGGCCGTCCCCTGCACGATGGCGATGTGATATACCGTCTCCCGATATCGGTAATGCACCTTGAACTCTTTCCAATGGTCGGGAAGGCACGGAGCAAAGTGCAGTTTGTCCACGTCCAGTCTCAGCCCCAAGAGCGATTCCACAATCAGCCGGTACATCCATCCGGCAGACCCTGTGTACCATGTCCATCCCCCGCGGCCAATGTGCGGCGACAGTGCATACACATCAGCGGCCACGCCGTACGGCTCCACTTTGTAGGTCGCAATAGCCTTCGCACTTTCCGCGTGGCTCACGGGGTTGATCAGGGCGAAGAGTTTCCAGGCTCGCTGGCTGTCTCCCAATTGGGCGAACGCCATCGCCGCCCAGATGGCCGCATGAGTGTATTGACCGCCATTCTCGCGCACGCCCGGAAGGTATCCCTTGATGTAGCCGGGATTCAAATCCGACTTGTCGAACGGCGGATCGAGGAGTTGGACTAACCGCCAGTCGCGGTGAACGAGGCGCTGATCCACTGCCCGCATCGCCATGCGTGTGCGCTCGGCATCGCCCGCTCCGGATAGAACGGACCAACTCTGCGCAATCGAATCGATCTGGCATTCGGGGTTACTGGCTGATCCCAGCGGGGAGCCGTCGTCGAAGTAGGCGCGGCGGTACCACTCTCCATCCCAGCCGTGCAGCTCAATGTTCTGACGTACCTGAGCCGCCTCGCGGCGGCAGCGTTCGGCAAAGGGCGTGTCGCCATGCACGCCCGCAACCTCAGCGAAGCGCAGCAGCACGTCATAGAGGAAGAACCCCAACCAGACGCTTTCGCCTTTACCCTCTTGGCCAACCAGGTTCATGCCATCGTTCCAGTCACCGGAACCCATAAGCGGCAGGCCGTGTTCTCCAAAGCGCAGGCCCCTGAGGATGGCTCGCACACAGTGTTCGTACAAGCTGGCCGTCTCTCCAAACCGGTTGGGGAGATCGTAATACGAGTCCTCTTCCGCGTTAACCGGACGGCCATCGAGGAACTGTATCGGTTCGTCCAATACCCCGGTATCCCCCGTGCCGAGAACGTAGCGGGATGTCGCCAGGGGCAGCCAGAGGTAATCATCCGAACAGTGCGTGCGCACGCCTCGGCCTGATGGGGGATGCCACCAATGCTGGACATCGCCCTCGCGAAACTGACGGGACGCGCAGAGGATCAGGTGCTCACGAAGCAGGCGCGGCTCGGCATGGATAAGCGCCATCGCGTCCTGCAACTGGTCGCGGAAACCGAAGGCGCCCCCCGGCTGGTAGAATGCGCTCCGCGCCCAAAAACGGCAGGCCAGAGTTTGGTAGAGGAGCCAGCCGTTAGCCAGGACGTTGAGCGACTGGTCGGGCGTTTCCACCTGCACCGCGCCCAGCGTGTGCTTCCAGTACTGCCATACCGCTTCGAGTTCGTCATGGGCGGCAGGCGATTCAGAGAAACGATCCGCCAGGTTGTGAGCGTCATCTTCGCCACGGCCTACGCCGAGAGTGAAGACGATTTCACGCTCTTGCGCGTCGCCCAACTCGAACGGAACCTGGATCGCGGCACAGGGGTCCAAAGCACCGCCCGCTCTCCCGGACAGCCGGGCTCGGCTCATAGCCGCCGGGTTCCGAAGTGTGCCGTTGCGGCCCAGGAACTCTGTGCGATCGCCGGTCATGGTGCGGCTGCGATCGTCTACGTTGAAAAAGGCAACCCGATCGGCGAACTCCGTGTTGTAGGAGTTGCGCGCAAACAGTGCGCCGCCGTTGGGGTCAATTTCGGTGACCACGTGCAACGCCGATTTCGGCCGCAGGTCGCCGAGAACCCATTCCACGTATCCGGTGGCGGAGAGCCGGCGCGATCGGCCCGATTCATTTCGCACTTTCAACACCGTAAACTTGATGGCCGCGTCGACGGCCACGTAAACCGACATTTCGGAGCGGATGCCGCCCTCTGTGTGCTCGAAGACGCTGTAGCCGAATCCGTGCCGGATGGTATACGGCGTCGCGCCGGGTCTGGGCATCGGCGTGGGTGACCAGAAGTGGCCGCTATCTTCATCGCGGATATAGAACGCCTCTCCGCTCGAATCGCTCACGGGATCGTTGCCCCAGGGAGTGAGGCGGAACTCGTGGGCATTTTCACTCCAGGTGCAGGCCAGACCGCTCTCTGAAATGACGGTTCCGAAGCCCGCGTTCGCCAGCACATTGACCCATGGCGTCGGAGTCATTTCCCGCTCGGTAGTCGTAATGATGTACTCGCGCCCGTCCGGGGTGAATCCGCCCATTCCGTTGAAGAAGATCAGATCGGAGCGAGGTGCGGCGGCGACGGCAGCGGGCTCAGGCCGCCGGACTCGGGAGACGGGAAGTTGTGGAACGGTGACTTCTTCGGCGCGGCGGCGCAGCAACTGGTCCGCCAGCGATCCGCGGCTGTCCGAAAGGATGGCGCGGGCGACCGACTGGAACAGAATGCGGTCCTCGCTCGATATCTGGTCCCCGGGTCTTACAAAGATGCTGCCCGGTTGATCTGTCAAGGTGGCTTCAACCCCTGCGGAAATCAGTCCCATGATCTGATCTTGCAGAACCTGCCGGTAGCCGGAGTGATCTTCGTTCCAGATCAGCAGGTCCACCGCCAGTCCTTTTAGGCGCCAGTAACCGTGGGCCTGGATGAGTTGGCGTGCGAGGTCGATGTTGGCCGGATCTCCGATCTCGAGCAGCACGATGGGCAGGTCGCCGGAAATGGAGTAGCCCCACAGATCGGACTGCCCACGGCGGTTCTTCATGAGGACGCTCGCGTCCGCGCGGAGCGAGGAATTGGCGAACACGATCGAGCCAGCCATGTGTCCATAGAGCTGTGCGTCGGCCTCTGTAGCATTGATCTGCCGCAAGAGCACCTGGCTATGTGTCCAGGCGAGACCGAAGACGCGGTCCGCGAGACGCCGATCTTGGTATTTTTCAGCAAGGCCCAAGCAGGCGGCGCGCGTCTCGCCGATGCCGGACACGATGTCGATCGTCACTTTTTCTTCCGGATTGAGCACGATTTCATGACGGATGGCGACGATCGGATCCAGCACCGACCCCTCGCGGCCCGAGAGCGGCGCATGATCGGCCATGGCTTGTGGATTGGCGATAGTGCGTCCCCGGCCGATGAAGCGCATCCGGTCAGTTTCGTAGGATATTTCTTCGATCTTCGCCCCATGAACGGCCACTAAGTGGAACATCCATGGCGGCTGCTCTTCTGGAGAGCGGGGCCGGCGAGTGCAGAGAATCGTCCGCTTGTCGCGGATGATCTCAGTCTGCACGAACAAATTACTAAAGGCGGGGTGAAGCGCATCCGCCGCAGACGATCCGAGAACGACCTCCGTGTAACTGGTGACCTCGATGGCTCTGCGCGCTCGCGAGGAGTTAGTGATGGTGAGGCGCCGCACCTCGATGTCATCCTCTGGCGAAACCGCTATCTCTGTATAGGTGTCGAACTGGTGGTCGCGGCGGCGGAACTCCACCCGCCCCTCGGAGAAGATGGCTTGGTAGCGGTCCGCCTCTTGGAGCGCCGGCTGAAATGTGGCGGACCAGAAATCGCCGCTGGCGACGGCACGGATATAGCAAAATGTACCCCAGTTGTCGCAGGTACCATCTTCGCGCCAGCGCGTCACCGCAATATTCTTCCAGCGACTGTAGCCGCCTCCGGCGTTTGTGATCATGACATGATATCTGCCGTTCGAGAGCAACTGCAGTTCCGGCATAGGCGTGGCAGGACTGGTGAAAGTGCGAACGGGCGCTTCCGAGCCGTTCGCAGCAGCACCGACGTCGGAGAGTTCGGCGAGGTGCGAATAAGATGCTATGGCCTTGGGCACCCGCTCCTGGAGCAAGAGCGCGGCCGCCTGGAACGCCGGATCCGACTGGAATCGCTTTTGCATGGGACGATCAAGAAGCAGGTAGGCCAACGACAGCAAGCTCATGCCCTGGTGATGCGCCATGAACGACCTGACCACGACGTTCGAATGCCCGCGGGGCACACGCGAAGGAGTGTAGTCGATCGCTTCATACAGGCCGTATTCCCCCTGGAGGCCGTCCGCGGCGAGTGCCTGAAGATTCAGGCAGGCCTCCTCGGGCGCTACCATCAGCGCCAACGCCGAGGCATACGGCGCAATCACCAGATCGTCCGCGAGCCCGCGCTTAAAACCCATGCCCGGTACGCCAAACGCGCGGTACTGATAGTTGAGACGAGCGTCGATGGAGTTGTAACCGGATTCCGAGATACCCCAAGGCACTCCGCGCTTTGTCCCGTACTCGATCTGCCTGGCCACGGCGGCCCGGTAGGTCTGATCGAGCAGCGTGTTTTCGTAGGTCGGCATCACGATGAGCGGCATGAGGTATTCGAACATCGATCCGCTCCAGGAAAGGAGAATCGGATCTCCACCTGCGGTGGTGAGGAGGCGGCCCAGGGCAAACCAGTTCTCTTGCGGCAGTTGTCCTTGTGCAATCCCCACAAAACTGCATAATCTTGCTTCCGAAGCGAGCAGATCGTAGTAACTCGGGTCCGGCCGGTGCTCCCCGGCGTTGTAACCGATAGTAAGTAGATGACGAGCCTCGTCGAACAAAAAGTCATAGTCCACACGGGCGAATTCGCTGCATTGGCGCGCGAGATTTTCGATGGCAGCGATTCTCGACGCGGCGCGTTGGCTATGCGGGAGGTCCCCCGCGAGACTAGCCAACTGGCGCAGCGTCGGGATCTCTTCGAGTGCATCGGGAGCGAGAAACGTCAACTCATCCAGAGCGCTCTGGCACTGGCTAGCAAACGCCCTTGCCCACCACATCGCCTCGCTCTCAGAATCGGCGGTGAGGCTGCTGGCGAATTCCACGGCGCACGCAGCCAACCGGCCGAGGCTGCGCCGCGCCTCCGCGAGCGAAGCAGGCGGGGAGTCACATGCGGATTTCAAATCCTTCTGGAACCGGGTAAGTTGGACCGGGCCCGCCTCTCTGCCCACGTCTTCTCTGGCCACGTCTTCTCTGGCCATGTCTTCACTGGTCACGTCTTCACTGGTCACGTCCAGGAGGACACTTAACGTGTCATTCAGACCCTCAAATAATCGCGCACCCAGAATCTTCTGATCGGGAATCGCGAGCAGCCCCGGTCGCAGTGTCAGCAGGTGACCTACGAGGTTCCCGCTGTCTACGGTCGAAATGTACATAGGCAACAGCGGTTTCAAAGACTCTGTGTCGTACCAGTTATAGAAGTGGCCGCGGTAGCGTTCCAACATTTCCATCGTGTCGAATGCATTC
>CAVVNA010000046.1:0-48595 GCA_963749275.1 uncultured Acidobacteriaceae bacterium
GGGCATGGCCATGTGGTGCTTCAACCAGGCATGTTGGGTGTGGGTTGGAGTGGTGGCGCGCAAGCCGGTATCCGACCCTTATGGGGGAGATATCGTGTTGTTCGTGCACATTGTCCCCATCATGGCGGCGGTGGCCATCCGCCCCCATCAGGCCGATGACCGCGAGGGGATGTCGCCCAGCGCGCTGAATGTCCTCATCCTGCTGATATGGTGGGTCGCAGTTTACGCCTTCTTTGTTTTTCCCGACGAATACATCGTCACCAATATCGCGTTATACAGTCCCCGTTGGAATCTGCTGTATGTCGTCGAAGGACTGATTTTGATTGCCGTGTCAGCATCGGCATTTTTCACCAGTTCGGATCGTGGCGGGCGCTCTATCGCAATATTTTTTTCGCCAGCGTTTTCTACACCTTCGTTTCGGAAGCCATGAGTGCCGCCTTCTTGCGCGGCGTCTACAAGACTGGCGGCATCTACGACCTTCCGTACCTCGCGCTGGGCTGGGGTTCTTCTGGGTCGCCATCGCCGGGCGGCGCTGCCTTCGCGATACCGAGATGACAGCTTCGATCCCTCGTGCCAGTCGCCCGGTCGCTCCTCTGCTCGCGAAACTCGCCCTGCTCTCTCTGCCCCTCATGGGATATTGGGCACTATTCCTGAGCCAAGAGCAGCCTTATCTGCGCCAAGTCCGTTTTGGCGTGGCCATGGGCGGCGTCGCCCTCCTGGCCTTCGTCATTTTCCTCCAACAACAGCTGCTGGACCAGAGGCTTCTGCGTTTGCTCAAGCGTTCGCACCGGAGCTTTGACAACCTCCAGCGGCTGCAGGGAAGAGTGATTCAACAAGCCAAGCTGGCTTCACTCGGAGAACTGGTCGCGCTCGCCGCTAACGAACTGGAGTTCCCGCTCTCGGCCATCTGAACAGCTCCGAACGGATGGCCGCCAGCAGCAACCTGAACCGCGAGCAACTCTCCAACGCGCAGAAAATCGGCCAGCAAGCCCGGCGCACTCGCGAACTGGTCAGCGATCTGCTCAGCTTTGCGCAGCAGACTCCGGGAGAAAAAAGTCCTCTCGAACTGAAGCCTCTTTTGCAGCGCGCCGTTCAAATGGAAGGATTCAAGCTGGAAAACAAGAAAATCAGCTTGAGCGTGGAAAGCAATGACAAGGTCCCGCTGCCTCGCGTCTTGGGCAACTCCAACCAGCTCTTGCAGGCCTTTGTTCAGATCGTCGAAAACGCCGTGGACGCATTGCAGGAAATCGGCGGCGGGCGCCTGCAGATTTCTCTGTGGCGCGAAGGCGATGAAGTCATCGTCCAGTTCGCGGACTCCGGCCCCGGCCTGCGCGATCCCGAGCGCGTCTTCGATCCTTTCTACACCACCAAGCCGGTGGGTAAAGGCACCGGTCTCGGACTCAGCGCCACCTATGGCGTAATCCAGGACCACAGGGGGCAAATCACCTGCAACAATCGCCCCGAAGGCGGAGCCGTATTTGAAATTCGCCTGCCCGCGCTCAAAACCAGCGCGCCGCTTGCCGAAACCGCGCGCGCTTTGAAAAGCACCGCAGCCACTTTTGAAATCTGACTTCTTAGTGCTGCATCGCCCCTTTCTATCCTCTTTTTTCTATCCGCCACTCGCCACAATCGCATCGGCCACTCGTGCCGCCTCCACGGCAAAGCGCACATCGTGCGTCCGGATGATGTGCACCCCTTTCAAAATCAGAGCCGCTTCTGCCGCCAGCGTCCCGTAGAGGCGCTCGCCAACGCCCGCGTCTTTGTCTTTTTCTTTATTCTTGCCATCGCGCGCCAGCATTCGCCCAATAAATGACTTGCGCGAGACTCCTGCCAGCAGCGGAAATCCCATCTGCTGCAGCTCGGCGAAGTGCGCCAGCAGCGGATAGTTCTCCTCGAAACGCTTCCCGAACCCGAAGCCCGGATCCAGCACCAGGCGATCGCGCTTGATGCCCGCCAGGGTCGCCGCTTCCGCCCACTGCCGCAAGTCCCGTTTCACCATCAGCACCGGATCGCCAATCGGCGGCAACGACCGCCATTCCTGCGGCCGCCCGCGGGTATGCATCAGCACTGCTCCCACTTTGAGTTCAGCCAGCGTTTTCGCCATCTTCGGATCCCACCGGAACCCACTCACATCGTTCACCACCTCCGCCCCGAGCTCCACCGCCGCCCGCGCCACGCTTGCCTTGTAGGTATCGACACTTACCACTGCATCGGGCCGTCGCCGCTTCAAATCGCGGATCACGGGCAGAACCCGCCTCCGTTCTTCTTCTTCTGACACAGGTTCTTCCGACACGGGTTCTTCCGATACGGGCTCCGATACCGGCCGTGCGGTCCGTGCCACGTCCTCCGGCGAAGGGACATCATTGACGGAGACGGCGCCGGCGCCAGACACGATGCGGCTGGCCACCGACGCTCCCGGCCGCGTTGACTCCCCACCCACGTCAATGATGGTCGCGCCCTCGTCCAGTAACTGCTCGGCGCGGACTACGGCCTTTTCGGCATCGATGTAGAGTCCTCCGTCGGAAAACGAGTCGGGAGTTACATTCACGACGCCCATGATCAGAGTGCGCCGTCCCAACTCGAGGACGCGAGAGCCCACTTTCCACTGAAAAATCGCGCGCATGTTACGGCTATTCTAGTGGAGCGACGGGCGTCTCGCCCGTCCAGCAGTTTGGCGGCCCCTTCGACTTCGCTCAGGGCAGGCTCGCGGGGACGCCCGGCTCTCCATTTTTCGGATGTTACAATCCACTACATGCTTCGCCGGCGGTCAGTTGCGCCTCTCGTTCCCATCTTCCTTCTGCTGGTCGCGAGGCTGCTGGCCGCACCCGGCCAATCTTTGCAGGTTCGGCCGTTATCGGATCGGATTGCGGAAGTGCTCAGCGCTCCCGATCTTGCCCGCGGCTTCTGGGGAATCGAAGTCGTTTCTCTTTCTTCCGACAAAACGTCCGGCACAACGTCCGGCATAACGTCCGGCATAACGACGGGCAAAACGTTGTACTCGCAAAACGCCGACAAGCTCTTCTCACCCGCTTCGAACACCAAGCTTGTCACCACCGCCGCAGCGCTTGCCCTGATCGGTCCCGATTACAAGTTCCGCACCACAGTCGAAACTACCGGCACTCTCGACCGCTACGGCCGCCTGAACGGAGATCTCGTTCTTGTCGGACACGGCGATCCCAATCTCTCTGGACGCGAGCTGCCCTACGATCTCCGCACCCAGCGCAACGACGATCCCATTCAGGCCCTGGAATCGCTGGCCGACGCGCTGGTGCAAAAAGGCGTCAAGTTCATCGACGGCGACATCGTGGCCGATGACTCCTACTTCGCCTTCGAGCGCTATGGCGAAGGTTGGAGCCAGGATGATCTCGTCTGGGCCGACGGCGCTCCCGTTTCCGCGCTCACCATCAACGACAACGTAGTCTTCGTCAACATTCTGCCCGCCGACCGCCCCGGCGAAAAGGCCTTCGTCAGCGTCAAGCCCTTCGCCGATTACTACCGCATCGACAATCGCATCATCACCACTCCCGCCGGCACCGGACGCAAGTTCTTCGTCAACCGCGAGCCCGGTTCTATGGTTCTCACGCTCTGGGGCAACATGCCGCTCGATGACGCCGGCGCCAACGAGGCCCTGGCCATCGAAGATCCCGCCGAGTTCGCCGCCGGCCTGTTCCGGCAGTTACTCGAGAAACGCGGCATCGTGATCTACGGACACCAGCGCACACGCCACACCGAACTCGCCACTCTTTCCACTTTCAGCGTGAACGCGATCGCGCCGGCGCGCGGAGGCAGAGTTAACGACAGAGTGAACGACAAGGACAACGATGGCCAGCCGCGTCCGCTGAAAAGCGATCAGCCGATCACGCTTGCCAGTTACGAATCGAAGCCGCTGCTGCAGGATATTCGCGTAATCAACAAAGTCAGCCAGAACCTTCATGCCGAAATCTTGCTGCGCCTCCTGGGACGCGAGCGCGGCAATGCCGGAACTGTTGAAGGCGGCCTCGAGGTTGTTCGCGGATTTCTGACTAAGGCCGGGGTCTCTAGCGACGAGTATGTTTTCTACGACGGCTCCGGACTATCACGCCAGAACTTAGTAACTCCGCATGCCATTGTCCAGTTATTGCGTTATTGCTCGACGCAACCTTGGGGCGCGGACTATAAGGCGACCTTCCCGGTCGCAGGGGTGGACGGCTCACTCACTGAACGCTTCACATCTCCCCGCCTGCGAAACCGCATTATGGCGAAAACGGGGGCGCTTGGCGGAGTGAAGGCGCTCTCCGGATACGCCACCACCGATGCCGGACAAGTGGTCGCCTTCTCGATTCTCTCCAATAACTTCAATCTGCCGGCTAAGCGAGTTACCGACGCGATCGATGAGTTAGTCCAGGCGATCGTTGACGACGCGCCGGCGGGACGCTAGTACCGTGACCGCGAGATGTTTACCGCAGGCTGTTGAATTGTAGCGCCGGCATCTTGCCGGCTGTCCCGAGGGCGTCGCGCCCTCGGCGCGGCGGGCGGGGACGCCCGCCGGACAGCCGCCGGGACGGCGGCGCTACATTCATAACGCATCGGCCGACTCAGTAGTAGAGATCACACGGCCACGGTACTAGTGGCATGGAGGGTTGCAAATGCTGGCTTCCAGCAAAATCGTCGGCTTCGTTCCTACCAAGGATTCCGCGAGCGCAAGAAGCTTCTACGAAGGCAAAATGGGATTTCAGTTCGTCAGCGACGACATGTTTGTTCTGGTCATGAGAGCCGGGGAAACCATGATCCGGATTGCGAAGGCCAAGGATTTCACTCCCGCTCCGTACACCGTGCTCGGTTGGGAGGTTTCCAATATCGAGCAAGTCGTCGCCTGGCTCCAGAAGCGAGGGGTCGCCTTTGAGAAGTACCCCTTCGTTGAGGATAAAGAGCTAGGAATCTGGACGGCGCCCAACGGCGACAAAGTTGCCTGGTTCAAAGATCCCGACGGGAATGTGCTTTCCGTCAGCCAGCATAAGTAGGATCGTCAACGACGCGCCGGCGGGACGCTAGCGTGCTCGTGTAGGGACGGGCGCCCTCGGCTGTCCATGCCGAGGGTCGAAGAGGAAATGTCATGGCTTCAAGAGCAATCATCCGATAATTCCCATCTTCTTCCCCACGCGCCCCAGCACTTCGAGCGCTTGCTGCAATTCTTCTTTCGTGTGCGTGGCGGTCATGATGGTGCGCACGCGCGCTTTGCCTTCGGGGACGGTGGGAAATGCGATGCCGGTTCCGAGCACTCCTTCGTTGAATAATTCGCGGGAAAAATCCATGGTCCGGCGTCCGTCGCCAATGATGATGGGCGTAATTGGCGTTTCGCTCGCGGGAGTGGTTTGTCCTCCTATGTTGAAGCCGAGCAGGCCGAGTTCTTTTTTCCAGAAGCGCGTGTTGGCCCAGAGCTGCTCCATCCACTGCGGCTCGCTTTCGAGAACGTCGAACGCGGCAATGCAGGTCGCCGCGACCGACGGCGGATGCGACGTGGAAAACAGAAACGGCCGGGCGCGGTGATAAAGAAAATCGATCAAATCGCGCGTGCCGCAGACGTATCCGCCGAGAGCGCCGATCGCCTTCGACAGCGTGCCGACTTGAATGTCGACGCGCCCGTGCATTCCAAAATGATCGATCGTGCCGCGTCCCTGGCGGCCGAGCACGCCGGAAGCATGCGCGTCGTCGACCATCATGATGGCGCCGTATTTCTCGGCCGCATCGCACAGGCCGGGCAGCGGGCCTATGTCGCCATCCATCGAGAAGACGCCGTCGGAGATCAGCAGCTTTCTTCCCGGCTGGTTCTTCACGCTGGCGAGTTGCTCCTCGGCGTGGGCAACGTCTTTGTGACGGAAGACGAGAATCTTCGCGCGTGAAAGACGGCAACCGTCGATGATCGAGGCGTGATTGAGCTCGTCGGAGATGATGAAATCGGCGTTGCTTAGAAAGGAGGAGACCGTCCCCGCGTTTGCCGTGAATCCCGACTGGAAGACCACGCAAGCCTCGACGTTCTTGAAGCGCGCGATCTTCTCTTCCAGCTCCATGTGGATCTTCATCGTGCCCGCGATGGTGCGCACAGCGCCCGATCCGACGCCATACTTGCGCGTGGCCTCAAGCGCCGCTTCGCGCAGCTTGGGATGCGTCGTGAAGCCGAGGTAATTGTTCGAGGCGAGGTTGATGACCCGCTTGCCGTCGAAGGTGCAGACCGGCGCCTGCTCGTCTTCAAGGACGCGCAGCTTGAAGTGCGTGCCCTTGGCCTTGAGTTCGTCGAGTTGATCGGTCAGGAACGAAAGCGGATTGATGCGCGTGGCAGTGGGCATGGGTTGCCTCGAATCGATGTTGTAAAAGCTTAATCAGTCTAATACCGGCGCCGCAATCGCGTTCCGATGGAGAGCCGGGCGTCCCCGCCCGGCCGCCGAAATGTTGGACGGGCGAGACGCGCGTCGCTCCACCGTATGGCTCATCGCGGGGCGATGTTCTTCTTAGGTTCTGCTAGCGCGGCAATCGTCCCCTTGGTCGCGCGCAGATAGTCGGCGGGCGCGATCAGAATCTGCAGGCCGCGCACCCCCGCCGAGATGGAAACAACGTCGAATAGCTCGATGGTTTCGTCCACGTAGACGGGAAAGTCACGCTTGGCGGCGAGCGGCGGTCACTCCGCCGCGAATGTAGCCGGTGAGCGCTTGCAGTTCTTTCACCGGGACAAGCTGAATTTTTCTTTCTCCCGCGGTGGCCGCCAGCGCCTTCAGGTTGAGTTCTTGATCGCCGGGGATGACCGCCATGACGATTCCGTTGCGGTCTTTGTTGCGGTCTCGGCTGCGGTCTTTACTGCGATCTTTGTTGCGGTCAGCGCGCGCGACCAGCGTCTTGAAAACCTGCTCCGGCGGCAAACCGATCTTGGCGGCAACCGTTTCCGCGGCCAGGTCGTTGGGATCCACCTCGTACTCGCGCAGCTCGTAGTGGATTCCCATCCGATCGAGCAGGCGCGCGGCGTTGGTCTTCTGGGTCTTCTGAGCATTTGTCTTCTGAACCGCGGTTTTCTGCACCGATGTTTTCTCAGCCGGTTTCACGTTGTATAGTGTCCAATCACTCTTTGAGGCTCTGAAGGAGGCTCATCGTGCGTCTTCTGTTGCATTGGATTCTAAGCGCTCTAGCGGTGTGGATCGTTGCCCACATCGTGCCGGGGATAAGTGTAAGCGGCCCGACGGCGGCCTTGATCGCGGCCCTGGTCATCGGTCTCGCCAACGCCACCATCGGATTGCTGCTCAAGATCATCACCTTCCCGCTGACGATCTTGACGCTCGGCTTGTTCTGGTTCGTGATCAACGCGCTGATGCTCGAGTTGGCGGCGGCGTTCGTGCAAGGATTCCAGGTGCGCGGCTTTGTTGCGGCTTTTATCGGCGCCATCGTGCTGAGCATCGTGAGTTCGCTGTTGCAGTGGCTGATCATGCCGCGCCGCAGCGCGCGCTAGGAGTTTTGAAGGCGTAGCGAGCGGCCGAGCTGCGCTCGGCTTGGACGGGGCAGAGCCCCGTCCCCACACAAGCCCGTCCCACACAAGCCCGTCCCACACAAGCCCGTCCCACACAAGCCCGTCCCACACAAGCCCGTCCCACACAAGCCCGTCCCATGCACGAACTTTGCTGGTTGTCAAAGAACTGAGATTGTAATTATAAGGCGGGGCTCCCGCGGAGCGCGGCGAACACGCGCTGCACCTGCTCCTCGGTCTCATCGAGCGATCCGGAATTATCGATTACGAAATTGGCGGCTTTGATTTTTTCTTCGTCGGGGATCTGCGCGGCCATGCGGCGCGTTACTTCGGCACGGGCAGCGTCTTCGGAAATTCCGAGGCGGCGGGCGAAACGCAGAATGCGCTGTTCGGGATGGCAGGTCACGACGATTAAACGGTCGAAACGGCTGGCGGCGTCGGCTTCGAGGATCAGGGCAGCTTCGACGATAGCGATGCCGTTCGGATCGCGCTGGCGGATCTCTTGCAGCCATTCGTTTTCTTGTTCGATCACGGCGGGATGAACGATTTCGTTGAGTTCCTGGACGCGCGGTGGCGCGCCGCCGGGAACGCCGAATGCGGCTTCGGCGAGCCGGGGCCGGTTGATGCTCCCGTCGGGATTCAGGATTTCGCGGCCGAAGCGGCGGACGACTTCCCGATAGACCGGGCGGCCGGGATCCATGAGCCAATGCGCGACGGCATCGGCGTCGGTCAGGTGCGCTCCGAGTTTCAGAAACATCTCGCCGACGACGGATTTGCCGCTCGCGATGCCGCCAGTGAGGCCGAGTTTTAGCAAGCGAAGCTCACGTTGTGTGAGGATTGGGATCGTGTTGTTCGTTGCGTCGCAGGAAATTGACCAGTCCAACTATTCCTATAATCAACGCGCCCGCGTGGTGCAACCCGCCGGTTCCCCAGGGAAAAATAACTGGCCGAAGGAAAATCAGAATATACATCAGGCTTGCGGCAATGCCCCAGCCTCTCGCCGAGGGCTCTCCCTTTAGTATGGTCCACCAAGCCGTTCCAGTGACGGCGGCCACCACAGCCTCGAACAACACGAAGATGAGCAGATTACTGAGAGTCAGGAAAGCGTAGTTCTGACTAACTGCGTATATGCTCCGAAGAAAGAGCGCGACGTACAGCACGGACGTACATGCGAAAATCCAGCACAGGACCTTTCTGACCGCTTGATCTCGCATACGTTGATGCCGCCTTTACCAGAGACGGGGCAAGCCCCGTCTCTACGGAAAAATTCTACGCCGCAGCATCGCAGCTTTTACCGTGTTGGCCATCAGCATGGCGATGGTTAGCGGGCCTACGCCTCCGGGAACGGGCGTGATGGCTCCGGCGATTTCGGCTACCTCGGGGTGGACGTCGCCCACCAGGGTTGAGCCTTTGGCCAGAAAAGTTTCTTCGCGCTTTTTGTTTCCGGCCGCATTTCCTGCAAAGACGCGGTCGAATTCCTTTCGGTCGGTGATCCGGTTGATGCCTACGTCGATCACCGTGGCTCCGGGCTTCACGTAGTCGCGGGTGACCATGCCAGCGCGGCCAATCGCCGCTACCAGGATGTCGGCGCGGCGGCAAACTTCGGGCAGATCGCGCGTTTTCGAGTGGCAGACGGTGACGGTGGCGTTCTGGTTGAGCAGCAGCATGGCTACCGGCTTGCCGACAATGTCGCTGCGTCCGACGACCACGGCCTCCTGCCCGGCGATTGCAATTGCGCTGCGCTTCAGGATTTCCATGACGCCGGCCGGGGTGCAGGGCACCAGGCCCGGACGCTGCGTGGAAAGGTAGCCCACGTTCATGGGATGGAATCCGTCTACGTCTTTGGCCGGATCGACCGCCAGCAGAACCTTCTTAGCATCGACGTGCGCGGGCAGCGGCAATTGCACCAGGATGCCGTCGATTTCGTCGCGGCGGTTCAGGCCGGCGACGAGGGCGAGCAGTTCTTCGGTAGTCACGCTTTCGGCGGGCGTGTGCTGTTCGCTGTAGAGGCCGACTTCCTCGGAACTCTTCACCTTGCCGCGCACATAGACCTCCGATGCGGGGTTGTGCCCGACCAGCACCACGGCGAGCCCGGGACGCACGCCCGATAATGCCAGGGCTTTCGCCTGGGCGGTGACTTCCGCGCGGATTTCACTGGCTATCTTGGTCCCGTCGAGAATCCTGGCTGCCATCTAACCTCGTTGCGCCTCGTTGCCTTGCAGTGAATTGAAAAGTGATTCTATCGCATTGCTATGCCGGGAGATGCTGGATTTCGAGAGCTGCGCTACGGCAGCTTCTCCCCGCTACCCACTGCGCTCTACATCGCTCCGCTGTACAATGTAGGGGCGATGATTTCCCAGGATCTGCTCGACATGCTCGTCTGCCCGGTTTGCAAGAAGCCGGTGGTCCTAAATACGAACGGTGGAAGCCTGAAATGCGGCGAATGCCGTCGTGTGTACCCCATTCAGGACGGCATCCCAATTATGCTGGTGGACGCCGCCGCGATTGACCCGGCCTGACCCCGGAAACGACCCATCAACCGACCGATTAACCGACCGATCAACCGACAAAGTTCGGTTTTCTCCCGTCGTGAAACGACATTTAGTGTCAATCTGGCAAACCGGCGGCGTTGTTATGTCTTCCGCGCGCCTTTGGGTTACCTCCCCGCAACCTTTTGCAAGATATTGGGTTCTAACAGCTTAAGGGCCCGAAAAGCCGTATCTGAAGGGGTACCAAAGTTACGGCATTTCGATTGCATGTAACGAATCGGGTTGCCGATGAATCCAATGGGGGCAACGGTAGGGAGGTCGGTGGTGAGAATGGCCATGAAAGAGCGATTTACGGTGACGGAACTATGCGCCCTCAGAAACGACCTGATCCAGGGCGGCATGGTGGATTCCCGCGAAGCAGCGGAACTGCTGCAGGTTTTTTTAGCGGGGCGGGGCTATGGCGTTTCGCAGGCGGCTGCGATCGACGCCGCCGGACGGGTAGAGATGGCGGGCTGTTCTCTGCCGGTGCTGGAGGCGGAACTGGAAGGGCTCGCGCTGGTGATGTGAGGTTTCGCGCTGGTATGCGGGGTTTCGCGCAACCAGCGGCAATGAGGTTAACGGGAAACTGATCTAGCTTAACTCAGCGATGGACAGTTTCTCAGGACGAAGCGCCGGGCTCAATCGCCCGGCCTTTTGTTTTTCTGAGACGATTTTTTTGGCCCCGAGCAGGCCGCTATCACTTGAGGTCAGGCAGCTGGTGAAGCCGGATTGTGATGCAGCGCTCTTGCCGAAAACCGGCAAAACGGTCGCCAGGCTGTCTCATGAATCGTTTGGGAAGGGCACGGCTTTACAGGTTTCGGAAAAACTCCGGTATACATTCGCATTTCTCCCCTCGAGACCGATTTTGCGGGATTTACGGCGCGGCTGAACAGGCTGCGGAAAAAGTCTAACTTCGCGCCCCAGCCCCTAAAGGGGCGTCTGATTGCGAAAGACTTCCGGCATCGCTAAAGCGATGCCCTGATACGCAACGCTAGTTTTTCCGCAAGCTGTAAAGCCGCGCCCTTCAAAGCAGAGCTTTCAGTTAAAGGGGGCACTGGGCAACCTGTCTAAACAAGCTTCAAATTCCTGATAATCATGGACACGAAGTTCGTGTTACACTATATTCGTGTCATCCACTCGTCGTTTACGCAACGTAACCGTAACCCTGGAAGAAGACGTAGCCCAGTGGGCCCGGATCGAGGCGGCGCGCCATGATACCAGCGTTTCGCGGCTGCTGGGGGCGCTGCTCAAGAGGCGCATGGCGGTCCAGGGCGGATCTGCGGCGGAAGCGGCGGAGCGACTGGCGAGTTTCGGCAAGCGACACCGGCTCTCTTTGCGTGGGCTCAAAATCAAAGATCTGATCGACGCAGGACGCCGGTGAGCCGATTTGTCCTCGACGCTTCCGTCGTCCTGACCTGGTGTTTCCCCGATGAGAATGCCGCCATGGCGCAGCATGTCGCCGGCCTGTTCAAGCAAGGCGACACCGCGGTTGCGCCCTCATTCTGGCCGCACGAGGTTCTGAACGCCTTGCTGGTGGGAGAAAAACGCAAGCGCATCTCTAGAGCGTTGGTGCAAAGCTTCCTCGACGACCTGGCAAAGCTCCCCATCGTGCCGGAACAATTTCCGGCCGGAGTTGTTTTTGGCAGGCTTCAGCGCCTCAGCCGCGAGCACGGCTTGACTGCGTACGATGCCGCTTACCTCGATCTCGCTCTGGATAACGGCTTGCCACTTGCTACCTTGGACGAGGACTTGGCGCGCGCATGCAAGAAAGCGCGGGTGCGGCTGGTGCAGGTCTGAGCGGGGCGGGGCAGGAGTTCGTCGAGTCTATCCCCTTCACCGAGCCCCGCCAGTTCGTTGTTAGAACGTGTCCCAAAACGTGGAGCACTGGTGTTCAGCGGCAAAGTTGGACTCGACCACCGGCTTCGGTGGTATGAACGATTGGAACTCGTCGGTTGACTCACTGTACGGAGACCAGACCGGCTCACCAGAGGAGTTCGGGTCTCCCGTCTTCGCGAACTGCGTCCAGTATCTGATCATCGCATTGGAGAGCCGCATTTGTTTGGACGAAAGTGGCGCCGCCGGGATTCCGAAAAAATTGACGCCCTTGAATATGTATTGAAGCTCTGAAGTATGATAGGCGCCCAACGGAAACGTCAAGAACCCGCCAAACGCAGATTGCGGCGGGGGCGCGTTCTCATCATTGAACTCATACGCATAGGTCGTCACAAATTTCGACAGTGACTGATCCGCATTCCGCGCCGGACAGCTGAAGACTCCGTCGGTACCTGAGGCGCCCAATGCCTCACCGCCAAACGGGTAACTGGCATATGGGTACAAGGCGAGGACGTCCGGCTCCAGGCTTCCCCACAGAGCAGCGACAGCAGTATCGTACTCCGCCGAAGTCAGTATCGGATTCCCAACGAAGTCGTAGTCGGAAGCCACAAACAACCTGTATTCATCGTGATTGGTGCCCGAAATCACCGGCACTTGATTGAATTCGCCGCTGGCAAATGCAGCGCCGATCGGCTGTGTAAGCAGGGTTCCATCCACGAACGGATACATTGGGCTGGCCTCTCCGGCGACCATTGTCGAGGCGGGCACGGCTCGCAGACACGAAGCCTTCTGGCTGGTGCATCCGACACTCTCCGCAATCGCGGCGCCAGACGGTACACCTTCGCTGCCCGTCGTTTCCCCATCCGCCAGCGTAACAACGAAGAAAAAGTAGTCTTGGAATTCCAAATACGATCCGCTTTCCGATATTGCCCCCTCGAACAGGCCTGCTGCCAGGGGAGATGCGAGCTGGGCATAGACGCTTTGTCCGCCCGCAGACTCACCGAATATCGTTACTTGATGCGGATCGCCGCCAAAGCCTGCGATGTTCCTGCGCACCCACTTGAGCGCGAATTGCTGATCCATGAACCCATAGTTGCCATTGAGATGGCCTTCGGCATCGATCGCGGACTGGGCAAAGAATCCCAAATAACCCAGGCGGTAATTAATGGTGACGACGATCACCCCTTGTTTCACGAGCCGCGTGGGGTCGTAAGGATCGCTGCTCCCACCCGTGAGTGAGCCACCATGAATCCAGACCATCACCGGGAGGCCGTGGGACCCGCCATTACCCGATTCCCCCTGGGGCGTATAGACATTCAGGAACAGGCAATTCTCGCTGCCCCCTCCAGCTTGCGTGCACTCACTACCGAATTGAGTCGCTTGCAAGATAAATCCGGGAAAGAGCCCGTAAGAACTAGGTGGTCTCCAGCGCCGAGATCCCACCGGCGGAGCCGCGTACGGGATGCCGAGAAATTCGTTTACGCTACCGACCCTCAAGCCAATCACGACTCCGCTCTGAGTGAGAGCAATCGGACGGTCGTCGGCAGATGCGGTGAGTGCCGAGCCCAGCGTGACCACGCAGATAGCCGCCACTCCAAGCAAAAGTCGAAAAGCAAACCCACCGTGCCCGAGCCGAGAGTTGAGCCGACGGTGCTCGAATTGACGGTTCGCCTTCTCGCTGTTTCTCATCGCAGATTCCTCCATCGGAAAAACATTTCGATAAATTGTTCTCAACATGACGAAGTTCTCCTTTCGACTCGGTACGCTGTCAGTACCGGTCGCACTGCCGAAGTTGGGATTCTGTACGGAGCCGGGAAAGAAGTCTTCTGGCCTCAGGCCGAGGCTGAAGTTTGGCATACTTTCCTCCTTTTATTTCGAAGGAACTGCCTTGCTTCGCCTCAGGGAGTGCTCCGTCTCAACGGGCGGTAACTAGTCTTCGGAGAGGCGAAACTGATTCGGGGTCACTTTAGCCCTTCGGGAGTTCCTTACAAGTACCCAAGTGGCTTAGCCAATGCCATTTAAGTCAGGAACTACTACTTGTGGCGTAGTTCCATCTTTTGCGAGCGGACAGGAGTGTCCGCGCCTACGCTTACCCCATCAGCATGCCGCCGTTCACGTTGAGCACATGACCGGTGATGTAGGACGCATCGTCGGAAGCCAGAAAGCACACTGCGCTGGCTATGTCCTCCGGCACGCCGACCCGGCCTAGCGGGATCGATTTCACCGCATTCTGCTTGAATTCCTCGCTCAGCACCGCCGTCATGCCGGTCTCGATGAAACCCGGAGCGACCGCGTTGCACGTGATGTTGCGCGACGCTACCTCGCGCGCCATCGCCATCGTCAGCCCGATCAGCCCGGCTTTTGACGCCGCGTAATTCGTCTGGCCTGCCTGACCCATCTGCCCGAAGACGCTGGTGATGTTGACGATTCTTCCCCAGCGCTGCTTGAGCATTGAGCCGATCACCTGCTGGATGCAGAGATACGCTGAAGTCAGATTCGTGTTCAGCACCGCGTCCCAGTCGGCGCGCTTCATGCGCATCACTAACTGGTCGCGCGTGATGCCGGCGTTGTTGACCAGGATGTCGATCTTGCCGAATTGCCCGAGCGCCGACTTGATGCCGGACTTCACTTGCTGTTCGTCCGAGACGTCCATGACGAAGGCCGCCGCCTTCGCTCCCGCCGCCGTGATCTGGGCGACGAGTTCCTCCAGCTTCTGCCGATTGCGCGCCGCCACTGCTACGGTCGCGCCCTCCCGCGCCAGGGCTAGCGCGCAGGCGTGGCCTATGCCCTGCGACGCTCCTGTGACCAGCGCTACTCGCCCCTCGAGTTTCATGAGCGCTCCTTCATGCTTAGGAAATCAACCTGGGAACCGATCTGTAGAACGGAGGATTATAACCGTCGCAGCCGACCGCTGCTGAGTAAAGGCTAGGCCAGAGAAGTAGCCGGAGAGACTGTGGATGCGGGCTCGGCGCTGGACAGACAGGGCGGCGCAGCGGCTATATAAAGCCGCTATTGATTTGCTGCCCTTACGGCGCGGCTGAAGTCTCGCCCTACCCAAAGCCGGCGTGAACGAAGATTATTGGGCAGTCTGAGACGGGGCAAGCCCCGTCTCTACACGAGTTTTTCCGCAGCCTGTGAAGCCGCGCTTCTTCAAGACAAAACCAGAACTTCAAGACAAAATCAGAAACCTAGCCCGCTTGCGTGGCCACTCGGGCCAGCGACATCGCCCCGAGAATCTTCTCAATCTTCTCGACCAGCGTTCGCTTCGAATACGGCTTCGGCAGAAAATACGTGTGCGAGCCGGGCACTTCCGTCTCATCCTCCGGGTTAGCGTAACCCGACGTCATCAGAACCACAACCTCTGGTGAATGCTCGCGCAGATCCTGCCCCAACTGCTGTCCTGTCCTTCCCGGAAGGCCCATGTCCGTTATCACCAGATCGATTCCCCGCTTGCATTCTTCGTAAACCTTCATCGCGTCTTGCGCATCCTGGGCCGGCAGAACTTCAAAGCCCGCGCTTTCCAGAATGCTGCAAGTCGCTTCCCGCACAAAAGGTTCGTCCTCAACCAGCAAAATGGTGCGCCGGGGACGATTCTTCGGGTATGTGTATGGCTGAAGAGTCATATCAACCTCCAATTCACTTTGCTTACAAGTCCTCTTCAGCAATCGCACAGCCTTGATGCCTTCCTAAAATCGGCGCGGTCCGCACCTAGGTCTCTGTGGTTCGAAATAGGTCCGAGGTATTGTGGGGAATCTACTTCGGTGCGGTGAGAATCGTCTGCTTCGGATCGAGCACAATCTTGCGCACGCCGCTCGGCGCGGTCAACCGAAACCCAGTCTGGCGGCCATCCGCCAGCACTTCGCCCAGAAAAACCAGGGCGTTGCCCGCCATCTCGCCATACACCGGAACCGCCGTCACTAGATCGTCGGGTACGTCCTTTTGTACGATCACGCCCGTAACCGTGGTCACGCCAGTTTTCTCCGTGATGCGAATTTCGCGCGCTTGCAGCTGCGGTATCGCCGTCCCTTCGATCCAACCCTGCAAAAACCAGTCCAGGTTGTGACGCTTCTCGTACCAAAGTGGGCGCGGCAGTTCCTCGGCGAAAACTTGCACCAGTTCCTGCGTGCTTATTCTCTTTCCCGCATACCGCTCCCTGATTTTGCGCAGCGCGCGGAAGAAGGGCTCATCTGGATTCGCGCTGGGATTCGCGTGCCCTTTCCGGGAACGGGATGCCGCTTCGGAATCGCGCAGCATGGCATCGCGCAGCATCGATCGCAGCATGTGAAACAGCCACGTGCCTCTTTCGTAGCTGATTGCCTCGTATCCTCCGGGAAAATGCGACGACTCCAGGCGCTGCCCCAGGGTCACCGGGCCGGCGTCGCGCAGCCACTCTCCATCTTTGTTCTTGCTCAGAAGATCGCGCCGGTACTTTTCCAGAACCTGCCGGAATTGCGCCGGGTTCTGTTGCTCCAGGATCATCAGCGCCGCATAGTTTGCCAGTCCTTCCGCTATCCACTGATCCCGATAGCTCTTCCACAGCACCAGATCGCCCCACCACTGATGCGCCGCCTCATGGACCAATACCAGGTTGTCGAGCTCGCGAGTCACCGGGTCCAGACGCAGATCGGTCAGCTCCTGCGGACTGAGAAAGGCAAAGCTTGACAGAAATACCAGCCCCGGCCATCCCTGGCTAAAATTCCCCGGCATCTGCGTCAGCGCCAGCGAAGCATAGGGGTACGGTCCAAACCATTGCGAGAAACTCCCAATCGCCTTCGCCGCTCTGTCCGCCACCGCCTGCACATCGCGCGCCGGCGACGGCGGCGGCGGAGTCATTACGATTGGTGGATTCGGTCTCGATATCCGCGGGCTAACATCGGGAATAGCCGGCCGCTCAATCACCTCGGCTGGCGCCTTCGGAAAGGATTTCTCCACCCCCTTCGTGCCGTACGCCTCGACTAGCACGTTTCCAGCTCTCGCTTCGGCCCGAACGTACTTGCCCAGGTTGAACCCCGCCACTGGAATCGGCCGCTCTGAGGTCCACCGCGAAACCTTCTCCGCCCCTGCTTCCCGGTTCGTTTCCGCTTCGCCTTGGTCTTCTTCTTCTCTGCCCGCACGCGATATCTGTTTCCCCGTCGCCACCAGCGTCCAGTTCGCCGGATAGTGAAACTCCATCTCGAACTGGGCCGGGCTCAAACCGAAATTCGGATACCATGTGCCGCGCTCGCCTACATAGAGCAATCCATTCCCCGCCTCCGACAGAACTTCGCCCGCATAGGTAAAGCGCAGTTTCAATTCCTGCCCGGGCAAGAGCGAAGCGGGAAACACCACCGCCACCAGATCGTTCCCTTTTCGCCGCAACTCGGAGCCTTCAATCGCCGGGTTCTGGATGAAGTCCACCGCTCGCCCATCCGCCTTGACTGCATCAATCTTCAGATAACGCGACAACTCGAACAAAAGCGTCCTTTCTCCGCCGCTGCGAATTCGAACCTTCACCTCCGTCGATGCTCGCAACATAGTTGGAGGCTGCACCGACGCCCGAATCCGGAAGGCCGTGATCGAGGCATAACCCGCCAGTGAAGACGTAGCTGAGCTGCCCGCCCCACTGGGCGCAAACGAAGTCCAGATATCGAAAAACGAAATGCCGTCTTTCACCCGCGGCTGCCCCGCCCACAACGGCTCGGCGCCGGCCGCATCCCAGAACACCTCGAACCCACCCAGTTTCTTGCCCAGCAAGTGAGCGTGCAGCAAGGGCGGAAATTTCCGAGCCAACGCGCTTCCACCCTGGTTTCCACCCGGCGCCGGAAGAAAATGACTGAAGTCCAGCAGCAAGCGCAGGGCATCAAACTCCGCCAGACTGCGGCTCGCATCGCTCCATTCTTTTATGAATTCGCCGCCCTCCGGCGCGGGTGAAAGAAAGCGCTGCAAGACCGCCGCCGTGTCGTCGTTGAAGCGCAGATATCCCGAGGTAAACTGCTCTTCCAGAATCGCCATCCCCGTAAACAGCGCCAGCGATCCGCGCTCCACCCGGTTCGGGGGCCGCAGGCGTATCTCGCCCTCACCCTCGAAGAACGCGCCCGTGATACGCCCGCAAATGTCTTCCGTAAACGCCAGCGTGCCGTTGTCCAAATCGAGATGAAGATTAGGCCGGTCAATGGAGGCGTCCCGAACGTGGTACACGCGTTGCGGGTCGAGGCCCACCGAACGGATGCGCGCGTAGAGGCCGCTCGTGGTTGGGGGACAGTCGGGGCTCGCTGCCAGCGCCCAAGTCGTAGCTGCCAGAAGCCACCAAACCAACCCGATCATCAGTCGCAGCCATACCGCAGCCGGCTTCATAAACAGTTTTCGGGAAAGGTACTCTTTAGGGGATGCGGAAAAAGTCGCTTCCCGATGCCCAGCCCCTAGAGAGTGTGCGTGAGAACTCGGTCGTCCCTCCGGGACTTGGATCATTTGCTCTACATTTCCCAGCGCTGAAGCGCTGGGCTAAGCTCGAACGCCCCTCCGGGGCTTGATTCCCGAACTTTTCGTTCCACGAATTGCCCGAAAACGAGTTCTCACGCACACCCTAAAAGGGGCGTCTTATTTCGAAGAACTTACGGTATCGCTAAAGCAATACCCTGATACGAGACCCGAGTTTTTCCGCAAGCTGTTTAGCGATGCCAAAGTTCTTCCACCCGTAGAGACGGCGCTTGCCCCGTCTGCCGAGACGCGGCAAGCCGCGTCTCTACGGGAATCAGATCCCCCTTTAGGGGCCCGGTTCCAGCACCTTGGTCATCTTACCGCCCCGGCGCGACGTTGCTAGAATCAGCCGAGTGCGAGCCCTTGTCCTCATTTTAGTGCTTCTGCCGGCGCTGCCCGCGCCCGCCGACGTCATCCATCTTAAGAATGGACGCGTTATCTGGGCCGACCAAGTCCGCGAGAATAAAGACCGCGTCGAGTATGACCTCGGCGAAGACACTTACGCTATCCCGAAATCCTCGGTCGAGCGCATCGAGGCGGGAGGCGTTGCGCCCGTGCACGCTGGTTCGGGAGCATCCGCCGGAACATCGACCGACGTCCCGGACATCACTCCACCCGCGCCCTCGTTCAACCACGAAGCCGACGTAGCCGAAAAAGTCATTCGCGACGGCAAAGTCGATAGCGATGCACTCTCGAGCCTGGGACAAGCATCCAATCCCGAACTCGCTGCCACCGCCTACTTCCTCGCTGGCAAGCACGAATCCGATCACGGCAACTTCCCTCAGGCCAAGCGCTATTACGAATCCGCGCTCCGCTTCCAGCCGGACAACTCCACTTTACTGATCTACTATGCCGCTACGCTGATGCGCACCGGCCATGCCGCGGAAGCTCTCGGTTACGCGCAACACGCCGCCAGCATTGCTCCCGACTCACCGGATGCCATCGCCATGCTGGGGTTCGTGCAATTCGCCTGCGACCATACGCCCGATGCCATTCGCTCCTGGAAGAAGTCGCTGGCCCTGCGTCCCGACGCCACCGTCAGCCAGTACCTCGCCCGAGCCACTCGCGAATCGACCGCCGAATCTGATTTTTCGCAGCGCGAGAGCAGTCACTTCAACCTCCACTTCGAAGGCAAGGACACATCCGAGACCTTCCGCCGCGACCTGCTTGCCACTCTCGACTCCGAATACGACGACGTGGCGCGCGACCTCGGCTACTCGCCCCGCAACACCATCGTTGTCACCCTCTACACACAGCAGGCTTTCTTCGACGTGACCAGAGCGCCTTCCTGGAGCGGCGCCATCAACGATGGCAAGCTGCGCATCCCGATCAGCGGCGTCCAGAGCGTCACGCCCGAACTCGCCCGCGTCCTCAAGCATGAACTGACTCACTCTTTCGTCGCGCAGATGTCGAGCAACCGCTGCCCCACCTGGCTGAACGAAGGCATCGCCCAGATCGAAGAGGGCAAGTCGTCCGCTTCCAATGGACGCCAGTTGGCTCAGCTCTTCGCCTCCGGAAATGAGATCCCCTTCAATGTGCTCGAAGGCAGTTTCATGAGCTTCTCCGCTCCCGAGGCCACCCTCGCCTACGCCGAATCTTTAGCCGCCACCGAATACATTCGCGACGCCTATGGCATGAGCGAAATCGCGCGCATCCTGGAACGCCTGTCGCAAGGCAGCTCCATCGAAGCCGCTTTGCGCGCTACCGTCCACTCCGATTACCGTCAACTCCGCGACGAGATGACGAGCAAGCTAAAAGGGAGATACGGCGAATAAGTAAGTGTGGCGCGGACGCCCTCGTCCGCGTGCCGCGATCTCCCAGCAGCCCAACCCAAAGAGGGGAAAAACAACACCAAACAACTAAACCGGGGATAAGAACGCTCTTTCCCAGGCTCCTTCCAGCTAATCGGCAAGCTAGCACTTCCTGCTCATTGCCTCGTCCCGAAGGTTTGTGCTAGTTTCGCCCCTCATGTCGCTCCTTTCGAAACTCGGGTTCGGCTCAAAGACGGAGGAAGTTTCCGAAATCGTCCAGGCGGAAACCCCCGCGCTCCAGAGCGCTAACCTCGCGGTCGCCTATTTTTCCTCGCGCACCGGAGGCGACCTTCACGATTTCCTGCGGGTGGGCCCGCAACGTTTCCTTTTCGGATTGCTCGACGTCGCCGGCAAGCGCGAAACCAGCGGCCCGGTGCTGCAAGCCGCGCAGACTTGTTTCCGCTCGTCGGGCGAGCAACTCTTCGCGACCACCGAACTGAACGAATCGGACGCGATGATCGAACTGTCGCGCCGTCTGAATCTCGAGATTATGCGCGCGGCCGGAGGCGTGCGCAGTTGCCCGGCCTTCGCCGGCTGCTACAACGAGGAACTGGGCACGGTTTGCTACGTGAATGCCGGCCACACTCCCGGCCTGCTGCGCGATGACACAAGCGTCATCGAACTGCCGGCAACCGGCCTGCCGCTCGGGCTGTTCTCGCTGGCCCCGACCGACGCGCGCATCGTCGGCCTGGGACCAAAGGGTTCGCTGGCGGTGGTCTCCCGCGGAGTGGTGGAGGCGGAGTCGAAGAACGTGGAATTTGGTCTGGAGGGAGTCAAGAGCGTGATGCAGGCGGGACCTTCTTCGGCCAGAGATCTTTCCCGGAACATCCTCCAGGGCGTGCAGGACTTCATGCACATGGCTCCGAAGCACAACGACGTGACCGCACTGACGCTCACACGAGCAGCTTAGCCAACCAACCCGCCTGCTCCATTGGCCTCCGCGCCGCTCCCGGCGTAAAATGGAAAAACAAATTCCTCGGGCGCGACCCAGGTTTTGACAGAACGTTTCGAGAGAACGTTGCAAGAGAGCCCCAATGAAGAAGACCAGACTTCCCTTGCTGTTGGTTGTTGGCTACGCGCTGTTGCTCGCCCCCCTCTCGCCGGCCGATACCGTGGTCGAAGAGATTATCGCCCGGGTAAACAACGAAATCGTTACGCGCTCGGAGTACATCCGCAGCCGCGATCAGCTCAAGCAGGAGATTCAGCAGCAGGACCCGGCCAACGCCGACCGCATTTTCGCCGAAAAGCAACGCGACGTGCTGCGCGATCTGATTGACCAGCAACTCCTGCTGCAAAAAGGCAAAGACCTCGGCATCACCGGCGACACTGAGCTCATCAAGCGTCTCGATGAAATGCGCAAGCAGATGAACCTCGAAACCATGGAAGACCTGGAGAAAGCGGCGGAGGCGCAGGGAGCTTCGTATGAAGACTTCAAGCAGAACATGCGCAACCAGATCGTCACGCAGCGCGTGATTGGGCAGGAAGTGGGTTCGAAGCTGGCCATGAACAAGGAGGACGAGAAGAAGTTCTATGAGCAGCACCGAGCGGAGATGGAGCACCCCGAGCAGGTTCGCCTGAGCGAAATTCTGATTGCGCCCAAAACACCGGCCAAACCCCCGGCCGGCACAGACGCGAAGCCCGAGCCGCCATCGGAGGCGGAGACGGAGGCAGCGCTGGCCGCCGCCAAGGCCAAAGCGGAGGATCTGCTCGACCAGATTCACAAGGGCGCAAAATTTGAAGACCTGGCGAAAAAGTACTCCGACGGACCGTCGGCGAAAGATGGCGGCGACCTCAGTTATTTCAAGCGCGGCACAATGCCGAAAGAACTGGACGATAAAGTCTTCGCGTTGAAGGCCGGTGAAGTGTCGGATGTGATTCGCACCAAGCAGGGTTACGTGATCCTGCTGGCGGCCGAGCATCAGATGGCGGGCATTCCCTCCCTGAAGGAAGCGGAGCCGCGCATTCAGGATGCGTTGTACATGCAGAAACTGCAGCCCGCACTGCGTGCCTATCTGACCACGCTGCGCGAACAAGCCTATATCGATTACAAAACCGGTTATATCGACACGGGCGCGAGCGCAAAGCAAACCAAGCCCGTCGAGACCACGGACAAAGAAGCCGGCGCGAAGAAGCTGAAAAAGAAGAAGAAGCTGGGCGTGTTTTAGTCATAATGCGTTATCAACAGTTGCTGGCAGTCCTTCATGCAGAGCAGGCTGTGCTAGAGTGGGGCACCTTTCCAGTTGAAGGCGGTGTTTATGCAGCAGGGCACGACCAAGGTGAATCCTTCGGAAGAAACCATCAAGATCGGTCCGGTACAGGTTCGGTTCCTCCTCACGGGCGAAGATTCCGGCGGCAGCGTGTCAGTGTTCGAGGTTCTCGTCCCTGCAGGGCAAAAGCTGATGGCCCCCGCTCACAAGAACGACGCCTATGAGGAGGTCCTCTACGGTATCGCTGGCGTCCTTACCTGGACGGTTGACGGCAGACCCATCGAGGTAGGTTCCGGGCAGGCACTTTGCATCCCCCGCGGTGCGGTACACCGCTTCGATAATTTCGGCAGCGTGGATGCGAAACAGCTCTGCGTCATAACCCGCGCGGTAATGGGCCCCGCCTACTTCCGCGAGGCTGCCGAGGTAATCGGTGCCGCCCATGGCGGGCCGCCTGATCAAGCGAAGATGACCGAAGTCTTCCGGCGTCATGGCATGACGGTGGCTCCGCCGCCACCTGCTAATTAGCTGGGACTGGTCCAAGTCCTGGAGGCGTAACTGGTTGATAAGGGCTGTTATTGCCAATCGAGCAGCTAGAATTTCCGGATGGCCCACCGGGAGCATAAACCCTATAGAATCCGCAATGGATAGGAGGAACTATGGCCACCCCTGCAAAACCAGTCGTAAACCCCATCGCCCTGAAACAAGGAGAAGGAGAGGCCCTTTGGTTCAACGGCGCTCTGGCTATCGTCAAAGCCAGCAGTGAAACGACCGCCGGGCGCGTGACTGTGATTGAGCATCTGGCTCCGGAGGGCTCCGGGCCGCCGGTGCACGTTCATCACCGAGAGGATGAGTGGTTCTATGTCATCGAGGGCGCATTGACCTTCTGGATTGGGGGCAGGATCATCAAGGCAACGACCGGGTCGTTCGTGTACGGACCGCGAGATGTCCCCCACACCTTCATAGTCACGTCGCCACAAGCGCGCAGCCTTGTGGTCACCGAGCCCGCCGGGTTCGAAAAGTTCATGCGCGCGCTGGGCGAACCAGCGGCGGCACACGCCATTCCGCCGGCGAACGTTCCGCTGCCGAGCCGCGACCGAATCATGGCAGCCGCGGCAGAGTTCGGGCTCGAAATACTCGGCCCGCCAGGCATCCCTTCCTAGCGGAGCCTAGCTGCGGCGACGGCGTTGGCAAAAGCGGTATTCAAGTTTAGGCTGGAACTGGTCTCATAAGTGGTTTTGGGCAGGTTGGTGGGAAGGGTACGACTTCACCAGGCTGCGGAGGAACTCAGGTTTCGCTCATGAAAGAGTTTTTCATCTCCGAATGTTCTCAACAGGAAAACAAGACCATTACCTCCAGCTTCGTGGTGGCGTCGAAGCAGGTGAAGGCCAAAAAAAATGGCGAGCCTTACCTGGCGTTGACCCTGGCCGATCGCACCGGCCAGATCGAAGCCAAAATGTGGGACAACGTCGAAGAATTCATCCTCGCCTTCGAGCAGGACGATTTTCTCAAGATCAAGGGGCTCATCAATAAGTATAAGAATCGTTTTCAGCTCACCATTCACAAGCTGCGCCGCATGGAAGAAGCTGAGATCGACTTCACCGACTACCTGCCCAAGACCACCAAGGACATCGGCGAACTCTGGCGAACGCTCACGGAGTTCGTGGCCACGTTCCAGAATCCGCACCTCAAGTCGCTGGTGGAACTGTTCATGGCGGACGCGGAAATTGCCGAACGGTACCGCAATGCTCCCGCGGCCAAGACTCTTCATCATGCCTACATCGGCGGATTGCTCGATCACGTCGTGTCGCTGTTCCGCTCCTGCGATCTCATGTGCCAGAACTATCCTCAAGTCAATCGCGACCTGCTGTTGACGGGAGCGTTTCTGCACGACATCGGCAAGGTCCAGGAACTGACCTACAACCGTGCGTTTTCCTACACCACACGCGGCCAGTTGCTTGGGCACATGATCATCGAACTGGAGATGCTGCAGGCCAAGCTCGCGAAGCTGCCTGACTTTCCCGCGGAACTGAAAACTCTGCTTGAACACATGATCATCAGCCATCACGGGCAGTACGACTTTGGATCGCCCAAGCTGCCGATGTTTCCCGAGGCGCTGATGCTGCACTATCTTGACGATCTGGATTCCAAGATGGAAGCGATGCGCGCCCACTTCGCGCGCGAGGCTGAACTCGAAGGGCCGTGGACCAGCTATAACGCGTCGCTGGGGCGCCCGCTGTTCGATTCGCGGAAATTCATGCAAGGCGAGAAAGCGCCGGCGGCGAAAACCAGCGCGGATGATTCCGGCGCGCCGGCGGGCACGCCCGAACCGGCGGAGCGCCCAAGTTCCGCGACACCAGTGCTTGACTTGTTTAGCGAACAGAAAACGTAAAACCTAGAATCCGCCCACGGACATCTAATCGTGACGTCGTATCGTCTGGTTGCGTTGCCTATGGATTTCTCACGCTTCACCACCATTAGCTTTGACTGCTACGGCACTTTGATTGACTGGGAGTCGGGGATTTTGCCCACCCTGCGGACCGTGCTCGATAAGCATGGTCAAAGTTTGGCCGACGCCGACATTCTTGAACTCTATGGGGAATTTGAGGCGCAGGCGGAAAGCGGCCCGTACCAATGCTACCGGGATGTGCTGCAATCGGTGGTGCGGGGGTTTGCCGATCGCTTCCATTTCAAGGCCAGTTCCGCCGAAATCCGCTCGCTGCACGAATCGGTCCGGTCGTGGCCGCCTTTTCCGGATACAGTGGCTGCGCTGCGCGAGCTTCAGAAGCGTTACCGGCTCGTCGTGATTTCAAACATTGACGACGATCTATTTGCCGAAACGCGGAAGCATCTGGAGGTGGAATTCGATGGCGTGATCACGGCGGAACAGGCGAGAAGCTACAAACCTTCCGTCAACAATTTCCAGATAGCCTTACGCAGGTTTGCGATTTCTCCGGATCGGCTGCTGCACGCCGCGCAGAGCGTCTATCACGACGTGGCGCCGGCGCGGTCACTGGGCATCTCTACGGCGTGGGTGAACCGGAAGTCGGTGCGTCCCGGGATTGGCGCGGTGCGAGCCTCCGCGCTTCCAGACTCAGAGAAGCGCGCGGACCTGGAGGTTCCCGATCTTGCCGGCCTTGCCGCAGCAGTTTTGAAAGGTGCGCGAGACTGACGCTTTTACATCGGGATTGGCAGCGGAAGGATCTTCTTCTGTATGGCGACCGTGACCAGTTCTGCCTTGTTGTGAATGTTGAGTTTGCGCATCAAGTTGAACTTATGCGCTTCCACCGTCTTGGCGCTGACTCCGAGAACCGCCGCTGCTTTCTTCACGGTGTTGCCCTCGGCAAGCAACTTCATCACTTCGCGCTCGCGCAGAGTCAGAGTACTTCTCCGCAGCGGCACCTGCACGGCCTGGCTCCGCAGGGTTGCCTCGTCTCTCAATTTGGCCTGGATCTGCGGACTCAATGACTGTTCGCCGCGATGCACTTCGCGGAGCGCGCTCAACAAAAGCGGCCCGGGAGTATCTTTCAGCAGATACCCGCTGGCGCCCGAGCGCAGAGCTTGTTGCACGTACTCCTGATCCTCATGCATGGTCAGATACACGATGCGGGTGTGTTTGCAGTGTTCTTCGATGAGGCGTCCGGCTTCGAACGACGACATGCCGGGCATGCTGATATCGAGCAGCACCAGGTCGGGGCGGTGTTCCAAGACCAACTTGAGCGCCCCGGCAGCATCGCCCGCTTCGCCCACCACGGCAAAGTCGGGAGCGTCTTCCAGCAGGCGGCGCACACCGTAGCGCAGCATCTCGTGATCGTCGGCGATCACACAGCGGATGCCCTCAGCAACTTCCGCATGTAATGGACCAGCCTTGGTGGTCAACATGAAAAAAATCCTCGCGGACCCTGACCTAGTGGACGCGATGAGTATGGATCTTGGGCCTTCCAGCAATTACCGGCGTAAGCTATCAGTTTCGCATATGGGACGCCTTCGGCGCAAAAAACGGTTGGCGAAAAATCAACCAGAGCTGAACTTTTCTTATTCATTTACAATGCCTCTTCCACATGCTGCGCTACTTCACTTCCGGAGAATCCCACGGCGAGGCCCTGGTTGCATTTCTTTCGGGGCTGCCTGCCGGGCTGGCAGTGGATCAGGCATTTGTGGACCGCGAACTGTGGCGGCGCCAGCAGGGCTTTGGACGCGGCGGGCGCATGAAGATTGAAAGCGACCGGGCGCACTTTCTTTCGGGCGTGCATCACGGCAAGACGATCGGCTCGCCGATCGCGGTGATGCTCGAGAATCGCGACTGGCAAAATTGGAAAGAATCGCTGCCGGTGGAAACGGGTGATCCGGCAAAACACAAGCGCGTGGCGTCGCCGCGCCCAGGTCATGCCGATCTTGCTGGAGCTTTGAAGTACGATTTCACCGAAGCGCGCTATGTGCTGGAGCGCGCCTCGGCCAGAGAATCGGCGGCACGGGTTGCGATTGGCGCGCTCGCCAAGCTGCTGCTGCGCGAATTGGGCGTGGAAGTCCTGAGTCACGTGATTGCAGTGGGCGCGGTTTCGATTGCCGATCGGGAAATTGCCTGGGAGCAAATCGAGCCACTGTCGCGTAAGAACGAGGTGCTGCTGGCTTGCGCCGACGCCGATGCCGAGCAGCGCATGAAAGAAGAAGTCGATAAAGTTCTGCGCACGGGCGATTCGGTGGGTGGAGTATTCGAGGTGGTGGCCCACAATGTTCCGCCCGGCTTGGGCAGCTACGTGCAATGGGACGAGCGGCTGGATGCGCTGTTGGCCGCGGCCGTCATGTCGTTGCAGGCGGTGAAGGCGGTGGAGATTGGAATCGGGATTCAGGCAGCGTATTCGCCGGGGTCGGCCGTGCACGATGAAATCGGTTATCAGAGCGGCACGGGATTCGCGAGCTTCACGCGCACGCGCAACAATGCCGGAGGTCTGGAGGGTGGCGTCTCCAATGGGCAGGAGATCCGGGTCCGCGGTTATCTGAAACCGATCTCCACGCTGCGGCGTCCATTGCAGTCGGTGGATTTCGCGACGCGCGAGCCTGTGAAAGCGGCGTACGAGCGCTCGGATGTATGCGTGGTACCCGCCGCCGGCGTTGCCGCCGAGGCCATGGTTGCGCTTACTTTGGCGCGCTGCGCGCTCGAGAAATTCGGCGGCGACTCGATGAAGGAAACAAAACGAAACTTTCAAGGTTATCTGGAACAACTTAAGAACTACTAATCCAAAAATGATTTACCCAATTGTGAAATTTGGCGATCCGGTCCTGGAGAAAACTGCCGCGGAGGTGACCAGCTTTGACGACGCGCTCAAGAAGCTGGTGGAAGATATGTTCGAGTCGATGTACGCGGCTCGCGGCGTCGGCCTGGCAGCTCCGCAGATCGGCATTTCGAAACGACTCGCCGTCGTCGATGTAACCTTTAAGGAAGACCCCGGCGCCAGGCTGGTGCTGATCAATCCTGTAATCATTAACAAAGAGGGCCGGCAGCGAAGCAGTGAAGGCTGCCTGAGCCTCCCCGAATTTCGCGAGGATGTCACGCGCGCCAAGACAGTGACGATACGCGCGCAGGACTTGAGCGGCAAGTTGTTCGAGCACACCGGAGAAGACCTGCTGGCGCGGGCCTTACTGCATGAGACCGATCACTTGAACGGCAAGCTGTACATCGCACACATCAGCGCGCTGAAGCGCGACCTGATCAAGCGCAAGATCAAGAAAATGGTGAAGGCGGGAGAGTGGTAAGGACTCCTCTTCATGTATTGTCATCCCGAGCGAGGCGAGGGATCTGCATTTCGCCGCGCAATCCAGACCCCTCGCTTTGCTCGGGATGACAAAGGCGTCTATGATTTTGGTTTTCTGCGGCACTCCTAGATTCGCTGTCCCGACCCTGGAGAAACTGGTCGAGGCTGGTCATTCCGTGGCGCTGGTGGTGACGCAGCCCGATCGGCCTCGCGGGCGCGGGATGGAAGTGGCCGTTTCTCCGGTGAAGGATGCGGCAATCCGCTTGGGCATTGCCGTTGTGCAACCTGTCACCATCAAGAACAACGCCGAATTCCGCGCCCAGCTTGCGGCGATTGGCCCCGACGCGATTATTGTCGTCGGCTACGGCCGCATCATTCCGCAGTGGATGATCGATCTTCCCCGGCTCGGAAATTTGAATGTGCATGCGTCTCTGCTGCCAAAGTATCGCGGCGCGGCGCCGATCCAGTGGGCGATCGCCAAGGGCGAATCCGTCACCGGGGTAACGACCATGCGCATTGACGCAGGGCTCGATACCGGTGACATACTCATGCAGCGCGAAATTTCGATTGCTGCGGAAGATACAGCCGAGACGTTAGGCCCAAAGCTGGCGTCCATCGGCGCGGATTTGATGGTTGAGACACTTCGCGGACTCGACACGGGCCAAGTTCGCCCGACTCCGCAGGATCATTCGCGAGCCACGCTCGCGCCGATTCTGAAAAAAGAAGATGGCCGCATGGACTTCGCTCGCAGCGCAAGCGATCTCTTAAACCGCCTGCGCGGGTTTCAGCCGTGGCCTGGGGCGTTCACGACTTTTAAGGGTAAGACGCTGCAAGTGCACCGCGCTCAACCTTTGCAACGTGCGGTTAAGTTGACTCCGGGAGATGTCGCAGTGGAGGGAATGCGCCTGTTCGTCGGTTGCGGCAAGAGCAAAGACACTGACACGGCGCTGGAGTTGATCGAAATTCAACTCGAGGGTAAGCGCCGCATGACCGCGCAGGAATTCATCAACGGCTACCGGCCCAAATCCGGCGACCATCTGGGAGAGTAGGCTGGGATGGCCGTTTCTCCTGCTCGCGCCGTGACTTTCGAAATTCTTCTTCGGGTCGAGCGCGAAGAATCCTACGCAGCTGAACTGCTCCATTCCGCTCGCCTCGCAAAGCTTCCCTCCCGTGACCAGGCCCTCGCCACCGAACTGGTGATGGGAGTACTGCGCTGGCAGTCTCTGCTTGATCGACGATTGGCCGCGGCATCGTCGCAGCAGCTCGAGCGGCTGGATGGCGAAGTTCTGGCCGCATTGCGCCTTGGCGTGTATCAAGTGCAGTTTCTCTCCAGAGTTCCGGCACGCGCGGCCATCTTTGAAAGTGTGGAACTCGTCAAGGCTGCGCGCAAACGTTCGGCGGCTCCGTTCGTCAATGCGGTTCTCCGGAAGATTGCCGGGGCTAGCGCGGAAGACATCTTCGCAGAAATCGGCAAATCGACCGACTCGATGACGCTCGCTCAGAACGCCGCTCATCCCCCGTGGCTGGTGGCTCGCTGGAGCGAGCACTATGGACTTGAGGCAGCGCGGCAGATCTGCATCCAGGATCAGACTGTGCCTGGCACGGCCATTCACATTCACGGCGATGAATCTGACGCTGAACTGGCAACAGCAGGCGTGCAGCTCGCGCCGGGCCGATTGCTATCGGCTGCACGACGCGTTCTTTCGGGCGACGTAACCGGAACGCGCGCGTATCAAGAGGGCCGCATCTCCATTCAGGATGAAGCGTCGCAACTGGTTGCGTTGCTGGTTGGTCGTGGAGAAAAGATCGTTGATTGTACGATCCTCGATTGTTGTGCCGCTCCCGGCAGCAAGACGGCCTTGCTCGCCAGGCGTAACCCGCGCGCCAAAGTGTTGGCGACGGAGTTGCATCCTCACCGCGCACGCTTACTGCAGAACCTCAATCGCTTGCCGAACGTACACGTTGTTGCCGCGGACGCGCGCCATTTGCCTTTCTCTGTCTCCTTCACCTTCGACCGCATTCTCGCCGACGTTCCTTGCTCCGGCACGGGCACTCTGGCCCGCAACCCCGAGATCAAGTGGCGGCTCAAAGCCGAAGACCTGCACGATCTTCAGTCGCGGCAGGTGTCCATCCTGAAGTCCGCGCTGGCGCAGCTTTCGATTGGAGGGCGGCTCGTCTATTCCACGTGCTCGCTGGAACACGAGGAAAACGAAGCAGTGGTGGAAGCGGCCCTTGATGGCACGGCGGAATTCAAAGTCGCCGATTTGAAAGGAGAGCTGGAGCGGTTGCGGCAGTGCGGCGAGATGTGCTGGGATGATATCGCGTCGCTTCTCGCTGGACCCTATCTGAGAACAATTCCCGGCGTGCATCCTTGCGACGGATTCTTCGCCGCGATGATCGAACGGAGATAAGCGAAAATCACGTAGGCCCGGACGCCCTCGTCCGGGCGGGCGAGCGAAGCTCGCGGGCTCTAGCGGACTTCGAAATTCACCGCGCTGCCAGCCGTGATTTTCTGTCCGGGCGCCGGAGTCTGGGTCACGATCATGCTCGCTGGGCTGGGCTCGGAGACCGCAACGGGCGCGGCTTGCGGCTCGCCGGGCAACGGCGGCCGCAGCACGCTAATTTTGCCGGCCTTGACGCCGGCATCCTGTAGCGCCAGCATCGCGCTGCCGAGCGGTTGTCCGGTGAGGTTCGGCATTACATAGGTTGGCGGCTCTGCGCCGTCGCTTACCAAAAGATTGATCTTTGGTGCGGATACGCCGCTGGCATTCGCCGGCGGGCTTTGTGATATCACCTGGTCGAGCGGCGCGTCGGGTAAATTGACGTGCGCGAGCGAACCCAGATTGAGCCCGCGGCGCCGTATGTTCAACTCCGCGATGCGCTCACTCCCTCCCGTCACGTCGGGAATCGTCACCCGCTGCGGCCCCAGACTTTGCGCCACGCGGATCGACCAGCCTCGCCGCACCTTTGTTCCCGGCGGCGGCATCTGGGTCATGATTCTTCCTTCGGGAATGTCAGGGCTGTAGAACTGCCGCTCAACCACCACTAGCAGGCCGGAAGCCGCGCCCGCGCGCTCGGCTTCGAACGGACTCATGCCCACCAGTTTCGGAATGGCCACCTCGCGCCCGTGGATGGCCAAGTGCATGGCCGTGAGCGCCGAAATCAGCGCCACCGTCATCAGGACCAGAGCCAAAAGCAGCATGCGGAAAAACTTTCGCATTGCTGAGGATTATAGCTTCGCCGTAGAGACGCGGCTTGCCGCGTCTTCTGCCCGTCTCTACAGTGAAGAGGAAGAATTTACTGCGGAGCGCCACGCTGCCTAAGCCCCAGCTATGTGTATGGCGAGTAATCAAAGTGCTGCCTTTGCTTCCGGCGAAACGGATTAAAGAATGTTAGAAACCCACCTATTTTTTGCGTTTTGGCACCAATCTCAAGTAATCCTCGGGACTTGACGATCTTGCCGTTTACCGTCCAAACATCTTCGCTGAATTGGCCGTCAATAACAGCGCGTGAAATCTTCCTCAGGTTCTCTAATTCTTGCTCCTCCTGCTTGCGCGTGCTAACCCAGAATTCCATGGACGTGTGCCGTCCAAATGAGCTATAGATTATGTCGCCAACAGGGTGAAGACAGATTTGTGCACTGTTCGGGTTGGCCGGAGTGACCACAATGTCTTCTCCTCCTGCGGGGTCCTTAGAGGGCAGTCTCATCAACACGGCAGTTCCCTGAGGTAAGCCACACAACAGCTCTTGATACATCCCGTAAATCTCATCGGGGAACGTCACTATGGCCATGGCGGTTCGATCCTACGGAAAAACAAAGGCGCCGGCCCAAGATCACGTCAGCTAACCTGCCACACCGTGTCCAACAATGTCCCATCCACCCACTTCACCACCGCGCACGGACGATCGCCCAACTTCGGCCGCGCCGGCTTGCCGCAGATTTTCTCGACTTCCGCCTTGATGTCCTGAATCGGACGAATCGGCAGCTTCGATCCCTGCGCTGTCACTGCATCGAGCAGGTCCGTGCGCCGCGGATTGATCGCAATTCCGCGCTCGGTCGCGACCACGTCAATCATCTCGCCCGGGCCGGTCATCGTTGTAACCTCGTCCACGATCACGGGAATGCGATCGCGGAACGAAGGCACCGCGAGAATGGTGCAGCCGGCAAACAGGCAGTTCTGCCATCCGCCAATGCCGTGCAGCAAGCGTCCGTCGGAGTGCGTCACCACGTTGGCATTGAAGTTCACGTCCACTTCCGTCGCACCCAACACCACGGCATCGACCAGCGATGCGAAGTTCCCCTTACCGTGATAATTGTAGGAGGTGAACGGCGAAGTGGCCACGTGCCGCGGATCGTTCGCGATCGACTTCACGCCGTCGAGATCAAACGTCTGCCCATCCAGGATGTAATCCGTCACTCCTTCTTGCAGCAACTCAACCAGGAATTTAGTTGACCCGCCGCGAACGAAGCGCGCCTTGACGCCATCCTGTTTCATCATCTGCTTCAGATACTCGACGAAGGCCAGCGCGATCCCGCCCGCTCCCGCCTGGAACGAAAATCCGTTCTTCATGATTCCCGCTACCCGCAGAAACTGCGCCACCAACTCCGCGATCCGCAGCCGGTCGGGCGAGCGCGTGATCTGCGTCGTGCCCGAAACAATCTTTTCCGGATCGCCAATCGATTCCACTTCTACTACAAAGTCCACGTTGTTGCCCTGAATCTGCCAAGGCACACAAGGAAAGGGCACGAGGTTATCGGTGACCACGATCACGCGGTCTGCGTAGATCGAATCCGCCAGCGCAAAGCCGAGCAACCCGCAGGCCGACTTGCCATGCGAACCATCCGCATTCCCAAAGGAATCGGCGGTCGGCGCCGCAATCACCGCGATGTCAATGTGAACGTCTCCATCCTGGATCGCCTGGTAGCGTCCGCCATGCGAGCGTAGGACGCCCATGCCGCGCATCTTTCCCTGCGTGCAGTAGTCGCCCAACGGCCCATTCATTGAGCCTTCGATGTGATGGATCACGCCTTTTTCCATCAGTTCGATTGCACCTTCCTGGGAGGGGAACGACGCGCTCGGGAACCACATGAGATCCTTGACGCCAATCCTGGCCGCCGCCTCCAGCGCCATCAGCGCGACGCGATCGCCGTCGCGCAGATGATGATGGTTCGAGATCACCATCCCGTCGCGCAGCCCGCACTGGCGCAGCGCCGTTTCCAGGTCGGCGACGCGCTTATCTCCACTATCTGGATAATCTTTATTCGAGCAGATCGCCGGCGCCGCCTTCCGGCCGCGCGGCTGGTATCTTCCCGCGCCCAGAAACGGAATCTGCGGCTTGCCGTTCACCATCGTCGGCACCGCACGGCCGGCGGCGTTATGCGCCAGTTCTACTCTTTCCTTCGCGTTCGCACTCACGCTCACGAAATCACTCCCATCGCTTTCGCCCGCTCCACCAGTTGCAACGCCCGCTGCACCACCGGCGGATCGATCATCTTAGAACCCAGACTCACCACAGCCAATCCTTTACTTTGCGCTTCTTCAAAAGCGGCAACCACCTGCTGCGCCTTTTCGATTTCGACCGCGGTGGGTTGAAACGCTTCGTGGATCACACGAATCTGCCCGGGATGAATGCATCCCATGCCTTCGAATCCCGCAGCCCGTGAGGCTTCTCCCCAACGTCGCAGAGCGTCCATATCGGCGACATCGCTAAAGACCGAGTCAATCGCCTGCAGCCCCGCGGCGTGCGCTGCATTCACCACGCGCGACCGCGCATATTGCGACTCTCGCCCTTCCGCGGTCTTCACCACGCCCAGATCGGCGGTGTAATCTTCAAGCCCAATCGTCAGCGCCGCCACATTTTCACTCGCCGTGGCGACGGCAAATGCATTCTCGATTCCGAGCGCCGACTCCAGTATCGGCATGATCCAGATCGGCCGGATAATTCCGTGGCGCGCCTTGATCTCGCCGATCATCCGATCCACTTCTCTCACCTGCTCCGGCTCCTCGGCCTTCGGAATTAAAATCAGGTCCGGACTCTCACCCACCAGTTCCGCCAGATCCTCCAGCCCCAGCGGCAACTGATTGATGCGCACCATGCGCTCGCACGATCCGAAATCAACCGCCCGCAAAGTATTTCGCACCAGGATGCGAGCGGCATCTTTCTCTCCGCGATGCACCGAATCCTCCAAATCGAGAATCACGGCATCCGCCGCGTGCAATGAGGCGTTGATGTAGTACTTCGGTTCAGAGCCCGGCAGATACAGACGCGATCGACGCAGCCGGTCTTTTTGCGACGGCGCCGGCAGCGGATGCTGCTCCGGCAGCGAGCGTTTGCCGAGCGCGATCCCTGCTCGCCGCGCTGCGGCCTCGATGCGAGCCGCGATGACAAAAGGCAGCGCGCCTTCATCATGAATCGCAACCCGCGCGTGTTTCACTCCAAGTTCACCCAGAACTTCTCGCGTCTGATCCATGATCGCCGAGCCGTAATAGGGCGCAACGCGTGACTCTAGTGAGACCTCGACCCCGCCGCGGTCACGCGCCTCAAAGGCGACGTGCGCGTCAGACCGAACTTCGTTGCCCCAATGGCCAGCCTCGCCAGAACGCGGGGACGTAGTTTCGACAGCGCTGCTCATAATTTCCTCAACTCGAGATCCTCAACTCGAAGATTCCCAACTAGCCGCTTATTTCAATTTCTCTAAAATCGCGTCCGTCATCTGCACCGTCAACGCCGCACCCTGACTGATCGCTTTCGGACCGCCCGTAAAGCGCATCATATCGTAGGTCCGGACTTTTCCTTCACGCACCACATCCGCAATCGCCTGCCGGATGCGGTTCGCCTTCTGGTCTTCGCCCACATGATCGAGCAACATCGCGGCCGAAAGAATCATCGCAATCGGATTCACGATGGGCGGATTCAGCTCGGCATACTTCGGCGCGGATCCGTGTGTCGGCTCGAATACCGCCACGTCATCGCCAATGTTGCCGGAGGCCGCGAATCCCAGCCCGCCCACCAGCCCCGCGAACGCGTCGGAAAGAATGTCGCCAAACAGATTCGAGGACACGACTACGTTGTAGTCCTCCGGATTTTTGTTGAGCCACATCAGCTGCGCGTCGATGTTCGTCGACCAAAGCGCAATCCCCGGATAATTCTTGGCAACCTCTTTTGCCACTTCCTCCATCATGCCCGAAGTCTCGCGCACCACATTCGGCTTCTCGCAAATCGTCACGCCCTTGAACCCGCGCTTCTTCGCATATTCGAAAGCCGCGGTTACGATGCGCTGGGCCGCCTTGCGAGTGATGATGCGGCAACTCACCGCGATCTCCGGTCCGGGCACGTTGGCAAACGCCTTGAACCTGGGATGGCTGTTCAGTGCGGCGCGCACGTTTTCTGGAGGGTTCGTCCACTCCACACCGGCGTACATGCCCTCTGTGCCCTGCCGGAAGACGGTAGTGTCGATCTTTGGCTCATCGAAACCAGGCTCGCCGTAGCCGCCGTTCGCTTTCTTGCGAATGTAATTCAGGGGATTGCCTGTGAAACCGACGCACGGCCGCATGCAGATATCGAGATTGAATTTCTGCCGCATGGTCACGATCGGCGAGTAATAAACATAACCCTTCCCCTGCAGCTCGGGCTTGAGCTCCGCTTGCGCAGCCTTGTTCGGCTTTGAAGTAATCGCACCAAACAGGCCCAACCTATGCTTAGTTAGTAACTCGATCGTACGGTCCGGCAGCGCATTACCCTGCGTGCGCCAGCAGTCCCATCCGATATCGGCATGAATGTACTCGGCGTCAAAGCCGACCGCTTTCAGAATCCGCAAAGACTCCGGCAATACCTGGTTTCCGATGCCGTCTCCCGGCATGGTAATAATTGTGTATTTCCCCATCTGTGCCCCTTGTAACATCTACCGCATAATATTAACCGCCGAGACGCCGAGGACGCAGAGAAATACAGAGGTCCTTTGCTACGCTCAGGATGACAATCTTACTTAGATGTTTCTCTGCGTGACTCGTCTCGGCGGCGAACAAATCTAAGTCACGCCCAACCGCTTCGCCACCAGATTCTCCACGCCTCCCGCAATCACCAGCGATTGCGGCACGCTGCCCAGTGCCGGGAACGCAAACTTCTCTTCGCGCCAGCTGATCGTGCTCGAAGTGAAGTCGATATCAATCTCATCTCCCAGGAATGATCGTCTTCTGCTTCGCCGCGATCTCCCTCGCAAACTGCTCGCGCACTCGCGCCACAAATTCCGGCACTTCAATACACAAAAAGCCGTTGTTAAACGCATTCCGCAGATAGGTCTGCGAGAAGCTGGCCGCGATCACCAGCGGAATGCCTTTCGCCTTAAGACACGTGACCGCCTGTTCGCGGCTTGAGCCGGTGCCAAAGTTGAACTGGCTGACGATGACGTCGCCCGCATTCGTGCGCGCGGCGAACTGTGGATCGTAATTTTCCATCACCACCTTCGCCATCATTTCCGGAGTCATGTCGTCGCGATAGGTGTAGTCTTTGCCGTAAATCGCATCGGTGTTGACGTTATCCTGCGGCAGGAACACCAGCCGCCCCTTCACGCGCTGCGGAAAGCCCGCCAGGATTTCAACTTTCTCCGCGGCACCCAACGCCGACGCCGATGCCAATTCGGTGTAGTCGCGCTGCGGCGCGCGATTCGCAAATTCATGCGGCCCGCGAATATAGCCGGCAATCGCCGACGCCGCGACTACTTCCGGACTCGCCAGGTAGCACTTCGCATCGCGTGATCCCATGCGGCCCTTGAAGTTTCGATTCGTCGCCGAGATCCCGACCTCGCCCGCTTCAAGCAATCCCACGCCCAGCCCAATGCACGGCCCGCAGCCCGACGGCAGCGGCTGCGCGCCCGCATCCATCAGCGTCTGCCAGATACCACGCTTCTCCGCTTCTTCCTGCACCCACTTACTCGCTGCGCTTAGGTAGAACTTCACGCCCGAGGCAACTTTCTGACCCTTGAGCACCTTCGCCGCCGCCGCCAGATCTTCCAGCCGCGAATTCACGCACGAAATCAGATACGCCTTCTGGATCGCAACTTTCTTGTTCTCAATTTCAGCCAGCGACTGCATCACCTGCACCGTGTCGGGCCCCGACACGTGCGGCGTCACTTGACCGAGGTCGAGCGTAATCCGCGCCGCATAGACAGCATCCGCATCCGGCGTCGCAGGATTCTTCTCCCAGTTGGCGATGTCTTTTTCTGAAAATCGGTCTATGCCCTTGCCCGTGCCCGCACCCATCGCCTTGAGCCGCTGGTGAACGCCGCGCAAATACTGGATCGTGACCTCGTCCACCGGAAACCAGCCCACCAGCGGACCCCACTCCGTCGTCATATTCGAAATCGAGAGCCGCGCGTCCATCGAAAGCGACGCCACTCCCCGCCCCGTGAACTCGACCGCCGCATTCAGGCATTCGTCGTGGTTATACAGCCCGCATAAAGTGATAATGACGTCCTTGCCCGTGACGCCGTCCGGCAACTTACCTTCGAGCACAACCTGAATCGACCGCGGAATCTGCCACCAGAATTCGCCCGTGGCCCACACCGCGGCCGCATCCGTGCGAACAATCGGCGTTCCGATCGCGCCCAGCGCGCCATACATATTGGAATGCGAATCGGACGCGACCACGAACGAACCGGGAACCACATACCCGCGCTCCACCATGATCTGGTGGCCGATGCCCGACCCCGCAGGATAGAAATCCACGCCCTGCTCTTTGGCGAACGCTTCAATCGCGCGGTACTTCTTCAGGTTTGCTTCATCTTGATTCTGGATATCGTGATCGAGTGCGAATGTGAGCTGGTGCGGATCTTTTACCTTCTTCGCGCCGATGCCCTTGAACTTGCTCATCACCGCCGACGTGTTGTCATGTGTCATGCAGCGGTGCGGGCGAATCGACAGAAAATCCCCCGTCCGAAGCGGCCGCGCCGGCCCTTCGGTCATGTGTTTCTGCGCGATTTTTTCAACGATGGTCTGGCCCATGATTACTCCCAGTAACTCAGCCTCTTCGCTTCAATTCGAATCCCAGATATATCATCTGCCCGATGTGAGAATGCAGATGCGTCGCGCATAGCAGCACCGCCGCGAACCGGTCGCGCACGTCCACACCGACAGCGGTGTATTCCTTTGACCAGTCTTCCGCCGTCTGGCTGCTGATCGCGCCGAGCACCATCTCCATCGCCTGATCAAATTTCTTCAATACTTCTGCTTTAGATGGACGTGTCGTTTCGGAAAACTCCAGCGGACGATCTCGCACATAGCCGGTTCCGGCAATCTGCGCTCCAATGTAGTAATTCAGGTTGCCCGTGGAGATGCAGCACGAGGTGGCCAAAGCTGTTTCCGAATGCGAAGGGCCTGGCCCAAAACTGCTCGTCGCTCAATGGCGCCGCCAGCTCGCGAACCACGCTCGCCAGTTTTGTGTAACGGGCCGTTAGGTCTGACGCAATCGTCTGTTTCAGATCAGTCATAGGCTACTCCTATTCGCCGGATTCGACTCCACTGCCAAACGCTGCCGGACTTCGTCCGGCTGGACGGACGAGGGCGTCCGTCTCTACGTGTTTGTTCGCTAGCGATGTTTCTTGCTGGCGTTCTTGACTGCTTTCTCTTTCGGTTTGTTCACATCCGCCTTCATCAGCGCCATCAGCTTTGTGACCGACGCGCACTTCTCCAGATTCCAAATCGCGTCAATCAGCTTGGCCTGCGCCTTCGCCGAAAGTGCGCCCTCCGCGAGCGCGCGGAATTTCTCTTCGATTTCCGCATCGCTTAGCGGATTTCGCGGATCGCCCTTTGGATAATCGAGCTGCTTCGAAAATTCTCTTCCGTCGGTGGTCGTGATGTTCACAATCACCCGCTGCAGTGCCGGGAAAACCTTCTCGATCTCCGGATCGGCCACGACTTCCACTTTTTTGAGTTGCGCGCGAATGGCCGGGTCCACGATCTTCTTCATCTCGAATTGCGCCGGCGTCACTTGCCGATCGACCAGCGCTGCTGCAATCACGTAGGGCAGCGAATGGTCGGCCGTCTCTTTAGTATGCGGATCGTACTTGCTCGGGTCAGAAAGAATGTCGGCCGCGCGCGCCAGGGAACGAATCTGAATCTTCTCCACTTGATCGGGACGCAGGTCGTTGCTCTTCACCAAATCAAGCATCGCCGAAATCGGAGCGTGCGTTAGCGCCTCGCTCGGGAAAAATTTCATTCCGCATTGCGTGATGCGCCACGACTGGCCGAGTCCGTCGGTCAGCAGGTTCTGTCTCCACTCCGGGCCGAAACAGTGCATCAATCCTTCTTTGCCGTCAATCACGTGCTCGGGGCCGCTGTAGCCCTTCTCAGCCAGCAGCGCCGCCAGCACGCCGCTCTGCGTCGCCATCGGATCGACGGTGTTCTTCATCATCGTCAGCTTGCCGGCAGTCACCGCGCCCATGGTGCAATGCCGCGAAGCGGAAATACCGATCGCATGCTGAATCTGCTCCCAGCTCAGATGCAGCGCGCGTCCCGCCACGATCGGCGAGACAAACGCCGTCAGCGTTGCGTGATGCCAGCCGCGCTCGCGGATGCCCGGAAACGCCGCCTCGCACAAACGCATTTCGAACTCGTGGCCCAGCACAAATCCAACGATCAATTCCTGGCCATCGCTCTTGGCGCGTTCGCAACACGCCATCGCGGCCGGAAAAATATCCGAGGGATGCGACGGATCCTGCTTCCAGTAAATGTCGTTGTAATCCATGCAGCGGATCATCAGGGCATTCGCCAGCGACGCCGAAACTGCGTCCATCTTTTGGGCGGTGCCGATCACGGTCGCCGGTCCGCGCCCGGCAATCTCTTTCAGCACTTCGAGCGCAATGATCACGTCATGCTGCCGATATCCGCCGAGCGCGCAGCCCACCGAATCGAGCAGAAAGCGCTTGGCCTGGTGCACCGCATCTTGCGAGAGCTGCTTGTACTCAAGCCCCGCGGCCCAGCGGGATATGGTCGCGGTGATGGTTTCTTTGGTGGTGCCGGCTTCTTTGGCGGACACTGACTTCTCCTCAAATCAATTCATACGGAGTAGCTAAAGAGTTCCGATTGTCATCCCGAGCGAAGCGAGGGATCTGTATTGTTCCCGGCAAACTGCAGATCCCTCGCTCCGCTCGGGATGACAAGACTGTAGAGAGATGGTCGTCGCGCGATCATTTCACTTTCACATTTTTCGGGTTCTTGAACGGTAGAAACGCCATGAAATCCGCGTGATGCACAATGAACGCTTCTGTTGTGCGCTTCACCAGATCGCCTTCGGCGGCGTGCGCGGCGATGATGTGGCACACTGCGTCCGGCACGCCACACTCCATGGCTAGCGCGACTCCGGTAAAGGGATGCCGCAATGCTTCGCCACGCTCACTTTGCCGGCTCTTCCCATCGGGACCGATTTCATACTCCAGCAACTTGCCGACGTCCGCCAGGATCGCGCCTGCAATCACCACGTCGGCGTCGATGGGCAGCGCTCGGCCCATGAAGTTCGTCATCGCTTTCGCACTGTCCCGCGCAATATGCACCACGCAGCGCTTGTGCTCCATGAAGGTGATCGGACAATTCGGAACCAGCAGAGTAAAAGGAATTTGATTCAGGTCATCAGGCTTCAGCGGACTGCGCTCGAGCGCCTTGATCCAGGCTTCGGTCACTTGCTCACGAAGTTTGGGATCGCCGATCCACTGAATTTCCGGCCACAATCGTTCGACGGCCTCCCGCATGGGCAGGTTCCTCCCTTACAAGACTCACCAGATTATCGGAGTCCATGCGGATGCGTCGAGGGGATGGAGTTCACGGGCGGGCACACGGGAATTCAATTCGCAAATCAACTGTAGAGACGCGGCTTGCCGCGTCTCCGCTCGCGCCATCATTTCCTTGACTCGCAGCGAGAGACGCGGCAAGCCGCGTCTCTACGGAGGAAACCAGGGGGCGTTTCAGCGAGACGATTCCTTCTCGATCGGCAGCAACTCAATGCCGCATCCCGAGCCGCCGCAGCTCAACAGCCCGCGGCGAACGACTTTCACCGACGACACATCCGGAAATCTCACAGGGAAATCCTTCTCCCGCAGTTGCGGGCCCGCTGAACGAAGACTTTCGTCGCCGTCAACAAACTCGGCACGCTCGGGACGCGGCGAACTGTCGAACACGAGGTTGAACCGCGCCGAAGCCGGCTTGCTGGTAATCGCGCCGAGCTTTACCGTCCGTGCCTGCACCAACTCGGTTGGCGCCAGCGCTATATCTTTTTCCGCTGCTGCGGGACCGCCGGCCAGTTTCGCCAAGCGCGCCCGCGAATCCTGCACTTCATTAGCGCTTCCGCCCGCTGCTACGGCTAGCGCATATATATGGCGCGCCTTCTCCGGCTGGCCTTGCTTTTCGAGCACCTGCCCCAGCCGGTTGGCGACCGTTCCCGACTGGCTCAAAAGCCACGCCGACGTTAGAAACTGTATCGCCGCCAGATTTTCGCCGCGCTGAAATTTCGCCCATCCCATCCGCGCCCATGCCAGCGCCACCAGTCGCATCGACGAGAATGCCGACGGCCCCAGCCGGTCCAACTCGCCCGAGTCGAACTGTCCTCCAATGTCGTACAGAACCTGCTGCGCAGCGTTCTCGGTCTCAGTCGGATCAATGTCGGGCTTCAACGCCGAGGCGAAGATATCCTGACCCGAATCCGCGCCCGCACTGCCCGTCAATCCCTTCATCAGCTCTTGCGCCTGCGCGTTTTCTCCCAATCGTCCATACACCTGGGCGAGCGCCATCTTCGTTTCCGGATCGTCCGGAGGAATTGCGGCGGCCGCTTCCAGTTCCGTGCGCGCGTCGGCATCTCGTCCGAGCTGCGCCAGCAACAAGCCGAGATTTTTGTGCGCCGCTTTCTCGTACGGAGCCGTCTCCAATTGCTTGCGATAAGCCGCGATCGCCTCGTCGGTCTTCCCCGTTTCTTGCAGCTCCATCGCCAGGTCGCCATTTGCGTGCTTATGATTCGGATCGAGCTCGATCTGCTTGCGGAACGCCGCGATTGCCTCCGCATGATGATTAGCTCCGGCGTAGGCCATTCCCAGGTCATACCAGCCGTCTTTGATAACCGAATTCGCCACACTAGAATTCGCCATACCAGAATTCGCCAGACCAGGATTCGCCGGGCTCGCATCCCCGTCCAGCGCGCGCTTCAGCAGGTCGATCGCCGTGCGATAATCCTTGCTCTGCAGCGCTTTCACTCCCGCTTTATGCAGCTCCGCGGGAGTTCCTTCCATCTTTGAAGCCGCCGTCTTCTCCCCTTGCCCCGACGGCGTCAGGATCGTGCACGACAACAATTGGTCTTGGTCGCTGTGCGCTGCATTGCGAAACGATTCGTAGTCCGCGCGCCGCGCCGCCGCCAGCTCATTCACTTTCACGACAAGTTTGCGTTCGCCTTCCAGAATTCCCTGGCTCAGCGAATAGGTCGATGAGTAGTCGCCATAATCTCGCGTCATTTTCACCGCGGTCGGCGTGTGCACCGTGTAGTTGGAGGGAAACTGCAAGCGCACCCGGTAGTCCATTTCACCCGCGGGACCGATGTTCATCGGCTCCTTGCTCTTTTCCGACGCTCGAATCGCAGGCATCCCCAGCGGCGGGATCGGGCGAAAATCCACACTTGCCGAGGGCACTACAAAATACCGGTCCTGGTGCAGGTGATATTTCAGATGAAAGGGCTTGCTCGTGTCCTCGATGGGACCGAGTTGAACGTCATCGACGTCACCCGGCAAGCCCCAACTCGCGGAGAGGGCTTTCGCAAAGTCCTTCCACTGCGCCTGCGGAAATCGTCGAAAGCTTGCACGCATCGGCCAATCGCGATCTCCCTGGGCCGTAAACTCAAGGGTCGCATCGAGCGCGCCAAATTCGCTGAACCTGCCGTCGAGAGTGAAGCGCATGAAGGTCTTGACCGGCGAATCGGCCGGCGTCCGCTGTAAGCCTCCCTCGCTATCCTCCGACGCCACCACTGCTTCTTTGTTTCGCAACTGGTAAAGAATCAGCCCGAAGGGCGTCACTTCAGGAGTCGTATCCAGCCAGGTCAGCGCGGTTCCCGTCCCCAGTCGAGCCGCCGTGATCACGTGATCGAACTGTGCCGGCGAGGGAACGTCTGTATCCAGTTTGCGCGCGCTGCCGATCAGCACCGGATAACTCTGAATTCCCTCCGCCCGTAGCAGCGCGGAGAACAACGTGTGTTTGTCCTTGCAGTCTCCGTAATCACTCCGCAGTACGTCCGAGGCCGAGTGCGGCTGATACCGGCCGACTCCGAGGGAGATGCTCACGTAACGCACATTCCGCGCCACGAAATCGTAGAGCCGTCGCGCTTTTTCCGTCGGCGTGTCCGCTCCCTTGGTGAGCTCGTCGGCTTTTTTTCGCACGCTGTCGTCAACCGTCATGCGCTCGCCTTGCAACTTTGCATACCATTGCGCGACCTGCTTCCAGTCGGTGAAAGTCGTCAGCTGCACATCGGGACCGGCTTCCTCGTCCTCCTCATCTTTATCTTTATCTTTGTCGCGTTCCGGCTGGATGTCCTTCACTACCCAGGTGTAAATGCGGCGGTCTCCGGTTTCCTGAATCTCCGGCTTTCGCGTCGGCGTTTTGAGCTTCACTTCTCGCGCCTTCGGGACGTCAATCTCCAGCCGATCTTCGTTGACCACCACACCCTTGGGAAATGTGTGTTCGTACCAGAAGTTTCCCGCAGCTAGCGGCGTGAGAACCCGCGTCACGGCGCGGTACTCCAGCGTGTCTCCGGGCTGCAGCGCAGCCACGGAAATATGCCGCTGCCGGTAGTCGCTGTACATCGGAGCTTCTTTCAGCACGTCAGGAGCGAAATCCTGCGCCGTCGATTCCGGCGTCACCACCACCTGCCCATCCGGCTTGCGCACGCGGACATACTCGACCTCCAGCTTCTCGGTCGCCGACGAGTATCCGAAAACCAGTTGGCCGAATTCCTCCACGCCCGCCTGGCTTTGAATCCGAACCACGGTCTCGGTCTCGCTCACTTCCGTTCCGTCGTTCTCAAAGTGGACACGATTTAAGATTCGTTCGAAGACCGCGCCCTCTTCGGAGTTAGCGTCATTCGTTTTCGGGTTGGATGAAGACGAAGACGATGCTGAAGCCTGCGCCCGTGCGTCCGCGCTCATCAAGCCGATAAGCGAGCAGACGAGCGAGCAGACGAGTAAAAAGCCAACTAGAACTTGCGACACACGATAAGACATATTGCAGTTCTTTTACGCCGTGCCCACGGTAAAATCAAACCAACCGGGATGAATTTCACTAAGATCATGCGGCTCATTGCGATCCTGCTTTGTTTCCGCAGCCTGCTTGCCGCGCAGGTTCCCCCACTCGCCGTTGTGGACGAAGCTCCGCCATCGCTTGTCGCGGGCGTGGAATTCCACGTTCTTCTTCATGCCCGCGGCGGTGTTCCGCCCTACGTTTGGAGCGTAGCCAGCGGAGCTCTTCCCGAAGGAATCACGCTCAGCCGGGACGGCCTGCTGGCTGGACGCCCCGCCAAGCCCGGGGCTTTCGCGCTCACCTTAAGAGTCGAGGATTCCGGCCATCCCGCGCACACCATCAACAAAGTGTTCCGGGGCGTGGTCACCGCTTCTCTGTTGATCGAATGGCTTCAACCTCCAAAGGTCCGCGACGACCGGATCGACGGCATCATCCAGGTCTCCAATGGTTCCAGCGAAGCCTTCGATCTGACCATCATCATCGTGGCCGTCGCCGAAAATGGGCGGGCGACGGCAATCGGCTACCAGCATTTTCCGCTAAAAGCGGGCACTACCGACTTTCAAATTCCCTTTGGCAACTCGCTCCCCTATGGCGCCTACGTGATCCATGCCGATGCCATTGCCGAAATCCCCGCCCGGAACGCCATCCTTCGCCGGCGACTCCAGAGCCCTCAACCTTTGCAGGTCGTGCAGGGTCCGTAGCGGCTTTTGCCCCGCCACTCACTTTCGTTACCTCCACGCCTGGTAAACAGTTCCAACTGCAGGCACCAGCGACTTATGCTCAATCCATGCTGTGCCTCTTGAACGGGATGACTTTGTCGCAATGAACTCAATCCTGGCGCGGATCCTGTTGGTCGTCCTGACGTCAATCGTATTCGCGCGCGCGCTTTCCGCACAGAGCAGCGTAGAAACGAATCCGCAGCAGACGCGAGATGCGGAATCAGATCCACCATCGTTGTCCGCGGCGAATCCGCCGGCAAGCCCGGCCCCGGAAAAGCCGGCCGTGCAAGATCTGGCGGAGCCGCCCAAACGTATGTTCGGGATGATCCCCGACTTTGAGAACACGAACGACACACCCGCCAACCGCCATCCGTTAACCATTCGCGAAAAATACATCCTCTCGCTTCATCAGGCCTTCGACATTAGCGCGCACATCGGAAACGCGTTTCAGGCGGCTTTGCAACAGGCCGCGAACGGCCAGCCGCGTTACGGCCAGGGCTGGGACGCCTACGGAAAGCGTTTTGCGGCGGCCGAGGGCGATCAGATTTCGGGAAGCATTCTGATCTATGGCGTTCTGCCCACGATTCTGCACGAAGACCCGCGCTATTTTCGGCAAGGCAGAGGATCGACGCTCTCGCGGATTTGGTATGCCGTGAATCGCACAGTTGTCACGCGCAGAGACAACGGCACGTCGGGATTCAACACCTCAGAAGCACTCGGTCAATTGATGTCCTGCGGCATCTCGACCAGCTATTATCCGCAGCAGGATCGCAGCGTCAGTCGCGTGTTCTCCAATTGGATTGTCAACTTGGGCAGCAACAGCGCCTACAATGTGCTCTCCGAATACTACCCGGACATGATGCGCGGGCTCTTTGGACGTCATCGGAAGCCTGTCGCCCTGGACGGCAACGATGGCGCGCGCCAGATCGAAGCCCAAGTTAACTACTGACGGCTGCGAGCTATCGCCGTTTCTTGCTTTTTGGGGGCGGTTCCGCTAGATTTCAAGTTCCTTTAATTTATTCCAAGTTGCCTTTGATTTGACGAGCGGCCATTGATCTGACGAGCGGGCAGGCCGTAAACTTGCCTCCAGGAGTAGTGGGTATGAAGCGGAGTTATATTGGGCTCGCGTTGGGCGTGCTGGTGGCAGTGGGAGCGGCTTTGAGCCTGCCGAGTTGCGGGCACGACCAAAAGCTGGTGAGCCTTACGATCACGCCCACAACATTTACTTTTCTGACGCCGTATCCGTCGGGGACAGAGCAGTACACCGCGACCGCCAACTACATCCATCCTCCCGCTACTAAGGATGTCACTAGTCAGGCGACCTGGAAGATTGATGACGGAGTGGTCACCATGTCGTCTCCCGGCTTGTTCACTCCGGCGCCTCCGCCGCAAGGCTCCCCACCGGGCACGCCAGGGCCTTGCGGTGGCGGGGATATCTCGGCAAGTGTTCCTGAGGGTACGGGCGGTTCGGGCAATATCGTGATCGCGGTTGCGACCGTCACGGTGGACGATCCAAGCAACATCCTTTGTCCGGGCGGCGGCAAGCTTGCGACATTAGCCGTCGCGGTCGTCGGAGCTGGGACAGTGACAAGTCTTCCCACTGCGATCAGTTGCTCGGCAACTGGGGGGACGTGCGTTGCGACTTATAGCGTGGGGGCCTCGGTCTTGCTTACGGCGAGCGCGGCTACTGTCGTCTGGGGAAATTGCCCCGGTTCGTCCGGCGACACTTGCGTGGTTACCATACCCACTGGCGGTACCGCGGTGAGCGCGACGTTCTAACAAGAGTGCGGAGAACTCCCTCGGCTACTCATCAGTTAGCAGCTTACCCAGCGTAGGCTTGTGCCTCTCCGGCCTAGTCTTCTTCGCCGGCACGAGGCGCGAGGGTTTCGGACTGCCTACGCGTTCGCGGGCCATTTCGCGGACGACCTTGGCGGCGGAAAAGATTTTCTTCTTACGCTTGCGCGGCATGGTCGGGATGCCCGCATCTTCGCACATCCAACCCGCAAAAGTGCAATAATCTGAGGTTGGCGCGGGTGACGTAGAGTCGTGTCCCTAAAATCTACGCTGTCATCCTGACCCTGAGCGCAGCCGAAGGGGAAGGACCTATGGATTGCGTCGCTGCGAGAAAACGCATAGGCCTTTCGCTCCGCTCAAGATGACAAAAGGACTAATGGCGCGAATTTTTGGGCGCTGCTACTGTTTTCGAGGCCCTAATATTTATGGATGAGCGCGAATTTTTTGACGAACGGTCCGATAAGAAGCCGGCAAACTTAAGCTGTCCGCACTGCCATCAGTCGGCGGAGTATGAGATCCAGTGGCTGGTGCGCATGAAGAAGAAGAGTCTGCCGCCGCGCGCGGACGAGCGCGACCGCGCCAAGTTCGCCAAGGCGCAGTCCTACATGCTGCGGCGCGACGACATGCTGATGTGCAAGAACATGCGCTGCCGCAAGCGCTTTGAGATTACGGGCGTGCAGAGCGTCGCGTTTCTGTAGGATGGCCTGCCGGCGGCTGGCCCTTGATCTCCGGTCCTCTGACCTCGCGCTAACATCCCGCGAGGCGCGGACAGAAATGTCCGCGCTCTGTTCAAGCGTCGTTTCCAGTCATTCATTGTCGCAGCACATTGTCCCATCACATTCGTTGGACCATCCATTCGTTTATACTAGCCAGTTTGATCTGCAACAGTTGACGCTGTGAAGGATGGGAGTCGATCCGTGAAGATTCTGGTTTGCTTGAAGCAGGTGCCGCAGAAAGACGCTCCGCTGAAGCTGAATGATGCGGGGACGTGGATCCGCGAAGATGTTTCCTACGAAGTGAATGAGCCGGACGCATTCGCGCTCGAAGAGGCGTTGCGCCAGAAGGAAAAGCACAGCGGCGAGGTGGTGGTCGTCACGGCGGGCCCGGCGCGGGCGTTGCAGGTGTTGCGCGAGGCGCTGGCGAAAGGCGCGGACCGCGCGATCCATCTCGAAGACAACGGCTTTGTCGGACTCGATGCCTACAACACGGCGCGAGCCATCGCGGCGGCCATCAAGGATGAGAAATTTGACCTGATCTTTACCGGCCTGCAATCGGACGATTGCGGATATGCGCAGACGGGCGTGATCCTGGCGCAGATTCTGGGATTGCCGCACGCGACCATCATCATGCACATTGAAAAAAATGACGGTGGCATCCGCGTCAAGCGGGAACTGGAAGCAGGGTTCTTTCAGTTTGTCGATATGCCTTTGCCGGCGGTACTGACAATCCAGTCGGGGATTAACAAGCTGCGCTATGCGACGCTGATCGGGATCAAGCAGGCGAAGGCGAAGCCGATGCGCAAAGTAACGCTCGGGGAAGTGCAGTCGGCAATGGGCGCGAATTTGCAGAAGATCGAGAAACTGTACGCACCGCAGAAGTCGAAGAATACAGAGTTTCTGGAAGGGCCGCCGGCGGAAGTGGCGAAGAAGTTGGTGGAAAAGCTGAAGAATGAACTGCGAGTAATTTGAGTTCTCAGTTCTCAGTTAAAGATGAGGCTGTTACTGAGACCTGAGACCTGAGACCTGACACCTA
>CAVVNA010000047.1:0-66199 GCA_963749275.1 uncultured Acidobacteriaceae bacterium
GTTCTCGATCACCAGTTTGCCTTCGTGCCCCATTTCGTTGCCCACCAAAGCCGCGGTTTGAGTGGATCGCTTTAACGGGCTGGAGACGATGATTTCTACCTGCACGCCCAGGGCGGCCAGGGCGCGGCCGATGTATCCGCACTGCTCGATGCCGTCTTTATCGAGGCCGCGCTTTTCGTCTTTCTTGGCAGTGCTCAACTGCTGTCCGGCGCTGGCGTGACGCAAAATATAGAGAAACATTTCGGAGTGATTATTCCTTTCCGATCGAAGCTCGGCCGATCAAGGCTCGGCCGAGGGATGTCCGTGCTCTAGAAGAATGCCGCGGAATGGCCGCTGGAATCTCCTCCGGCGTCTTCGTGCCTTCAGCCAGACCGACTAGAAAATCCTGGGAACTGAAAGCGGCGGGGCCGCGTGGAGGTCGCTTGCTTCGTCCGCGCGGCGATTGCCAGGGACGCAAATAACGGCCGTCATTTTGCAGAAATCTCGATTTCACATTATCGGCTAGGTATGCGGCCAGAATCTCATGCACCACGCGGTCGCGCAGCAGCGGGTTTTTCAAGGGGAACAGGACTTCGACGCGCTCGTGCAGATTGCGATTCATCCAATCGGCGCTGCCGACGTAGACTTCAGGCTCGCCGCCGTTCTCGAAGTAAAAAATGCGGCTGTGCTCCAGGAAACGGCCCACGATGCTGCGCACGCGGATGCGGTCGCTGAGGCCACGAATCCCCGGCCGCAGCGCGCACATACCACGCACGAGCAGCTCAATGTCTACTCCCGCCTGGGAAGCGCCATACAGAGCGCGGACAACATTCACGTCGAGAAGGGCGTTCATCTTGGCGATAATGCGCGCCGGACGGCCCATGCGGGCATGCTCAGCCTCCCGTTCAATCAGCTTCATGCACTTGTCGGCCAAGTCCAGAGGCGCTACCAGCAACGTCCCGTAGCTGGGGTGCTCGGCGTAGGCCGTCAGAAAACTGAAAACATCGTGAACTGCGCTAGTAATTTCCGTGTCGGCGGTGAGCAGGCTGAGATCGGTATAGATGCGGGCGGTGGTCGCGTTATAGTTTCCGGTACCCAGGTGCGCGTATTGGCGGGTTACGCCGTCGGGATCGCGCCGCACCAGCAGAGAAAGCTTGCAGTGTGTTTTCAGACCCACAAGTCCGTGGAAGACCTGCACTCCGGCATCTTCCAAGTCGCGCGCCCAGCGGATGTTGGAGGCTTCATCGAAGCGCGCTTTCAGTTCCACCACGGCGGTGACTTCCTTGTGTTCCGCGGCGGCCATCAGAGAAGGAACAATCAGGGAATGCTCGCTAGTCCGGTAAAGAGTCTGTTTGATGGAGAGGACGCGCTCGTCTTCGGCGGCCGATTGGATGAAGGATAGAACCGCGTCGTAAGAATCGTAGGGATGGTGCAGCAAAATGTCGTGGCGCCGCACCTCTTCAAACAGATCGTGGGACTTCGCGGTCAGTCGCAATTCCCGGGGGACATAGGGGCGGAACTTCAAATCCGGCCGTGCTGCTCCGTCGTAGATATTGAACAGCCGGGAAAGATTCACCGGGCCGTTGACCGGGAAAATCTGCCAGCGGTCAAGTTCAAACACCGTGCCCAGGCGCTCGATAATCTCCGGGTCGGCATCGGACTCGATCTCCATCCGCACCGCGTCTCCCCTGCGGCGGTTGTGCAATTCGGCGCGTACCGATTCCAGCAGACTGCGCGATTCTTCTTCCTGGAGGTAGAGGTTGCTGTTGCGAGTGACGCGGAAGGCGGCGGAAGAAACGATGTCGTAGCCCTGATACATGCGCACGGCATGGTGGACGACCAGGTCGGCAAGAAAAATGAAATCGATGGTCCCTTGGGATGGCAGACGGACCAATCGCGGCAGCGCCCGGGGAACGGTTACGACTCCGGTATAAGTGAGCGAAGAGCGGCGGCGGCGGCGTAGCAACAACGCCACGCACAGCGCTTTGTTGATCACACGAGGAAAGGGATGCGCCGGGTCCACCGTGACCGGAGTGAGCAACGGATCAAGCTCCCGTTCGCAGTAGTCGTCCACGAAGGCCAATGCCGCGTCATCCAGTTCGTCGATGCCGAGGACGCGAATTCCCTGCGCCGTCAGTTCGGGCCGCAGGCGCTCGTTCCAGCAGGAATATTGTTCTTCGACGAACTCGTGAGTTGCGTCTTTGATCAGTTCCCGCTCCTCCACCATGGTGAGCCCGTCGGCGGTGGTGGAGTTGTGGCCGTCTTCGAGTTGTTGCAACAGGCCGCCGACCCGGACCTCGAAGAATTCATCCAAATTGTTGGCGGTAATGGCGAGAAACTTCACGCGTTCGAGCAGCGGATTACGGAGATCTCCGGCTTCTTCGAGCACGCGCCAATTAAATTTCAGCCACGATTCTTCCCGGTTAAAAAGAGGCGCGCGATTGCTTAGAGTTTGTCCAACCATGTCGTCAAAGTGGAACGTCGATTGCCGTTCGGGAGGTAACTTTGTGGGGCGACCCGACCCAAAATAGTATACCAAGATAGCTGCGAGCGGCGGGCTTCGAGCTGCGAGCAGGCAGAGGTTGGGGTTTGGTTCCAGCTCACGGCTCGTAACTCGGAGTTCAAAGCTGCCAGGAAAAAAGGCGCCGGTTTTCATCCGGCGCCCCGTGGTTGAAACCTCGAACCGCACGGAGAGTGCGGTTGGTGGTGTAGATCATTCGCCGTCTTACGGCAAGTAGTAGCGGAACGAGGTGAAGACCATGTTGTCCAGTCCTTCCGGCGAGAGCGCTCCTGGCGTGCCGGCGGAGTTGGCGCCAGACCAGGTCTGACGAGTCACGTAGGAGTACTGCGTGCCGAACCGAAACCTGCCCTTGGGCCCGTTGTAGAAGCTGTACCAGAAGCCGGCCGTGCCCTCAATCACCGCCCGCGTGTCGCTGGTGCAATTGGCGGGAGTAATGGGAGTGAACCCGGTGTTCGCTGTGGGAGGCAATTCGGTGTTGCAGCCGTAATTGTTGAAGAAGGGCGAGCCGTAGCCGACGGGCACCAATGTCGTCGTACCCGGCTTGACATAGAAGCCATCGGTGCGGGCGGCGTACTCCGCTCCGACGTAGGAGTAGAGGTCGAGTTTCTTACCGCGCCACTCCAGGGTGGTCAAACCCTGATAGCCCTTGATCAGATGAACGGTTCCGTTCTCGTTAATGGCAAGATCGGAAAGTTGAGCGGCACCATAACGGCCGACACCGCTGCCTCCGAAGCCATGCAGGCCAAAGACAACGCGCTTATTGGCAAAGTTCCAGCGGGCGTTGGCGCCCAAGCCGCCGCCTTCTTTCGAGGCGTTGTAGGCGTTGATGGCGTTGGTGGGAGCCGCCTTCAGAGTTCCGCAGGCCGCGGTCCCGTAGTTCAACACGCAGGGGAAGATACGGTCTGCGAAGCGGTCGACCAAGCCGAAGATCTCGTAGTGCCCAAAGCCGGGATCAAAGGAGGCCTTGGCGATGATGTCGGGTGCGGGATTGGCGGTGTAAGTCCCCAACGAGTTGTAGCTCTTGCCGTCGCCCGCCTCGCCGAGCAGGAAATTGTCGGCGTTGCCGTGCGTGGTGAGCGTGCCTTGCGCGTTTTCCATGGCGACGGCGACGGAAAATCTATCGCCGAAGTCTTTGGTTAAGCGAATCCCGTACTGACGCGCGAAAGTGAAGCCGACGTTGTAACTCGGATCGATGGTACTGGGCCGGGCATCGTTGACTCGGCCGACGTCGTCGCTGGGCGCGATTCCCACTTTGTTCTCGGTCACCAGACTCCACATCTGGCCGCCCAGGAATTTCCAGCCATTGTCAAACTTGACTTGGCCCCAGGCCTGGCGAAGACGAGGAGTGTAGCCATTGGTCTGGGTAGCGGTGGAGGTGACACCAGCAGCGAGAAAGTCGACCGACATGTAGCTGGAAAGTTCCACATTTTTCAAGCGGCCCGCAATAAAGACGGTAGGCCGGGACTGGCGGGCGGAGCCGAAGAAGTCCGACAGATGGTTCTGCGAAGCGCCGGGCATGGTGAGCGAATTGAAGGGAGTGGGAAGATCCGCTCCTAGCTCCCGTGAGCGACGCACAAACGCGGCTTCCGCAAAACCGCCGGGGGTAATGCCGATGCCCTTGATATGGAGCGTGGTAGGGCTCTGAAAGTCGGAGAAATTCTTCTCGGTTTCTTGCAGCGTCAAGGCCGCGTTGGTGGCGGACGTCTTGAGGTCGGCCACGTCGCTCTTCAGCTCAACCACCGTCTGCTGCTGTTGGCTGGCCTGGGTTTGCGCTGCCGCGGCCTTGTTGGCGGCGTCGGTCGCGGCGGCCTGCGCCTGCTGCCAGTTCTGCTGCGCCTGCTGCAGTTGCTGAGACAGTTGCTGGATTTGCTGCTGCTGTGCGGCCAGGCCGTCTTTCAACGCCTGAATGTCGGCAGCGGTTATCGCCGGCTGCGCGGGCTCCGCTGCTACGGATTTGTGCTTTTTCCTTGGAGCCGGTGCGGTAGAATCCGAGGCTTGTGCCCATGCGCCGCCTGCAAGTGCCGCCAGCGTCAGGATAGCGAGAAATAAGTGCTTGATTGCCTTCATGAATGTAGTCCTCTTCCTGAGTTTTGAGTTTCAGTCGAACAGCACATTGGGGGAGAAAACTTTTCGCAATCGGAGGCCGCGGCGTTGCGACCCTTGGTCAGTAATTATGCAATTCAGTAATTATGCAATAAAGTCTATAGTATTAATAGACTTTATCAATATTACCGAGATAGCATCTGCTGTTCCATTCCGCCAGGCGGCGGAAGCATCGACTACAGCTCGTGCTTTTAGCAACTTACGGAAATTGCCGCAGTTTCACAGCAAGGGCTAGTGTGCATCGAATTGCAGTTTCGCGAAGAATGAAAGATGCCCAAGCTCAGAATGGTGTTTCTTAAGGATTGGTGTTGAGTCCTGGTAAAACGCGCAGTAGCCGCAGGGTGATGTTGTTTGGACCCTCCGGTTGGAGGGCCGGAAGTGTCCTCATCGGAGCGATGGAAGCTGTGCCGGCTTTGAAAACAATCCCTCGCCCCCATTGGCAAAAGGTGGGAATTCTGGGGGCGAGGGTCCGCACAAATTACGGCAAGTAGTAGCGGAAAGAGGTCATGAACATGTTGTCGATTCCGTGTGGATCAACGAAGGTGCCCTTCACAGCGCCAGCGCCGGCCCAAGCATTTCGGACGAGGTAGGAATACTGTGGGCCGAACTGTATTCTTCCCTTGGGACCGTGGTACACACGGTACCAGAACCCGAACGTGCCCTCGATAGTGCTTTGAGTATTGCCGCTGCAGGTAAGCCCTCCGAAAGCGTAACCGCTGTTTGCCGAGGGGAGGGTTTCGGTGTAGCAATTCGAGTCGTTAAAGTTGGGCGCCCCGTAACCCACCGTTTTGCCGGTGACGGGATCAACTTCATAGCGCCGTGCCACATACTCCTCACCGCCGTTGAGGTACACATCAAGTTTGGGCGAGTGCCACTCCAGCGTGGCCAGACCCTGATAACTGCGCAGCGGTGCCAGCGTGCCATAGGGATTGACGGTGGCGTCCGGCAAAGTCAACGCGCCGTACCGACCTACGCCGTTTCCGTAGAGGGCGTGGAGGCCGAAGTCTACGTGCTTGGCCAAGGTGACGCGGGCGTTCGCTCCCAATCCAGCGCCATTCACCGAGGCGTTATAGGCTCCGAGAGCATTGGGGCCCGCAGTAGCGCTGCCGCCGCAGAGCGTGGTAGCTGCCACGTCCTCGCAGGGATAAACGCGGTCGCGAAAGCGGCTTAAGATACCGAAGATTTCATAGTGGCCGAAACCGGGTTCAAAGGCCGCCTTGACGATCACGTCCGGCATTGCGTTGAAGGAATAAGTGCCATTAAAGGCGTTATACAGTCCGCCGCTAGTGCCGGCGCTCCCGAAAGCGAAGTTCGCGGCATTGTTGGTTGCGGAGAAGATAGTCTGCGGATTCTCCAACGATGCGGCCAGCCAGAAGTGATTGTTGAAGTTCTTGGCCACGCGGAAACCGTACTGCCGAGCCCAACTGAAACCGACTTGGTATGCCGGGTCTATGGTTAACGGCACAGCTTCGGTTCGGTTGTCGACGCCCTTCTTGGTTTCCGTTACCAAACTCCACATTTGGCCGCCGGTGAAGCTCCAGCCATTGTCCAAAGCAGCTTGACCCCAAACCTGGCGTTGGCGGAGGGTGTAGCTGTTGCTCTCGTTGTTGTTGGAAGTTGTGCCGGAGGAAAGAAAGTCAGCTTCGTAATAACCGGAGAGCTTGGCGCTGCTGATCTTGCCCTCAGCGAGCAACGAGATTCGCGACTGACGGCCGGAACCAAAGAATTCAGAAAGCTTGTTCTGACCGGCGCCCGGCAGATTCACACTGTTGAAAGGAGTATTGATGTCGGACCCTAACGCCCGATTACGATACACAGATTCTGCCGCCAGGAATCCGCCGGGAGTGAGCGTGACTCCCTTGAAGCGGATGGCGAGCGGGCTCTCCAACTCTTTCACGCTTTTCTGTGTTTCCTGCAGAGTCAGCGCCGCGTTCGTAGCGCTCGTCTTGAGGTCGGTGACATCGCTTTTGAGCGCCATCACGGTCTGCTGTTGCTCCGTCGTTTGAGCCACTGCAGTATCCGCCTTGGTCTGCGCTTGCGTCGCCACGGTTTGGCTCTGATCAAGGCGCTGTTCCAGTTGCTGAATCCTTTGATCGCGGCTCTGAACTAAATCGCTCAACTGCTTGATCTGCTGCTGCTGAGCATCGATCGCCTGCTTCATCTCACTGAGCTGCTCGGAAACAGTTGGCCCAGTTTTTTTGGCGACGATTTTTTTTCGCGGGGGCTTCGTCGTCGTCGCCGTTGAAGTGGCCGTATCTTGCTGGGCTTGTGCCGCGATCACGCTCCCCGCGACCAACATCGACAGCACCACAACCATGATTCGTTTCATTGTTTTCATCTCCTGAAAAATAAATGTTTTAGATAGCAGACAATGCCGTGAAAGGAATCTCCAGATGTCCATAGGCCTTCTAGTGGATCTGCTTGATGGCCGCCTTCACTTTCTCCACCACGTTTTGCGGCAGCGGCGCGTAACTGAGTTGGCTTGTCATCTTTTGACCGTCGCTGACCATCCAGTCCAGAAAATCGGCGATGATCTTCCCTTTCTTCGGGTCCTTGGCCTGTACGGGAATTAAGAGCCAGGTAAAGCTGGAAATGGGGTATGCGGTTTTGCCGGGCGCATTGGTGATGGAGACGCGAAAATCGGCGGGCATTTTTGGCGAGGAGGCCGCCGCTTCGGTTACAGCGTCGAGGGAAGCCTTCACAAAATTGCCGGCGGCGTTCCTGACCGATCCGAACGTGATTTTGTTTTCCACGGCATAGACCAGTTCGACGTAGCCGACCGACCCCTGCAACTGCCGAATTTGTCCGGCTACACCCTCGTTGCCTTTGCCGCCTAAACCGACTGGCCATTTCACCGAGGTTCCCTTCCCCGCCGTGGCTTCCCATTCCTTGCTGATCTTGGAGAGATAGTCGGTGAAGATATATGTGGTACCGCTGCCGTCCGAACGGTGAACGACAATAATCGACTGGTTCGGGAGATTCACGCCGGGGTTGACTTGGGCGATGGCAGGATCGTTCCATTTCTGGATCTTTCCAAGAAAAATGCCAGCCAGACTTTCGGGAGTAAACTTGAGCTCGCCGCTCACACCAGGAACGTTATAAGCGGGAACATCAGCACCCAACACCGTGGGGATGTGCAGGATTTTCGTCTTAGCCTCTTTCAGCTGCTCATCGGTCATCGGACCATCGCTTGCGCCAAAATCAACCGTGCCGTTGAGCACCTGGCGAATGCCGCCGCCGCTGCCGATCGACTGGTAGTTGATCTGCACGTCCGGGTGCAGCTTGTTATATTCGCTGAACCACTTGGAATACATCGGATACGGAAAAGTGGCGCCTGCTCCGTTCAGTTGAGTCTGCCCCATGACCGGCAGGGCGAGTGCAAGACCGGCCAACAGTAGCGCGATGCGACTTATCACTCGATGAGTCCTCCTCGTGCCTGATTTAGGTTTGCAGTTTTGTTTTATTGGCGAAGCAACAGTTTTATGGGCGGAGTATTAAAGGAAGGTTACAGCGGGGTGAATTTCTGATGAACGTACTCGATCTCCAATACTTACCGGCTGCCGTTCTGGTCGAGCCGTGTCAGTTCCCGGCCAAAGAGGGTGTTGTCGGGGAAGTCTCGTTGCAGCGCCAGCAGGAGCTCACGCGCGCGCGGCAACTCCTTCTCGCGGACGTAGGCGATGGCCAGCAGGATGCGCGCGAATGGGGCGAGGAGATGGCCTTGGGCTGCGGTCGTCTGGAGTTCGGCGATGCCGCCAGCCTTATCCCCTGCAACACCGCCGAGGCGCAACATCCAACGCAGCGGAGCGGCCATCGATCCTATGATGTAACGGCTGACGCCGCCCGCGAGGTGAGCGTCGTAGCAACTGGGATCGGCCGCGAGCAGTTGGCCGGCCCAGGCCGTGGCTTGCTTGGTGTAACGAAGCGAGGCCAAATTGCGCTTTTCGATGAGCGCGGCAAAGTCGGAGCGCAAGCCATTGGCAAACGTCATCGCCAGCAGCGCGTCGCGGTCCCGAACGTCGCGGCTCAGCTTGGACTTTGCCAGGTCTTCAGCGCGGCCGAGTTGCTGCTCGAAGCGAGCGCGTTGTCCCGGGTCGGCTTCATACTTCTTCCGCGCGGCGAAGATCGAGTCGTTCTCGTAGAACTGTGCTTCCAGCACGCCGAGCCGGTTGAATTCGGAAAACAAGATGCCAGCCGCCTCGCTCGCCGGCCCCATGGGATTCTCGGGATTCAGTTTTTCCCACGACTCGAATTCTTTTTGGGCGCCGGCAAAATCCAGATCGTAGAGTCGGCTGAATCCGCGATTTAGCAGCGCCGAGGGCAGATCGGCAAAGGGAAGACCGTCCGAAGAAAGCTCGGCAGCCGCCCCGGGAACGGCCACCAGCAGCACGAGTGTGGCAGCGGCTAAGACGGTGACCGGGATCCCCTTCGCACACGAGCCAAACCGGGGTCGAACACGGATAAGGGGGCATCCAAACATGGATGTATTAGATGCGCCTTTCCTGGTTTTCGTGGCAATCGAGCACAAATCCGCATCTTCTGGCAAACTGCTTGACGGTGAGGACGAGGTACTGTGAGCAATGACAATGATCTTGGTTATGCGCCAGGCTGGCCCGGAATCGAGCCCCGCTGGACTTCGAGCGCCAAGAGCGGAGCAGGCACGGCGCTGAACCTCCACAGCAGGGTTTGGTTCACGCTGAGTCACGGTATTCTCAATGAGATTTATTTTCCCCGGGTGGACCAAGCCTGCACCCGCGACTTCGGCCTGATCGTCACCGACGGTCGTGGTTTCTTCTCCGAAGAAAAACGGCATTGTACTTTCCAGAACCTTCCGATCGAGCCGGGAGTGCCGATCTATGAACTGGCCAATACGTGCCTGCAGGGCCGGTACCGGATCGAAAAGGAAGTGCTGACCGATCCGTGGAGAAACGTGTTGCTGCAGAAAATTCGATTCGTACCGCTCCAGGGGAATCTGCGCGACTACCGCCTCTACGCACTGTTAGCTCCGCACCTAGCTAATTTCGGATACGGCAATACGGGCTGGACGGGCGAGTACAAGGGAAAGCCCATGCTTTTTGCCCAGCGCGAATCCAGCGCGCTTGCCTTGGCCTGTTCCGCGCCGTTGCGGAAACGTTCCGTTGGATTTGTCGGCGTATCGGACGGCTGGCAGGACCTGTCGCAACATTTCCAGATGACATGGGAATACGAGCGTGCGGAAAACGGAAACATCGCGCTGACCGCCGAAATCGACCTGGCCACCTGCAACGGCGAGTTCATCCTCGCCCTCGGCTTTGGCGGAATCTGGGCGGAAGCCGGCCAGCAGGCCCTCTCCTCCCTGCTCACCTCTTACGAAACGACCCGTAAAGACTACGTCCTTGACTGGCAGAACTGGCAGCGGACACTGAAGCAGCTCGACGAGAAGCCGCGGGAAAAAGATTTGTACCGGGCCAGCGTGGCGGTTCTGCGCACACACGAATCCAAGGACTTCCTGGGAGGCATCATCGCCAGCCTCTCCATTCCCTGGGGCTTCAACAAGGGCGACGAAGACCTCGGTGGTTACCATTTGATATGGCCACGCGATCTGGTCGAGAGTGCCGGCGGATTGCTGGCAGCCGGCGCTCACGACGATGCGCTGCGTGTGTTGCATTACCTCGAGGCCACTCAGGAAGCCGATGGACACTGGGCACAGAACATGTGGCTGGATGGGCGCCCGTATTGGAGCGGCTCGCAAATGGATGAGACCGCCTTTCCGATTTTGCTGGTCGATCTGCTGCGCCGCGAATCGCCCCGCTGCTTCGGCGAGAGCCGCCGCTGGTGGCCGATGGTGCGCAAAGCGGCGGCGTTCATTGTGGCCAATGGCCCGGTGACGCAGCAAGATCGCTGGGAAGAAGACGGGGGCTATTCCTCGTTCACCCTGGCCGCCGAAATCTCCGCCCTGCTGGTTGCCGCGGATCTCGCGCAGTCGATGGGCGAGGCCGAGTCCGCCGAATTTCTGCGCCAGATGGCCGACACCTGGAACGACAACATCGAACGCTGGACCTATGCTGTCAACAGCGATCTCGCCCGGCAGATCGGGGTGGAAGGCTACTACGTCCGCATCACACCTGCCGACGAAGACGGAGCCGCCTCGCCCTTGCAGGGATTCGTTCCCATCAAGAATCGTGCCATTGGCCGGTCGAAGGCGCCGGCGGTGGAGATCGTCAGTCCGGATGCGCTGGCTCTGGTGCGCTTCGGCTTGCGCGCACCCGGCGATCCGCGAATGGTGAACACGATCAAGGTGGTCGATGAACTGCTGCGCGTAAAACTTCCGCAAGGTTCGAGCTGGTACCGCTACAACGGCGACGGCTACGGGGAGCACGAGGATGGATCTCCGTTCGACGGCACGGGGATCGGTCGCCCATGGCCGCTGCTGGCGGGTGAACGAGCCCACTATGAACTGGCCGCGGGACGCGCCGCTTCCGCCGAGGCCTTGCTGGGCGTGATGGAAAGTTCGACGGGAGCGAGCCGACTGATTCCCGAACAAGTTTGGGACACAACCGACATTCCGGAGCGTGAGCTGTTCACGGGAAAAGGGTCGGGGTCGGCGTGCCCTCTGGTGTGGGCTCACTCCGAATACATCAAGCTGCGGCGGTCGCTCGTTAACGGAAAGATTTTCGATCAGCCTCCGCAGACGGTGGAACGCTATCTCACGAAGAAAACATCAGCGCAGTACTTCAACTGGCGTTTCAACAACAAGCCGCGCACGATGCCGTGCGGAAAAAAGCTTCGGATTCTCTTGATGGAACCGGCCATGGTGCACTGGAGCTTTGACAACTGGCAAACCAGTGAAGACAGCAACTCCGGGGAAAGTGGATGGAACCTTCAGCACGTCGATCTGCCGACGGAAACTCTTCCCACGGGCCGTCAAGTAATTTTCACGTTCTACTGGAAAAATACCGCGCGCTGGGAAGGGCGCGACTACCGGGTCACTGTCGAGTAGCATTGCTCTGGAGCATGTTGACGCTGCTAAACTTTCCACACTCCCGAATTCACTTCGAGGCGCCATGCGCATTCTTCGCCTGTTTGTTATGGTCATACCGATGATGATGAGCATCCTCGCAACATCTCAAACTCTGGCGGCACCACAGGCCATCACTGACCCGAAACAGATCGCTTCCAAACCCGATGCCCGCGTGGAGAAGAGTCTTTCGATCGAGAAGCTTTACACGACGCGCCAGGTGGGCGGTTCGACCTGGTCTCCGGATGGGAAGACAGTCGCCTTTGTCAGTAACCTGAGCGGCCGCAATAATCTCTGGCTCGTGCCTTCCGACGGTGGATGGCCGATGCAACTTACGGTGAGCGATCAGCGCCAGACCAGCCCGACTTGGTCACCGGACGGGAAGTGGATCGCCTATATGTCCGATTACGACGGCGACGAGCAATGGGATATTTTTCTGGTGTCGCCCAAAACCGGACAGGTCGTGAACCTGACTAATACCCGCGAGGTCGCGGAGGAAAGTCCGGCATGGTCGCACGATGGGCGCTATCTCGCCTACATGGTCAAGCCTAAGACGTCGTCAGTGTTCGAGATTGACGTTTACGATACGCTCATGCGCGAAGTGAAACACCTGACCACCGGAACCGCCAAAGATCGCATGAACGTCGCGCCCATCTGGTCGGCGGACGGTGAGTTCATCGTCTACACGCAGGAGCAATCGAAAGGGACGGCCTCGAATATTTTTCTGCTTGACGTTGGGAGCGCGCAAAGCACGCTTCTGACACCGCATGGTGGCGAACATACTTACTCGGCTAATGACGTTTCGCCCGACGGCAAGAACATTCTGATCACCTCCAATGCCGGCGACGGTTACGACAACGCCGGCTTACTTGAAATCGCGAGCAAGAAAATCCGCTGGCTCACGAACGATAAGTGGGAAGTTTCTGGCGAGAGCTTTTCTCCCGATGGCAAGTTTCTGACTTACACCGCGAATGTAGATGGCAACACCGATATCTACCTGTATGACATCGCATCCGGAAAGGCGCGCGCCCTGCCCCTGCCTAAAGGAGTGAACCATGCTGCTGGCAGGCCTTCGCCCTTCACTCGCGACGGTTCGCGGATGCTCTACTCGCACACTGGCGCAAACGCTCCCGGCGATTTGTGGGTCTATACCATTTCGGATCAAGAAGCCGCGATCAAGAGCACGCGGGCGCCCGCGCCACACGAGCCATCGCATCAACTTACATACTCGCTGGTGGGCGGCGTGCGCTCTGAGGACATGGTCGAACCTTACCTGGTGCATTACCCCAGCAAGGATGGTAAGTGGACGATCTCCGCGTTCGTCTATGTGCCATATAACCTGCCACGCAACGGCGAGCATCCTGCGATTGTGTATGTTCACGGCGGTCCCACTGCGCAGACGATGAACACGTTCAATCGCTTCGTCCAGTACATGGCCAACCAGGGCTACATTGTGATCGCGCCCAACTATCGCGGATCGACTGGGTACGGAAAAGAATTCCGGCAGGCGAATCTTTTCGATATGGGCGGCGGCGATTTGCAGGATGTGCTTGGGGCCGCCGATTGGATCAAACAGACTGGCTACGTCGACCCTAAGAAGCTGATTCTGATGGGGGGCAGCTATGGCGGTTACATGACCATGATGGGCGTCACTAAGGCTCCCGCGGTGTGGGCGGCGGGCGTTCCGATTGTGCCTTTTGTGAACTGGTTCACCGAGATTCAGAATGAAGACCCGGTGCTGCAGCAGTCAGACCTTGCGACCATGGGCGATCTGGAGAAGAACAAGGCGCTATACGAAGATCGTTCGCCTATCAACTTCGTGGACCAGATCAAGGCGCCGTTGTATTTGTTGGCGGGCGGAAACGATCCGCGCTGCCCCAAGGAAGAAGCGCAGCAGGTGGTGGATGCGATCAAGAAGCGCGGCGGGGTGGCCGAATACAAAGTCTATGAAAATGAAGGCCACGGCTTCGCTCGCGTTGAAAATCTGATCGACGCCTACAAGCGCGTGGCTGATTTTCTGAAAGCGCACGTTCCGCCGGCGGATTGCAGTTGCTCACTGAACGAGTGAACGCTATGCAGGAATGGCCGGCCTGGCAAGATCACGCCGTGAGATGGGTGTCTCGATGCCTATCGATCACTAGTTCTGGGTGCACACGCCGGAAGGTCTCGGCAATGTGACAGTTCCAGCAGACGGGCTTGAACGTGGAAAGGATCCCCGGGAGCTGCTCGGGCCGGAACTGGTTCCACTCAGCCGTGATGCGATCAGGTCCCATCAAGGCCGGCGGATGATCAAGGTGCTGGAGCCGCTCGAAACGTTTGTGGCAATAAACGCAGTGTTGCCCTTCGTACCATTTCGACACGATATTCCACAGCAAGCAGTGATCCGGATCTGTTTCAACCTGCTGCAGGCACTCCTGCCCGCAGTCCTGGCGCTCGGGCCATCGTGAGCAACGGTCCAAACGAAGTGTTGGCTCGCCGAACAGCGCGGTTAGGGCCGCTTCTCTCGCAGCCACATCAATAGCTTCTGTGTTGTGCGTTTCTGGACAGGTTATGAGCCGCTTGCCGCGAAAGGTGAAATATGCGCGCGCGGCTGGAATGGACCGAAAAAAAACGATTCCAGCTACTACAAAAGCGACAGCGATTCCGAGCATGGTTAGGGCAGTCATAAATCACCTCCCGGAAGCCCTCCGACTGGGTTTGCTTTAGAAGGCTCCTCGCACCCCGGTGTCTCATACACATAGTCTGCTGCCTCGTCATACAACACAGTGCGTTGCATCACCGATGGCTGTGATTTGAGTCGCTCCGCTATTGCAGCGGATTGCAGCTGCTCGCCGAATGAGTAAAGGAGTTCTCAGTTCCCGGTTCTCAGTTCTCAGTGAGGACTGGCCGGAGCCGATCTCCGCAATTTTTTCCTCAGCCTGTGAAGCGCCGTTGATTTAGTCACTTACGGCGCGGCTGAAGCCTTGCCCTTCCCGAAAGCCTAAGCCAGAGTTTTTCAGCAGGCGAGACGGGGCGAGCCCCGTCTCTAGACACGCTATCTATCCAGATGGTGCCGATTGCCTCGCTGCATGGCGCTTTTTTGCTGCTTCCAGGCGCAGCATCAGCATGTAGAGGACGATCCCCACGTTGACTACTATTACCAGCAAACGAAACCAGTCGGGACGGCGCAACAGGTCGACTGCTTCGAAGGGGATGTAGATGGCTCCGGAGGCGAACGCCAGCCATTCCGCCCAGGGACGGACGTGCCACAATCCGTATGCCTCTATGAATCGAAGCGTCACGTAGATAGTTGCCACCGTGGCGATCTTCCACAGGCGCACGTCGCTGACCCGGTGCATTAGGGCGACGAAGACCCCGAGGAAGTGGAGGTGATGAGGACTCACGTGAAGAAATTCCAGGAAGCTGTCGGTCACTCCCCAGATATTTTTGTGGCGCATGGAGAAGACGCCGAGGCCCGCGAGCACGACTATGATGCCTTTCGCGAATTCAACGGTGGCGACGGTCCGCACGCCTTTGATGTGTCCGGGATCGTGGATGGTGGGATGCATATCGAATAAGGACGAATTCTTGACGCGGATTCATTCTAAAGCGTGGTCCCTAAAGAGTGGGTGAGGACTCGGTCGTCCCTCCGGGACTTGAATCATTGGTCCCACTTTTCCCAGCGCTGAAGCGCTCCACCCCATCACGCCAAAACCGGGCGTGATGGGGACCCCGGCGCTGGGCTAAGCTAGGACGCCCCTACGGGGCTGGATTCTGCTGATACAAGCTTCTGCTGATACGGAGCTTTTCTTCTCAACTTTGCTGGCGGACGCTGGCGCGCAACTCCTCTACTATTTCCTGCGCGGCTTTGTGGGCGGCTTCACTCTGGGTGACTTCGAAGGAGATCGCTCCTACACGGGCGTGGCCTCCGCCACCATAGCGCTCGCAGACCCTGGCTAGATTGACGGTGGGCTCGCGTTTCGACCAAGGATTCGATCCGACCGAAACTTTTACGCGGAATGAACTCTTGCTGAGGCCGATGCTGTAGACGGAATCGGGATGGAGATAGTAGGGGATGAACTTGTTGTAGCCTTCCTGGTCGAGGTCGGTGATGTCGAAAAAAATCGTGCCGTCTTTTTCTTCCGTGCGCTGGCGCAAAATCTCGATGGAACGCTGGTGGCGTTCGAGCAGCGGCGGCAGGACGGCGGCTACGAATGGCTGCGCCAGAATGCCGGCGAGCGGATGGTACGCGAGCAGTGGAATCACGCTCTTGACGAAGTTCCTATCACTGGACGCTTCGATGGCCATGGTCAGCTTCATGGCCGGAGCTTGCATTTCGACCGCCGACTTCGCGTCTCCGTACATGGCGCCATCGACGATATCGGTCCAGTGGATCAGTTCCGCTATTGGACGGGGATCGAAGCCGAAGCGCTCTTTGGCGATCATGGCAATAAAACTGGTGCAGGACTTGAAATCCGGATCGTAGAACTTGCGGTTACTCTGATCCTGCTCGAAGTGGGCGGCATCGGCGGGGGAAAGAAAAGCGCTTTCGTGGTGATCGAACCACCAGGTGATTTTGGGCGAACTGGAGTACTTGAAATCGACGATGGCATTCTCGTCGCCGTCGAACTGCTTCTCGTCGAAAAGCGCGCCGGCACGATGCAGCAGGCCGGAGTAGACAAAGTCGACATCGCCGCTAATTCGTTCCCGGTAGAATCGGGAGAACAGGGCAGCCGAGCATGCCCCGTCAAAACACTTGTCGTGATAAAAGACCCGCACTCGCAAGTTAGCTTCCCTTACCAGTTTCTGACGAGTAGTGAAAACAAATAGAGTTGCTGGTTTGGAGAATTATGTCAAGGCGGATATCCATTTTGTAATTTTGTAATCGGGTAATTTGGTAATTTGAAGGCAAGGCTTCTAGTGTTCTTAAATTACAAAATTACCCGATTGCAGATTACAAAATCCTATTCCTGCGATCACTTCATCCGCCGCCGTATTTTAAAGTCGAAGCTGACTACTCCGTTCCAGTCACGCAGGGCCACGATCGAAATCGTGCGGGTCAGGTTGTACTCCACTTGGATGATTTGCTGGTTAGAAACGGAGACGTTGGTGCTGTAGGTCAGAGTGAGGTTGCTCACCACCTCCTGCTCGACGGTGACCTGCGGACCTCGAACTACGGCGGTTTCACTGGCCAGGCCCTGGGGATCGATCTTGACGCGGCTGGCTCCGAACAAACGCTGCAGGCGGCTATTGACGGTGCTGTTGAGGGCCTGATTGATGAGCAGGTTGGAGGCTTCTCCGCCAAAGCCAAAGGACCCGTTCGAGGCTACGGCAGCCGACTCTTCCTGGGTGCGGCCCAGGGCCAACAAGGCGATGACGTCGGCTTGGGGAAGCGGAGGCTCAGACTGCCAGGTGACTTTCAAGCCGTTGGGCGCGCTGGCGTCACCGCGGAATTGGACGGTGATATCGTAATCGCGCACTCGCGTGGTCGCCTGCAGATCGATGATGGGCTGAGTCTTGGCGGGATTGGCGAAGGTAACATCGCCGCGTTCGAGTTTGTACTTGGTGCCGTTGAAAGTGACCTCGCCTTCCAGAACCTCCACCCTTCCGAGAATTGCGGGACGCTCGGCGGTGCCGCGCACCCTGAGGTCGGCGTTGCCCGAGAGCCTGGCGATGGCGGTTTGCATCTGGAGTTCGGGAGTTGTCACCACGTGAACATCGAGCTTAAGGCGGCTCTGTAGACTATCGCTCTGGGTGAGGACGATGGTCTGTCTGCTCCTCACGATGTAGGCGCCGAAGTCAAAGCCTGGGGTGACGGCGAGCTTGGTGACCATGACATCGCCGCTGAGCAGAGCGGAATTCGTAGTGCCGGTCAGCCGGACGTCGGCGTTGGCGGTGGAACTTACTCCCGGAGGATAACGCAGGCGAACGTCATGTGCCGTGGCGCCGAAATCGAGGAGGAAGACGCCGTTCTGATAAGTGGCGGAGCCGGTCAGCGCCACGGTGCCGCCGCCGGTGGTGCCGCTGAGGCGCTCGATCTGGATGCGGTTGCGATCGAACAACAAAACACCGTTGAGGCCGCTGAGGCCGCTGGGAAAGTCATTGTGACTGACGTAGGTGTCCTTGACGTCGAGACGCCCTTGCAGAACCGGCTGCGCCAGCGTACCGCTGGCGTTGAGGTTTACGCCCAAAGTGCCGCGCGCCAGGATTTTGGGGTTGAGCGACTGGAAGAGCGTCATATTCACCGAACCGTCCAAGCGGAGGTCGAGCTCTTTCGTGCCAGTCAAGTGCGCGCGGCCGTGGGCGGTGAAATCGGTTCCACTGCCTGCGAGGTGAAGATTTTCGAGAAGCAGGAATTGATCCGCAACCTGGAAGCGAATGGCATCGACACTTTGTATCTGCACCTGCTCGACCTGGGCGCTGAAAGACTGGATCTCAGCGGCTGCCTTCAAATCGCGTGGCGTGTGCAGAGGACCGCGAAGGTGGAGCGTCCCGTCCATGGAAGAGTGTCCTGTGAGCTTTCCCGGCAAGTAAGTGCGAAGAAGCGCATCGGCATTCAGATGATGGAAGTCGAGTTTCAGATCGGCGGGAAAGTCATGCTCTAGTCCAACGGTCCCGGCAATGGTCAAATCAGCTTTATCTTTTTTATCTTTAGCAGAATCAAAATCGAAGTCCGAGTGCGCCTTGAGGTCGAGCTGGCGTCCATTGGTGACCGCGTCGAGGTAGAAATCTCCGGCTCGCTCCTTGTCCAGGGCGAGGTCCTTGAGATGAAGGTGCGCTTCGATCGAGGGCTGTGCGGTCGTACCGCTGATTCGCAGCGTGAAATCGGCGACGCCATCGGCCGTGAAGCGGCCGGTCTCGAAGCGCGGCAAACGGGCTAGATCGAGGTTACGTCCAGAAATATTCAGGCGAAACTCGCGATTCGACAGGTCATTCTTTGACGTACTGAGGCTCGATGCACTGAGGTTCGACGTGCTGATGGCGGCGTTCCCGGAAAGTGGAGCTCCGAAGACACTGGCTTTGATGTTGTTGAACTGAAGCTCGCCACCGGCGAGGCGGAGATCGGTCTGCAACAAAGGAACGGCCACTCGGTAGGCCGTTCCGTTGTGAAGCTCGATGTGGCCATCGCCGTGGGGATTGGCGCGCGTGCCTGAAACGGTGGCGGACATATTCAACGTGCCAGCGAACGGGAATTGAACTCCAGCCAATTGCACGAGTTCGGCGACTTCGGCGTTGCGTAGGTCAAAGTGCAGCGCAAAAGGATCGCTCTCCTGGAGTGCACCCGCCGTAAGCGCGGTGCTGGCGTCGAAATGCGCCGTGGTGTGGCCGTGAATGAGCGACCCATTGCGAGCGGCGAAGTGACTGCTCGAGTATTGGACGGCGGTAGAGAGCGCGTCCCAGTGAACTACTCGAGAAGGAGCTCGTTGGGTCGCCGGCACGGTCGTGTCGAAATCGTAGACCTCGAGATTTCCGCTGACGGAAAGAGCAGAGAGTTTGCCGCTGGCGTTGCCGTTAAGGCTGGCCCAGCCGTGAACGGTGAAGGGCAAATTCCGCGGTCGAGAATTCGACGACCCAGAATTCGACGACCCAGAATTTGACGACCCAGAACTCGACATGTAAGCCGCTTCGAGCAGAGGCGTCCACTCCTTGAGGTTGTGGCTGGTGAACGCGAAGCGCAACGACGAAGTCGCGGCCAAATTGCCGCTGGCTGTGATTTCGGAACTGGGCGTGGTCAGGTGAAACTGGGACATCTCCAATTCATCGCGCGATCCGCGGTAGATACCATCAATCTGACCGCGCACGGGAATGCCGGCCGGCGTGGGCTTTAGCGGGGGCGCAATGGCAAGGTTCAAGCGAGTCTCCGCGTCACGGATAGAGCCAACCCAGAGCATCTCAACCTTGCCGCTGGCACTTCCGGACAGGTCGAGGCGATCCAGCGGAAGGTTGGTTGAGCTCAACAATTCGAGGGCGGGGAGCAGCGGAAAACCCGTCAGTTGGAGGCGCACCGAGCCGCGCTGAAGACTTCCCGGCGGGATTCGTCCGATCACATGTCGCCGGCCTGGGGGCGGCGACGGTTCGATCGAACTCTGCCAGTTGGTCACGTCGGCATCGCCTGCGAGGTCGCCACCGAGCAGGTTCGCCTTGATCGAGGAAAGGCGGAAGCGGTCGGGGGTAATGGAAAAGCCTGCAGTGATACGGCCATTCCGCATCGACAGCTTGCCGTTTGACCATTCGATGTCTTTGGCCTGCACGGTTCCCTGGGTGGAAAAATCTTGCAGGTTCCAGGAACCTTTTCCCTCGAACTGGGCCAGGCCTTTCTGGACCATGCTTTTCTGGAGCGACCCTGTGCGAACTTGCGGCTGGCGCGCCAGGGACGCGAGATCGCCGAGATCGGCGACGCCATGATAATCACCGCTCAACTGGGGGTTGTGAAAGTCCTGCAGGCGGCCCGCGAAGTGAATTTCAGATTTTCCGGAAGCCACCGTCAAACTGCTGATGTCGGCGCGTCCGCGGGACAGGACCAGCGAAGCATCAGCCCGCCACACAAACGAGGGATAGTCCTGAAAGCGCGTGGCGACGCTTCCCGCGAAGACGTGAGCTTCGTATTGACGGCGCAGCAAAGAGTAGTTCAACAGCAGCGCCAGGTCGCGGGCGTCAAAATCGAGCGGCACTTTTTTGTCTTCCCACAGAAGCTCGCCGCGCTGCACCTCGATGCGCGAAACCGAGAGCGAGATGAGTTGCTCCACCGGCCCCTGATCGTTGGATGTGGAGGGCTTCACAGGCGGCACGGGAACGTTGGTGGCGCCATCGGGATAGACAATGACGTGGGCGACAGGGCGCTCGAGCACCAGGGAATGCAATCCGATGGTGGTGCTGAGGAGCGAAATGATTTTCATTTCCGCCTGCAGGCGGTCAACATGCAGAAATGGGGCCTGATCCTTAGCTTCGCGGCCGTGAATGGTCAGGTTGCGAGCGTCCACGCGCAGGCGGAATGGGATGGTGTGCAGTTCTCCGAGTTCGACGCGTCCGCCGGTGAGTTTCTCGGCCGACGCGATCACCCGGCGGCGAACCCTCTGCTGAAAGGACTCGGTAGTGACGTACCAGCCGAGGAGGCCGAATGCGATGAGACTGAAAACGCAGAACCCGAGAAAGAGTTTCCATAGGATGCGCCGGCGCTCGGGAGGAACAGGATCGGCCGAGGGTTCAGTCGGGGATCCGACGGGCGGTTCGGGCGGCGGCTCGGTCTGGGGTTCGGTCATCGGTCAACGGTTCCGCTCTCCGGCACTGGATTCAGGAGTCAGGATGTGGCTTCCAGAACGCAGACTGGCCAGCCACCCGGAGAGCAGTTCGTTCATTTTTTTCTCGGAAAGCAAATCTTTGATTCGGCCCGAGAGTTCGGGCAACGGCGTTGCGCGACTGCCGGCACGTTTCATAGCGGGCAGTAACTGATCGTTGTAGTAGCTCTCCACCGCTTGCCGATCAATCTGGATGGAGGGGCGCAGCCGGTCTTCCACGAGCTTCATGAGCTGGATCTGGTCGCCCAGACGCTTTCCCAGCGAGCTTGGGGTGAGCCCATAATGTTGCAGCTTGGCGTGCCATCCGTCGTCGGTGACGCAATCGGGATGTAGCTTGCGGATTTCGGCAAGGCGGGCAGTGACCTCCTCGGCGGGAGCGGGTTGAGACGGTCGAACCTGTTCCCGCAGCAGTTCCTGATCGATCAGGCGATCGAGGGCTGCTTTGCGCTCGGCCGAGGTGAACGAATCGGGATCGCGGCCATTGGCCAGGGCCTCGAAGGCGATTTCCTGCTCCCAATCGCTTTGCAAAACTACGTGGCCGTTGACGTTGGTGACCACACGATCCACGATCTGACCGCCGACGGATGAGATTGCGAGCGCCATGCTCAGCGCCAGCAGAAGCACGCAATGCTTTGCGAGTTTGATGCCTGCTGGCGGAGAACCGCGCTCCTCGCTCAGGGTTGACGGGCGAGGACGCCCGTCGCTCCACCAGATTTCGAGTTTGACCAGCCGGAGTTTCATCAGAAAGACTGCCCTACGCTGAACGAGAAATTGAAATGCCCGGCGCGTTGGTACCCAAACTGCCCCGTTTGTTGCCCATTCGCCGTATTGGTCACGATGTTGTAGTAGCTGGGAAAGTAGGGCGGATTTAAATTGTATCCGAAATCAAAGGTCAATGGGCCGATCGGCGTCTGATAGCCCAGACCTAAGCCAACGGCGTGCGAAGCATAGTTGTAATTGCAGTTCAGGTGCGTGTCCTCATGAAAACAGAAATTCTCGTAGGGCTGGTGAAAACGCGGCAGGCTGGAGAGCATTTCCTGTGGCCGCGCGAAAACATTGCCCATGTCCTCGAAAAGCGTAAAGCCGATGTTGTCGTGAAGGTAAGGCAGCCTGACATTTGGAAAACGCATCTCCAGGTTGTTGAGGAACACGGCGCTGCCCCCGACGGGAAATCCGGTGAAGGGGTCGCGCGGTCCGGCCTGATTTAACCCAAATCCGCGATGGGAGTTACCCCCGCCGCTGTAGAAACGCTCCGGGAGAGGAATAAGAGTTTCGCCGGGTCCCGGCGTTTGCGCTGGATCCAGGAGAACCGTGCTACCGAAACGGTTCTCAACCCCGACGCTGGTGGAACGGGCAAGGACGAATCCTTTTCCGGTGCTGCGATTGCGAAAAAACGTGTAATAGGTAGAGTTCTTAGCCAGCAACCGGCTGAAGTCGGCCGCGGAGCCGAAAGAACTGGAGGCTACGCCGCCTTCGACGGTGGTGTAACTGCCGCGCGTGGTTTCCAGATCGTTATCGCGCCGGTTACGAATGTAGAGGAAATTAGGGATTCCTACCTGGGTTGGCTGTGAAAGAAGCGGGATGAGGATGCTGCTGACCTGAATATTGCTGGCCTCCACGCGGCGGTAACTGAAGCGGTAGGCGAAGGTCGTCAGTTCGCGGTCCTGCATTTTGTACAGCACTTGTAAGAGCTGCAAATTGCCTTCCAGACGCTTCGAGGTAAAGGTGGAGACGTCTACGGTGTTGTCGTAAAACGCAGTGGCAGTGAAACGAAAGTTGTCCAGGTTCAGGAGAGTGGGGATGTCGTAACTGACGAGCGCTTTCTGCTGCAGGCGCCCGAGGGCACCCTTCAGGGTGAGGGTCTGATGGCGACCGCCCAGGTTGATACGGCTGACGCCAGCCGACACCATGGGGCTGACGCCGGTCGCCCCGAGTGGCTGGTTGACTCCGAATGTTGGCTGTCCTGTCTGGAACTCGAAACCGCCGCCGTAATCGAAGGTGTAGCGTTCGGCCTCGCTTGCGGTGACGAGCACGTTTTTCCGCGACTCAGTGCCGTCCGGGTTCTGGATGGCTGTTTCCACCTGCTTGAACAGGCCGAGATCGTAGAGGCGGCGCTGACTCTCCAGCATCTCTTTTTGGCTCAGAGGACCGCCCGGTTGCACCCGGATTGCCCGGCGGGCCACTCCGGGTCGGGTGTGGTGGAGCCCGTCGACAAAGACTCGATTGACAAAAAATTGCTCGCCCTCATGAATTGAGAAGGTCACGCCAACGCGCGGCAAGTTGTCAGACGACGGAACGGAAACATAAGCGACGTCAACGGTGGCATTGGGAAAGCCATTATCGAAATACTTTCCCAGAATCGTGTCGCGGTCATCGGCCAGACTTGATTCGGCGAAGGCCTGTCCTTCCTCGGTCTGAATTTCGGGAAGCTGTTCCTGCGGTAGCGTATAACTGCCCTCGACGCGGACCCACGCCACGCGCGTCTGCGGGCCCTCTTTGACGACGATTTCGATGGCCAGTTGCGACGGCTCACCCTGATACTTGTCGACCAGTTTGCTGGTGACTTCGGCCTGCCGGAAGCCGCTGGCGCGATAGAGACTCTCGATACCCCGCACATCCTCTTCGAGCAGCACTTCGCTGTAGCGTCCGTGACTGAACAGGCGTCCGGCGGATTGGTCTTGCATGCGCGAGCGAATCTGGTCGTCGGAAAAAAACCGATTGCCAGAGATGCGAATGGCAGCGAGTTTGTGGCGGTCCCCGGGATTGACGGCGTAAACCACCTGCAAATTCCTGCCGCCCTCGGTGTTGTGCTGGCTAACGCTAACGATGGCATCGAAGTAACCAAGAGTCTGAAGATGGTTCTGAATGTTGCGCCGGCCTTCGTTGAGCAGATCGTCGTCGACCGCGCCTTCTTCATAGATTGGCACCAGCCGGTGCAGGACGCGCTGGCTGAGTTTGAAGCCCTCCGCCGCAATCTCCACCACGGGACCGCGGTCCACTTTGAAGGCGAAGTCCACAGTGTTGCGCTTGAACTGGTAGGTGCGGCTGGCGACCGAGACCTGGGCGAGCAGACGGTTCTGCTTCTGATAGCGACGGCGAATTCGCTGTAGAGCGCGCGTAATGCGATTCGAGCGGACCAGATCGCCGGAATGCAGCTTGGCGATATCCTTGATCGCTTCGACGGAATAGCCGGCATCGCCTTCCAGAGTGATTTCTCCGACTGCGGCATGCGGCCCGGGGACGACACGGAAGGTCAGGTTTACTTCGTGCTGCGGTTCGTCGCGCTGTTCCGAGGTCGTGACCTTCGACTGGTGGAAGCCGTTTTCTTCCATTACTCGTTGGATGCCGGTTAGAGCGCGGTCGATTTTCTCCGGAGCGTAGAGTTCGCCGAGTTGCAGGCGGGTGGCGCTGGCCAGTTGGTTGGCGGACGGATTGGTGGAAACTCCCCTGATGAGCACCATGCCGACGAAAAAATTGGCGGTGGTCAGGAAGCGCAGCCTGACGCCGCTGGTGTCGGTGCGATCCGCTTCGGCCTGAATATCGGAGAACCGGCCGGTGGCAAAAAGAGCCTGCATGGCGTCGTGCAGCGCTTCGCGGGTGAGCGGTTCGCCGAGCTTGAGGGGCGTGGCCGCCAGCAGCGTCGCCGCTTCTTCGGGCGGAACGTCCGGCAACTCGATTTGGTCGATCGCTAGGCCGAGATAGGGCGTGATGGTTCCAAAACTTGCTCCGGACTGCGAGGGCGATTCGAGTGGTTGCTGCCCGGCTGGAGGCGAACCAGTTGCCCAGCTTGTCCGCTGCGCCAACATCAACAGAAGTACGAGCACATAAAGAGCGGCGGCGCTTTTAGCGAATTCAGAGTTGCTGTGGCCGCAGCGAGCTGCCGAGCTGCTCCACCCCGTCAAGCCAAAACCGGGCTTGACGGGGGCCCCGGTGCGCTCGGCTTGGGCCCTTCGACTGCGCTCAGGGCAGGCTCGCGAGGGCGCCCGTGCCCACACGAGCACGCCCTCCCGCAATTCAGGCTGGTCACCTATGAACATGAAACCCTTCGGGTTCGATGAATCACGAAACCGCACACGTTGCTCGCACGAACAAAGTTTGACGACCGGCACCTATAATACTGGTTGGAAAGCTCCGGGAAAGGTAATCGCTGAGGTTATTGCTTTGGAAATGGGCGCTTTGGAGATCGACGAGCGATACTCGCGGCAGGTGTTGTTTAAGGAGATCGGAGCGGAGGGGCAGAAAAAGCTGGCGCAGTCGAGCGTGGTCATCGTGGGATGCGGCGCCACCGGTTCGGCCCTGGCCTCGTTGCTGGCGCGTTCGGGCGTCGGGACGCTGCGGATTCTCGACCGCGACTATGTCGAGGCCAGCAATCTGCAGCGGCAGGCTTTATTTGATGAGGAAGACGCTCGCGAATCTGTGCCTAAGGCGATCGCGGCGGCGCGGCAAATCGCGCGCTTCAACTCGCAGATTGTCGTCGAGCCCCATGTTGCCGACCTGATTCCGGCGAATGTCGATTCCCTGCTTGGCGGCTCGGACCTGATTTTGGACGGTACCGACAATTTTGAAACTCGCTACCTGATCAACGACTATGCGGTGAAAAACTCCGTGGCCTGGATTTACTCGGCAGCGGTCGGGAGTTATGCCGTGACCATGAACATCCTGCCCGGCGAGACGGCTTGCCTGGCCTGCATCTTTCCGGAATCTCCCCGTGGAACGGTGGAGACTTGTGAGACGGCCGGCATTTTGAATTCTGCCGTGAACCTGGTGTCGTCGATTGCGGCTAGCGAAACGTTGAAGTTTCTGGTTGGTGCTCGTTCGAAAATGCGGCGGACGCTTCTTTCCTGGGATGTGTGGACGAACGAACGGGCGGAGTTGGCGGCGATTCATCCGCGGACGGGATGCCGCACCTGTCTGCGAGACTTTGTTCATCTGGCTGGTGCAGGGCGGCCTCACATCACTTTGTGCGGCAGGAATTCGGTGCAGATCCATGAACGGCAGCGACCGGTGGACTTTGTGGAACTGAGCGCCCGCCTTCAGCCTCTCGGCAACGTTCGCCACAACGAGTTTGTGCTGAAGTTCTGGCGCGAGCCTTACGAAATTACGCTGTTTCCGGACGGCCGGGCGATCATCAAGGGAACGACGGACACGGCTGTCGCGCGCAGTCTGTATGCGCGATTCGTTGGTAATTAACAAACTGATGGAGTGACGGGCGTCCCTTCGGCAGGCTTAGGGCAGGCTCTCGCCCGTCTTCCGGATGACCAGCCGGGCGGGGACGCCCGGCGCTCCACCGAAGGCTGCGCCAATCGATTGCAGGTTGTGCGCACTTGTTTTCACCAGTACCGCGCACTGGCCTCGTCTGAAGTTGCAGTTGTTTGGCCGAGAGCGCCGCGAATCTCCGAACATCCTGCCTGTCTTCGTCCCAGCGGGGATTGGCCAGAAAACTGCACTTGCAACGCGGAGGGAGACGGGGCAAGCCCCGTCTCTACGATGGATTTGTACGTCCCCTGTGGAGGCAGTATGCGACCCTATTTGATTCTGACGGCGGTAGTTTTGATGGCAGTAGCGGCTTTTGGGCAGCAGCCCTTTCGCTCAGGTTACGGCCCATGCGTTTATGGATGCGGGCCGTTTATCCCGCTTCTGACTACACCAGAGGCTTCCCTGCAGCAGTTTTCGCCGAACCCGGTGGGAGCGAGCAACGCCACCACGGGATTGATCGCCGGCGCAACCAACTCAACGCTTTCGCAACTCGAGGGAGAGAGCAGCTCAGTTTATTCCGTGGCCGTGTGGTACCAGGGCGGCGCTCCTCTGATGGCGCCGGAGGTCCATCTGTGGCCGGAGACGGTGGGACGTGAAGGTCGCCCTATGCACGAGGCGATGCGCGAAGAACGTGGGTTTGAAGGACGTCCGCGGGAAGAGCGTCCTCGGGAAGCCCGTTCGCGTGAACGTGAAGAGCATGGCGCACGAGCAGAAGCGCACGGCGACTGGACGTTCTTCACAGGACGGGAGCACACCACCGATGCGACGAGCGTAGTGAAGGGCTTCAAGAAGGCTGCTCGCGTCTATAACAACGGCGACGTTTGGCGCCAGAACGACAAGAACGGCACGGTGAAATACGACGACAAGAGGGAGAAGATGTAGGGGCGCAGCTCTCAGCTCTTGGCTCTTGGCTTTTGGCTCTTGGTCGCCATGTTTTGTGGAGGCCGAGGGCCTTTTTATTTTTTTGAAGGGGATGTCACTGCTCAATCCGAGCAATTTGACCCGGCTTGATTGAGAGCATCTGCGTAAGGCAAGCCTCAACCAAAGGGACAAGATCCGCTAGACGATTCGATTTGGCGCGGAAAATGATGACAGCGATCCGGCGGCCAGTAAGATTCTGTTCGTACTCGAGCCCCTTGTCCATGGTATGGTAAGGAAAATCTCAAATCCCTGACGCTCTGCAATTGCAAGGAGTTCCCCGTTCTTCCTGCCACCGAGCAATGCCTCGGGTACCGTATGACAGTCGTGAGTCGCGAACCGGTCCTTGAGTCTGCGGGGAAGACACTCGTCCAAGAGGATTTTCATCCCAGTTGGCTGACAAGAAGCAATTTTCCCTGTTCAAGGGCAGAGATGGCGGCATCGCGGGTTACGGTGGGGAAGTCATCCAGAAACTCGCCTAGCGTCTGTCCCCCTTCCAGGTAATCCAGCAGCGCCTGGAATGGGACGCGCGTGCCGCGAAAGACGGGTGTCCCGCCGAGCACTTCCGGATCTCTCGCGATAACTTCGTTCACGCTAAGCATGGCCTGATTTCCTTGGACTCCCAATGAGATTCTACTCCGCGTTACCCGGCGACACCACGTTGCGGTCTGTAATTCGCGTAAATCCACGCTTACGCAGCCTGTGGTGAACTCCAGCGCCCAAAACCAGCGCCTAAAGGCGCATTCATAACACGGCATTAACGGTATGCCTAAAGGCATACCCTGACACAAATCGACCCTGACACGAATCGTACTTGCACCACGGTGTTACGCAATCCCGTAACGTTGGTGAGCTATTCCGTTCGCCAATCTGCTATCTTCTTGCGGTTGCTCTTCTTCGCAAATGAAGGGCAGGCGGCGCTCGGCGCCGGGGGTGAGTGTCTTCATGGCTGAGCTTGCACGCATTGAACCGTCCCGCCTCTACCGCTGGATGGTCCTGATTGTTGTCAGTCTCGCGATGTTTGGGAACTACTATGTCTATGACTGCATCGCGCCCATCGCCGACCTGCTCTCGAAGCAGCTTGGGTTTTCCGATTCCAACATCGGGCTGCTGCAGGCGATCTACAGCATTCCTAATGTCATCATGGTGCTGATCGGCGGTTACATCGTTGACCGCATTGGCGCGCGCAAGGCGATCTTCATCTTTGGAACCATCTGCCTGATTGGGGCGGTGATTACGGCTTACCCCGACAATTCGTGGCTACGCGCCGGCGTCGTCGGGGTGGTAAATCTGGCTGTCCCGGTGGTTCGATTGCTGGGGCACATTCCCTTGCTTTCTCGAATCGATTTTGTGCGGGACCTCGGCTCCGTCGAAAAGATCTCGACGGCTAGAGGCGCTTTGGTGGCGGGCATGTCGGCTGGGCGCCTGGTGTTTGGGATGGGCGCCGAATCCCTGATCGTCGCCGTGACTACGGGCATTGCCAAATGGTTCCGCGGGAAAGAACTGAGCTTCGCCTTCGGCATCAACCTTATGATGTCTCGGGCGGGCTCGTTGTTGGCGCAATGGTCTCCCTCGTGGGCTGGTTTCGCGTATAGCCAGTGGCGGGGTCCGTTGCTGATCTCGGTTGTATTCGCTACTTTCTGCGTGACTGGAGCCCTGCTCTACTGGGGCATGGAGGTTCATGCGGAGAAGCGCTACCAGGTCGGCCCAGCCGGTTCGACCGACAAGGTGGTCTTCCGCGATCTTACGTCGTTTGGACTTTCCTACTGGTATATCGTCGCGCTTTGCATTGTCTTCTATTCGGCGATCTTCCCTTTTGAGACCTTCGCTTACAAGTTCTTCATGGATAGGCACCTCACGACTCGGGAGGCGGGCGGGGATCTGGTCGGCATGTTGACTATCTTCACTATGTTTGGAACGCCGTTCTTTGGAAGGTTTGCCGATCGGATCGGCAAGCGCGCGCTCCTGATGATGATTGGTTCGGTGCTGTTAATTCCCGTCTATCTGATGATGGCATACCTGCACTCCTCGACGTACCTCACGGTTTACTTCCCTTCCACGTCCTCGGATGGACACTTCGCATTCATAGCGCACCATCTCCCTCCTATTCTTCTGTTAACCATGGCGATGATGGGCATCGCCTTTTCTTTGATCCCGGCGGTGATGTGGCCTTCTGTCGCCTATATCGTCGACCAGTCCAAGTTGGGCACAGCCTATGGGCTGATGACGATGATCCAGAACATCGGGCTGGCAGGGTTTAACTTGTTGATAGGGTGGGCAAACGACCACGGGCAGGCCAGCGCGGAAAATCCAGCGGGATACCGGATGGGGATGTGGATCTTTTCGATTCTGGGATTCCTGGGGGTGTTGTTTGCTTTCCTGCTGCGGCAGCGGGAGCTTGGCCCACATGGGCACGGGTTGGAGACAATCACCGCTAAGGGATAGAAATCTGAGCGTAAAGTCGCCTTGCCGCAGCCCCGCTGCGGAGTGAGACGGGGCAAGCCCCGTCTCTACGCGGAAGAAGTTGGGGCGTTGCCGAGGAAATGATCCGAGGTCGCCAGGGTAATCCAGGGGCCATTCTTAGCCGATCACTTTGGTCGGATAGATGATTCCGCGAGCTACGGTTTTTGGTATTCTGAGGTCTTAGGAACGGTCGAGAGCGCTTCCGCGACTGCCTCGGCAAATTCGTACAACGAAAAGAGTTTGAAGCCGCATCAGAGCCAGTAGCGGCCGGAAAAAGGCGACTTGACCGACCCGAAGCAAAGCGTCATCGAAGCAGAAGCTATCGAGCAGGCGAAACAGGGCCACGAAGCTGCGTTCGAAGTCTTGTATCACCTGCACAAACGCCGCGTGTACTCGCTATGTTTGCGAATGGTCTCCAATCCCGCGCAGGCCGAGGATCTGGCCCAGGAAGCGTTTCTTCAGCTCTTTCGCAAGATCGGAACCTTTCGCGGGGAATCTGCGTTCTCCACTTGGCTGCACCGGATGACGGTCAACGTCGTGCTGATGCAACTGCGCAAGAAGGGTCTGCCGGTGGTGTCGCTGGAAGAGACGCTGGAAGCGGAAGACGAAGTTCCCAGGAAAGAATTCGGTACCAAGGATGTGAAGCTGACGGGCGCCGTCGATCGCCTACAATTGCAGCGGGCCATTGACCGGCTACCGCCGGGTTATCGAACGGTTTTTGTGTTGCACGACGTGGAAGGGTTCGAGCATAACGAAATTGCCGAAATCGTGGGCTGCTCGATCGGCAACAGCAAATCGCAGCTCCATAAGGCGCGATTGAAGTTGCGGGAGTATCTGAAGTTCATGAGAGCCGAAAAGGCCAAGACTGGGTAAAGGGTAGTTGCGGTATTGGGGAGAGGTTGGCTATGACGTGTGCAGATGTACGGCGAGTTCTGCCGGAAATCCTCGACGGTGCTCCGGAGGATGTGTTTCCGGCTGACTTTGAAACTCATGTAGAGTCCTGTCCTGCTTGCTCGGATCTGATTTCGGACTTGAAGTTGATCTCGAGCGAAGCCCGGCAACTGGCAGCAAGCGAAGAACCTGCGCCGCGGGTGTGGGTGCGAATTGCGGCGGAATTACGGGCCGAAGGGCTGATCCGCGAGGCGGATTCCGCGCCAAGCCGGCCCATCCTTTTTACACCTTCTCCACGACGTCGATGGAGCGCGTGGTGGCTGGCGCCTGTCGCGGTTGCGCTGCTGGCGGCGGGCTCTTACGTGGTAAGCCATCGGCAAGCCCCGCAAGTGGCGCGGCAGCAAGCTCCGGCAACTCCATTGACGGCCCCGGCTCCAGTGACTCCTCCGGCTATCTCAGCTTCGGTGTCCACTTCGGCTGCTACTTCGGCTCCTGCTTCGGCCCCCCAACAACTGGCAAAAAAGAAGTCCGCTAAGCCGACCGACGTGGTGGCATCCGCTGCAAAACCCACGGTAGAACCCGAACCGAGCGCGGAAGATCAACAGTTTCTGAGTGTCGTTTCCACGCGTGCTCCTTCGATGCGGGCGACGTATGAAAGTCAACTGAGAGCGGTGAATGCCCACATACGGGAAGTGCAGGCCTACCTGGGTCGGAATCCGGGGGATGCAGAGGCCCGGCAGCACCTGATGGATGCTTATCAACAAAAAGCACTTCTTTACCAGATCGCGTTGGATCGCATTCAATAGCGGAAGGGCGGGCCGGCGTTCCCGGCCGCAGGAGCGGCGTTTCTTATGGCGAGGCTTCAGCGAACGAGCATTCACCAGGCGAGCTTTCAACACACCGCGGTCGTAACCCTGGTTCTGGCAACCTATCTGTCGGCGGCGGCCTTTGCCGAGACCAAGAAGGAATACCGTTACACGGTCGGCCCCAACGCCAACATCTCGGTGGAAACGCAGTACGGCGCGATTTCGGTCAAGCCTGGGAGCAGCGATGAGGTGGTGATGACGGCCACGCTTAAATCGGACACCGTGGAAGTCGATGAGCAGCAGACTGGCAATCGGATTGAAATCGCGTCGCACCTGCTGCGGGGCCTGGACCAGCAAGCGGGCCAGGTCGACTACGAACTGCTGATTCCGCCCGACGCTACTCTCACACTCCGTTCTTCGACCGGTCCGCTGTCGGTGGAGCGCTTGCAGGGCGATCTAACCCTGGAAGGCACGGATGCGGTGGTGAATGTGCGCAACGTCGGGAATGGTCATGTACACGTGCGGACGATGCGCGGACCCATCACGCTGACCGATGTTCGCAACGGCCACGTTGAGATCGCTTCTATCAGCGGCGACGTCCATATGAAGTCGGTGGATGGGCCGCTGGTGCAGGTGAATTCGGGCAGCGGGAAGATCTTCTACGATGGTGACTTCAGCTCCGGCGGCAACTATCGGTTCACCACCCACACCGGTGATATCGAGGCCGTGGCGCCGGCGGATGTCTCGGCCGGTTTCAGAGCGCACTCGGTACTGGGCCGGGTGCAGCACGATTTTCCTCTTCAACCCAGGCATTCCCGGTATACGGTGGAAGCGGGCCGTTCCTTTGTTGGTACTGCCGGCGAGGCAGCATCGGAGGTCGTGCTGCGCTCTTTCAGTGGTAAAATCCGCCTCAAGCAACGCTGAATCAAGAAGAACCAGGTCTCAGGTCTTAGGAGGGCCTAGGTCCCAGGTCTTAGGAGGGTCTCGATTTTCCTGAGACCTAAGACCTGAGACCTAAGACCTTGATGGAGTGCCATGGGAGTGCGCGCGGTGTTTCTTGTGGGGTTCATGGCATCCGGCAAGAGCCGCGTGGGGCAGGAACTGGCCCGGCGGTTGGACTGGGATTTTGTGGACCTGGATGCCCGCATCGAGTCTCGTGAGCAGCAAACGATTCCCGAGATATTTCGGGACCGAGGAGAGCTTGGGTTTCGGCTTGCCGAAACGAGCGCGCTCGGCGATCTGCTGACTGCGTCGCTCGAACGCGACAGCGTGGTCGCGCTCGGCGGCGGGGCTTTCGCACAGGAAAGGAACCGGGAATTGCTGCGGCAGTGGCCATCCGTTTTTTTGGAAGCGCCCGCATCCGAACTTTGGCAACGGAGCCTGACGGATGGCGTGGAACGGCCGCTGCGAGGCGATTTCGAGCAGTTCGTTCAACTGTACGCGGAACGCCTTCCCTTTTATCGCCAGGCGAGCGTGGTGGTCGCGACCACGGGCAAGCAGTTGGCTTCCATTTGCGCCGAGATCGAAGGTGCATTGCAACTTAGAGGAACTTCGGAAGACGCGGGGCCGGGCTTGACCCGGATTGATCGCACCAGTTTCGGAAGAGGAGAATCACATTGAAGCGGTCTTATCGGCGGCGGTTGGCTTTCATGATGGCACTGGCTTGGTGCATGGCGGCGCCGGGCGCCTTGGCGAGCGCCACTCCCATGCCGAAGGAGAAGGAGAAGGAACACGAGGGGAAGAACATCGACTCCGGGTCCTTCGGCGTGTTCCAGAACGGCCATCGTGTAGGAACCGAGACGTTCTCGATTTATCAGACGGGCAGCGGCAGCGTCATCAATTCTGAGTTCAAAACGGACAATGCTCCCGCCGCGGCCGTGCAAAGTTCGGTGATGCAGCTTACGGTGGGCGGGGATATCCGGCGTTACGAGTGGAAGGAGTTGAGCCCGGAGCAAGCGGAATCGGTGGTGGTGCCGAATGACGATTTTCTGACCCAGAAGTGGAGCGCTGGACCGCAGGCAAAAGAACAGGAACAGCCCTACCTGCTGCCCTTGTCGACCTGCATACTGGACGACTATTTTTTCGTTCACCGCGAAGTGCTGGCGTGGAGATATTTGGCCGCAGCCTGCAAACAGGATAAAGGGCAGCTGCAGTGCCCGGTGAAGCAGCGCGCCCAGTTTGGAACCATGAACCCGCACGAACATTCTTCGGCGGCGCTGAGCGCGGAGTTCCTGGGCCGGGAAAAGGTGACTCTGAAGAATGGGCAGCAACCGAACCTGCTCAAACTGGAACTAAAGAGCGACGCGGGAACGTGGCAACTCTGGCTCGACGATCAATACAAGGTGATGAAGATTTCCGTTGTAGGAGAGAATACCGAAGTCGAGCGCGATTAGACTGCAGGTTTCAGGTCTTAGGTCTTAGGTTTTAGGTGTCAGGTCTTAGGTCTTAGGTCTGAGCGAGGCGCCGCAGCGGATTCCTGAGACCTAAGACCTGAGACCTGCTTTACAGATGGGGATAACTCTTGACGATTCTTGATTCACGCACGTCGCGCGTGCTGTTGACGGCTTTGCTGTTCGCCGTGGGACTGGGCTTCCTCTATGCGGCGCGACGAACGCTAATTCTGTTTCTTTTCGCCATTTTTTTTGCCTACCTCATTAATCCCGCAGTGGCGCGAATGGAGAAACTGGTCCGGAGCCGCGTCTGGGGGATCACGATCATTTACCTTCTGCTTCTAGTTGGTCTGGGGGTGTGCGGCTTTCTTGTCGGCCCGAGGATTGCCCGGCAAAGCGCGCGCCTGGGAGCGTCGCTGCCCGGACTGATGGATCAGGCCGGCACCGGTCAGCTCTCCGGCCAGATCGGCCAGCTTGCCGCGCAGATCGGAAGCGAGCACGGCTGGAGCGCTGCGACCCAGAGGCGTATTCAGGGTTTTTTGATAAGTCGCCGGGGAGACTTATCCAGCCTGGCGCAGCGCATCGGCATTCGCGCGGCCAAAGCGGCACAGCAAGTTTGGGTGCTGTTTCTAGTGCCTATCCTTGCCATTTTCTTTCTGCGCGATGGTGGGAACTTTCATGAAGTGCTGCTGGCGCTGGTGCAGTCGCGCACGCAGAGGGAGTTTCTGCAGGATGTATTCCAGGATCTGAACCAGATGCTCGCCCAATTCATTCGCGCCCAGTTGACTCTGGCGGCGCTGTCGCTGCTGGCCTACACCTCATTTTTGGGTGCGATGCGGGTGCCCTACGCGCTGACGCTCGGTACCGTCGGAGGCGCGCTGGAATTCATACCCATGGCAGGACCACTGCTGGCAGGCGCTGCGATGATGACCGTCGCCGTTTTGGCTGGGTATCCGCACTGGGCCTTTCTGCTGTTGTTCTTGCTGGTCTGGCGAATGGTGCAAGACTACGTAATTTCTCCGCGTGTCATGGGAGTCAGCGTGGAGTTGCATCCGCTGGCGGCTTTGTTCGGCATTCTCGCGGGGGGCGAAATCGCGGGAATACTTGGCGTCTATCTTTCCATCCCAGTAATGGCTAGTCTGCGCATCGTCTGGCGGCGCTGGCGCATCTACGTGGAAAAGCGCAGATTCGGACCGCTCAACGAGTACTCCTTTCCTCAAGAGTTGGGGAAAGGGGGTCGCGGGCCAATTTGAATTCTTGACCCGATGGTAAACGGCGTGATCTCCTGCCGCTGCGCTTTTCGTTGACGCCCTCGCTCGCCGTGGCTATACTCGGGCGCAATTGGGGGTACAACCATGTACATCCAGATAGTGAATTTTAATTTGAGCAATACAGCGCCAGCGGAATTCGAAAAGCTCTGCCGGGCATTGGCCCCGCAATTTGCCGCACTGCCGGGGCTGATCTCCAAGGTCTGGCTCGCCGACCCGGCGAGCAACACGTTCGGGGGCGTGTACACGTGGCAGGACCGCGCCGCATATGAGGCATACACGAGGAGCGAGTTGTTCAGAGGTGTGGCGTCCCATCCGAACCTGTCTAACGTCGTCTCGCAAGGCTTCGACATTCTGGAAGAGCCGACGCGCCAAACTCGCGGTCTTCCTGCCCGGACGGTTGCCGCCTGACGCGCCTCCCACTCCGCGGCAAGAGACGCGGCAAGCCGCGTCTCTACAGCGAAGCCAGTGCCCCCAAGGCCTCTACGACGTGGCCGCCGCAGCTGCGTTTTTCACGCTTTCCACATCGACTTTGCGAAGAAACTCGGCCGCTGCTTCCGGCAGCACCGAGTTGATGAACATTCCCGAGCCCAGCTCAAATCCGGCCACTCGCGTCAGCCGCGGGATCACACTCAGATACCAGTGAAAGTACTTCACGCCGGCGCTCTCGGCGGGAGCGCTTCGAATGGTAAAGTTGAAATCCGGATCCGCCAGCCCGTGGTAGAGCTTGGCCAGCGTCGAGCGCAACATGCGCGCCAGATCGTTCATCTCGGCAGCGCTCACATCGCCGAAGCTGGCCATGTGCCGCCGCGGATAGATTTGGGTACAGAACGGAGCTGGCGAGGCGTACACTTCGAGCGCAACGAAGTGCTCGGAAACGGTGACGATGCGGGTTTGGTCTTGTAATTCCTCTTCCAGCATCTGACAGAACATGCAATCGCCATAGTCGTCAAAGTGGCGCAAAGCTTGTTGAAAGCGCGCGCGCACCTGGAGCGAGGTCACGGGGGTCGCGATGATCTGGGAGTGCGGGTGTTCCAGGCTGGTGCCGGCGTCGAGCCCGTGATTCTTGAAAATGGTGATGAGCGCGATGCGCGGGTCGAGGCTGAGTTCATCGTAGCGAGTCTTATAGATATGGAGGATTTCCGCCACGTAGGAATCGGGCATCAGGGCCAGAACCTGAGAGTGGTCGGGCGTCTCCACAATCACATCGTGAACTCCAAAGCCGTTTACCGATCGGCGCAAACGGCGTACCGTGCGTGTTGGCGATGCTTCGCGGGAAAGAGCTGCAAATTTATTGGGTATTACTCGCGCGTGCCACGGAACATCCATGGCGGCCGGCACGCGGAGAACTTCCGGCGGAGTCAGCTTCTCGTTGCCCGGACAAAAAGGGCAGTTCGCGACAAACGATGCCACCGCCTTCCGCTCGCGGTGGTGCGCCATTTCTTCCGGACGGCGGGCACGCTCGGTTGCGATCACAACCCATTCCTTAGTAGCAAAATTCTGACGCAGTTCTGACATGGTCACTCCTGGAGCTGGTTTCATAAATGCCTTGCAGCACGGAAGGCACGCCCCTCAGGGCTAAAGCCCGCATTCTTCCAGGCCCGGAATGGCATGGCTGAAGCCGTGCCCAACCGAAATCGACTTATGAAACCAGCTCTGGGCAAAGCCTACATCAGGGCTCGAGAGTCGAACAGGCACCGAGGGCCGTATCCCGCATCTCGCGAGAAAAGGCGGCCACGCGCATCGAATTTCGTCGCTGGATGAGCGGTGGCATTCCCCTAAGAAAAGTCACTAGTATAAAATTACACTTCATCATGTCGACCAAACTTCCTGTAGGAATTCTCGGTGCCACGGGCATCGTTGGGCAGAGATTTATCCAGATGCTCGAACAGCACCCGTGGTTTGAAGTGTCGTGGCTGGCAGCATCCGACCGATCGGAAGGCCGGACGTATGCCGAAGCTGCGCGCTGGCGTTTGAAGACTGCCATTCCGGCGCGGATCGCAAACATGACAGTTTCGCCGGCCAAACCTGAAGGCGCGCCAAAGATTATTTTCGCCGCGCTGGATGCGGCCATCGCCCGCGAACTGGAACCACAATTTGCCGCCGCCGGCTGCGCCGTCGTCTCCAACTCGAGCGCCTTGCGCATGCAGCCAGACGTTCCGCTGGTGATTCCGGAAGTCAATGGCGACCACATTCGGTTGATCGATAAACAATCCTGGCGCAGGCAATCGGGAGGGTTTGTCGTCACCAATCCCAACTGCTCCGCGATTGGCCTGGTGCTGGCGCTGGCTCCGTTGCATCGCGCTTTCACTCTTGAGACCGTGATGGCGGTCACGATGCAAGCGGTCAGCGGCGCGGGATATCCTGGTGTTGCTTCGCTCGACATCCTGGGCAACGTGATTCCCTACATCGCGAAAGAAGAAGAGAAGATGGAAGAGGAGACGCAAAAGCTGCTGGGGACGCTGAACGGCTCGCGCGTCGACCCTGCTCCGTTTGCGATGAGCGCGCAATGCAATCGCGTGGCGGTGGAAGATGGCCACACGGAATCGGTCGCTGTCCGACTAAAGAAAAAGGCCGCGCCGGAGGAGATCATCGCCGCCTGGAATGATTTTCGCGCCGAGGCGCAGAAGCTGCGCCTGCCGAGCGCACCCGAACAACCGGTCGTGTACATGACTGCCCCGGACCGTCCGCAACCGCGCTTCGATTGTGACCTGGGCGCAGGCATGACCACGGCCGTCGGGCGCTTGCGCAAGTGCAACGTTCTCGACTGGAAGTTTACCGTCCTATCGCACAATACAATTCGTGGCGCCGCCGGCGCAGCCCTGCTCAATGCTGAACTTCTCAAGGCGAAGGGGTATCTCGGGTGAAAACAGTTGCCAGTGGCCAGTTGCCAGTTGCCAGTAAAAACCGTCGCCGACACAGGTTTGTCTGGCAACTGGCTACTGGCTACTGGCCACTGCTTTGAGGAGCACCCCCGCCCATGATCGTCATGAAGTTCGGCGGGACTTCCGTACAAGACGCAAAAGCGATCGATCGCGTAGCCCACATCGTCCAGGGGCGGTTGGCGGACCGTCCGGTGGTCGTGGTTAGCGCCATGGCAAAGGTCACCGATTCCCTGCTCGCCATGGGGAAGGCTGCGGGTGGAGGCGATCGCAAGACGGCTCTCAAAATGGCGCGCGCCTTGCGCGAACGCCACTATGACACTGCGGGAGAACTGCTCGGCACCGCTCTGTTCACTGAATTTCACGGCGACCTGGGCGCCGACTTTGAAGATCTGGACGAATTGCTGCGTGGCATTGGCGCCGTCGGTGAAATCACTCCGCGCACCTACGATTATGTTGCCTCTTTCGGCGAAGTGCTTTCGAGCAAGATCATCGCTGCCGCTTTTGTTGCCCGCGGATTGCCGGGTGCGCACGTGGATTCGCGCCAATGTCTGCTCACCGACAGCGCCTATACCCGGGCGGTTCCTCAGTTCGATGAAACCAACGAGCGCCTGCGCAAGAAGGTCAAGCCTTTACTCGACGGCGGCAAGGTTCCGGTGATGGGCGGGTTCATTGGTTCCAATCGCGCCGGCATCACCACCACCATCGGCCGCGGAGGGTCGGATTTTTCCGCGGCTATTTTTGGCGCCGGCCTCAATGCCGAACGCATCGAAATCTGGACCGACGTCGACGGCATGATGACCACAGACCCCCGCCTGACTCCCGAGGCGCGGCGCATCAAGGTCATCAGCTTTGACGAAGCCGCGGAACTCGCCTACTTTGGCGCCAAGGTCCTGCATCCGGCCACCGTGCTGCCCGCGATTCAGCAAAACATTCCGGTTTATGTTCTGAACTCGCTGAACCCCACCTGCGAAGGGACGAAGATCACGGCTCGCGCTCCGCGTTGTTCGAATATTTTCAAGGCCATCGCGCTTAAGAAAAAGATCACGCTGGTGGAGGTCGCCTCGCCGCGCCGTTTGTTGTTGCACGGATATTTGAAGTCCATCTTTGAAGCCTTCGATCGGCACAACGTCGCGGTGGACGTGGTTTCCACCTCCGAGGTCAGCGTTTCGGTGACGGCCGAGACCAATGAAGCCATCCCGGCGCTGGCCGCCGATCTGGCGAAACTGGCGGACGTGAAGTACGAGGGGCGGAAGGCGATCGTCTGTCTGGTGGGCGAGAATTTGCGTGACACGCCCGGAATCGCCGCGAAGGTCTTCGGCATCCTTGAGGATGTAAAGATTCGCATGATTTCGCAGGGCGCCTCCGAAATTAATCTGACCTTCGTGATTGAAGAAGACGACGCAGCTGAGGTGATCCGGCGCCTGCACCACGCATTTTTCGCCGAAGTCGATCCGGAAGTGTTTGCGTAAGTCGGTTTCACCGCCGAGACGCAGAGCACGCGGAGAAAACCAAGAGCGGAAGTTAAACGTTGTTTTCCAGATTTCTCTGCGCACTCCGTGTTCTCTGCGGTTTAAGGTTTAAGTATGAATCTTCTAATTCTCGGTCGTGGCAAAACGGGTTCGGTGGTCGCCGAAGTTGCGCACGAGCGCCGTCACAATGTGCGCGCCCTGGACGTTGACGAAAACGCTAATGCCTCGCGCCCTCACTCCCGCTTTCCTTGCTCCCTTCGACGTGGCCATCGACTTCACCACGCCCTCCGCGGTGATCGGCAACGCCGAGGCCTGCATCCGCGCCGGAAAGAACCTCGTGGTCGGAACCACTGGCTGGTACGAGCAATTGCCGCGCTTGCGGGAAATGGTGGTCTCCGCAAAGACGGGCTTCCTCTACGGGTCGAATTTTTCCATCGGTGTGAACTTGTTCTTCGAGATTGTCGCAACCGCAGCGGCCGCCCTGAAATACGATTACTCGGGGCAGATTTTCGAGCGTCATCACGCGCAAAAAAAAGACGCTCCTTCCGGAACTGCCATCACGATCCAGAAAATTGTGCGCGAGGCCGGAGGGAAAGAAGTCGAGATCGTTTCCTTTCGCGAGGGTGACGTGGTCGGCATGCATGAGGTGGTCTTCAATTCCTCCGGCGATCGAATCTATTTGTGCCACGACGCCAAGTCGCGCCGCGGATTCGCCGAGGGCGCCGTGCGCGCCGCCGAGTGGCTGGCGGGGAAGACAGGGTTCTACGAGTTCCGCAACGTCTGGCGCGAGCTTTAGCAAGTGGCCAGACTCCCATAACGTCCGGCGGCTGCCGAGCTTCGCTCGGCTTGGACGGGGCAAGGCGCCCGTCCCCACACGAGCAGTCTGCAAATGCAAGCGCTCCCGAGAAGAGTTATCCTTAACCCATGCAACTGCGAGGATGTGGTACCGCTCTGGTCACACCGTTCTCCCAGGACGGTGGTGTCGACGAAAACGCACTACGCAATCTGGTTGCCTGGCAGGTCGAATCGGGCATCGACTTTTTGATTCCCTGCGGCACCACGGGAGAAACTCCCACGCTCAACCACGATGAGTGGCTGCGCGTCATCGACGTGACCATTGAAGTCGTTGCGGGACGCGTGCCGATCGTCGCCGGCGCCACCTCCAATTCGACGCAGGAGGCTGTGGCCAAGGCGAAAGAAGTGGCGGCTCGGCCGGGCGTCAACGCCATCCTCACCGCTTCGCCTTACTACAACAAGCCGACGCAGGAGGGTCAATACCGGCACTTTCGCGCGATCGCCGAAGCGGTCGACAAGCCCGTCATCGTCTATAACGTGCCGGGACGCACGTCCGCCAATCTCGAACCCGCGACCCTGGCGCGGTTGACTGAGGTTGCGAATATTGCGGGCGTGAAGGAAGCCAGCGGGAACATGACGCAGATCGCGGAGGTGCTGAACTCGGTGCCGGAGAGTTTCCTTGTACTTTCCGGCGACGACTCCGTCACACTGCCGGTGATCGCGCTCGGCGGTGTGGGCGTGATCTCGGTTGCCTCCAATGAAATTCCCCGCGAAATGGCGGAGATGACGCGCGCTGCTCTGGCGAACGACTGGCACACGGCGCGCACCATCCACCGCAAATATCTTCCGCTGATGCTGGCCAACTTCATCGAATCGAGTCCGCTGCCGGTGAAGGCCGTGCTTGCGATGATGGGTAAGATCGAAGAAGTCTATCGCTTGCCCTTGCTTCCCATGCGCCGCGACACGCGATCGAAGCTGCAGAAGGTCGCGACCGACGTCGGATTGATTGCCCGGCCCGCGGCTCCGCCGGCCGCTGCCGCCGAATTCTTTATTTACGAAAATTGGGCAGCGGGCCCGCACAAAGCGATGCTGCACCGCGCGTCCTGCGGCCAGTGCAATTCGGGCAAGGGACGTCCGGCCGGGCACGATCCCAATCATTCGCGCTGGCACGGACCGTACGGCACTCTCGCCGAGGCGCGCGAGGCGACTCATCAGATGCCCGGGGTGCTGATCCGCAGCGAATGCAAGTGCGTGGCGTAGGGGAAGTTTTTAGCTTTTGGCTCTTAGCTTCTGTTTCTTTTGGCGCCTTTCTGTAGGTGGATTCGATCTGGGCATGCCTCAGGGATGCCCGGGCGAAACGCGCGTTCATGCGTTGAATTTCGGAGTTGAAGCTTCACCACAGGCTCCTAGCCATCTTATGCCAGACTCGATACGCACTTTGAAGTTGGCCATTGAACGTCTATCGGCGCGCGAAACGATCGACAATCCCGACAAAGCCCGTCCCGTTTTTTTCGAATTCCGCGCCGCTCTGACTCGGGGCGAGGCTCGCGCCGCCGAGAAAGTCGACGGACGCTGGGTGGTCAACACCTGGGTGAAGCAAGGCATCCTGCTGGGCTTCCGGCTGGGCGAGTTACAAAAGATGTCGGACGGAGACGTGCTTTCCTTTATTGACAAGGACACTTTCCCCGCCCGTCGTCTCACCCTCGCCGATCGTGTTCGCCTGGTGCCCGGTGGATCTTCCATCCGCGAAGGGGCCTACGTTGCGCCGTCCGTCGTCTGCATGCCTCCTATGTTCATCAATGTCGGCGCTTACGTGGATGAAGGCTCGATGATCGACTCGCATGCGCTGGTCGGCTCTTGTGCGCAGATCGGCAAACGTGTGCACCTGAGCGCCGCCGCACAGATCGGAGGCGTACTGGAGCCCGTGAACGCCGCTCCGGTGATTATCGAAGACGATGTGCTGGTCGGCGGCAATTGCGGAGTGTACGAAGGCACGCTGGTGCGTACCCGCGCGGTTTTGGGAGCGGGAACGATTCTGACCCGATCCACGCCGCTCTATGACCTGGTACGCGGCGAAATCTACCGGGCGTCAGCGGAGCGGCCGTTGGAAGTTCCGGAAAACGCCGTGGTCGTTCCCGGATCGCGCGCCGTTAAAAAAGGCAAGGGCAAATCCGACGAATGGAACCTTTCGCTCTACACTCCGGTGATCGTTAAATATCGCGACGAGAAGACGGAGCGCGGGATTGAACTGGAAGAGTGGCTGCGGTAGTTTCAGCAGATTGATTTCCGTTTCTGCTTTACCTTATGCTACAATGTAAAGCGATGACGGAAGCGACTCTTTCGGCGAAGAACCAGATCGTGATCCCGCGGGAGGCTCGCGAAGCGCTGGGCTTGAAGCCCGGCGACAAGATTCTTGTGGTTGTTCGGGGCGGGACCGTCTTGGTCCTGCAAAAACCGAAGTCCTATCATGCCGCGATCCGTGGGTTAGCTCGCGGTAGATATCCAAAGGATTACCTGCAAAAGGAACGCCAGAGTTGGGAGTAGAGCGGCTCCGCGCCTTTCTCCTGCGTCACCGGCAAATCGGGCCTGTTGGACACGAGTATCTTCATGTTTTATCACTTCAGAACCCAACCCAAAGTATCTCGCACACACCGACCCTATTTTTTCTTTGGCTTGGCGATGGCGGTGTCGGAATCCAGGGCATTTTTGGTGGCACATGGCCACAATAACGATGACGGAGCTGCTAGTACTTGGCGCGTTGGATCGCGAAGGCGACGAACAACGGGGGCAAATGGATTTCTATTTTGGCTTGCTTTCCACCTTACCCCAACTCTGGATTGGATTGCAGGCCGAACCTGGAGATCGCGGACCTCGCGGGCCCGGATTCGCGCTCTCCTTCCATCGCCTGCAAACTGTCCAGTCTGCAGGCCGCGATCTGCCGTCCACGACGCAGGGGCTACTGTTGATTGATTTTTTTACCAATTGATCCAGTCTTTTTTGAGCGCGTGGATTTTCACACTTCGAAACGGTTGGTTCTCGACAATCTTCTTGAATGTCGCATTCATCGCGAGGTCGTGGCATTCGATCACGACGGCAACATTGCCGCCGGCCGCCCGGAAGTGGCGCCTGCTCCTCCGCAAATTGGCTCCGCCCTTCGAGGTGCTTGGCGCGGAAATGCGTCCGCGCCCGTTCGCCCCACGCCTTCACGAAGTAGTAGTTCAGCGCGCATCCGATCGCGGAACTGGTAATCGGAATCAGGCGTCCGGCCCACTTTTCCACCACCTCGGCGCCGGCCCTGACCGCGATCCGCTGGATCACGCGCGGCACAAAGCGGTTGACCACTTCTTTTTCCAGCAATTCGCGGCTGATGTCGACACCGGCGGCGCTGGCGGCGGCAATCCAAAGCTCGGCAATTTCGTCGTCGGTGTTCAACTCGAATCCGTAAATCAGGCTGAGCTTCTGGATGGTGCGCATGGTAATAGCAGAAAGAATGCCGAGGTCCGGCACGATGGTGAGGATTCCGCCGAGACCAAATCCCGCTCCCTCCGCCGCCGCCAGCTTCATGCCGCCGCGGATCACCGACTCCGCCACATCGTCGAGGCGTTCCACCGGCAGCGTGTACACTCCGCGAAAAGTTGCCAGCGGCAACCCGTGCGCCACGCGCAACTGCATCAGGAAGCGCCCGGGATCAACCTGATCGTCTCGTCGGCGCGGTCGAGCCTCCGCGGATCGCGCCTTCGACGTGCCGCCGCATCCACGACTTATTTTCGTATTTTCGTCGGCCATCTTACTGTTTTGAGTTTATCAGCCCGGCTAACTTCGACTCCGCATCCGCTTGATCTAGAAACGCCGATTGCCGCGTCTTCCGGATCTAATGGAGACGCTCTCTGCCCGGTGGAGTGCAACGGTTCGGCGGCCGGGCGAGGACGCCCGGCTCTCCACGTGCGAATGTGCGGACGGGTCACTCCATCTCATTTCCGCCTGTGCTAGCATCGACTTGTCTAATGTCAAAAGGAAAACTGCATATTGTTCCGCTAGGCGGGCTGGGCGAGTTCGGTATGAACTGCATGGCCATCCGCTGGGGCGATGACATCATCGTGGTTGACGCCGGCCTCATGTTTCCCGAAACCGAGTTGCTGGGCGTCGACATTGTCGTCCCCGACATTTCTTACCTGCTTGAAAATCGGAAGCTGGTGCGCGGCATCGTGCTTACGCACGGCCACGAAGATCACATCGGAGCCCTGCCTTGGATTCTTAGCGAACTGAATGTTCCCGTCTGGGGCACCGAGTTTACGCTGGCCTACGTCGAAGACAAGCTCGACGAACACCAACTCCTCGACGACTCCGACCTGCGCGAAATTCGTCCTGGAGAGCGCTTCAAGGTTGGGCCTTTTACCATTCATCCGCTGCAGGTGACGCACAGCCTGGTCGATTGTGTCGCGCTTGCTATCCACACGCCAATTGGGGTCGTGCTGCGTACCGGCGACTTCAAGGTCGACCCGACACCCACCGACAACCGCCTCTTCGACCTGCACGGTTTCGCCGAGTACGGCAAAGAGGGAGTGCTGGCGCTGTTGCAGGATTCGACCAACGTCGAGCGCAAGGGCTACACTCCGAGCGAACGCGCTGTGCGCCGCAAGTTCGACGAGGTGTTTGCCCGCACCCAGCGGCGTCTGTTTATCTCCTGCTTCGCGTCCTCCATTCATCGCATCAAGCTGACGGTCGACATGGCGCGCGACCACGGCCGCAATTGTTTCATCGGCCGCTCCATGAGCAACTCCTCCGAGATCGCCGAAGACCTGGGTTATGTCCAGATCCCCGAGGGGATGCTGATTCAGCCCGGCGAAATGAAGAACTTCGCTCCGGAGAAAGTGTGCGTGCTTATCAGCGGCACGCAGGGCGAACCGATGTCGGCGCTGTCGCGGGCGGCCGTGGATAGCCACAAGCACGCCAAGATCGAGAAAGGCGATACCGTCGTCCTGTCGTCGCGCATCATTCCCGGCAATGAAAAAGGAATTTACCGGATGATCGACCACTTGTTCCGCCGTGAAGCGCACGTGATCTACGACGACGGCTCTTACCTGGCGTCAGCGGACACGCCAGCCAGGCAGAATTGAAGCTCATCATCAACCTGGTGAGGCCCAAGTATTTTGTGCCGATCCACGGCGAATACCGGCAGCTCAAGTTACATGCCGAGCTGGCCGCTTCCATGCACGGCTCGGTCGGCAACGTGCTGCTGATTGAAGTGGAGATGTCCTCGAAATCGATGAACTGGGCGCGCGCAAGGCCGGACGGATCAACGTGGGTCGTGTCTGCATCGATTCCGGCTCGCGCACCGACGTGGTCGAAGACATCGTCATCAAAGACCGCCGGCACCTCAGCGAAGACGGATTCGTGATGCCGATCATTGCCATCAACAAGCTCACCGGACTCGTCGAAACTTCGCCCGAGATTGTGACCCGCGGATTCGCGCCCGGCGAAAACGGCGTGATCGAGCGCGCCCGCGAGATTGTCATGGAAACCCTCGATGCCTCCAGCGCCGAAGAGAAAGCCGACTATGGCGTGATCAAGGAGAAAATCCGCACCGACCTGAAGAAGCGCAACATCTCGCGGCAGACGCAACGGCGGCCGCTGATTATGCCGGTGATACTGGAGATCTGAGTTCTGTTTTACCGCCGAGACACCGAGAACGCGGAGGAGACCCCGCCAGATTGGCGTCAATTACGATCACCGATGGTCCGGCCCTTCCAGGTATTCCAGAAGCTCCTCGACTTTTTCAAACGGAGGGAGGCCCAGATTTAACGGCTTGACGCGAAAGGGTTTCCGAATGGGCTGCTTCGAAGCATTCAATCCAAGGCGCAGAAAGCGATTCACTACCTCTTTGAAAGAATCGCCAGATCGGCGAACCTCCTTGTTCAGAAGTTGAGCCACGTCGTCATCGAGCGAAAGTGTAGTCCGGATGCCGCGGTGATGCTACGAGCAGCAAGGCATCATGATGTGCTTCTATAACATCATGATGCACTATGTAGTGCCTCATTGCAAAAAACACGCCAAGGCACGCTTAAATAGCAGAAAACAATCGTAACCATCGATGACATTCGCGAGGCTCGAACCCTCCTTCACGGCATCGCCGTCCGCACGCCCTTGTTCGAATGGACGGGCGCGGCGGATCAGCGCAAGCTTTTCCTTAAGCTCGAAAATCTGCAGCCAATCGGCGCTTTCAAACTGCGCGGCGCTTACAACAAAGTCGCATCTCTTAGCGGCGACGAACGCCGCCGCGGGGTCATTTCTTATTCGAGCGGCAATCACGCGCAGGGCGTGGCCTACGCGGCGCGGGCGCTGGGCGTGAAGGCCATCATCGTAATGCCTGGCAATGCTCCGAAGAACAAGCTTGGACGCTACCGCCGCGCTCGGAGCGGAGATCGTCGCCGTCGGCCCGAGCAGCGAAGAGCGCCGGCTGCGCGCTGAGCAACTGGCCGCCGAGCACGGCTACGCGATTGTGCCGCCCTACAATGACGAAAAGATCATTGCCGGCCAGGGCACGGTTGGGCTCGAAATTCTCGAAGACCTGCCCAACGTTGAAACCGTGCTGGTCCCGGTCGGCGGCGGCGGGTTGATCAGCGGCATCTCGGCGGCCATCAAGCTCAGCAATACCGGCTTAGTCATCTGCAGCTTGGCACCCAAGCTTGGCCAACGAGCTTCGCCAACCCAAGGTGAAGGTGATTGGCGTTGAGCCTGAACTTGCCTCCGATGCGCGAGCCAGCCTGCGCGCCGGACGGATCGTCTCCTTCCCGGCGGAGCAAGTCTCGCAGACGCTGGCCGACGGCCTTCGCACGCAGAGCATCGGCGCCATCAATTTCGAACACATCCGCGCCTATGTCGACGACATCGTCAGCGTCACGGAAGACGAGATCCGCGAGGCCATGCGCGCTCTGAGTGCGAACGCGAAAACGCTGGCCGAACCGAGTGGCGCCGTCGCCGTGGCCGCGTTTCTTTTCCATGCCGACGAGTTGCCGAAGACGGCGATCAACGTCGCCGTGATCAGCGGCGGGAACATCGACCCCAAGCTGCTGCCGAGTTGGGTAATCGCTGATCGCTCGTCGCTGAGCCACTCGAAGTCCGCCTTCCTCTGTTGTTCCCCTGTGTCCTCTGTGGTTTCTCGCGGTTCGCTGCTTCTAGAGCGCAACCACAGGGGACACAGGGGTTCACAGAGGAAACCTCTCGTCTCGATTCGTCCTTCGAGCGCGGCGAATGTACAATCCTGATTTCACGCGAGGGCAACTTGAAGCGCTGGCTCGATCAGTTTTTTGAACTCTCTCATCGCCAGACAACCGTCCGCCGCGAAATTGTTGCCGGACTGACCACCTTCTTCACGATGGCCTACATCGTGGCTGTCAACCCTGCCATCCTGAAAACCGCCGGCATGCCGGCTGGCGCCTCGCTCACAGCCACCATTCTCACCGCCATCTTCGGAACGCTGCTGATGGGCTTCTATGCCAACCGCCCTTTCGCCATCGGTCCGTATATGGGCGAAAATGCTTTCATCGCGTTCACGGTGGTGCATGTTCTTGGCTACACTTGGCAAAGCGCTCTGGGCGCGGTGTTCCTGGCCGGAGTTCTTTTTATTCTGATGACTCTGTTCCGCCTCCGCCAGTGGATGGTCGACGCCATTCCCACCACGCTCCGTTACAGCTACGCCGTCGGCATCGGATTGTTTCTCACCTTCATAGGGCTGAATCAGACCGGCATTGTTACCCTGGGATCGCCCGGGGCGCCGGTTCGGCCGGGCCATCTCACTTCGCTTTCGGTTCTGCTTTCCATTTTTGGTTTCCTGCTGATGACGGTGCTCAGCATTCGCCGTTTCCCGGCCGCGATTCTTAGCGGGGTTCTCGCTACCGCTCTTCTCAGTTTCGTGACCGGGGCTGCTCCGGCGCCGAGCGGTTGGGTCAGCCGTCCGCCGAGCCTGCAGCCTTTATTTTTCAAGTTCGATCTGCACAGTCTATTCACGTGGGGGGTTTTTCCGGTCGTCCTAACGATTTTTGTTATGGCTTTTGTGGACACCATGGGCACGCTCATTGGGGTGTCGGCGCGCGCGGGTTTCCTCGACAAGGACGGCAACCTGCCGCAGATCGAGCGCCCGATGATGGCCGACGCGCTGGCCACCACCTTCGCCGCCGTGATTGGAACCACCACATCCGGCGCCTATATCGAGTCCGCCACTGGAGTAGAAGCCGGGGGCCGAACCGGCCTGACCGCGGTCATCACGGCGCTGTGCTTTGCCGGAACTTTATTCTTCGCGCCATTCATCTCCGCCATCCCGCCGCAGGCATACGGGCCGGCGCTCATCTTCGTTGGATTGCTGATGCTGAGCCCGATCACCCGCATTCCCTTCGACGACCTCACCGAACTGGTTCCGGCCTTCGGAGTCGTCATCCTGATGGCCTTCACTTACAACGTGGGCATTGGCATGACGGCGGGCTTCATCTTGTATCCTTTCTGCAAACTGGTTTCGGGACGCTTGCGGGATGTTCGTCCAGCGCTCTGGGCGTTGACCGCGTTGTCGCTGCTGTTTTTCGTCTTTTATCCGTACACGTAGTCGTTCAGAGAAGCCGACTGAAAGCAATATGATTCGCTTTGGTATCGCAGGTTTCGGATTGCACGCCGTGCGGCGGCTGATGCCGGGTTTCGCGCTGGCTCGGAACTGCAAAGTGGTCGCTCTGTCGCGGCGAGACTCGCACAAGGCACGCGAGGCCGCGGCACAATACTCGATCCCGCATGTTTTCGCCTCCACCGAAGAACTTTGCCGCTGTTCCGAAGTCGACGCCGTGCTGGTCGCCACTCCGAATGTCTGCCACCTGCAGGACGTCCTCACCGCGGTTGCTGCCGCAAGCCGGTGTTGTGCGAGAAACCGATGGGCATGGATGCGGAGAATGCCGACGGATGGTCGAAGCGACGCGCAACAGCCGGCGTTCTTCTCGGCGTCGCCCAGGTCTTCCGCTTTGCAGAAAGCACGGCGAGATTTCGCGAACGCATCGCCGCTGGTGACATCGGGCAGCCGATCTTCGCGCGGGCGGAGTTCTCGTATAGCGGGGCAGGCCATGCCCGTACATGGCTTTACAACCGCTCGATAGCTGGAGGCGGCCCCATCGCCGACGTGGGTGTCCATTGCATCGACGCCTTGCGATACCTCCTGCAGGATGAACCACGGCTGGTTAGCGCGCTCGGCCGACCAGGACGAACAATCGGGCGACGTAGAAGCGGCGGCCGTCCTGACTTTGGAGTTTCAGCGGGGCCCGCTGGCCACGGTCCTGGTTTCAACTCGTGCTCACTATCGCACTCCGTTGGAGATTGTCGGTGACGCGGGCGTCCTGCGGGCGAACGATGCGCTGAGTGTCGATCGACCGATTAACTTGGAACTGTGGCGCGAGGGACAACGCGTTGCCGAAGAAACCGTCTCCAACCAACTTGCTTATGCGAGGCAGGTAGACAGTTTCGCTGCCGCGATCGAAGGCCGGGAAGTGTTTCCAGTGCGTGGCCAGCAAGGCTGGCAGAACCAGCTCATTCTGGATGCCGCCTACCGCAGTTTGTCATCGGGAAAAAGTGAAGAGATACCGATGCTCTCAGACGACCCCGGCAGGTAATGCTGGAAGCAACCGTAATGGCGAGGGAGCGTGGGCTCCCCGGGAAACTTCACCACAAATAAGAAGCGCCCCGGATTCAAAGAATCACGGGACGCCCGAACAGCCCTCCCCCAGAACTGCTCAACCGAAAAGATATGGCAACAGGCCGGGGAGCGGAATGCCACTTTTGAGCGATTGATTGGCACCAAAGGGCCACTTGCTAGATCAAATTCCGTGGTAGCATCAGTAACCTCGCGATTGGTTACTACGAGTTGCTCCAGGGTTCTGGAAAGGGTCTCTCTAAGGTCAAGTTTTCTTTCGGGTGGCGGGATTCGGCTGCCGATCGCGAATCCGCAATGGCTCCGTTTCGTAGGCGGCGTACCGCCTGCGGGGTTGAGCCGCTGACGATCGAGAGAAAGCGATGGCGGCTAGTGTGCAGGAGATTGCAGTCCTAGATCGCCAGGAGCCAAGGAGAATGGTTGCAAGTTGTTGATAAGTAATAACAACCAAATTTCCGTAGTTTTGGAACGAAAAGTGCGGGAGACGCCGAAGGCGATCTACGCCTTGGACGCAACTTTCAAGGTGGAATCTCGGGAACGAACGAAAAAAGGGAGGGAACTAAAATGAGGCGAGTGTTGCTTCTAGCATTGCTGGCTTTGGCATTGCCGATTGCCGCTTGGGCGAACACGATTTCCTTCACGAACCAGAATGGCGAGATTCGCATTTCGAATGCGGGCATCACTTCGATTGGATCGCAACTGCTGACCTGGGGCTTCACCGCAGCTACTTCTGGACACTCTCTTGGCATAGTGAGCTTCACGACCGGTGGTTTGGCCACCGGCTCGATCCGGTTTGGGGGGACGTTTTACGGGGGTGAGGGCGTCTCGACATTTGACGTGATGGGCGTCGGCAAGTGGGCGAAGAACTTAACGGGATCGAAAACAACTCCAGTAGCGATCTTCACCGGCTGGTTCGTCGGTCCGATCAATTGGACTCTGACTAGCGCGCCTGGCAAAAAGAATCTGACCTACGTCCTCAGCGGCGAGATCTTCGGCCAGCTGTGGAACGGTCGTGACGTGTATGGAACTGCGACCGAGAACATCTACACTGTTAACGGACAGCTCACCCAGGGTATCGCGCACATCCGTATGGGCAAATCGACCGTCACTGTCCCGGAACCCGGAACTTTGGGTCTTCTCGGAACAGGGCTGGTGGGTATCGCTGGAGTATTCCGTCGCAAGATGATGGGGACATAACTTAGATTTGCTGGTCGGTCAAAACACTCACTTCATGGCCCTGCCGCAAGGCGGGGCTTTTGATTTTGAGCGCAAGCCGCTTGCTCGACCTGATGGCCTTCTGGCTTTTGCAGGAGGAGGTTCGATTATCGCGTCGAACCGGACCCTCCTCAGAACCGTTTCGATGGCTTCGTGTCCTTAGCCGAGCCTGATCCGAGAACCGGTTTTGAGGCCCGCCCACGTCCTATGGTTCGATTACTGGGGTAACGGCCCATGGTGGGTTTTGCGTTGACCTTGCCTTTGTCCAAACCTACAGTCAGGCGCAGGGGGTAGTATGAAGGATATCCATGAGGTTTTGCGCCGCAAGCAGGCGCAGTACACACAGCTGGGAAAGCAGATCGAGATGCTGCAGCAGGCTGCCGAGAAGTTGCGCGAAGTCGCGCCTTTGCTTGCCGAAAACGACAACGAGGACGATAGCGCAGTCCTGACGGAAGTGGACGAGGAAAACTCCAACGCGATGGCGGCCAAGGCCAGTGGTCAATCCTCGCCAGCCGCGTCCAAACCAGGGCGTAGCGTAACTCCGCGCTGGCCGTAGAAGCCTGACGGTGGACGTACAGCGCGAGGCGGGAGGCTCGGTTCGATGATATTACAGGCACTATTGGTGTCCAAGGATGACCTGACTGCGGAAACGCTGATTCAGGCCCTGGCGCAGTTCGGGGTTGCGGTGGATCGGTCGAACGCGGCCGATGTCGCCGCAACACGACTGGAGGGGGAGCGTTTTGATCAGGTGATCGTCGACTTCGACGATCCCGAAACGGCCTCTCTACTACTGGACGCTTGCCGCCGCCTGGTTGGCCCCGACCGCCAACCGCCCGTCACTATTGCCTTGTTAAACGAAGTTTCGCAGATCCGCTCGATCCTGGGCGCGGGAGCTCATTTCGTCCTCACCAAGCCGGTCACCTTCGAGCAGGCACAAAACACCTTGCGCGCTGCCACGGCGCTGCTGAAGCGCGAAAGGCGGCAGGCGTTGCGGGTCGCCGTCCAGGCGGCGGTTTCGATTCGTATCGACGAGAGCAACACGGTTGAAGGCATTCTGCTCGACCTGAGCACCGGCGGCATGGATGTGCTGGCGGCCAAGCCACTTCCATCCGCGGCTCTGGTTCACGTCTCCTTCGAGCTACCCGACGGCGGCGCTAGCATTGCCGGTGACGCGGAAGTTGCCTGGAGCACCGCCAACGGTCAAACCGGCCTGCGCTTTCTCGACATCGACGCGGAGAAGCGCGAGGAACTGAGCAAGTGGCTGGCTGCCCGTTCGCATGATGCTTTGCCCGAAGAACCCGACGCGGTCACGCCATGCAAACTGACGGATCTTAGTCTGGGCGGCTGCTATGTGCAGACCGAATCTCCTTTCCCTCAGTCCTCCGCCGTCGATCTGTGCTTGCGCACCGCCGGGATGGAGATTCACACCGAAGGTTTGGTCCGGGTCATGCATCCCGGACATGGCATGGGCATTGAATTTCCCGCCCGCACGGAAGATCAGCGCAAAAGCGTCGGCGAGTTCATCGAGTTCCTCACCGGCCAGCCCGGTGCCACTCCGCAACTGGTGACTTCTCCTCGCGCTCTCGTCGCCAGCACGGTCGATTAGCTTAAGCCAGGACCTAGGCCAGACCAGCAGCGCCGCAACTGACGTGGAGGATCCACTCCTGGAATTGCTGCGGACTGGCAGTGCGCTGGAGGAAGAAGCGTTTCTCGCCGAACTGCACCAACAGCGAACTGCGGCGAGCGTCAATCAATAAACGTCCGCCAGTAGAAGGCAACCAGTAAGCGTTCGCCCAATCGCCCCGATCCCAGCAAGAACGATCCCAGGAAAAGCCGGGAACCTGACTGACTTCCCCCTTGTCGGCCCAGTCCCCGGTAGGGTGTTCGACATCATCTGATCGCAGATTACATCGACAGCCGCTGCTAAATGATTTCGGTTCGGTCAATTTTTCGAGAATTTTTCCTATGCAATAGAATTGCTCTGCCTGTAGGGACGAGGCTTGCCCCCGTCTCCGGGGACGCTGGGGACACGGCAAGACGCGTCTCTACGGGATGTCAGATGCAGATTGAGGATCGCGTCCACCTTTCGCTTTTTCGCAGCCTGTCAGTTTGAGGTTAGGGTAAATTGCTCAGAAGTCCGGTCTCGCGTGCGTTCGTGCTGGCTGGCTGCTGTCTGGCGGCCATCACTCCGTTTTTCTGGTGGGGCAGTCCCTCGGGGCATGATTTCGAGTTCCACATGTTTTCGTGGATCGAAGTGCTCGGCCAATGGAAGCATGGCATCGCATATCCGCGTTGGGCGGCGCTGGCGTACTGGGGATACGGCGATGCCCGCTTCCTGTTTTATCCGCCCGCTTCCTGGACTCTGGGCGCCGCGCTCGGTGCGGACTCTGCCCTGGAGGATGGTGCCGGGCGCGTATTGCTGGATCGCGCTCACGCTTGCAGGAGCGTCCATGTACCGGCTCGCCCGCGAGTGGCTCCCGGTCGCGGACGCGTGTTTGCGGCCGTGTTCTATGCGCTGAATCCCTACCACTTGCTGATCGTCTACTGGCGGAGCGCATACGCCGAACTGCTGGCGGCCGCGCTGTTGCCGCTTCTGCTGCTTTGTCTTCTGCGGATCTTTTTGCGGGAATCCGAGCCTGGTCATCGCCCGATGCTGGGGCTGAGTCTCACACTGGCCGCAGCCTGGCTCACGAACGTACCGGCGGCGGTGATGATGCATTACGCGACGGTCGGGCTGGCAGTCGTCTTCTTTGCGACTGGAGCCGCACGCGAGCTCGCGAATCAACGATCATGGGGCCCACAGTTTTGGCGTCCCCTAGTTCGGGGCTTAGTCCGGATCTTAGTACGGACGGGGCCGGCGATGCTCGTGGGGGTTGGCTTGGCCTCGTTTTATCTGCTACCGGCAATTTCCGAACGCGGGTGGATCGACATCGGCCAGGTGCTGTCGCTAGGAGTCCGGCCGCAGGACAATTTTCTTTTCACCACCCTCACCGATCCCGATCACAACCACTTCAATCTTCTGGTTTCGACTGTAGCGGTGGTCGAAATCGGCATCCTCGCTCTCGCGATCTGGTTTTCGCGCCGCTGGCGGGTGAAACGCGCAGGGGCAGCCAGACCCTTCGACAAGCTCAGGGCAGGCTCCTTCGACAAGATCGGGCCAGGCTCTCGACAGTCCAGTCGCGGCCAGCGCGGTAACCGCTGAGCAAAGCCCGTGGATGCTGCTTTCCGCCTTGGGTGTGTTCAGCGCGCTCCTGATGCTTTCGGTGAGCAATTTGCTCTGGCAGCACTTGCCCGAGCTCCGCTTCGCGCAACTTCCCTTCCGCTGGCTGCTGGCGATGAACGCCGCTTTGGCAATACTTCTGACCATGGCCGCCAAGCATTGGACCTGGACCTCGCGCTTCCTGGCGTCTGCTGTTCTGCTGGCCGCGGTTATCGTCGCCGGCTATCGCATCCAGCCGCCCTGGTGGGAAAAGGCCGGCGATATCCGCGAGATGAACGATGCCATCGTCGACAGCACCGGATACGAGGGCATTGACGAATACGTCCCGGCCGGATCCGATGCCTACGAACTGAACAAAAGTCTGCCCCGCCTCTGCGACGACGCGGGGGCAGCGGTTCAGAGCGAAATGCTGGTGTGGGGGCCGACCGAAAAGCACTTCACGGTCCACGCCGCCGCAGCGCAAAATATAACCGTGCGCCTTTTCAGCTACCCGGCATGGGAGGTCGTCTTGAACGGCAAGCCCACCGCAACGCAGAAAACCGATGTAACCGGCCTTATCGTCATTCCCATTGCCGCCGGAGACAGCGACGTACGCATCCATCACCGCCTGACGATTGATCGTTTCGTCGGAAACATGCTCTCGCTGATCAGCTTGGCTGTGCTGGTTGTCGCTTGGATGAAGATGAGATAGACGGCCCAAGACCCGGCTGGGGCTGCCGGTGTAATCACCTGTGTCCCCCTGTGTTTTCTGTGGCTATCGATTTTTTTCACCACAGAGGACACGGGGGGGCGCAGAGAAAAACTCACGGGGAAACAAGATGCAATGTCGTGTCCTGGTGGCAACCTCGAACGCGGGCAAGCTTCGCGATTTCGCCGGAGCGGCCGCCGCCTACGCCATCACGATCGCAAACATCCCGCACTTTGCTTCTCTGCCCGAAGTTGTGGAAGATGGGGCCACCTTCGAGGAGAATGCGCGCAAGAAAGCAGAGTCCTATAGCCTGGCCGTGCCCGGCGAGCTGGTTCTAGCCGACGACTCCGGCCTGGAGATTGACGCCCTGGGCGGCGCTCCAGGCGTTCATTCTGCCCGCTACGCTGCCGGCGAACCACACAAGGCGGAGTGCAACACGGATGACGAAGCCAACAACGCGCGTGTACTGCGCGAACTGAAAGGAGTTCCCGAACAAAAGCGCACCGCGCGTTTTATCTGCGTGCTGGTCGCCGCCCGTGACGGCCAGACTGTTCACACCTTCCGCGGCACCGCTGAAGGCGTCATTCTGAACGCGCCGCGAGGCCAGCATGGATTCGGATATGATCCGCTGTTCTACTTCCCGCAAATCGGCAAGACCTTTGCCGAGCTGAACGCGGCAGAAAAAGCCCAGTACAGCCATCGTGGTGCAGCTTTTCGCGCATTTCTGTCGTGGTATCGGGCAACCTAAAGCGAATCTAAAGTTGTTGTGACCGCAGGCAGTCTGCCGAGCTGCACTCGGCTTGGACGGGCAAGGACGCCCGTCACCACACGAGCAGTACGGCGGCCGCTCTAAACGTAGAATTTATCGCGATAAACCTTCGCGGTATATCATGTTTTTCCCGGGTCCTTCTCAATGCCGCGAAAAAACATCCTTCTTCTCCTTGAAGGAGGGGATCGACGGACAATCGGTCGCTCTGACCAAGTGGTGGCAATTGTGTCCAAGGACCCACGGCTGTTTCCTGAGCTGATCGCAGGGTTGTGGTCCGAGGATACCCTCGTGCGAATGCGCGCTGCAGACGCGACTGAGAAGGTTACGCGGAGGAATCGTGAGCTCCTGCGGCCCTACAAGAAGGAGTTGCTGGGTTTGGCGATCGAGGCGAAGGAACAAGAACTGCGTTGGCATCTAGCTGTCATGGTTCCACGGCTTGCGCTGAACGCCAAGGAACGACAACTCGCGACATCTTTGTTGAACAGTTATCTGGAGGACCGTAGTTCCATTGTCAAGACATCCGCTCTTCAGGGGCTAGCCGACTTGGCGCAGAATGACCCGAGCATTCGACCGAAAGTGGTGGAGATTCTACGCGAGGCTAGTCGAAGCGGTACAGCTGCGATGAAAGCTCGTAGCCGTAAGCTGCTGCTGCAACTGGAACGTGTTTGACGGTGCGAATCGTCACCTTCATGCCGTATCGCGTCGCATCCGAAAGCTGACCCACCGATCAGGACACTAACCCCACTTCGATCTTTCTTGACTTCCCTTCCCCTGCAAAACGATAATCATTGGTTTGTACACTGCACCACGCAAGGAGCCGTCATTGTGGCGTCAACTGCCAATCCCGTCGCTCCCATGATCAAGCCGGGCGTCGCTTCACTGCGCGCCGGCGAGGGTACCTCGTTCCTGCTGCGCCGTTTGCATTCTCTCAGCGGCGTCGTACCCATCGGAGCTTTCCTTCTCGAACACTTCATCTCGAACGCCGAAGCCATCAAGGGCCCAGCGGCCTACGGCAAGCAAGTCGAGTTTCTGAACAGCCTACCCTTCGTTTTTCTGCTGGAGCTGTTCTTCATCTGGATTCCGATCGCCTACCACGGCCTCTACGGCCTTTGGATCTGGTATCAAGGCGAGGGCAACGTCGCCAATTACCCGTGGACTGGCAATTGGCTCTACACCACACATCGCTGGACCGGCATCATTTCGCTCATTTTTATAGCGCAGCACACGTACTTCCTGCGCTTCACCGGCGTGCACCTGCCGACACATCCTATGCAGTCCTTCGCCAAAGTCCAGTCCGAATTTCAGAACCCATGGATGATCGCCTTCTACGCCGTCGGCATCATCGCCGCATGCTGCCATTTCAGCTACGGCCTGTGGCTATTCGCCGCGAAGTGGGGGATTACGACCGGTGAAGCGGCGCGCCGCGGCTTTGGCTATGTCTGCCTTGCGCTCGCTCTCGTCCTGATTGCGATCGGAGCGGGCAGCATGTACGGATTTCTGTCGACGCCGAACCAGCCTTTAGACACCAATACTTCGGAAAGTCTCGTGATGCGATAGAGATTGTACGAGAGATTGCACGAAGTTGTGCGAGCAGGCCCGGGCCCGGCCCGGCAGATTGGATTCATACAGTATGGCAGCTCCGAAAATCATCGTAGTGGGCGGGGGCCTGGCAGGTCTCGCCGCCGTCATTAAGATCGCTGAGATGGGCGGAGAGGTTGACCTGTTCTCCATCGTCCCCGTAAAGCGCTCGCATTCGGTGTGCGCGCAGGGGGGCATCAACGCCGCCAAGAACCTGAAGGGCGAAGGCGATTCCACCTGGATCCATTTTGACGACACGATTTACGGTGGCGACTTCCTCGCCAACCAGCCGCCGGTCAAGGCCATGTGCGAGGCCGCCCCTGGCATCATCGATCTGCTCGACCGCATGGGCGTTCCCTTCAATCGCACGCCAGAAGGTCTGCTCGATTTCCGCCGCTTCGGAGGCACGCTCTATAACCGCACGGCGTTCGCGGGAGCGACCACCGGCCAGCAGCTTCTTTATGCGCTCGACGAGCAGGTCCGGCGCTACGAGGCCGAAGGCAAGGTGAAGAAGTACGAGCACTGGGAGTTTCTCTCGGCGGTGCTCGACGGAACGCGCGTCTGCCGAGGCATCTGCGCCATGGACCTGTGGACGATGGAGGTGCGGACCTTCCCGGCCGACGCCATCATTATTGCGACGGGCGGCTGTGGCGCTATCTTCGGCAAGTCCACCAACTCGGTGGTGTGCACCGGATCGGCGCAGTCGGCGCTTTATCAGCAGGGCTGCTATTACGCGAACGGTGAGTTCATTCAGGTGCATCCCACCTGCATCCCCGGCGAAGACAAGCTGCGCCTGATGTCGGAATCGGCGCGCGGCGAAGGGGGACGCGTCTGGGTCCCCAGGACGCCGGGCGACAAGCGCGACCCCAAATCCATTCCTGAGAAAGAGCGATGGTACTTCCTCGAGGAGTGGTATCCGAAATACGGCAACCTCGTCCCGCGCGACGTGGCCACCCGCGCAATTTTCAAAGTGGTGTTCGAGGATAACCTCGGCATCGACGGCAAGCCGATGGTCTACCTCGACCTCACCCACATCGACGCCAAGACTCTGGATCGCAAGCTGGAAGGGATCCTCGAAATCTACGAGAAGTTTGTTGGCGACGATCCGCGGGTCACGCCCATGAAGATTTTTCCGGGCATGCACTACACCATGGGCGGCTTGTGGGTGGATTACATGCAGGCCACCAATATCCTCGGCGTCTACGCCGCCGGCGAGGCCGAATACCAATACCACGGCGCCAACCGGCTGGGGGCAAATTCGCTGGTGTCGTGCATCTTTGGCGGCTTCGTTTCCGGCCCGAGCGCCGTGCGGTACGCGAAGAATCTGCAAGCCGCGCCCAGCAACGGACATTTTGAGGCAGAGCGTAAACGGCAGCAGGAAGTCAACGCCGCACTGATGAAAGCCGACGGCAATGAGAATCCGTTCCTGCTGTGGCGCGAACTCGGCGAAATCATGACCGCGAACTGCACGGTCATCCGCTACAACAAGAAGTGTGAGGCAGCGGACGCCAAAGTGGTGGAACTGCTGCAACGCTACCAGAAGATCAATCTGAGCGACCGCTCGCAGTGGGCGAATACGACGATCGCGTTCGCGCGCCAGCTCTACAACATGCTGCAGTTGTCGCGCGTAATCGCGCAGGGAGCGGGCATGCGCGACGAATCGCGCGGCTCGCACTATAAACCGGATTTCCCAGAGCGCGACGACAAGAACTGGATGAAGACCACGAAAGCAACCTTCGCGCCCGATTTGGACGAGCCGAAGTTTGAGTTTGAGCCGGTGGATGCGGCGTTGATTCCGCCGCGGCCGAGGAAATACTGATGCGCCTATGTATCGTCACTACGAACCGGGAAGGGCACGAGTTTCACTCGTGCCGATTGAGGCATTTCCCCAGGACTGCGGCTTCAGCCGCTGTGGGCCAGGGATCAAGCTTGAATCCGGGGAAGGCGGAGCAATAACGATACTCGGAAGGATTAAGAGCCAGCCGGGCGACCACTGGATTCTGATGAACATAGTTCCGATGATGAGCGAAGTCCTGAGCATCGCGAATCCGATGATCGGTGAATCCGCGTTGCCACACTTCCGAGTTTCGCCCGATAAGAGTGCCGAGCGCATGGGAGTATGCGCCCTTGATCAACTGGACGGCGCGCTCGATGGTTACTTCCTGAGCCGGCGTTAGCAGGAGATGGACATGATCGGGCATGAGGACGAAGGCGTGCAGTGCATAGCGGCCTTGTCGGCGGTAGTGATAAACGGTCTGGAGGAATAATCGCGCATAATTTTCGACGATGAAAAGTCGGCGGTGATGCCAGGTCGAGAAAGTTAAGAAATAAGTTCCGGGAGGAGAGAAGAGTCGTGAAGGCCTCAAGAGTGACCTCAGCGGCTGGAAGCCGCAGTTCTCTCTTAGCCTAAATCGGCACGAGTGGAACTCGTGCCCTTCCCGGTTATTTTTCTTACGGTGGTGTTTCACTTCGGGAAATTGGGTCAAAACGAAGGTAGAGCTGAATTCGCCCGAAGGAATGGAGTTGCCCTTCAATGAGGTCAGATGCCTAACAATAAATCCGTAATCATCAAAATCAAACGCCAACTCAACCCCGACGCCAAGCCGTCGTGGGAAGAGTTCGAGATTCCTTACAAGCCGAACATGAACATCACTTCGGCGCTGATGGAGATCGCGGCCAAACCCGTCACTCGCGACGGCAAGCAGACCACGCCGATCACTTACGATTCGTCTTGTCTCGAAGAGATCTGCGGCTCCTGCGCCATGCTCATCAACGGACGCGCTCGCATGGCCTGCTCCTCGCTGCTCGACAACCTCGATCAGCCGATCAAACTCGAGCCGTTATCGAAATTTCCGATCGTGCGCGATCTCGCGGTCGATCGCAGCGTTCTCTTTGAGAACCTGATAAAAGTGAAAGCCTGGATACCGGTCGATGGCACCTACGACCTCGGTCCGGGTCCGCGCATGACCATGCAGGACCAGGAAAAAGCCTATCCGCTATCGAACTGCATCTCGTGTTGCTGCTGCATGGAGGCCTGTCCGCAGTTCAACGAGGACACGGGATTCGTCGGCGCGGCCACCATCTCGCAAGTGCGGCTGTTCAACACGCATCCTACCGGCCAGGCTTTGAAGCACGAGCGGTTGGCGGCACTCATGGGCGACGGCGGCATCCAGGAATGTGGCTACGCTCAAAACTGCATCGAGATTTGCCCGAAGAGTATTCCGCTGACCACGTCGATTGCCGAAGTCGGTGGCCAGGTCATGATACAAGCGCTCACTGACCTGCTGCGCAAGTAGGCCCCATCTTCTGAGACGCGGCAAGCCGCGTCTCTACGGGAAATCGGAGGCCCTTCAGGGGGCTGGGCAGCGAGCATTCCAGAGTCCAACTTTGCAATTTCCAAAAAGGGCGCTTTTCCCTAGTATTGGCACCAAGAATCATCGAATTACGGTCTGGTAACCACCCGCAAATCCCTTAAGTAATAGGGCTTAAGCCGAATTGCTTCACAAAATTGTTCACCTGTGGTTTACAATTGCAACTCCTCTAAGAGAATCGAGGCTTTTGCCCAGCTTCGGAGAGTGTTCCAACGGAGGCAATGATTTCGGATTGGAATGATGCTGAGAGCCACAACGCGAAGCCTGAAAATCCGCAAGCCGACCGTCGCGCTGCTGACTGCGTTGATCACGCTTGCGATCTTCGTGATGGTCGCTTCGCCGGGAACGGCTTTTGCCCTGCACCGCGTCGCCCCTCATCGCCACCACCGTCTGCTGCGCATCCGTAGACATTTTGGCGTGCTCTGGAATCCATTGTTCCGTCCGACGCACGATTCTCTGCTGCGGCAAAACGAAGAAATCGACCGCCTCGATCTGCCGCGCATTCAAGATGACGACCAGTTGGAAGAGCTGAAGGCCTCGGGCGCGCTGGTGCCCATTGAGGCGAGCGAAGCTCTGAAGATTGAGCCCAGTCTTGATCCTTCACGCCGTTTTTGTCGTCCGTGGACCCGTGATTTTGTGCAGGATCTTTCCGAGGTTTATTATCGGCAGTTCCACACACAAATCCAGGTAAACTCCGCCGTCCGTACGGTCAAGGTGCAGAAGAAGCTTCGCCGTCGCAATCGCAACGCCGCCCCAGTGGATGGTGACACCGCCTCTTCTCATCTCGCTGGCATCACGGTCGATCTGCAGCGCCGAGGCATGACGAACGAGCAGATTCGGTTCGTCGAGCACTACCTGTTCTATCTGAACGCCCTCGGTCTGGTCGAACCCGAAGAAGAGAGCCGCCATTGGTGCTTCCACGTAATGGTCTCCGACCGCTACGACGACTGGCGTCAGACGCAGACGATTTTCCCGCGTCCGCCGGTGGAAGAACCTGCCACCGAACCGGGCACCGTCACCGTCGCTGCCACTGCGGTAAGCGCCTCCAACTGAGCCTCGAGTTAAAACTTGAACTGAACGCTGTCTCCGCTACACTCTCCACAGAATGATTGTTCTCATGGCGGGCCTTCCGGGAACCGGTAAAACTACGCTCGCTCGCGAACTGGCGCGCTGCACGCGGGGCGCTGGCGCTATTCTTAGCAAAGACGAGATCCGCGCCGCCCTGTTCTCGCCAGAAGACATCGAATACTCTGTTGAGCAAGACGACTTCGTGATGGAGGCCATGCTCGACGCTGCTCGCTTCCTGCTGCAAAAAACTGCCAGCCGCAAAATTTTTCTCGACGGCCGCCCCTTTTCCTGCCGCTATCAGATCGACCGCGTTCTCGAATTAGCCCGCGAACTCGCCCAGCCCTGGACAATCATCGAGTGCACTTGTTCCGATGAATCCGCTCGGCGGCGTCTGGATCTTGAACGTGATCCGTCGCACCCCGCGCATAATCGATCGTTCGCGCTCTACCTCGAAATGAAAGGCCGCTTCGAATTCATCTCCTATCCCAAAACAGTGATCTCCACCCATCAACCGCTTGAGCAGTGCGTCGCGCAAGCGCTCTCCGCGTTGACGGCAGGATGAGTGATGCGATGGGCGTCTCGCCTGTCCCGATGCGCCCTCCGGACGGGCGAGACGCCCGTCGCTCCATTAGCAAATCTTCCGGCATCGTATAGAATTCTTGTACGTCATGAAGGAGCTCACGTTCGCCGTCGCAATCGCGCTTGCCTGTGTCGCGCCCGTGTACGCGCAATCCGCCGTCAGCAAGCAGGCCATGGAGATTCAGAACTCCGCCATCGTCATCGATACGCACGCCGACACGCCGCAGCGCTTCCTTGACGAAAACTACGACATCGGATCGACTGACCCCAAAGATCCGGGCCACATCAGTCTTGATAAGGCCAAGGCCGGGAACCTGGGCGCCGAGTTCTTTTCCATCTGGGTGGAACCGAAAACCAACCAGGGCCACTTCGCCCACCACACGCTCGATCTCATCGATTCTGTCTACGAGCAGGCGGCCCGCCATCCCGACCGCATGATGATGGCCTTCAGTGTCGACGACATCGAGCGCGCTCACCGCGAGCACAAGCTCGCCGCACTTCTGGGGATAGAAGGCGGACACTCCATCGAAAACGACGTTCGTCTGCTCCGCGATTTCTACCGCCTCGGCGTTCGCTACATGACCCTGAGTTGGTCGAACACCAACGAGTGGGCCGACTCTTCCGGCGACATCGACAGTCCCAAAGTCGAGCACCACAACGGCCTCACCGATAGCGGAAACCAGATCGTCCTGGAGATGAACCGGCTGGGCATGCTGGTCGATATTTCGCACGTCGCCGACAAGACGTTCTATGACGCCATCGCCGTCAGTAAAGCACCGCTCATCGCGTCGCACTCATCCGCGCGCGCCCTCACCAATCATCCGCGTAATATGACCGACGGCATGCTGCGCGCCGTCGCCAAGAACGGCGGCGTCGTTCAGGTGAATTTCTATAACGCCTTTATCGACGAGAACTACCGCAAGGCGGCGGAAGCGCAAACCAAAGACCGCGACGCCGCCGTTAAGGCTTACACCGACCAGCTCACGGCCGCCGGAAAATCCGTTACCTACCTCGACGCCGACCGCATCGAACGCGAGTGGGCCGCGAAAATTCCGCGTCCTCCGCTTAGTTCTCTGATCGATCACATCGACCACATCGCCAAGGTCGTTGGCGTCGATCACGTCGGCTTGGGCTCAGATTTTGACGGGGTTAGCGGCGCAACTCCTGAAGGCATCGATTCTGCCGCTGACCTGCCTAAAATTACGCAAGCCCTGCTTGACCGCGGTTACAGCGCTGACGATATCCGCAAGATTCTGGGCGGCAACCTGCTTCGCGTGTTTCGCGAAGCCGAGCGCGTGAGCCACGAAATGCAAACTAGTAAATGAACGGTGGAGCGTCGGGCGTCCCGCCCCGTCTCGCCGGGCGGGGACGCCCGGCGCTCCACCGACAAGCTAGGATCGACTGTCGTAGAATTAGGATTGCCAAAACACCCTACAGGAGCCTCCATGCGAACTCTAATGCAGACGCTTGTCGTGATAATCTCCACCTCCCTGCTCGGCGCCGCACAGGCCGAGCCCACTGCCATCATCCACACCTCGGCCGGCGACCTCCATTGCACGCTGTTTCCGAAAGTTGCCCCGATCGGAGTCGAGAATTTCATCGGCCTGGCTGAGGGCACGAAGGATTGGACCAGCCCCATCGGCCATGTGAAAAAGCACGGCGTCCCACTCTATGACGGCACCATCTTCCACCGCGTGATTCCCCAATTCATGATTCAGGGTGGAGATCCCGCGGGCAACGGCACGGGCGATCCCGGCTACAAATTCAAGAATGAGACTTCGCCCACCGTCAAGTTCGATCGCCCCGGGCGACTCGCCTACGCCAACGCCGGACCCGACACCAACGGCTCGCAGTTTTTTATCACCGAAGTTGCCTACGCCAGCCTCAATGGCGGCTATACCATTTTCGGCCAGTGCGATGACGCGGCGGTCGAACTCGTCAAGCAAATCGCTCGCATGGCGCGCGACTCAAATGACCGCCCGCTGCGTTCCGTCAAGATCACACACATCGAAATCCATGGCGCCGGTGCCTCCACCGCCAAGCCCTAGACCGCGCCTAAACCATCGCCTGGCGCGAAGGAAGCCGATGTGGCAGAGACGAGGCAAGCCTCGTCTCTACAGCAATAGTAAGGCAGATTAACTTAGGAATTCGAGGAGACTATGACCCGCACACCCGGAACCTATGCCGTGTTCGAAACCAGCGAGGGCACCATCGTTTGCCGCCTGTTTGAAAAGGAGGCCCCCAAGACCGTCGCCAACTTCGTCGAACTAAGCGACGGCAAGCGCGAGTGGACGCATCCCACTACCCGCAAAAAGACCACGGACCCCCTTTACCATGGAACTATTTTTCATCGGGTAATTCCCGGCTTCATGATCCAGGGCGGCGACCCGATGGGGAGCGGTTTTGGCGGTCCCGGCTACAAGTTCGAAGACGAAACCAAAGGTTCGCCACATCGTTTCGACAAGGCGGGCAAGCTGGCGATGGCCAACTCCGGTCCCAACACCAACGGATCGCAGTTCTTCATCACCGTCGCCAACACCGACTGGCTCACCGGCAAACACACAATTTTCGGCGAGGTCGTCGAAGGATACGAAGTCGTGGAAAAAATCTCGAAAGTCGCCAAGAACCGTCAGGACCGTCCCAACAAAGACGTAGTGGTCAAGTCAGTAAAGATTGAACGCTAATGCGTCCCGCGCCGGAGACGGGGCTTGCCGTGTCTCTTTTCCGCGCGGTCGGCGACGCGGCAGTGCGCTCCCAATGCAGCCGCGAACACCCACCCCACTGTGAGGTGCGTCACACCCCACTTCTTTGAATATTCTTTATAATGAGTGGTCATTCCCAATTTCTGGAGGTAGTGCATGGCGTCTTTCAATGGAGTCCCTCTCCCATCCAACGGGCAGAAGATCGAATACAGCAACGGCAAGTACCGCGTTCCCGATCACCCCATCATCCCTTTCATCGAGGGAGACGGCACCGGGCGCGACATCTGGAAAGCGGCTGTCCGCGTCTTCGACGCCGCTGTCGAAAAGGCGTACCACGGCAAGCGTTCCGTGGCCTGGTACGAAGTTTTCGCCGGCGAGAAAGCCAAGGCTCGCTTTCAGAATTGGCTGCCCGACGACACGGTCAGCGCCATCCGCGAACTTCGCGTCGCCATCAAAGGTCCGCTGACCACGCCCGTCGGAGGCGGCATCCGCTCCCTCAATGTCGCGCTGCGCCAGATCCTCGATCTCTACGGCTGCGTGCGTCCGGTGAAGTACTACGCCGGTGTGCCTTCGCCCGTGAAGCATCCCGAGCGCATGAACATCGTCATCTTCCGCGAAAACACGGAAGACGTTTACATCGGCATCGAATGGGAACAAGGCACGCCCGATTGCGATCGGTTGATCGCGTTCCTCAACAAAGACATGTTGAAAGGGGGCAAGAAGCAGATCCGCCTCGATTCCGGCGTCGGCATCAAGCCGATTTCCGTGACCGGTACCAAGCGACTGGTGCGCATGGCCATCCTGCATGCTCTCGAAAACAAGAACAAAGCGGTCACTCTCGTCCACAAAGGCAACATCCAGAAGTTCACCGAAGGCGCGTTCCGCAAGTGGGGATATGATCTCGCCACCGAGGAATTCCGCGACCAAGTCGTCACCGAGCGCGAGAGCTGGATCATCGACAACAAAGACAGGAATCCCAATATCACCATCGAAGAGAATGCGAACCTCGTCGAACCCGGCCTCGAGTTCGCCCAGGAAGACTTCCGCCAGACTATCTACAAAGAAGTGAAAGACTGTCTCGATTCCATCTACGCCACACACGGCAAAGGCGTCTGGAAGAAAAAGCTGATGATCAATGACCGCATCGCCGACTCCATCTTCCAGCAGGTGGTGACGCGAGCCGACGAATACAGCGTTCTCGCGACGCCCAACCTGAACGGCGACTACATCTCCGATGCCTGCGCCGCGCAGGTTGGCGGCCTTGGCATTGCTCCCGGAGCGAACATCGGCGACGGCTACGCCATCTTCGAAGCCACT
>CAVVNA010000048.1:0-67767 GCA_963749275.1 uncultured Acidobacteriaceae bacterium
AAAAAGATGATGATTGACGATCACGATGTCGCTCTCCGCCGCCCGGCGCCGCATTTCGGTGATAAAGCAGCGGTCGAACTCGCTGCACTTTTGCCCTGTGCATGCGTCCGAACGCGCGTCCAGCTTGTGCCACAGCGCGCTCGTCTCCGGCACGGCTGCCAATTCCGCGCGGTCGCCATTGGGCGTGAGCTTTTCCCAGCGTGAAATTTCGGAGAAATGATCGATCTCCTCCAACCCGCTCAGCACAGGATTTCTGGTGAGGTCGTAAAGCTTCTTGCGGCACAAATAATTGTTGCGCCCCTTCATATAACAGACGTTCAGCTTGCCCTCGCCGCCGGGGAAAAGCGCCTGCTCCAGAAAAGGGACATCCTTGTGGAAGAGCTGCTCTTGCAGGTTCTTCGTGCCGGTTGAAATGATGACGCGCTTGCCCGAGCGGATCACCGGCAAGAGATAAGCCAGCGTTTTGCCGGTGCCCGTGCCGGCCTCGACGATCAGATGGCGCTTTTCTTCGAGCGCCTCTTCCACGGCCTGCGCCATCTGCAACTGCCCACGCCGGAATTCGTAGGCGGGGTGGGTCTTCGAGAGCAGGCCGCCCGGCGCAAAGAACTGGTAGAGCGAGAATCCCGCAGCCCCAGTCACGGGATGAGACACGGGATGGGATGAGGAAGGCACGGAGTCTCTATAATAGCCTTAGAGCCGCGAGCTGCGAGCCGCGAGCGAACTGTTTGCTCGCCCCTCGCAGTTCGTGGCTCGTAGCTCAAATCACTTTGAAGAAAAAGCAATCCCTCCCACTCGTCGCCATCGTCGGCCGCCCCAACGTCGGCAAGTCAACGCTCTTCAACCATCTAACCGGATCGCGGCGCGCCATCGTCGGAGACGAGCCCGGCATTACCCGCGACCGTCTCTATGGCGAGGTCGAATGGCGTGGGCACGAGTTTCGCGTTGTGGATACGGGCGGCATAGTTCCCGACGACAAAGATTTCATACCGTCGGAAATCTTCCGCCAGGCCAAGGTTGCGTTCGAAGAAGCCGCCGCCATCGTCATGGTCGTCGATGCGCGCACCGAGATCGCGGGGCCCGATCGCGAGTTGGCGAGACTCCTGGCGCGCACCGGCAAGCCGCTATTCCTCGCCGTCAACAAGATGGACACCGACAAGCAGGATTCGTTGCTCGGTGAATTTCATTCGCTCGGAATGCGGAACGTGTTTCCGGTTTCGTCCGAGCATGGACGGGGCATCGACGATTTGCTCGACGCCATTCTTCTCGTGCTGCCTGCGGTGGAAAAGAAAACCGCAGAGAGTGCGGAGGTCGTGGGGAAAAGCGTGGGTGAAGAATCGCCAACTCCGGAACAGCCGCATGAAATCAGGGTGGCCATCATCGGTCACCCCAACGTCGGCAAATCCACGCTGCTCAATCAACTCACGGGAACCTCGCGCTCCATCGTCTCGCCTATCCCCGGCACTACGCGCGATTCCATCGATGAAGTCATCCAGTACAAAGGCCGCAAGATTCGCTTCATCGACACCGCCGGCATCCGCCGCAAAGGCAAGACCCGGCTGATGGCCGAGAAGCTTTCGGTGGTCATGGCGCGCAAGAATATCGAAGACGCCGACATCGTGCTCTTCATGGTCAACGCCACCGAAGGCGCCAGCGGCCTCGACGCCAACATCGCAGGCTATGCCCACGAGAGCGGACGCTCGGTGATTATCCTGGTCAATAAGTGGGATCTCGTGGCTAGCGGCGAGAAGCGAGCCGTCAGCCAGTCGAAGACGGCGCGCATTCAGGATGCCAAGCGCCCCCACGATCGCGCTCTCTACGAAGAGCGCCTGCGCTACGGACTAAAATTCCTGGCTTATGCCCCCATGCTATTTCTCTCCGCGCACACCGGTAAGGGAACGGAAAAAATTCTTCCGCTGATCGAAAGAGTTGCTGCCGAGCGGCGCAAGCGCATCACGACCGGCGAGATGAACCGCTTCCTGAAGACGGTTGACTTCGACCGCGCCTCCGTTCCCGTGAGCAAGCGCGTGAAAATCTACTACATGACGCAGGCCGGAGTGGCGCCGCCGACCTTCGTGCTCTTCACCGATCGCCCCGTGAAGCTGCACTTTTCCTATCAGCGCTTCCTGGAAAACCAGATCCGCGCTGCGTTCGGCTTCATGGGTTCGCCTATCTGGATCAAGAACCGGTCGCGAGACTAGTGTGGAAGCGGGGCTGTGCCCCGCTTTGGACGGGGCAAAGCCCCGTCCCCACACAGGGGAGTCAGAGCACCCTACGCCGCCATCGGTACATGCTTCCCATCCTCAGTCAGCAGACCGACGCGGTCGACTCCCGCAATTCGGGCGATTGCAATCACGTCCGCGACGTCCTGGAAATCAATGTCATCATCGGCTTCGACGTAGGCGATCCGCTCCACGCGAATAGCGAAAATATCCCGCAGCCGTTCGCGCAGGCGATCCCATTCCACCGCTTCTTCATTCACCATCACCTGCGGATGCTCGGGCTGAGAACGACCTGTCCCCGGCTTTGCACGATGAATCTGAATCACGATCGTCCGATTGGGCGGCGGGATCGAGTGATCCTTTGGATTGGGTTGCTGCGGAAGCTCTGCCTTCAAACCGGTCGTCTGCTCCTCGACCACGACCAGCATGAAAACGATGATGAGCACCAGTAGAACGTCAATCAAAGGAGTGACGTTCATTTTGGGACCTGTAGAAAACGGACCACCGCCTGCCGTTGAGAATGCCATAGGAATTTTTCCTCTTCGGCACGCGCGTGTCTGATTGCTTAGACAGCGGAGAGGGGTGGCAGGTTCCCGGCGGATCTAGCGATTCACGGTCATAATGGTGGCGAGCATGGTGGCGATAAGTTTCTCCTCGACTCCGCGAACCGCGAAGGCGTCGGCGGCACAGACGGTAATGTTTCGCCCGGCGCGCTTTACGTGCGCTCGCGCCAGGAAACGATCGCCCACCGCGGGCGCCAGTAAGTTGACTTTGAACTCGATGGTGAGGACATCCGTTCCTTCCGGCGCCACACTCAGTGCGGCATAGCCGGAGGCCGAGTCCAGCACGCTGGTGATGCCCCCGGCGTGAATGAAGCCATGCTGCTGCGTGAGGTCCGATCGAAACGGGAACCCGATTTCGACCGAGCCCGGTGTCACTGAAACCAGCTCAGCTCCCAGAGTTCTCATGAACTGCTGCCGCGCAAAGTTGGCGCGGACTCGTTCACTTGCGTCCTCCGGCATCAATCGTCCTCCGGTAGATCGTGCTCCAAACTTGCGGACTGTTCCATGCAGCGCACGGACATGGTAGCAAATCCAGATCTCCGGTTCGCGTTCTTTCGGGAATTGGCGGGGTCTCGCGCATCATCAGCCGGAGACGTTACCACCGAACACCAGTCTGTCGACGCTGAGCGCGCGTAAAGTGCATCATCGGACGGCGCTTCAGTTGGGCGCATGAGCACAAGCTGAGTACAGCGCAACAGTAGCTTCTAGCCGATGGGCTCCGCCGAGGGCGGCAACGGAGGCGCTTCGAACGGCGGCGGAGATTCCGGAACTGGAGGCAACTCCGGAGCCGGAGGCGCAGGCGCCGGATGCAGCAACGCGTCAAGATTCGGATATCGAGCGGCAAGAAAATGCAGCGCGTACGCAGGGAAGAAGACAGTGGCCGGCACGCTCACCAGGGCGATCAGGTAAATCAGGAGGAGCAGCAACAAGGTTCCAAAAATTATCGCCAGACTGACAGTCGTCACGCTCCATCCCATCCCCGCGGCTCTGCCCGCCAGCACGGCAACCACGGCAGGGACGACGACGAACAGTAGCGGAACGATCGCGATGATGCCGAACAGGATGGCCGCCGCAATGGAAAGCACCAGCTTGAGCAGCAGGTAAACGGCGTATCGTCCCTTCTCAGGCCGGATCATCGTCAGTAAACGGTGCCAGCCGTCGGCAAAATCGAGATCTTCGAGAGCCATAATCGGCACCAGAAAATCTTTCGCCAGTACCTGAACCACTGCGGCGGCCAGCACGAACACTCCGAACAGGCCTAGCAGCAGAATCACTCCGACAATCAACCGCCCGATGTGTTGCCGCAGATCCGTCGTCCAGCCCGCAGCCAGAGCCAGGGCCAGCGGCACGCCAACCAGAACCAACAGAAACAGCCAGGCTGCAATCTGGAACACGATCTGCCACAGGAAGAATCGGCCGCCGGCGCGACGCCATTTTCCCCATCCCTCACCGATCGAACATTCCCGGCGCAGAACCGAGTCGAACAGGATGAACCGAAACACGCTGTTGATGTACAGAAAGACGAACCCCAGCACGATTGCGGCGAAAATTCCCACCACGATCAATCCGATGAACTGCGCAATGTGCTCGGGAATGTGCGCGTGATTGAGGGGGAGCAGCCAATTTGGCACGCGCGACTGCAGAAACTCGTTCTGATTCTTGTGTGGGATGCGCGGCCAATTACCCCCGAAGTTTCCGAAATTGCATCCGCCGACATGCAGTTCCGCCGCCAGAATTCCAACCAGCGCCAGGCGAGACCATTGCCCGAAGCGGAAACGAGTGAAGAGTTGTGCCCGCGCGTGCTGCAGCGCGGGCTGTACGCAATCGACGGCAGAAACCGGCACGAGACGGACCTCACTCTGACATCTGCACCCTAAAGCCAAACTACCGAAAAGACAATCGAGAACTTGTAGGGCGGCTCTTGGCTTTGCGCTAAAAGCTAAGAGCTAAGAGCCAACAGCCAAGATCCCCGCAATTGTCATCCCGTACGCAGCGCGGAATCTGCAGTTTGCCCAATGCACCGGCTATACCATCCGTCGAACTCGCGCAATGCCCGTGCACACTGCAGGCGGTGGCGTTCCTTCCTCTCGCGAACGCGAGTTTCGAGCGCAGGCAAGAGGTCGAAAGTGATATTCGCCGGCTGAAAGTTTTTGCTCTCTGCCTGCGTGATGTAGTGGACAAGCGACCCAAGCGCCGTCGCTCGCGGCGGAGGCGCCGGCTCGCCGCCGGTTGCCATCGCGGCCGCATTCAGTCCCGCCATCAGGCCGGTCGCAATCGATTCGACGTACCCTTCGACGCCGCAGATTTGTCCCGCGAACAGCACCTGGGGATGCGCCTTCATCTGTAACGTCGGGTTCAGCAGCGCCGGCGCGTTGATGTACGTGTTGCGGTGAATCTGTCCGTAGCGCAGAAACCGCGCGCCTTCCAGTCCGGGGATCAAGCTCAGTACACGCGCCTGTTCGCCAAATTTCAGGTGATTCTGGAATCCGACAAGATTGTAAGAATCGGCGCGCAGATTTTCCTGCCTCAATTGCACGACCGCATAAGGCATCCTGCCGGTGCGAGGGTCCTTGAGTCCGACCGGCTTCATCGGCCCGAAACGCAGCGTGTCGCGTCCGCGCCGGGCGATCTCTTCGATAGGCAGACAGCTCTCGAAGTAGTTCTGGCCTTCCCAATCTTTCTGCTCAACCGAATGGGCCGCGAGCAGTGCGTCGTAGAAACGGTCGTACTCGTCTTTCGACATTGGACAATTGATATAGTCGGCAGATCCTTTGTCGTAACGAGCCGCCAGGTACACCTTGCTCATATCGATGGAATCGGCCTCGACAATGGGGCTGATGGAATCGTAAAAGTACAGGTTGTGTGGCGCGGGCACCCCCGCCCGCGAAGGGTCTGCGGGAGATGAGAGATTCGTATCAGGGCATCGCGATGCGGCGTCTTCGAAATCGGATGCCCCTTTAGGGGCGGCAGAAGAACTCAGCCGCATAATTTCCTGCGAGAGCGCGTCCGACGTAAGCGGGCCGGTTGCAATAATTGTGAGCTCTCCCGCTTCGATCTGCGTGATCTCTTCGCGGCGAATCGTGATGAGCGGCTCGCGCGAGATCGCCTGCGTCACCTTGCGCGAAAACTCGGAGCGGTCCACCGCCAGAGCGTGCCCGGCGGGCACCGCAGTTTCCCGTGCGATCCCGAGCAACAGAGAACCCGCGCGTCGCATCTCTTCCTTCAGCAGCCAGGGCGCAGTGTTCTCGCTGTCTGATTTCAGAGAATTGGAGCAGACCAGTTCCGCGAAGTCGTCCGTCTGGTGGGCAGGAGTCGTGCGCGCCGGCCGCATTTCGAATAATTCGACGGCGACGCCACGCCGCGCACACTGCCACGCCGCTTCCGATCCCGCCAGGCCAGCTCCGATGATTCGTACTCGCATCAAGACTCTTTCTCCGCCGAATCTTTCTTCGCCGAATCTTTCTCCGCCAATTTCCGCAGACTGTCTCCCTCCAGAAGAGCGCTTCGCCACTCGTCCAGAAACTCGGCGCCCAGCGCCTCGTACATTTCGATGGCGGGTTGATTCCAGTCCAACACCGCCCACTTAATGAAGCTGCGATTTTCCTGCTCGGCTGCACGGGCAACGCGGGCGAATAGCGCTGTGCCAATTCCGCGCCCGCGAAAATCGGGACGGACAAAAAGGTCCTCCAGATACAATCCCGCGCCTCGCCACGTCGAATAGTAGTTAAAAGTGAGGGCAAAGCCCGCGGGCTGTCCCTGCCATTCGGCGATTAAAGCGCGAAACTGAGGATTCGCCCCGAAGCCGTCGCGTGCGATGTCGGCCTCCGTGTTCCGGACTTGGTCTGGCGCTTTCTCAAACTCGGCAAGTTCCCAGATCAGTCTTCTGAGCAGGGCGGCGTCGGCGATAGTGGCTGCACGAATTGTTAACATGAGGGAGTGAGTGAGAAGATTTCACTGGACTCTATTATAGAGGGGCATTTGGAGGAGGACACATGGCCCGGATTAGTCTGATTGAACCCGCGCAAGCCAGCCCGGAAGTTAAGGAAATCTACGATGGCAAGCTGAAAGGCAAACCTGGCAGCATCCAGAAGGCGCTCGCGCACCGTCCTGCCATGCTCGGGAACTTTCTCGGATTCTATGCCAGCGTGGGACGTTCGCTCGACCGCAAGCTATACGAGGCCGTGTATCTGCGCGTCTCACTGATCAACCGATGCCATTACTGTACGCAGCACCACGTTCAGAGCGGCAAACGCGCCGGACTCACGCCGGAGCAGATGAAAGCTCTGAAGGAAGGCAACTACTCAGGATTTGGCGCGCCCGAGCAAGCCGCGCTCCGCTATGCCGAAAAACTAACGCGCACGCCCGACGGCGCCAGCGACGCGGACTTCGCGGAACTCAAGAAACATTTCTCCGAAGAGCAGATTGTCGATCTGCATATGCTGATTGGATTGGCGAACCTGACCAACCGCGTCACCGGCCCGCTGACGTTGGAAGTGGAATTCCCGGAAGAAAAGATCTAGGTCAAGGAGAATGGAGCGACGGGCGTCCTCGCCCGTCCGCCGAACTGCGCGCGCCCCGGGACGGGCGAGGACGCCTGTCGCTCCACCAGCAATTTAGAGAATCACCCGCTCATCTCCGACGCGCCGCGTTACCCGCTCGCGATCCAGATATTCAAGCAGCGGAATCGCATACTTGCGGCTGACTCCTGTCATATCTTTGAAGCGGGCGACATCAATCTTCGGCGCGGTAGTTTTGAGAGCGGCGATCTTATGCCGCAGATCCAGGAGCGCGCTCTGGTGGAAGACAAGTTCATCTGAGATCTTGATCAGAACTTTGTCGCGCAGGAGCAGAGTGACGATTTTCTGCGCGCGGGGTTTATCTACCTTCAAACCCGCCAGCACTTCTTTCAGCGACGGGACCTTTAATCCTGCCGACGCGAATGCGTGCTCGATGATCTTCTTGGATTCAGCTTCTTCGTGTTTCATGACCACGCCGCGCCCGGGCAGGTGGACGAGTTCGCCCGCGATTTCCAGTTTCTTTTCTTCCGCCAATTTTTCGAGCACGCTGTAGAACACCTCGGGGCCCAGATTGACCCGAGCGCGCAGCTCTTCTTTGCTCATTCCTGCTACGAGAGGATTCGCGTCGTGAAATTTCTTGAGCGCCTGAAGTACATCTGTTTTCGCTTCCGCAAACGACTCGGGGGCAACCAGCACCTGATTGCACCACACCAGTCCGGCTTCTGCCGCTAGTTTCACTGCTTCTTCCCGCCGGATGTTCATTTCTCCGGGGACATCATCCAGCGACAGCCCGAGGGTTCCTCGTCGGCGGACGCGCGCAGCCAGTGTCTCTTCCGGAGAACCTGCCATCATCTTGGTCAGAAACGCAGCAATCTCATACGGAGGCTGTTTTCGAGCCAAGGGCGAAGCATCCAGCACCCAGCCGCCTCCGATCGTCACTACGGGCGAAAACTGGCGCACGATGAAACGGTCTCCCGGTAAGAGCAGTGCAGGCTCAGACAATCGGAGTTGCACGGATTGCTCATCGCCGGGTTTGAGCTGTTTCGCTCCATACAGCCGCGCTTCCGCAATCATTTCCGTTGTGTATGCGTGAAAGTGCACACGGGCGCCGTCTTTAAGCGGCTTTGCTGAGGGAAGAAGGGAAAGGAGCGCATCGACTCGCGAGGTGGAATGAAAAGTGCCGGCGGTCGCGAGCGTCATTCCGCGCGCCAGGGCGTCGGTGGAGAGTCCTGCAAGATTAAGGTTCAGTGCGGTGCGCTGCCCTGCGACTGCGGCTTCGGTCGGCGAGCCATGCACTTGTACGCCTCGAACTCGAACTCGCACAGGCTTGCCGGCGGAAAACACTTCCAATTCTTCCTCCTTGCGGATCGTCCCGGCAACGAGAGTGCCAGTTACGACCGTGCCGAAGCCTTTGATGTTGAAAACGCGATCGATGGGAAGCCGAGCCAGCGCCGCCGAGTTTTTCGCCGCAACTTCGGAGGCGACCTGTGCAAGCGCGGATTTCAGCTCGTCCAGACCTGCGCCAGTCAACGAACTCACAGCGACCATCGGCGATTGCGCTGGATCGAGAGTCGTATCGAGGAAAGATCCGCGCACAAAAGTTTCCACTTCCAGTCGCACCACTGCGAGCGTCTCCGCATCCACCGCATCGGATTTCGTGAGCACGGTGATGCCGCGGCGGATCGCCAGCAGGCGGCAGATATCGAAGTGTTCGCGAGTCTGCGGCTTGATCCCTTCGTCGGCGGCGATGACCAGCAGCACCAGGTCGATGCCGCCCACGCCGGCAAGCATGTTGCGCACAAAGCGCTCGTGACCCGGGACATCGACGAACCCCAGCTGAATCCGGCTGCCATCGGGCGCGGGAAGTTCGAAGTGGGCAAACCCAATGTCAATCGTGATGCCGCGCCGTTTCTCTTCTTCAAGGCGGTCGGCATCGATGCCAGTCAGCGCTTTCACCAGCGCCGTCTTCCCGTGATCGATATGTCCAGCGGTGCCGACGATGACGGACTTCATCTGCGACAGTATAGACGGGTGTGTGGGGCGGCCGCCCCCGCCCGCCGCCTTTGGCTTTGGGTTTGATCTCGATTTTTGTGTTGATCCTGTTTCTTCAATTTCCAGATCAACGTCAAATGCAGCGGGAAAGAGTGTCCACTCCATCGCTTTTTTTCATCGAATCTTGAACGAATCCACATGCGAAAAGTTGATTGAGATGCGACAATAGGGCTTCCCACTCATGACCACCTCTGCGATCGCTGCTGTTACGCCCGAGATGATTCGGGAGCACGGCCTCACCCCGGAAGAATTCGAAAAAATCAAGCACCTGCTCGGCGGACGCGAGCCCACGCGCACCGAACTCGGCATCTTCAGCGTGATGTGGAGCGAGCACTGCTCCTATAAATCGTCGCGCGTTCACCTGAAGCGTTTGCCTACGCGCAGCAAGTTGGTGGTGCAGGGACCGGGTGAAAATGCCGGCATAGTGGAGATTGGCGACGGCTGGGCCTGCGCTTTTAAGATTGAGTCTCACAATCACCCGTCATTTATCGAACCGTTTCAGGGAGCGGCCACCGGCGTCGGCGGAATTCTGCGCGACATTTTCACCATGGGCGCGCGGCCGGTTGCGGTGATGGACTCGCTGCGGTTTGGGCCGATTGAAGCCGAGCTGCGCTCGGTTGAACGGCCGGGGGCGGCCGTTCCCACACTAGCTCAGCCTACGCAGGCGGAGATTCACAAGAATCATTCAGTTATGGAAGGCGTGGTCAGCGGCGTCGCTTCTTACGGCAACTGTTTCGGCGTACCCAACCTTGGCGGCGAGGTTAAGTTCGAGCCCTGCTACTCCGGCAATCCGCTGGTGAACGCGTTCGCTCTCGGCTTGGTTCGCCGCGACCAGATCTTTTACGGTCGCGCATCGGGCGAGGGGAATCCCGTGATTTATGTCGGCTCCAAGACCGGACGCGACGGCATCCACGGCGCCACCATGGCGAGCGAGGAGTTCAGCGAAGGCTCGGAAGCGAAGCGCCCCAACGTGCAAGTCGGAGATCCATTCCTCGAGAAACTGCTGCTCGAAGCCTGCCTGGAGGCCATGCAAACCGGCGCGATCGTTGGAATACAAGATATGGGCGCCGCCGGGCTGACCTGCTCGACCTGCGAGATGGGCGCGCGTGGCGGCGCCGGAATCGAAATCGAACTGGACCGCGTCCCGCAACGCGAAACCGGCATGACCCCGTACGAGATCATGCTCAGCGAGTCGCAAGAGCGCATGTTACTGGTCGCGCAGCGAGGCCGCGAACCAGAAGTCTTCCGCATTTTCCAGAAGTGGGGACTGGATGCGGTGGAAGTCGGCCGGGTCACCTCCGACGCGAAGATGCGCGTGCTCGAACACGGCGAGGTCGTCGCCGAAATTCCGAATGCCGCCCTCACCGATGACGCGCCGGTGTACAAACGTCCGCTGGCGCGCTGGGAACCGCCGGTCGAGCGGGAAATGCCGGAGCATATCCGACTCGCCCAGACCGGAGACTTCTCGGCCCAGCTCAAGCGTTTACTCGCCAGCCCCAACATTTGCTCGAAGCGTTGGGTCTGGCAGCAGTATGACCACATGGTGCAGACCAATACTGTCGAGGCGCCCGGAGCGGGCGATGCTGGCGTCATCCGCATCAAGGGCTCCAAGCGTGGACTGGCCATGGCGCTCGACGGCAACGGCCGCTGGTGCTATCTCGATCCTCGTCTCGGCGCCATGCACGCAGTCGCCGAAGCTGCGCGCAAAGTGGCTTGCGCCGGAGCGACTCCGATCGGCGCCACTAACTGCCTCAACTTCGGCAACCCCGAAAAGCCACACATCATGTGGCAGTTTTCGCAGGTGATTGACGGCATCACCAAAGCCTGCGAGGAACTTGATACTCCCATTACCGGCGGCAATGTCAGCTTCTACAACGAAACTCTCGGCGAGGGAATTTATCCGACTCCGGTAATCGGAGTGGTTGGTCTTCTCGAAGACGTCCACAAAACGACGAGGATGCATTTTGCCCAGGCGGGAAGAAAAATCGTGCTGCTGCGCGCGAATGAATCGGGCGATGCCGTCGATGCCCAGTTGGAATTTGGGTCGTCCGAGTACGCGAAAGAAGTTCTTGGAGCGGTGTGGGGCTATCCGCCGGATCTGAATCTCGAGAAAGAAGCCACGCTGCAACGCGCTCTGGTAGCCATAATTCAGGCGGGCCTGGTCGAGTCGGCTCACGACTGCTCCGATGGCGGGTTAGCCGTGGCGCTGGTGGAGTCGGCGCTGCCAGCCGGAGTCGGCCTGAGCGTCAAATTGCCCAAGCAGCAGCTCGCGCTTGAGTTCCTGCTGTTCGCGGAGGACGCCAGCCGGGTCGTACTAAGCTGCGACCCCATGCACCTGCTGCGAATCCAACAAGTAGCGGAAGAGTACGGAGTCATCGCCGATGTGTTGGGCGAAACGGGGTCGGACAGCGTTGAGATCACAGTGGACGAGCAGCTCGTGATTTCTGCGAGCGTCGCCGAATTGCGGGAAGCTTACGAAGGCGCGTTGGAAAGGGCTCTGCGGACGGAACCGGGCCTCGCCGCTGCGGACTGACAGGTTTGCGTAGGGACGGCCGCCCTCGGCCGTCCACGGCGAGCGAAAGCTCGCCAGAGGTCTTTGCCAGTACTGTAGCCGGGTTTTGCCCGGCTGGACGGCCGGGGGCGGCCGTCCCTACGTGAATTAGGTTGAATGACTAAATGCTGACTTCCGACAAATTTCGCGATGAATGCGGCGTCGTCGCCATCCACGCCCACCCCGAGGCGGAGAAGCTCGCCTATCTCGGACTGCACGCCCTGCAGCATCGGGGACAGGAATCGGCGGGCATCGTCACCTCCGACGGCGAGCGTCTGCGCCAGCATAAGGCCATGGGGCTGGTCGCAGATATCTTCGGCCATGAAGTGCTGGCTTCGGTGCGCGGTGTTCTCGCCATCGGCCACACTCGCTATTCGACCGCTGGCGATTCCGCCCTGCTGAATGCCCAACCCATCATGGTGCAGTCCAATAAGGGCACGATCGCGATTGCTCATAATGGCAACCTGGTAAACGCGCTGGCGATTCGCGCCAAGCTGGAGGGCCAGGGCTCGATCTTCCAAACCAGCAGCGATACGGAAGTGCTGGTTCACTTGATTGCGCTCTCCCGCGAGCAGACCCTGCCCGATGCCATCGCCGACGCCCTGCGCCGCGTCGAAGGCGCCTTTTCGCTGGTCATGCTCAGCCGCGACCGTATCTTCGCCGCCCGCGATCCGCGCGGATTCCGCCCGCTGGCCATGGGCCGCATCCCGGCTCTGACCAGCGAGAAAAAAGACACGGTCGTTTTCGCCTCCGAAACCTGCGCTTTTGATTTGCTCGGCGCCATCTACGAACGCGACGTCAAGCCGGGTGAACTGGTCATCGTTGGGCCCGAAGGCGTCAGTTCGCGTTTTTACTCCCCGTCTCCGGCGCTGTCGAGCTGCATTTTCGAACACGTTTATTTCTCGCGTCCCGACAGTCTGGTGTTTGGACGCTCCGTCGATCAAAGCCGCGACGCCATGGGACGCCAGCTCGCACGCGAAGCTCCCGTGGACGCCGATATCGTTGTTCCCGTCCCCGATTCGGGCAATACCGCGGCCATCGGCTACGCCGCCGAAAGTGGCATCCCTTTTCGCCTTGGCCTCATCCGCAACCATTACGTCGGACGTACTTTCATCGAGCCGCAACAGTCGGTCCGCGACTTTGGCGTGAAGTTGAAGCTGAACGCCGTTCGCAGCCTGATCGAAGGCAAACGAGTGATTCTGGTAGACGACTCCATCGTGCGCGGCACCACCAGCAAGAAGATCGTCCGCATGATTCGTAACGCCGGCGCGAAGGAGGTCCACATGCGGATTTCTTGCCCGCCGACCATCTCCCCCTGCTTCTACGGAGTGGATACGCCGTCAAAGAAAGAACTCATCGCCGCCAACAAGTCAATCGACGAGATACGCACCTATATTGTCGCCGACTCACTCGCCTATCTCTCGCTGGAAGGTCTGAAGAAAGCCTGCGCAGACGGCGAAAAAACCACTTACTGCTCCGCCTGCTATACGGGAAAGTACCCCACCAAGGTAGACGTGGAAGAGATCCTCCCAGCGGGCGTCTCGCGATAACCGGGCTAGTTACAAACTCAGGGCCAACAGGGCAGTTTTGAGGAGGCACGAAATGAACAGGCGAGCAATGCTGGTTGCTCTCATACTGGTCCCGTTCTTGTCACTGCAGGCCCAGCAAGCACGATCCGCAGACGAATGGAAGGACTTCGAATTTCTGTTTGGCGAGTGGACATGGGTCGGAGGCGGGAAGCCAGGACAGGGAAACGGCATGTCCACCTTCCGGCCTGACTTGGATGGAACGGTGCTGGTCCGAAAAACCCATCTGGACTATCCGGCGACGAAAGAGCGGGCTGCTTTCGGCCATGACGATCTTATATACGTGTACCACGATCCCCAGGACAAGTCGTTGCGGGCCATTTTCTTTGACGGCGAGGGGCACGTCATCCGCTACGCGGTAACGGTGGCGTCCGATGGCAATTCCATCGAGTTCTTGAGCGAGGCAGCGCCCGGCGGCACAAGATGCCGCATGACCTACGCTCGATCTGGCGCGGATTCCGTCACGGAAAAGTTTGAGATTGCCCCGCCGGGCAAGCCGAATGACTTCGCAACCTATGTAGAGTTTATGGCAAAGAGAATCGGCAGGTAAGACAAGATGCTATACGGCGATCGATAAGCCTACTCGGCGATGCGTGATTCGTACTATCGCTGGTAGTATCTAACGCGTCCCGTTACTCTTGGATCGGCTAGAACGGTCTCATAGATGATTCTGGAAAGTTTCTTGGGAAGGGTACGGCTCACCAGGTTCCCACTCTCCGAAACACGCAAATCGAGTTCGCTGATCTGCGCCGTTGCCCTGCTGATCTTCGCCTCCGTCCCTTCGTTCCTGCGCGCGCAGAATCCGAACGGCGCGCTTCGCGGAGAAGTTCAAGACGCAAGCGCGGCGCGAGTGGCGGGCGCTCGGGTCGTCGTGCGATCTACCGGGTCTTCCATCACCCGCGAGGCAATGGCAAATGACCGCGGAGAATTCCGCATTGAGGGCCTGCTGCCCGGCTCTTATCGTGTCACCGTAACCGCCAAAGGTTTTGCCGACGCCACGGCCGATGTCGATGTCGAAGTCAGTGTGGTTCGCGATATCGCCGTCACGCTCAAGCCCGAAAGCGGTCGCGAGACGTTGAACGTGCAGGGGACTGCTTCCTCGATCACGACTCAGTCGATTGACACGGCCAGCGCTGTGCACCAGGGTGTGGTCGGCGCTCGCGACCTCGAAGCTCTTCCGCTCCCGGCACGCAGTTTCGCGAACATAGCTTATCTCGTCCCCGGAACCGAGCCGGTCGAGCCTTCCGATCCCACGAAAGCCCGCATCACCGCCGTCTCCACCGGAGGAAGCTCCGGCTTGAACAACGAGCTGTCCGTCGACGGCGCCGACAACTCCGACGACTGGATCGGCGGCTTCCTGCAAAACTTCTCGCCCGATGGCATTCAGGAATTCGCCGTCCGTACCTCGAATGAAGAGGCCGACACCGGCTGGACCACCGCCGGATCCGTCGTCATCACCACCAAGCATGGCACCAACGATTGGCACGGCGACGGAGCTTTCTACGAACGTGCGGCAGCGCTCAACGCCCGCTTCCCGATTGAGAATCCGGCGGAATCGTGCAGCGACGGGGGTTGCGAGCACAATCCCAAGCAGCCCTTTTCGCGGCAAAATTACGTTGCCACGCTGGGTGGGCCGCTGGCAAAAAACAAGGTGTGGTTCTTCACCTCGTTCGAGCACGTGCATGAAAATGCCAGCATCGCCTACAGCCCAGCCAGCATTGCGCAATTTAACGCGCTCGCGCAGCTGGCTTCGGAAGGTCTCATCGCTGGCATTCCTTCCATCGCCGTCCCCGCCACTGTCCCCATCCCTTTCCGCGACTACATCGGCTCCGTGCGTTTTGACTGGGCCGAATCTTCGAAGTCGCAATGGTTCCTGCGCACATCGGAAGACAGCTACCTGACGCACAATGCCCTGGTGCAGCAGGCAACGCTGCCCTCCACCGGGTTGATCACGCACAACAATTACTGGAACACGGCGCTCAGCAATACTTATACTTTCAGTCCCACATGGCTCGGCACTTTGGTCCTCGACGCCAGCCTGCTACACGTCACTCAGACGCGTAACTCCGATCTGGGCTTCGCGCTGGCGTTTCCATTCAGTTCCACAGCGCTGACGATTTCCGGCTTCGAAACTTTCGGCGACAATCAGTTCGCCACGCCCATCACCCTTTTCCCTGACTTGCGGAATCAGGAAAAGTATCAGTTCCGCTACGACCTGAGCCACGTTGCGGGCAGTCACGCGCTGAAGTTCGGAGTCGACTTCATTCACGAACCGGTGCTCAGCGGCGCGTTTGCAGCGACGGCGGAGACTCTCATCAAGTACGTAAATAACCCGGACTATTACGTGCAAAATACCGGCCAGTTCTACTTCAGCCCGCAGTGTGCCGGCGGCGTTCCCGCGGATGGCTCGACTTGTGCATATTCTCCCGCCGGCGACGGCAGCTTCTCGCAGAACGTTCAAAGGGTCGGACTCTACGCCCAGGATTCATGGCGGGTTTCGTCGCACTTCACCGTCAACTACGGCCTGCGTTATCAAACGACCTTTGGACTCTTCACCGCTTCGGGACGCAGCCAGGCTTCGAATCCAGTCTTCTCCATGCTCCCGTTAAACGGGGTCCCGGCTGCGGTTCCTCATGATTACCGCAAGCAGTTTGGCCCTCGCCTCGGAATCGCCTACTCACCCGGTGGCAGCGAGAAAACGGTGATTCGCGCCGGTTTCGGCATGTTCTACAACGATCTGGCACAGAACGGATGGGCCACTGCGTTTCAAGCGGTCAACGGAGGGCCCGATAGCAGTCCTCCGGCCTACATCGACCCGCACTACAAGACGCCTTACGCGATCCACGCCACGGGCGGCGTGCAGCACGCCTTCAATGAGCACTGGACCTTAAGTGCCGACTACACCCACGAAGAGGGCAACCACGGTTATCGCGCTTACGCTTTCCAGGAATTCAATCTTTATAAGTCCGACAACCGCTCCAGTTACAGCGCCCTGATGTTGCATCTGCAGGGCAACGTCTCCCGCCGTTTTAGCCTGGTCGCGAATTACACGCTCTCCAAGGCGCAGACCTGGGGCTGCGTGCTGGGCGAACTCTTCGACTACGTGAATGGCGTTTGCCATCCGCTGAATCCCTTCGGACCCGGCGACCATGGCCCGTCCGGCGAAGACGTTCGCCACCGCTTTGTTCTCGCCGGCACCGTGTACATCCCCGGTGGTTTCGAGTTGACTACTCTCACCCAAGCCGAGAGTGCGCGCCCCATCACCATCACCACCGCAGACAACAGCGAACGCATTTCCGTGAACGGAGTGCCGACCAGCCTCGACGAATTTCGCGGGACGCCCTACATCCAGATGGATCTGCGCGTCAGCCGCCCCATTAAGATCGGCGAGCGCTGGCAAATTAACCCCTTCGCCGAGTTCTTCAACATCTTCAACCGCAATAATCCCGGAGCGAACTACGCGGTCAATGTAGCGCAGCTCCCAGTTCCCCCGTCCCAGATGCAGCCAAATGCAGAAAATGTCACCAATGTCACCGATATTTGCGGCGATCCAAATTGCACCCCGAGCCTGTATATTCCCATCACCAGCCTGAAGCAGCTCGAGATACCCGAGGGCGCTTTGGGAGATTTCTTCGGCCCCGGCACAACGGTTGGAATTCCATTCGCCGCCCAGCTCGGCGTACGAGTTACGTTCTAAGTAGAGACGGGGCTTGCCCCGTCTCACTGCCGGCGGAGACGCGGCAAGCCGCGTCTCTACAGGAGATTCGACAACTCGACGCGCTTAGCCACTCGTTGCTTTTCTCGCCATCGCCACCCGCGCGATCCCCTGCAAATCGTTCCTGATCTCAACCTCGTCCCAACTCGACAGCAAACTCCGCACTCGATCGACAATCGTCCCGCTGATTTCGAACACCAGCCATCCCCCCGGAGCGAGCGAAGCGCGCGCCTGCGGAATCATCCTCTCGATCACTTCCACGCCCGTCGGCCCCGCAAACACCGCATTTCGCGGCTCGAACTTGCGCACTTCGAGTTGCACCGAATCTTCTTCCGACTCGCCCACGTAGGGAGGATTCGAAACCACAAAGTCGAATGACCCCGTCGGCAGCCCGCTGAGTAAGTCCGTCTCGTGAAACTCGATTCGCGAAGTAAGCTCGTGCCGTGCCGCATTAGCGCGAGCGATGTCCAGCGCCTCGGGCGAAATGTCCGTGGCGTGGATTTCCGCGGATGGCAGCTCTTTAGCCAAAGCAAGTGCAATCGCTCCCGACCCGGTACCCACATCGACGATGCGTCAACCGTGTGGGGACGGGCGACTCCGCCCGTCCGGTTGCGCTAGCCTCGCCAGCTCCAGCACGGCTTCCACCACATGCTCCGTCTCCGGACGAGGAATCAACACCGCCGGCGACACGATAAAATCCAGCCCCCAAAATTCCTGATGCCCGGTGATGTACTGCGCCGGAACGCCCGTAGCACGCCGAGCGAGAGCCTCGTCACAGCGCGCGAGATCCTCCGCCGTCAATTCCCGTTCAGGATGCGCAAAGAGATGTGCCCGGTCGCAATCAAGCGTGAACATGATGAGCAGTTCCGCATTCATTCGCGGGGAAGGAACTCCCGCAACCGTCAGAAATTCGACCGCCGCATCCAAAGCCTGGCGAAGTTGCACGTTTCTATTTGACCACAGCTCCGTCGAAAGGCCGATGTAAAACCGGCGTCTGCTATCAGGTGGGCTTGCAACCCACGAAGATTTTTCATCAACCGTTCATACCGGCTCAACATTCCATTCACATGTCTCTGTTCCGATGGACTGCGAAAAATCACCTCGCCGGATCGCCACGCCCTCTAGCGTCACTGGGTAACACCGGCGGAAACCGCGCGAGCATAAAGGTTCGATCACAAGCATCAGAAAGGAAAAAATATGAACACCAGAGAATGGGTGAAGGCCAGTTGGGCTTCCCTGATGATCGCTTCGTTGATGATGCAGCCACTCCCCACGCTGGCCGAAAGCCCAAAGAGTAACGGGGTCGCCGACCAGAAGGCACTTGTCGAAATCGCACCGAGATCAAACGCTGCAATCGCCCGCTACACGCGTAGCGTGGAGAGCGAGCCGAGTCTCACTCACGCTCAGAAACTCGCTCTGCTGCAGAAGAACATCAAATACGTCTTCGTTCTGTACCAGGAGAACCGCTCGTTCGATTCGTATTTCGGGACATTCCCCGGGGCTGAAGGGCTTTTCAGTCACCCGGCGGCCCAAACTCTGGGCTTCTACCAGCCATTGGTCAATACCGATGGCAGTGTGTTAACCATCTCTCCCTTCCGCATCGGTCCGCAGGACCTGTGCCCGAATTCCACCGTCAACGGGGTGCTCAGCCCCTCTACATGCTACGCATCCGATACCGAAGACATCGACCACTCTCACCCCCGGACCGTTGCGAAGATGGACATCCAGAAGGACGCTCCATTAATGGACCAGTTTGCTTCTGTCGAGGAACTTAAATACTGGACCAGCGGTCCCACTCCCAGCCTGAAGGCGAAGCAAATGGGTGAACTCGCCATGGCTCATGAGGACTGCGACACCATCCCGCTGATTTGGGGATATGCCCAGAAGTTCGTACTGTTTGACCACATCTTCGAGACCATGACGGGACCCTCAACGCCTGGGAATCTCTCGATCATCGGCGCCCAGAGCGGCCAGACACAATGGGTGCGTCACCCCGACCAAGGGTACACGGATAACGGATCTTCCGCTCCGGGTGTGCCCGTAGTGAATGACAACGATCCCTTCTGGGGATCGCCATCCGACCCCACGCCACCGGCGCACAAGATGCCGGTGAACCCCACCGACTACCCCGGATATGGCACGCAAATCAACCTGACGTTCGCCACGATCCCCCTGACGCTTGCGGGCGGAAACTTGCAAAATGTGGTGAAGGCGGATACTGACCCTGCGGACTTGGATGACGTGGAGGACGACGTGAACTTCATCTCGTCGCTTAAAGCGGCGACGGTGCCGTTCGGTTGGTATGAGGAAGGCTACGACAAGGAGCCAACCGATCCGGGTCCAGTGGACGCCAACGGGACACACGCGTCCTACGTTACTCACCACAATGGGCCGCAGTATTTCGGCTATATTTCCAACAACCCGAAGATGCGCAGCCAGCTTCATGGTCTGCAGGACTTCTTCAATGCCGTGGAACATAAGACGCTTCCGAAGCAGGGCGGTGTCTTTTTCGTCAAGGGCGGCTATCAAAACCTCTTCGGTCTTAAGCCAGCCAATCCGGACTCAACAGTCCAAAAGGCTTTCATCGGAGATGACGACCATCCAGGGTATTCGGATGCTCAGATCAGCGACGCCATGGTAGCGGAAGCCATCAACAAGATCGCCGCGAGTCCCTATTGGTCACAAAGCGCGATCATTATCACCTGGGACGACTCCGAGGGTGATTATGACCACGTTCCGCCTCCGGTGCGCACATACGGCCCGGATAACAGCTTGATCAGCAATGGCCCTCGGGTTCCTTTGTTGGTGATTTCGCCTTACGCCCGCACCAACTACGTTGCGCAAGCACAGGGAAGTCAATCCTCGGTAGTGAAATTCATCGACGCAGTGTTCAACCTGCCGCCGCTGGCGCAACTGCCGGATGAATTGAGTGCGCGCAACAAGGGCGAGAAGGAATTCGGACAAAAGAATCTCGGGCCGGAAGATGCGCTCACGCCCGGCATCACGAATCTGCTCGACGCTCTTAGTCCGTCGCGATTGAGCGGAAAGGCGGCTCCGTTGCCGCCGTCCTACGTGACGGTTCCTGAAGCGCTTATCCAAACTCTGCCCCAGGCGTGGGGTTTCGGCGGTTGTCAGTACCTGGGAATCACGACCACCGATCGCCAGCAGGGGATCGTAAACGCAGTTCCCAGCGACTTCAACCCGCGGCCGAAGACGAATCCGAATTGATAGCCGCGATGGCTCGGGCTGGCATCCCACGCCGGCCCGAGTCCTTCGCCCTAGAAGGACCGTCGGTTCACTCCCCTGCGGAATCAACACGGAAGAGCCCGAGTATTCGACCCAGGATGCACATGGGCTGCCCCAGTCATCGAAGCCGTGGGCAACTATGGCGAGATGTACGAGCGCGACCTGGGCTCCGGGTCGGTGATGAAACTGCCCCGCAGTTTAAACAACCTCTGGACGCAAGGCGGCCTGATGTACGCACTCCCCATCCGCTAAGGTTGGTATCCCCTTTTCCGGCATGTGCTCTAGTGGCGCCAGATTTTTTGGGCGTGGCGCGTGCTATCGCTGGCAGACGGGGCAAGCCCCGTCTCTACATTTGTGTTGGGTGCGCTGACGGGCGCGACGGTTGAGGCAATCGGAGTCGTCGTGGCGGGTTCAGGCTTGGAGCCCACTTCGTCGCCACGGAAGTAACGATCTTTGTTTTTGGCGGCGCGCATTTCCGGCATGGCGGTGTAGGGCTTCGAGTAGTCGTTGTTGGCGTTCCAGAACAGAAAGCCGATTCCGCCTTTTTCTTTCGCTACTTCGGTCTGAACTTCAACATACTTGGGCGAGTAAGTCTTCGTCCGCCAGGCAAAGGCTTGCAGCCAGGGCCGAATCACCACGCCGCTGTCTTTGGTGATGAGCTTGAAGCGGTCCATGGACTCGCCGATGAAATGCTCGGGTGCGTCGCCAGGGTGCGCGATGCCGTCCATGCCGAAGAAGTGCGAGGGATAGATCATGGGCGAGAGCACGTCGCAGTGCTTGGCCATCGCCACGATGTCCTGCCCGGTGTGCGCAAGATCGACGGGACGCTGCCACGCCATGACCCCAAAGACGTCGAGCGAGAACAGAACGCCGGTGGGATGAATCTCGGCATAGGCGCGCTGGAGAAAATCGGCGATCACTTCCGAGCGCTGCACGTCTTTTTTTGTTTTCGGGCGATCATTTGAAGAACCGGCGGTTGGGGAGACGGGGCAAGCCCCGTCTCTACACTTGTGTTCGGGTTGATCCGTCTGGAAGTGAAAAGCGGCATCTTTCTGGTCGCCTTCGGCGGGAAAGCGAACGTAGTCGAACTGCACTTCATCGACTCCAGCCTGGGCTACGAACTTGGCGAGCGCGATGTCGTAGTCCTGGACCTTGGGGTTTGAGGGGTCGGTCCAGACAAGCTTGCCATTTTCGCGCCAGGGTTGGCCGGTGCTACGGGACTTTACCGCTAGTTCCGGGTGGCTCGTGACCAGGTGCTCATCGCGGAAGACGGCGATGCGGGCGATGGCGTGCATGTTTTCGGAATGCAGAAAGTGAATCAACTTGGGCAGATCGGAAATATAGTGGCGCTGTCCGCTGGCCAGGGGGTGGTCGAAGGCGATGTTGACGATGCCGTCGCTATCCTTGATATCGAAGACGACCGCGTTGCCGCCAACTTCGCGCCAGTGGCGGATGATGCGCTCCCCATGATCGCTGCCCGCCATCACCCCGGTCAGATAAATGGCGCGGACTTCGAAATCTCTTGCAACTGTCACCGATTTCTCTACAATTGGCGATTCGAGAATTCCGGGGATGACGATCTGCTCTCCGGATTTCAGGAAGACCCCCTGCCGGTTATGGTTGGCTGCGCGGATGGCTTCGGCCACTTCGGCTGAGGTGAGGTATTTCGTCCGCTTCAGATATTTGCGGGCGACTGACGTGATGCTGTCCCCGCGCTGGGCGACGTAAAGATCGGCGCCGGGCGGCGCAATAACGGCCGCGATAACGGGCCGCGGGGGATCGGGTTTTTTGGTGGCATCGGCTTTCGCCTGGACCAACTGCGCGTCGTGGGGATTTTGCACGGCGGACGCGGTTGGAAAAAGAAGGCCAAGGCTGACCAGGGCCGCTCGGAGCACGAAGGCAGCAAGGCTCGCAATCGAGAGTCTAGCCGTTGAAAGTCTTAATACCGAAGGCTTAGCCGCTGAACATCGGGACAAGGATATTCTCCAGAGAGGAAATCTGTTTCTATTGTGCACTCGCGGTAACCTGGACTGCCAGTTACGTCCGGCCAAGCGGGTTACCGCATGGGGGACATGGGCGCAGGGTGCTTAGGACGCTGCGGAAAAGTTCCCGCAGACTGCAAACTATTGCTCTTGCAGGAGCTGTGGGTAACCAGGCCGGCCTGACGGGAAGCGGGCTAGCCGCATCTAAGACGATGAGAAGTGGGGGATTACGGGGCTTTTGGCGGATGGCGAACGGCTTGCACAGGGAGAGAGCGGGTAAGGAACTGCGGCCTTCCTCCCAAATGACAAAAATGAGCAGTTTCGGAGAAAACATGCAGTTCCCGGAAAGAAAACAGGGCCCCGAAAAGATGAGAACGAACCTCGCCACCGTGCTGGATCCGAACCGCCGCAGCAACGACGCTCGTGATTTTGAAGGCGCTCTGCGCCGGAAGATTGTGGGCCAGGATCAGGCGATCGAGAAGGTTGCCGAAATCTATCAGATGTTTCTGGCTGGGCTGAATGCTCCGGGCCGTCCGGTGGGCAATCTGCTGTTCCTGGGGCCGACCGGTTCGGGCAAGACGCGAGTTGTCGAAGCGGTGGCCGAGTCTTTGTTCGGAGACGCGCGGGCCTGCATCAAGATCGATTGCGCCGAGTTCCAGCACTCGCACGAGATTGCCAAGCTGATCGGCTCGCCTCCGGGATACCTGGGACACCGCGAGACGCATCCGCTGCTGACGCAGGAAGCGCTCAATCAGTGGCACACGGAAAAACTGAAGCTGTCGATCCTGCTGTTCGATGAAATCGAAAAGGCTTCCGACTCGCTTTGGCAGTTGCTGCTCGGCATTTTGGACAAGGCGACGCTGACGCTGGGCGATAACCGGCGCGTAGACCTTTCGAGTTGCATCATCATCATGACCTCGAACCTGGGCGCCGTCGAGATGAACGGGTTGGTGGATGGCGGCTTGGGCTTTGCGCCGAAAGCGGTGCTGGTGGATAACTCGCTCGACGACAAGATTACACGTTCGGCAGTGGACGCGGCGCGGCGCAAGTTTGCTCCCGAGTTCATGAACCGCATCGACAAAGTCGTCGTGTTCAAGACGCTGCGCTCCGAGCACCTGCAGCAGATTTTGGAAATCGAACTGGGGATGGTGCAGCAACGGGTGCTGATGGCGGCGGGCGCGAACCAATTCGTGTTCAACTGCACACCGCAGGTGAAGAACTTCCTGCTCGCGGAGGGTACCGATCCGAAGTATGGGGCGCGGCACCTGAAGCGGGCAATTGAACGGCATCTGGTGTTTCCGCTGGCGAACCTGGTGGCCACTGGACAGGTGAAGCTGGGAGATTTCGTCCGCGTCGATCTGCTGGGCGAGAGCAAGCTCACGTTTGTGAAAGAAGCGGAAGGCGCGATGGTGCCCGTGCTGCTCGAGCGCTACGGAGCGGCGGCGGCAATGCCGGCAGCGGCGACAGCAAGAGCGGCGCGTCCGGTGATACAACGAAAAGAGTTTGGCGCCGGATCACTGAACGAGAATAAGTAAGTCAAGTTGGTGGTAGGTGGGGACACCGCGCGCGGGTGTCCCTTTTTTGCAGTCTTTTTGTGACCGGAATCACCCCGGACCTGGACGCTCCACCCTCACTACCCTCACTTTTCCATCAGGCAGTAGTTGCCAATCTGCTCGGCTGCGTCTGGTTTCGCTTGATCCCCTCGATACATCTCAACGTTCTTGCAATCGTATATTCCGTAGTTTTTGGGAAGTTCCACCATCAGGTAGCTGCCGCTCGACAGAGCTTTGCAGTTGCTCACTCCCTGATTGCACTGCAGTTCAAGGGCTTTTCCGTCCTTCTGGACGTGAACAATGACCACCCCCGTTACAACCTCCGAGCCTGTCACCTTAACCGGCGTTCTCTCTTGCACGAACGCCTGCTGGGTAGCCAGGATCACAAAAGCCGCGGTCAATACGGCAAACAGAGAAACGGTCCTTTTCATAAGTGCCTCCCTTAATGCAAAGGCTCTGCAAACTCCATCTATATTTTCCGCTTTAGAGCGTTAGCCTGTCTGTGATCTCTGATCACATATCTGTGACTTCGGTCACAGGCAGAGATATGGGAAAAGCCCAGGCCCTCCAAACCCCTGAATCCATTACTGCCACGTCTAACGCTTGATGCCGCATGGTAGGCTTCTGCGGAGCCCCTACGGAGACGCTACGGTGATTGGCCGGGTCTTTAAAGCATTTCAATATCGCGATTTCCGCCTAATGTGGTTTGGCGCCTGCACCTCCAGCATCGGCACCTGGATGCAAATCGTGGCGCAGGGCTGGCTGGTCTACCGGCTCCGCCACTCCGCCTTCTTGTTGGCGCTGGATCAATTTCTCGGCGGCATTCCCATCTTTCTGTTCTCTCTGATCGGCGGCGTAGTGGCCGATCGCGTCGAGCGCCGGAAAATTCTCCTCGGCTCCCAGTATGTGCAGATGGCTAGCGCCGGGCTGCTCACCATTCTCGTGGCCACGGGTCTGGTACACGTCTGGCACATCCTCTGCCTTTCGTTCGTTTCCGGATTCGCTCAGGCCTTCGGCGGTCCGGCCTACCAGGCGCTGATTCCCACGCTGGTCGAGAGAGAAGACATGCCGAACGCGATCGCTTTGAATTCGATCCAGTTCAACGTGGCGGTCATGGTCGGGCCGGCACTCGCCGGGCAGGCCTTAGCGAGGCTGGGAGAGAAGTGGTGCTTCGGGCTGAACGCGCTTTCCTTTCTGGCGCCCATCGTGTCGCTGTCGATCATTCGCGCCCGTTTCCTGCCGCTCAAGGCCACGGAGTCGATGTTCACCAGCCTGAAGCAGGGCATTCAGTTCGTTCGCAAGCAGAGTTCGATGGAAGCGCTGATTTTGCTGGCTTTCTGCATGACCTTTTTGAGCATGCCCATGCGCACCTACTTTCCCGTATTCGTGAAAGACATCTTCCATCGCGGTCCGGAAACCTACGGCAATCTCCTCGCCCTCATGGGACTCGGTTCGATTTGCGGCTCGCTGACCATCGCGACCGCGGGCAATATCAAAAAAAAGGGGCTCGTCGCTCTCGGCGCCCTCATCTGCCTGGGCGCTGGGATTTCCGGATTTGCCCTTTCCAAGTCGCTGCCGCTGAGCCAGACCTTCCTGGTGCTGGTGGGCGCATCCATGATGGCGGTCTTTGCTACGGTGAATTCACTGGTGCAGCTGATTAGTACGAACGAAATGCGCGGGCGCGTGATGAGCGTCTACAATTTCGCATTCCGCGGCGGCATGCCGATGGGGAATCTATTGTCGGGATGGCTCGTTCCCGTGTTTACGGCGCCAGTGGTGCTCAGCCTGAACGGATTCCTGCTTATTCTGCTGGCCCTATACTTCCTGCTGATCCAAAGGCGGCTGGCTGCGCTTTGAGGTCGCTCGTGTAGGGACGGCCGCCCTCGGCCGTCCAAGCCGAGCGCAGCTCGGCAGCTGCCGGTGCCCGCGCGGCAACTCTGGATTCGCTCTACGCAGCCTTGCCACTGCCAATTTGGAACACCTTCGAAGTCTCGAGGTAATAATGCTCGATGTGTTCCTCCTCAAGAAAAGGCTTCAGATCGAGCAGCGGAGCACGATTCTTGTAGAACTCCTGGGAATCGGACCTTGTCTTCCAAACAGCGACCACGAGCGCACGGTTGGGATGCTCCTCCGAGATCAAGGTAAGCAGATCGACAAAGCCGGGCTGGTTCTTGTAAGCGCCTGGGAGTTGGCGTGCGGCTTCCAGGAACTCTTCTTTTTTCTCCGGCTTCAGTGTGCAGGTCATCATACGTGTGAACATGGGGGTTCCTCCGCTAAGTAATTCTGTCGCCGCCGCCGAGCCCACAGCACTGCGGCGAGATTGGCGTTCGCTTTTACGACCGGTACCGGATTTACTGACGCTGATCCTTGTTGTCTCACGGTGGTTCACCGGCCCTCTGGTGCCACTGGCGTTGACTGGAACGCGACTTCCCTCCAGTCGCCTCCCTGCTTCACATACACGAAGGTTGCGCGATAATCGCCATCGATCGGCTTGCCATTGGCGGTCATTTTGACGGAGGCCACGGAGTTCACCACAGAGGTGTTCCCATACGTGTTTACCTTCACGTCGCGTTCGTCAATGGATTCGTACTTGATGACGCCCGACTTGAAGTCCTGAAGCGACTCCGCCTTCGTCCTCAACTTCCCGTCGCCGCCAATTCCAAAGTAGCCAGCGGCCAGGTGCTTCTCAAAAAAGCCAGCATCGCCCTTTAATGCTGCCTGCCGGCCTTGATCGTGCAGAGTTCTGATCTGTTGTTCGACATCCCTTTGGGCGCTCAGTTCCACGAGAGTGACGCCGTGGCCCGAAGTCTGCCCAACTTCCTTGGTGTCGGCTGGGGGGTTCTCGCCTTGGCCCCAAGCGGGCAGCGAGCCCACACCCAGAACCAAAGTCGCGATGAAGATGGAAATCGCCGAAGCTACTGACCTTTTCATGGTTGTCCTCCTCCTGTGAACAACTATATCGTTATACGATATAATTGTCAATCGAGCCCGGCACACGCAGCCTGGCACTCCCCGGGCGCCGTTAAGGCACCGGTTGATCCAACCGTCACAGCCCCAATGGTCGTGAGACGATATACTTTGCCGCATGGAAAGGACGCTTACCTTGGCTGACTACACATCACTGGCGGAATTGCGTTATCAGATTCGCCGTTTTCTCCACTTCAGTGAGCAAGCCTCCCGCGTGGCTGGCCTTGAACCTCGCCAGCATCAGCTCATGCTTGCCTTGAAAGGGCTGCCCACGAACGTGCGCCCGCGCATCGGAGAGCTGGCCGAGCGGCTGCAGGTCCGACATCACAGTGCGGTTGAGCTGGTAAATCGGCTCTCCGCCGGCGGCTATGTCCGCCGGCACCGCGGCGGTGAAGACGGCCGCGAAGTATTGCTTTCCCTGACTCCGAAGGGCGAAAAGGTGCTGAGGGATCTTTCCTTACACCATCGCGCAGAACTCCGCATGCGCGGCCCCGCTCTCATCGAGGCGCTGAGGCGTGTGATTCACGTCAGCAAGAGGGGCAAAGGAGCCCCCGCCAGGGCAGCTGCGCGAGCCAGGAGAAAAACCTGAGCCCGCCGTGAATGTCGATTTTGAAGCTCACTTTCGACCATGACACACGGATTCATGACCGGACTCATGACACGGACTCACGACCTTGCTGCTGTCAGGCCCGGCTCCCCGCCAGCCAGCGACAAAAGAAATTCGAGTATTTCCTTGTGTGCCGCTTGGCTCTGGTCGGTAGTAAACAAGTGACTCGCGTGCTCGAGCAGGACGAGTTTAGCGCCTGGAATCCGCTTCGCGATCAACTCCCCATTACCCGGGGGCACCAGCGCATCCGATTTTCCATGGATGACCAGCGTCGGCGCCGTGATCTGAGCGATTCGGCTGTAGCTCTCCCACGCCAGGATCCCCTGTAGTTGTGCCATGTAGCTTTCGAGCGAAGGCAGCCAGCGCGCGCGCACCCTGGTATCCTCGTCGATCTTCTCTCGCGGCGTGGCCGCATCATAGATGTAAGGAAGAACGGCTTCCCGCGCTTGCTCCAGAGTCATGCCGCGCGCCATTAGTAGGTCTATCACGTTGTTCTCCGCGCGCACCGCCGAAGGTCCGCCGGCTGAAGTGCAGCCCAGAATCAACGAGCGCGTCCTCGCCGGATACTGCAGCGCGAACTCCTGCGCAATCATGCCGCCCATCGAAACGCCAAAAACGTGAGCACGGGTAACAGCGGCGGCATCCAGAACCGCAGCCGCGTCCGATGCCATGGTCGCAATCGAATAAGGCCCGGGAGGAACGTCGCTCCGTCCCACGCCTCGATTGTCGAATGCAATCGTGCGGAAATGTTGCGCCAGCGCCGGCCGTGTGCGATACCACATGGCCGACGTATACCCCAGGCCCATGATCAGGAGAAGCGGTGCTCCTTGCCCCGTTTCGTCCCAATAAATCTTTGTCCCTTGATTCTCAACAAATGACATTAGAGGTCTCCGTTGGTTAGCCTAGTTGGTCAGTTCGCCCGCTCGAACAACCCGGCAGCACCCTGCCCGCCCCCTACGCACATGGTGACGGACAGAAATTGTGAAACAGAAAATGCGAGGCAGAAAAGCTCAGGCGGAAAACTTAAACTTGCTCAACCCTGAATTTTCCCAGCATACAGCGCCATGCCTACGACGGCGTCAATCCCGAGCGCGTCGAGGCTGTCGATTTCGTGCTGTTCAGTGATACCGCCGGCGACCACCAGGTGTCGTTCGGTGGCGCGCCGGATGGCGTGAACCGTCTCCATCGGAATTCCGCCCATCAAGCCTTCCGTGTCGATGTGCGTATAGAGAAACGTCCCGCAGAAAGGTTCCAGCTCGTGAATCATGTCGAAGGCAGTGACAGCAGTCTGCGTGCGCCAGCCGTCAATCGCAACCCGGCCTCCGCGGGAATCGAGAGCAAACATGAGCGCCGCCCTCGGGAGCTTCTCTGCCAGCGCGCGAGCATACTCCTGGTTGATCCGGCCTTCCGTCATCAATGCGGACCCGATGATCACCTTGCGCGCACCCAGGTTCAGAAGTTCCTGGGCAGTTTCGAGCGTGCGAATGCCGCCGCCAACCTGGCAAGGCAGGCGTCCGGCGATCTGCTTCACCAACGACCGGTTGTCGCCGGTGCCGATGGCCGCGTCGAGGTCGATGAGTTGGACTACGGGATACTTGGAAAAGCGCTCGATCCAGTAGTCGATATTGTCGAACTCCAGTTTCTTCTTCTCTCCCTGAACTAACTGCACGATCTTGCCGCCCATCAGGTCGATTGACGGAATCAGCATGGCCATCTCACCGGCACGTTGGCAGCGCGCAGTTCAAGTTTTAACTGTCCGATGTTTTCGAGACCAAAATGAAAAATGGAAGCGGCCAAAGCCGCGTCCGCGCGCCCGCTCTGGAAGACTTCAATGAAATCCCGCGCCGAACCGGCGCCGCCCGACGCGATCACCGGAATGGAAACGGCGTCGGCCACCAACTGCGTCAACTCACAATCGAAACCAGCTTTGGTCCCGTCGCGGTCCATCGAAGTGAGCATGATTTCTCCTGCGCCGCAAGCCGCGGCCTCCCGCGCCCAGAGAATCGCGTCCCGGCCTGTGGGAATGCGCCCGCCGGCAACGTATACTTCGAAGCCACCGAGACCTCCGTTCCTCCGCTTGGCATCGATGGCCACCACCACCGCCTGCGAGCCAAAACGAGCGGCAATTTTCCCGATCAGTGTCGAATCCTTCACCGCGGCCGAGTTGATCGCGATTTTGTCGGCGCCTGCCTCGAACACGGCCTCGGCGTCGGCGAGTTCACGGATTCCTCCGCCCACCGTGAACGGAATAAACAAACAACGCGCCGTGCGGGAGACCACATCGATCATCGTGCGGCGCTTATCGCTAGTGGCCGTAATATCAAGCAGAACGATCTCGTCGGCGCCATCGCGGGCGTGAGCCGTGGCACATTCCGCCGGGTCGCCGGCGTCGCGCAGATTAACAAACTGCACGCCTTTCACGACCCGGCCGTTGTCCACATCGAGACAGGCAATGATGCGTTTGGTCAGCACGTATTAAACCTCACAGAAATTCTTGAGCATGAGCAACCCCACGGTCCACGATTTTTCCGGATGAAACTGCACGCCGAAAATATTTTCTTGTTCGACCACGGCGGAAAACTGCGTTCCGTATTCGGTCGCAGCCGTGGTAGCGGCAACCACCGGCGCTTGAAATGAATGGGTGTAGTAGACAAAGGATTCAGGTGCGACGTTGCGCAACAACCGCGATCCTTCCCGCACTGCCAGCGAGTTCCATCCCACGTGCGGCGATTTCACCGAAGAAGGAAACGGCCGGCATCGGCCGGCAAAAATTCCCGCTCCCGCAAACTCGGGAGCCTCGTCGCTGCCCTCGAACAGCCATTGCATTCCCAGGCAGATCCCCAGGAATGGCTTGCCCGCGCTCGCGCCTTGCAGCACGGCGTCTCGCAAGCCCGTGTTGTCGAGCGCGCCCAACGCGGAGAAGTGCCCGACGCCAGGCAGCACGATCTTCTCCGCCGCCGCGACAATTTCAGGCTGCGTGGTTAGGACAACGTCCGCGCCGAGATAGTCAAACGCCTTCTTCACCGAATTCAGGTTGCCGGCGCCGTAATCCACGATCGCGATCGCTGGCGCTCTCATAGAAGCCCCGATCATAGAAGCCCGATCATAGAAGCCCCTTGGTGCTCGGCAGCATGCGTCCCAGTCGGCGGTCGCGGGAGCAGGCAACACGCAGCGCGCGCGCAAAAGCTTTGAACAGCGCTTCGATCTTGTGATGGCTGGACCGCCCGTAAAGCACCCGCGCATGAACATTGGCGCGCGCGCCGCGTGCGAAGCCCTCAAAGAAGTCGCACACTAGTTCCGTTTGCAGATCGCCGACTCGCGCCGCGCGAACCTTAGTCTCGACCACAGCCACCGCGCGGCCGCCAAAGTCCACCGCCGCCAATCCCAGAGTCTCGTCCATCGTCATTAGAAAGTATCCGGCTCGCCAGATGCCGCGCCGGTCGCCCAGAGCGCGGTCAAACGCCTCACCCAGACTAATGCCAACATCTTCCACGGTGTGGTGCTGATCCACATCCAAGTCACCCCGGGCGGCGAGTTTCAAATCGAATCCACCGTGACGAGTAAACAACTCCAACATGTGGTCCAGAAAACGGATTCCGGTGGAGACTTCGTACTTTCCTCGGCCCTCGATGGTGAGGATAATTTGAATTTCCGTTTCCGCGGTTTTGCGATGCAGTTTAGCTTTCCTCACGACTGCACCTCGGTTGGAAACGGCCTCCGCAACCCAGTTCGCAACCCAATTTGATTGATGACGTCGCGCATAGCAAGAATCAGAGTCTGCGTGTGTTCGTCCGTTCCCACGGTGAGCCGGACGCAGCCTTCGCATCCGGGGTCAAAGTGCCGGTCGCGCACCAGAATTCCGCGATCGCGCAGCGCTCGAACAAATTCCGCGTGGGCTATGCCAATGCGGGCTAAGACAAAATTCGCGTGGCTCGGCCAGTAACGCAGACCGAGGCTGCCAAGCTCCAGCTGTAGTCTCTCGCGATTGCGTCGCACTTGCGCGACATAGCCGTTGACATATTCCTGATCGTGAATCGCCGCCGGGAGAATTGCGAGCGCGGCCACGTTAACGCTGTAGGGCGAGGCAACGCGACGAACCATCTCCATCTGCCGTGCGTCTCCCGCAAGAATGCCAATGCGCAGACCGGCAAGGCCGTAGGCCTTGGAAAAAGTGCGCGCCACGAAAAGATTCTCGATTTGCCGGGTGCGGTCGATGAGCGTTTCTCCGTGAAATTCAAAATACGCCTCATCGACGAGCACAGCAGCTTGCGGCGCTGCTTGCGCAATCTGAATGAGGACATTGCCCGCCACCGCGGCTCCGGTCGGATTGTTAGGGTTTGCCACCGCGATGAGCCGCGTGCGCGGGCTAATTTGAGCGAGCAGTTGCTGCGTGGGAAATGCAAAATTTTCGGCGGCAGGCACTTCGATAACGCGCGCGCCTTCGGCCAAAGCAAAGATCGAGTACATGGCGAAGGTGGGCACGACGATAAGCGCTTCGTCCCCAGGGTCGAGATACGTGGAACAGAGCAGATGAATCGCTTCGTCAACGCCGTTCGTGAGCAAGACCTGTGCCGCATCGAGTCCGAGAAAACGCGCGACCAGTTTTTCCACCGGCTCGCGCTCGGGATAACGCGCCAGGCACTCGGCATCGAGCGACCGCAGCCCCGCCAACACGCGCGGCGAACATCCGATTGTGCTCTCATTAAAATCGAGACGCAGCCCCGTTCGGTTAGCCAGTGGGGGCCGATAAACGTGCAACTTCTTTACCGCATCGCGAGCTTCAAGCATGGGAGCACCTCACTCGGAACGCCTCCGCGTGTCCCTTCAATCCTTCGGCCGTGGCCAGCGTAATGCCCGGCGGCCCGATCCCGCGGATTCCCGCACGGGACACTTGCTGACAGCCAATGACACGTACGAAATCAAGCACGCTGAGGCCGCCACGCACCCGAGCCATCGCCCCCGTGGGCAGCACGTGGTTCGGTCCGGAGACATAGTCGCCTGCGGCCTGAGGTGTGAACTCGTCCAGGAAAACCGCGCCCGCATGCTGCACCGCCGGTGCCAGCGCCGCCGGAAGCGTGAGATGCTCGGGCGCGATGCGATTCGACGCTTCGACCGCCTGTTCAAGCGAAGCAACCAGAAGGATGGCGCCGCGCTGGGAGAGCGCTTCGGCGGCAATCGGATTGGCGCGCGAGCGTGTGCGCACCTCGTGCTGAACCTTTTTCGCTAACCCGCGTGAAGTTGTTATGAAAATACACAGCGCGTCGGGATCATGTTCCGCCTGCGCCACCAGGTCGGAAGCGATGCAAGCCGGATCGCCGTCTGCGCTGATGACGACGGCTTCGGTAGGACCAGCCAGAAATTCAATAGCGCAATCGAAAGCCACCAATTTCTTGGCAGCAGTGACGTAGCGGTTGCCCGGACCGACGATCTTGTCCACGCGCGGAATCTCTTCAGTTCCATAAGCAAGGGCAGCGATCGCCTGTGCCCCGCCGACTCGATAGAACTCGCGCACGCCGAGGAACGCAGCCGCCGCCAGCGTTGCCTGCGCCGGGCGCGGAGACGCCACGCGAATCTGCCGGACCCCGGCGACCTGCGCGGGAATCACCGTCATAAGCACCGTGGAAGGCAAAGGATAGCGCCCGCCCGGAACGTAGCATCCCACCGATTCCAGCGGTCGTACCAACTGGCCCACGCTGACGCCAGGCTGAATTTCGCGCCGCCACTCTTTAGCCGGGGCCGCTTGCCACTCCGCATAACGGCGGATATTGCCCGCTGCCTGCGTGATCGCGTCCCGCAGTTCCAAGTTAGTTTGCTCCCAAGCCTGCTGCAGCTCATCGTCAGAAACACGCAGCGGCTCGCCCTCGCCCAATCCGTCCCAACGTGTAGCATAGCGGCGTACAGCGCGATCGCCGTTGCGCCGGACGTCATTCACAATGCGCCGGACCGCCGGTTCGACCTCGGCCAGATCGGTCGCACCGCGCCCGGCCAGCGCCGTCACCAGACGAGCCTGCGCGGAGCCTTCGAGAATGCGCATGGCGCCGTCGCGCACCACCTTATCGCGCCTCGCGTTGTTGCGCACCCCGCGCATCACATCACCACCTTATTCAACGGATATTCGACGATGCCCTGAGCGTTGGCTTGCTTCAGCTTCGGAATCAGCGACCAAGCGGCCTGTTCCTCAATGACCGTGTTCACCGCGACCCACTCGCCATCGGCCAGAGGCGCGACCGTCGGATTCTGCAGCGCGGGCAGAAGACCGAGAACGCCAGGCAAATCTGGTTTGCGCACGTTGAGCATCAGACCGACCCGCCCCAAAGCGGCGATAGCCCCACTCAGCATGACCGCCAGGTTCTCAATCTTTTGCCGCCGCGCGGCATCGGCCCAAGCGGCCGGGTTCGCGACCAGTTGCGTATTCGACTCCAGTACGGTCTCCAGGATTCGCAAATGATTGGCGCGCAGTGAACTTCCCGTTTCCGTCACCTCGACAATCGCATCCGCCAGCAACGGCGGCTTGACTTCCGTCGCGCCCCATGAGAACTCGACGCGCACCTCAACCTTCCGATTCGCGAAATAGTTGCGAGTGAAACTGACCAACTCTGTGGCAATGATTCGACCGGCAAGGTCTTCGAGTTTCTGGAAACTCGATTCCTCCGGGACGGCCAGCACCCATCTGACCTTGCCCATGCTTTGCTTGGCATAAACAAGGTCGCAGACCTTGACCACATCGAGGCCGCTTTCGAGCACCCAATCCAGGCCAGTCAAGCCCGCATCCAGCGCCCCGTGTTCCACGTACCTCGCCATCTCCTGGGCGCGAATTAGCATGCATTCGATTTCGGGATCATCCGTGGCGGCGAAATATGAGCGGGCGTTGGTGTACACGCGCAATCCGGCGCGCGTGAATAGGCTCAGCGTCGCTTCCTGCAAACTTCCTTTGGGGATGCCCAGTCGCAACTTCATCGCTCCGCCCTCTCTTGCCCATCCGTCTCCTGTCCCACCAGCGCGGCTCCGAGCGAGCTTCCCAGAGGAAGTTCCTGCATAAAGCAGGAGCGTGTCCCGGTGTGGCAGACCTTGCCCTCGCCCAGCACGCGGACGCGCAGCAGTACCGTATCCCGGTCGCAGTCGGCGAAGGCGGCAACCACCTGCAGACGATTGCCCGACGTTTCTCCCTTGGTCCAAAGCGTCTGGCGAGTGCGGCTGTAGAACGTCGCGAATCCACTGTGCAAGGTCATATCCAGCGCCTGCCGATTCATAAAGCCCACCATCAGCAGCTCCCCGGTGCCCGCATCCTGAATGACGGCAGGCACCAGACCCTGCATCTTGTCGAAATCGATCTCCATCGAACCCTCCTGGTCTTCGTTTAAGAATAGCGGATTAAGAATCATGTTTAAGAATCGCGTGCGCGATGTCCAGAGCTCGCACGACAGCAAAAAGCCCGCTGGGCGAGGTCCGCGCCAGCGGGCTTGGATTCCTATAAGTGCTGTTGGTTATCCGATGTCCCCCGCCGACACGCTCGTCGCATGGTAATGGTGGTGATGGCGATGTATCAGCGAAGTCATGATCGATAAAATCCTAGAGCAGTTGAGATAGGGTTGTCAACCTGAAAGACCGACCGTGTAGATGCTCCAACTGAAAGACCGCCCGCCTCGCCCGCCACCGCCAGATCTTGTTGTGCCCCGCAACGATCCCAAACCTGGAGTTCACCGAATTTCTCACGCCGAGCGCAATCCATAGCCAAGCGGAGGGTTGTCGGCTGGAGCGCATGGTTAGGCCCGCGATAGCGCAATGCTGGCGACATAGCAGGCCAAAGAAATGCAGACGCTTGTGAAAGGCGTACTGAACCAATAAACCTTGGCGAGCACAACAAGACCACCAAGCATTGCCAGCCCAACAACGAGCAGGAACGGTGACTGAAAGAGGAGTTGGCCGTGAGCCAATGCGAGATAACCGAAAACCAAGCCGAACAAAATAGCCCCCATGCTGTGGCTGGCATTGAAGCCCACCCAACACCGCCACATCGTTGTCTCTTTCGTAATGACAGGTGAAATCTGGCTCATGCTGATTTGCAGCGCGGGGTCACGGGGCGTGAGCTTTGGCCCCCAGAACGTATAGACGAGGTGGACGACTCCGAGCGTAAAGATAATGCTCGCACTAACAACCACGAGAATTTTTGCGGCCAAGATGCTCTCCCTATCTTGTGGGCCTAACGCCTAGGTTAAGCCGCCGGCCGCGCCGAAGGCGTGGCTGGGCGGCTTGAACCGTGTGTTAGAGCGCGCCGAACTTGATTATGCGAAAAACCATTATTAACGCAATGCCGCCGAAGATAGCCCAGAATATGTATTGAGTTGGATCAGGTCAATCTGTTTCTGGGTGAATGTTACATCCCACGACGGCCGGAATTAGCTTACCAGATGAGTTTGACCCCCTTGTAAAGGCTGAATTTTTCGTCAGAAGCCAGAACGGGAATCTTCTCGGACAAGGCCTGAGCAATGATCTGCCGATCAAAGGGATCAGCATGGTGAAGGGGTAAGTCGAACAACTGAAATGCATGATCGGCGGTGTAAGGCAGAATGCGGATGTTCAGATCCGCAACCGCCTGGCGCGCGACATCGGCTGAGAGTCTCAACCTGCCCAAGGCTCGCTTGATTGCGATCTCGGAAAGCGAAATCGCGCTCAGCTCGAGAACATTTTCTGCGTTCTCTAAAACGGTGGTCGCGCGTTTGGTGAGCCGTTCCGGCGACTCCACCGCGTAAACTAGAATTGCCGTGTCCAAAAGGACGCGCACTTCAACCACGCCCCACGAGGAAGGCTTCCACTTCTTCGTCCGTCATGGGCTTCCACCAGTTCGGGTCGAGGATCTCGATCTTGCCCTTAAGCGTTCCGAGCGTCCTCTTTTTGCGGCTCGGCTCTTTCGTGCGCACTATATCCACTACGGGTACACCCCGGCGGCAGATGGTCACAGGCTCTCCGTCCTCCACTGCCTTAATCAATTCCGGAAGCTTGTTCTTAGCATCTGCGACACTTACTTGCATAACCACATAATAGCTATCTAAGGTAGCTATGTCAACCGGCGACCGTGGCTAAAGCATGCTAACGCTTCCCAAAACGGTAGACGATGCTGGTGACGATGCGGAGATTGTTCTGAAACTGCATCGCCGCGGAGGAGTTGGCAAACGTAGTACGCAGATAATCGGCGCCGACGCGCACGGCAAGCGGCCCGGCGACGGTGCGTTCGACTCCGCCCCCCAGGGCATAGGAGAATCGGGTCACGGTTCCACTCAGGTAATAGGTTTCTTTGACCGGAACCGCGCTGTTGACCAAACTGACGCCGGCCAAAGTGTGAACGAAGATCCGAGTATGGCGAAGTTCCGCGGGATAGAACACGGGCCCGGTCAGACAGCTAAGAACATTGCCGCTATGCCCGGTGCCGAGCACGTTGCCAGCGCGGGCGTAGCTGGAATCCACCATGATTCCCCAGCGCGGGTCGAAGTCGACCAAGCCGTTGCCATCGACTCCGCTAAGCCCGACGCGTTGTCGTGATGGCGTATCCAACCCAAGATAGGTATAACCCGCGCTCGCCTCAATAATCGGGCCCGTGGCTGCGGCAGGCGGCGCATCGGTTACAAAGCGTTGCGCGAGCAGCGGCGCAACCAAAACGAAAATGCAAACCGCGACTTTTCCCATGATTCTAATTCCTGAGGCCATTTGATCGAACCCACTACCGCTAGCATTCTTGTAGCCAAGCCTCTCGCCGTCCGTTTCCGCAGGAAATTTCCGCTCAATCCAAACAATCTAAAGCCAACTGAAATTTGCGCCCACGCCAGGCACAAAAAAAAAGCCCCACATCGGGAGCTAAATTGGGAACCAAAAGATCGTCAGGACCGTAATGGCATATGAACCATCGGAAGCGACGTCTGCGGCGAAACACCTGCACCTGCCCCCAACAGGCAGTGCGGTGTACCCAGCTCCGTCCGCTTGCTATCCTAAGTAATGAGACCAAGGTAGCTGAGCTGACAGCTGAGAGCTAAAAGCGAAAAGCGAAAAGCCAAAAGCCGCCCTGTGTTCGCGAGTGATCACCCCATGCAAATGGTGTTCGACGTTTTCGCGCAGATTTTCGGCACCCTCTGGGCGCACAAGCTGCGTTCGTTCCTCACCATGTTCGGCATCGCCTGGGGAGTCGGCTCGCTGCTCCTGCTGGTCGGTCTCGGCGAGGGCTTCCGAACCGGCAACCAACGCAACCTCTCGGAGTACGGCGAAAACATCATAATGATCTTCCCCGGCCGCGCCCCGGCCGTTCCGGGCAGCATGAACTCCGCCCGCGAGTACAGGCTCACGTACCAGGATTACCTCGACATCCGTAAAGAATCTCCGCACATTCGTGCCATCACTCCCGTCCTCGCCAGCAACGACGTGCATGCCGTCAGCGAGTTCGCCAGCGCCAGTGGCCAACTCAACGGCGCCGAACCGCAATACAGAGGAATCCGCTTCCTCCCGCTGAAGCTGGGACGCTGGCTCAACGACCTCGACGAGAGTCAAAAACGCGACGTCGTCGTCCTCGGCGACGAAATGTCGCGCAACCTTTTTCCGGGACGCCCTGCCGTCGGCTCGTTCATTCTGCTCAATGACCATCGCTTCGAAGTCATTGGCACTCTGAACCGGGTCGGACGCGGCGACGACAACATGACTAACATGCGCGCCTACATTCCCTTCCAGGTCATGCGCAGTGATTTCCCGCTCAAGGGCGAGGAAGCCCGCGATGCGATTTCATATATCTATTATCAGCCTCGCGTCGCCGACGAACACCTGCTCACGCAGGATGAGGCTCGCCGCGTAATCGGCCGCAATCACCACTTCGATTATCACGATGAAGACGCCTTCGAAGGCCTTGACTTCGTCCAGCAAGCACAAATGATGGGCACCATCTTCGATGCGATGAACGGATTCCTCGGCACCGTCGGTCTGGTCACCCTCGCTCTGGGCGCCATCGGCGTCATCAACATCATGCTCATCGCCGTCAGCGAGCGCACGCGCGAAATCGGATTGCGCAAAGCTCTCGGCGCCACCAACCGCAGCATCATGCTGCAATTTTTCGCCGAGGGCATTCTGCTCACGCTGGTCAGCGGACTCATCGGCATGGCCCTGGCCGGCGGCCTCATGGCGCTGTTCCGCAATTACAACGGCCCCGCCGGCTTCGATCCGCCGCGGCTCGTTCTAAAAACTGCGATCCTGGCCATCGCCAGCCTGACGCTAGCCGGCGTCGCCGCCGGACTCTATCCCGCGCGTAAGGCCGCACGCCTGGAGCCGGTCGAGGCCTTGAGGCAAGAATAATGTCTTTTGATCTCCAACCCATTTTGACTGGCGAGCTTCTCGAACTCAGGCCGCTTCGACCAGAGGATTTTAATGATCTCTACGCTGTAGCTTCAGATCCACTCATTTGGGAACAACATCCGGCTAAGGACCGTTGCAAGAAAGAGGTTTTCGAAATATTTTTCCGCGAGGCCTTGGAATCCGGTGGAACATTGCTCGCCATTGATTCCAAAGATGGCGCGGTCATCGGGTCGTCGCGATTCCACGGATACAACGAAGAAAAAAACGAGATCGAAATCGGTTGGACGTTTTTGGCCAGGTCTTACTGGGGTGGCATCTACAACCGCGAAATCAAACAACTCATGCTGCGGCACGCCTTCAAATTCGTGAACCGCGTTATCTTTCTTGTGGGTCCGCAGAATTTGCGCTCGCAGAGAGCCGTAGAGAAAATAGGCGGAGTTCGTGTGGGATCAAGGCCCGACGGGAGTGGCCGAGACAGCTTTGTTTACCAAATCACTGCGTCAAATCTCCTTGACAGTTCCGCAGAGCGAGGGGTGGCACTGTCCCGGGCCAGTAATAAGGAGGGAATAATCCGATGATCCGCGACCTGCTCCAGGAGTCCTATGATGCCATGCGCCACAACCGGCGCCGCACCGCGCTCACCATGCTGGGCATGGCATGGGGCATCGCCACGGTCGTAATGCTCCTTGCCTATGGCGATGGCTTCGGCATCGCCATCGTTAATATCTTCAAGAATTTTGGCACCAAACTCATGATCGTGGTTCCCGGCCGCTCCTCCATGCAGTCTGGTGGCGAGAAGGCCGGCGCGCCAATCCGCCTCACCCTCGAGGACATCGATCTGCTCACCACCAACATTCCGCAGATCACCCACATCACTCCCAGTTGCGGCAAGCAGGCGACGGTGCAATACGACACTCGCTCTTATACCATCGGCGTCAACGGCGAACACCCCAACACTTTCGCCATCCGCGCTCTCACCCTCGCGCAGGGACGCTTCTACAACCCCCAGGATCAGACGCAGCGCGCGCGCGTCGCCGTCATCGGCTCCGAAACCAAGGAGAAACTTTTCTCCGGGCGCAACGCCCTGGGCGAGCGCATTCGCATTGACGGCATCAGCTTTAAAGTCGTCGGCGTTCTCAGCCCCAAGATGCAGGGTGGCGACGACAATCCCAATCGCGTCGTCTACGTCCCCTTCACGACCATGAGCGACCTCAAGGACACTCACTACCTCGACTCCGTCTGGTTCAATTACGAAACCAACGACTATGAACGGATCGAGCAATCCGTGCGCTACACCATGGCCGCGCAGCACAAATTCAACCCCGCCGACCGCCGCGCCCTATTTGTCTTTAATCTTATGGAGCAGCTGCACCAGTTCGAGGTCATCACCCTCGGCCTCAAGATACTGCTCGGCTTCATCGGCACTCTCACGCTCGGCATTGGAGGCGTAGGCCTGATGAACATCATGCTCGTCTCCGTCACCCAGCGCACCCGCGAAATCGGCGTCGAGAAAGCCCTGGGCGCGCGCCGCCGCCACATTTTTCTCCAGTTTCTCGCCGAAGCGCTCGCCATCACTTTCACCGGCGGACTGCTCGGCATCATCCTCGCTTACGTGGTTGCCCTCACCGTCGGCCGGCTTACCCTCTACAGCGCCATGGCCAAACACGCCGAAGCCGGCGACATCCGTCTCATGATCAACCCCCTCACCCTGATCGTAGCCGTCCTCATCCTCACCGCCGTCGGCCTCATCAGCGGCATGGTCCCCGCCATCCGCGCCTCCCGCCTCGACCCGATCGAAGCCCTGCGCTACGAATAGAAGCGTCGAGGGTGCAAGAGCAATTTGTATCGGTACGCTTTGTATCAGGGTATGCCTTCAGGCATACCGCAAGTACCGTGTTACGAGAGCCTTTAGGCGCTGATCGCCAGCGCTGGACTTTCACCACGCATCCACTACGCTAGCGCGAAACCGCCGTATGAGTTAGCCTGCTTGCGGGCCCAAAAAGGAAATTCCGATTAGATCTTCAAGGAGACTGAAAAAATGAAAAGCAAAAACATTGTACGGGCATCTCTCGCAATTCTGCTGTTGAGTGCGCTTGGCTGGGCCGCGGAGGACGTGGTCAGTGCCGTCCATGGCACCATTACCAAACTGGATTCAGCCACCAAGACGATGGTCGTCAAGACCAAGGACGGCACCGAGCGTACGATCAAGTTTGTCGACAAGACCACTGTCCATGGTGTCAAAGCAAGTGTCCATGAAACAGCCATGGGCGCCCAAGACACCTTTCACGGACTCAAGGAAGGCACAGAAGTAGTGGCGCACTACACCACCAAGGGTACGGAGAAGACAGCGGCGGAGGTCGATAACGTTGGCAAAGATGGTATCAAATCGGTGGACGGAGCCATCACCCATATCGATCGCGGCGGCAGGACCATGGCGGTCAAAACCGCGGACGGTACGGAACACACCTTTAAGCTGTCCGACCGCGCTGCGGAAGACGCAGGCAAGGACATCGAAAAAGGCACCGAGAAAACCGCCCACGTGACCGTCTACTACACCGAGGAAGCCGGCAAGAAAACTGCCCACTTCTTCGAGAAAATCTAGGACCAGTTTCAGTCGGCCCTGGGGCAACATCAACCACAAATCTGAAATGCAAAATGGAGCAAATCAATGAGGAGAACATTCGTCGTGTGTTGTGCCGTAGCATTGCTGTCGCTGATGGTCGCGGCACAAACAAAAGAAAACAAGATGGGCGGCGGAACCGAGCAGGCCGTCGCCGGACTCGAGCAGCAGTGGATTGACGCCTCAAAGGCGAGCAATCCGGAGCCCCTCGCTCCTCTTCTGGCGGATAAATTCGTCAACACCGACAGCCAAGGCAAGACGATTGGCAAAGCCGAGACGCTCGCCGCTGTCAAGGCGTCCAAGTGGCAGACCGACCAGATCAGCGATGTGAAGGTGACGGTATTCGGCAACACCGCCATCGCGACCGGAGTCTGGGTCGGCAAAGGGACGGACGACAAAGGTAAGCCGGTCGATACCCGCGAGCGCTGGACTGATACTTGGATGAAGATGTCCAATGGAAAATGGCAATGCATAGCCAGCCACGCCTCTACGATCAAAATGTAGCGAACGAGAAGAGGTGGGCTCGTGTGGGGGACGGGCGCCCTCGCCCGTCCACGTAGTCATTTGAAAATCCGGACTGCTCACGTCTCCACGAGCCCTAGGGACTTGTTGCTGGTTAACATTGACCGAAATAACTGGGGCTGCTGGGTGGTAAGAATTCAGAAATTTGTGGGGGGTACCCCCCTACCCCAAAATGAGTTAAGTTGGTGATAGTACGGTAGTTATAAGCAAAGTATTCAAAAGATAGGACTTAGCCTTGACTTTTGCTGTTTGGCGTGCACTTGCGGGGGTGCTGACCGGGGCCCTATGTTGTCAAATAGCGGTGAAAAGTTTGCGGCCGGAAACGCGTTCGTCTCTGGAGACTGGCGCAGTTCTCGATGGTGCACTGTCGAGGTATCTTCGCACCGATTGGAGTGCAAGTCTGTGATGAGCGTACGAGAAAAATGTGATGAAAAAAGTTGGGAGGAACGCAGGGGTTGGGGCGTCGGAGCGGTGACGCGGCGCACTGCCCGATGGTAACGAAAGAGGAAAGCCCATCGGTGCCGATCACCCTCCACCCAGGTTAGCGTCCAAAGAACGGACGCGAACCTGGGGCACCGGGCACCGGGCTTGAGTGGGCCCCCGTCCGCCAGCGGCTTCTCAGGAAGGCGTTTTCAACTGAGCCGCATGTTTCGCGTCTAGCGCGAGACGACGCTGCGCATCCATCGCTGAGAGAATCTGGGACAGGCTTGTAGCACACGTTAGGCACATCTCTCCGTCGGACTGCTGAAAGTTGATCTCTCCAAAGTGCACGATCCTGTTCCGCCTATGAAAAAGTTCTGTGATGAAAAACTTCTTCGGAGACGGCTCAGATTTCGACGCTGGGTATCGCATGTGAACTGGCTTCAGGAGTCCGGTGTTCTGGGCGAGGAATGGATCGAAGTCTTGTCCCGTGAGCAGTCCAGAAACCTTGTCGAGCCGCGCCGCAACGGTGCGCACCTCTTCACGCCACTGCTTTTCCCATTCCTCGTGATCTGCGTCCCCTGGCATTCTTGTTTCTAGGTCGATGCCCTTCCACTTCATGAATAGGTACGCCATATCGCACTCGACTGCCATCGCGCCTAGGACGATGGCTAGCGTCCAGTCCCCGTTCTGGAGTTCAGTCGCAGCGCGGCCTAGAATCGCCATCCCAACGACATTGCCCAGCGGCTCTACAAGCCAGATGGATGAATGGCACTTGGGACAGTGCGTATATTTAGGAAACTGCGTGCCACTGACATTCACGGGGAAAGTCTCTCCGCAGCCACATGTCACGGGAAAGGAAAACTTCATTTTTGTGTCCTCGGAGGGTGGCCCAGGCTTTCGATTTCGGACGAGCCGGGTACCCCATTCTAAATTTCGCACCAGTCGGAACCGGTTACGCATCCCAGCCTATTTTCAATCATCCTTTGTCTAAAAACCTTTCTTCAACAAAGGGAGTGAGCGTTTGCAGGTCACGGCGTCTAGCGCGAGATGCGAGACATAACCCGTAGCCGCTCCCACAACAAACCCGGAGAGAATGAGCCACAGGCATCGCTCAATGAATGACAACACTTTTCCGACAGTACCGTCGAGTTCGACGGGAAACGAGACGCCCTCAGCCACGGGGATCATTAAAATTCGTTTGGGACTGTTCTTGCACTCGTCAGCTTGCGACTGGCAAAACTTCCGAATATCGGAAATCCGGTTGGCCTGAGCGGTGATCGTCCCGCCCATGCCGACACTGTGAAAAGTTCCCCAGTGATACGAGGAAATAGCAGGCTCAAAAATGTCCGGCAAATTTCCCGCGCAACGAGCACCAATCCCCGCACCTAGAAGCTGAAGCCAAAAGTCGAGTCCCGTTTGTTCCTTCGCAACGTATGGGGTCATACCAACACCCGTAGCGATTGCAAAATACGTGTGCGCCTTGCCGTCCGCCTTATTTACCTCACCTGTGATCTGCTGACGGTAGCAAAGTGTGGTGGCGAATGCAAGGCGAAGATGGCAGATGGCCCACCCTACCATCGTCATTTGAAAATCCGGAGGGTGCCCCAAGGTTCATGCTCCGAAAGCTGAGGCTCCCCAATAAGAGTGTGGGTAGTTCGCAGTCCGCTGACGACTGACGACTAACGATTAACGACTAACGACCGCAGCAACCAAAATCCGGTATGATAGAAGGAAATTCTCCAGGGGAAAGACAAGCAATGGCAGTTCCTGTATCCCAGATGTGGACCGTGGCCTCCTACGTTCTGCGCCATAAGCTGGCCGGACGCAAGCGCTATCCGCTCGTGCTCATGCTCGAGCCGCTGTTCCGCTGCAACCTGGCCTGCGCCGGATGCGGCAAGATCCAGTACCCCACCCACATCCTGAAAAAAGATCTCTCTGTAGAAGACTGCCTCAAAGCGGTCGATGAGTGCGGAGCGCCCATGGTTTCGATCCCCGGCGGCGAGCCGCTCATGCATCCGCAGATCGCCGAAATTGTGGAAGGCCTGGTCGCGCGCAAAAAATATATCTATCTTTGCACCAACGCGCTGCTGCTGAAAGAAAAGTTGCACCTGTTCAAGCCCAGCAAGTACTTGAGCATCTCGGTCCATATGGACGGACAGAAAGAGCACCACGATTTTTCCGTGTGCCGCGAAGGCGGATACGATCTCGCTCTGGACGGAATCCGCGCCGCCGTCGAAGCCGGCTTCCGCGTCACCACCAACACCACTCTGTTCGATGGCGCCGATCCCAACAGCGTCCGCAACTTCTTCGACGAGATGATGGACGTAGGCGTCGAGAGCATGATGGTCTCGCCCGGATACTCCTACGACAAGGCGCCCGACCAGAAACACTTCATGGGACGAGCCCGTACCCGCCGCCTCTTCCGCGCCATGCTTTCAAATCGCAAGAAGACGTGGCGCTTCAACCAGTCGCCGCTCTTCCTCGAGTACCTGATGGGCAAGCGCCACTACAAGTGCACGCCCTGGGGCATGCCAACCTACAACATCTTCGGATGGCAGAAACCCTGCTACCTGTTGCAGGATGGTTACGCCGAATCCTACAAAGAATTGATGGAAACAACGGAGTGGGCAAGCTACGGCACCGAGTCGGGCAATCCGCAGTGCGCCAACTGCATGGTACATTGTGGCTACGAACCATCGTCGGTCGACGATACCTTCGGATCGCTGCGCGGATTCGCCGACACAGTGAAGGCGACCTTCTCGCTCTATCCCGACCAAGATGCGCTCACCGATCTCGATCACGAGACGCGCCCGGTGCACTCCTACAATCCGCTGATCCAGATTGAGGCGCACGCGGCCGCTCCGCAAGCCGAAGAAAGCCGCGTATGAGCGGCCGCGAACACGGGCACGATCCTGCGCTCCCCCACACCGCGCAAGCCCTCGCTCCCCAGCCGCGCCCGAGCCACGAGCTTCCGAGCGATGAACTCCCGAGCGACGAACTCGAAGTTGTCCCCGGATTCGAGCGCGAAAATCTTCAAGGCTGGATCCCGCAACTCGCCACCGAAGCAGACATTCGAGCGGTCATCGAAAAAGCCTTCGACTATCGCGGCGACGTAACCATCACCCGCAAAAATAAAAATAAAGATAAAGATAAAAATAAAAATGAAGAAGGCTCCCAGATCACCGGATATCTTTTCGACCGTCGCATCGGCCCGACGCTCGAGAATTCCGTAGTTCGTCTGATGCTAGCCACCAGCAACGAGCGTCCCCAGATCCCCTATTCCGAAATCGCCGCCATAGCCTTCACCGGACGCGACACCGCCGCCGGCAAGAGCTACGAAGCCTGGGTGAAAAAATACTGGGAAAAGCGCGCCAAAGGCGAGAAGAACATTTCGATCGAGCCCGAAGCGCTGGAGTAGCGCCGGTTCCTGTGGGAACGGGCGCCCTCGCCCGTCCAAGCCGAGCGCAGCTCGGCAGCTGCATGCAGTCAGATCAACTATGGATTCACTCTAGAATGATTCCCATGCTAATCCTCGCTTCCGCTTCGCCGCGACGCCAAGAATTGTTGCGCAACGCTGGGATCAATTTCGATGTGCAACCCGCACATCTTCCAGAAAACCCGCTCCCCGGAGAAGCCGCGAAGAACTGTGCCGAACGTCTGGCGCGCGAGAAGGCGCTCGCGGTAGCGCGTCAACGTCCGCGCGATTTCGTCCTCGGAGCCGACACCGTGGTAGTCGTCGATGGCCAGCTTCTAGGCAAGCCCACCGATGCCGCGGACGCCGCGCGCATGCTGCGTCTGCTTTCAGGACGCGAGCATCAAGTGATTACGGGAGTGTGTTTAGTGGTCAGCGGCCAGCCAATAGTGGCGAGTGAAACAACGCTCGTCACCGTGAGCGAGCTCACGGACAAAGACATCGCCGACTACGTCTCGAGCGGCGAGCCTATGGACAAAGCGGGAGCCTACGCGATTCAAGGCGTCGCTACCCGCTGGATTCCTCGAATCGAAGGGGACTACAGCAACGTGGTGGGACTGCCAGTGGCGCTGGTGTGGCGGATGCTGCGGCAGACGCGGACAATCTAGCTCAGGTTTGCGGTGGCGCTAACGGTGCGCGGACAGAAGTGTCCGCGCTACGCGGGCTATGCTGTTGGCGGCTTGGGCGTTTCTTTTGGCTTTTCATCCGGCTCTTTTATCGACGACTTAAAATTTCGGATGCCTTCCCCCAGACCTTTGCCTAAGTCGGCAAGCTTACTCGGCCCGAAAAGCAGCAGCGCGATGGCAATAATCAACAGAATATGCCACGGCGAAAACAGTCCCTCACCCATAGATCCTCCGGGTTCCCACTCGATTGCGCCGAGCAACCACTGTGGAAATTCTAGGCTTCCCTCGATCTGGAGTCAAAGATCCGGAGCCAAAGAACTCAATCCCTTTCAAGTTCAAGGCTTGCACCGGGCCGCAAGCCTGCTTTATGCCCGATCTGGTCAGGCCTGCTCGATCAGCCCGGCGATGAGCGCGGCCCGGCGGGGCAACTCCGAGATCAGGATGTGCTCGTGCGAGGCGTGCGCTCCGTCGCCTACGGCGCCGAGACCGTCCAGGGTTGGGATTCCCAGAGCGGCGGTGAAATTTCCATCGGAGCCGCCGCCCACCGCAGCCTCGCCCAGCTTCCATCCCAGCTCGCGCGCGATGGCAGCGGCCTGCGCGTACAACGCTGCCACACCGGCGGTGCGTTCCATCGGCGGACGATTGATGCCTCCGGTGATCTCGATTTTGCATTTGGGATTGAAGGGGTGCAGGCTGCGCATCTGCTTATCGATTCCGGCCGCATCTTTCATGCGTGCGATGCGAACATCGACCTGCGCCGCCGCTTCGGCCGGAACCACGTTGGTTCGCGATCCGCCGCTCACGACGCCGACGTTGACCGTCAAGCCCTTCTTCAAATCAGGGAAGCTCGAAATTTTTTCGATTTGGCGCGCCAGCTCCAGAATCGCATTCACGCCTTTCTCGGAATCGAGGCCGGCATGAGCAGCCTTGCCGGTAACCTTGACAAGATATCCGCCAACTCCTTTGCGCGCGGTTTTCACGGCGCCCTGGAATCCATAGGCAGGCTCGAGCACGAGCACGACCGCAGCTTTTTTCGCCAGCGACTCGGTGAGCGCTCGCGACGAGTCGCTGCCCACTTCCTCGTCGGAAACCAGGAGCACGGTCACGGGGCGCGGCAAGCCGGCTTTATGCCAATCTTCTTTATGCCAATCCTGCAAGGCCGCGAGCGCGTGGAGCATCAGGGCGATGCCGGATTTCATATCGAGGACGCCCGGTCCAGTCAGCTTATTGTCCACGGCGCGGCACGGCATGGCGGCGAGTGTGCCGAGCGGATAGACGGTGTCGTAATGTCCGAGCAGCAGCACCGGCTTCGCTGCCGACTTGCCGGGAAAGTCCACCTGCAGGTGATTGCCACGGTCTTTCGCTGGATGGATGCGGACTTTGACGTTGCCGCCGAGCTGGGAGAATTTTTGCGCGACGGCCTCTGCGACGCGATCTACGGCGGCTTTGTTGTCGCTAGGAGATTCGATTTCGACCAGTTCGCGGATGGTCGAGACGATCGCATCACGCCGCTCGTTGAAGTAGGCCAGACGGCGCTGCGCTTCGGTCGTGGGTGCTTTTCTGGAAACCGGATTCACGTGAGCAGGTCTCAGTTCTCGGTTCTCAGTGTGGAAGGAATCTGGTGCTTACAATTCCTGCGGCTATTTGCTGGTTCTTGCCGGGTACCCCCACACCCGGTCCATTGGAATCATGGAGTTAGGTGCTGATCTTGGCCCAAAGTCTTGATTCCACGGCAGTTATAAGTAAAGTCTTGATAACATTGCAGTTAGAGTCCACTCTTCGAAGCAAAATCGGCGCGGATGGCACAGCTCTAACCGCGTGCTTACTCGCCTGGAGGGTTCCTGATTTTTTATTATGTCCGACTTATTAGAATCATCGAGTTACCGGCTAAAACGCTCTAGATCTTTGAGTTTAAAGGACTTACATGGAAAAGCTTGACAACATTGGAGTTAGGGGCCATTTTGTCGGCGGTTGAAATCTTCTGGCCCTTGAAAACACGGGAATCGCGACTTACTAAGTCGCACAAAATTTAAGATTTCAAATAGCTTAGGGCAATCAATGGCTGTAGCCACGTTGGGCTTGGCCTAGTAGTTATTATAGCTGATGATGTCAACCTGTCGCTTGGTAGTGTCCGGTAGTGGGTAGTGCCTGAACAGATTCAGGCACTACCCGGTAGTGGGCCAGTTTCGTTTTCCACAGGGACGGTGCTAGGATCCTAAGTCCGAAGCCGCACCATTTTCCACGTCGTCAAGGGAGACCCGTGGCTGACATTAAAGGCAGAGTCCTTCTGGATACACTGGCCGCAATCAAGGAACGGGTCGGCGAACAAGAACTGTCTAAGATCATAAAGAGTCTGAGCGATAATTCGAGAACGGTTCTTGAATCACCAATTCTTTTTTCGGAGTGGTACCCGCTCGATGCCTTCGCTGAATTCCTGGAAGCTGACGTTCGTGAAACCGCCAACGGCGACCGCGAAGCACTCGCCAAGCGCTCCGAGAAAGTCGTTGAGTCACACCTCCGGGGAGTCTACAGAATCTTCGTTAAGCTTGGCACGCCCAGATTCGTTATTAGCCGCATCTCCGGCGTGCACGAAACCTATTTCAGAGGCGTCAAGATTATCCCGGAATTTGAAGGTCATACTGCCAAGATCAAATATTTTGGCCTTCAAAAAGAACACGGCATTATGGAACCCATCATCATGGGTTTCTTTCGCACAGCTCTCAAGATTTCCGGTGCAAACCGAGTGGATCTGAAATTCACCATTCCCATCGCGCAGGCGGGTTCCTATTCAGAGCTCACAGTGACCTGGCAGTGATTCTGACGAATTTATCTCTGAGCCTCCGAAACCACTAGCCTCGGACTGTCCAGAGTCTGTGTCGCGAGCCCGGCATAAGGATTTTGTATGTTTAAGTCAGTGGAAGCATACTTAATGCCTACGCCTTCGCACAACGGCTGGAGACACAAGGCAAAGAGGAATATCGAAAGTTGCTGACGCAAATACCGATTTTGTTTGGTATCGCGTGGGTATTGCTTTTGATAGTCGCGGCAGTGCGGCTGGCCATCGCCTTATTGCGATGTGCATTCTTGCTGCGATGAAAGCTGAATCTTCATGGGACAGTGTTTAGCTTTTTCCCCAGCGGGACACTACCTGTCGCTTTGTCGGAGCTACTCCAATTATTCCTCGGGTGGTTCGGCGTGCAGGCCGTCGCCGGGGGCGAGCGGGAGGCGGGACGCTCCGGCGAGGATGCCGCGCTCTTGCGGCGAGAACGCGCGCTTGTACTGGTCGGAGTTGATGAGCTGGTCGCGCTGTTGGGGCGTCAGGCCGCGCATGCTGCGGATCGCCCGGTTGAGGGCCTGGCGGCGGTCGGGCGGCAACTCCTTGAACTGCTGAAAGAGCTGGCGCGCCTGCTGCTTCTGATTCGGAGTCAGGTGCTCCCAGGTTTCCATGCGGTTGAGCACGCGTTCCTGCTGCTGCGGAGGCAGGCTGGAAAAATGCTGCAACCTTTTTTGCAAGCGGGCTTGCTGTTGCGGGGGAAGCCTGCGGAACTGCGGATCGTTCTCGAGTGCGCGGCGCTGCTGCGCGGGCGGCAGATCCTTATAGCGGCGGAGCCAGTTCCCGGCGTGGCCGGGCTGGTTCTGGCGCGGGCGGGATTGATAGGGGCTGCTGGGGCTGGGACGATCTTTCTGAAAGTAGTGCCATTGTCCGTCCGCATGCTGCGATGGCGGGCGCTGTTGCTGTGGAGGTGGCGCCGGCGCATACGGGGATTGGGCGAAGGACGGCGTCAGCAGCAGAAGCGCTGCCAGACCGCCCGCAATTTGAATTTTTGCCCAGCCCAACATGCCTTGGTCCCCGGTCAGTTTCAGCTAACTTACAACTAGCCTCGCAACATCTTTAGCCTGTAGAGACGGGGCTTGCCCCCTCTCCGCCGCGAGAGACGCGGCAAGCCGCGTCTCTACCGGAAATTCAGGTCACGGATTCGCGGTTACGTCGTCCTGCACCTGCAGGTCGTCGAGCACATCGAAATCGGCGTACAAATCATCGTTCCTATCCAGCGCCTGCAGATCGCCGACGGCGGTTCCCGGCTCAACCGGCAGACCGAGGGATGGAGGCTTGGTCGCGATGGCTTCCGTTTGAGAGAAGTAAGACTTGTTGCCGGCCATCAGCGCTCCAGCGATTATTACGGCAGCGAGCGACCCAGCCCATGCCGGACGCCGCAGCCAATGGAGCCATCCCGCATTGGAATGCGGGCGCGCCATTTCTTCGCGGAGGCGCGCCTGCAGGCGGGTGTCGAAATAGGGCGACGGTTCGGGCGCTTGCCATTCATCGAGCAGCGCCATGGTTTTCTGCAAGTCGCGCAGATGAGTGGCGCAGTCGTTACAGGATGCGATGTGGACACTGACCTCCGGCTGCAGTGTTGTTGCGTCCATGCCAGCGGAAGTTATTATGTCCGGCAACAGTTCGCGGATTTGATTGCAATTCATACTGCCTTCCTCTGCTTCCCCGAAACGAACTCTTTCAGCTGCTCGCGCAACGTTTCGTAGGCGCGGAACAGCAACGACTTGGTAGCGGACTCACTCAGCTTGAGCACGTCCGCAATCTGGCGGTAATCCATCTGCTGATACTTGTGCATGATGACCGCCATGCGTTGGCGCTCGGGCAGCGCATTCACTTTGCTGCGGATCGCCGCCAGCCGCTCCCGCTTCAAGATCTGCTCTTCGGCGCTGAGCGAATCGTCGGCCAGGTCGGGCGTGGTGCCCGTTTCCCGGTCGGGCTCATCGAGGCGCACGGTTTTTTCCGGACGCTCGTGGCGCGTATCGCGCGCATGGTTGACGGCCAGGTTGGTCGCGATGCGATACAGCCAGGTCGAGAACTTGGCGCTCGGCTCGTAACTGGTGCGCGAGCGGTAAACCCGCAGAAACACTTCCTGCGCCAGTTCCTCGGCGGTCGACGGGTTGTGGCACATGCGGTACATGAAGCCCACCATCGGCCGGCGATATTTCTGGACCAGGTAAGCGAAGGCGGATTCGTCGCCCGTCTTCACCCGCAGCATCACGTCGACGTCGGAAACGGCGTGGTCTGAACTGTCGTGTGCATTGTCGTGTGCATTAACGACGGACTTTGCCATGGTACCGGGCGCAGACGGCGTTCCCGCAAAGTTCAGCAGCCCGCGATCCAGCAGTCCGCGATCAATGGCCACGCTGCTCACATCAGTGGAAACCCCGTTCGGGGGCGAAAGTTGCGCCTCCTCGGGCGCAGGCGGGCGCGAGGAAGTGTTTTCTCGTGAATCGGTTACGGGTCGAGCCTCGGGAATGTCGGAGGCAGCCATGAAGGGGTGATGGAAAGAGGCTACCGGGAGCGGCGCAGGCGGTCAAGAGGGCGCACGGACGCCGGGGGGACGGGCACGCTTTGTCCTGCACCATCACCAGTGGTCGCAAACGGGTGTTGCTGCGACAGAGAGCAAGCAGGCGGGTTATTCTGGCGAAGTCCTTGCCCTTGCCCTTACCCTTACCCTTACGACAAAGCTGAGCTGCGGATTCCACGATCTGAGGTCGGGGTCTTGCGTCAACCCGGGCTTGCGTTCCTCAGCGCTGCTTCAGTCACAGGTCTCAACTATTACTGCGTGACCACGCCTCCCACAGCGCGTCAAAAGCGGAACCTTCGAACACCGCCGCCAACCCACTCCTATTGAACAAATCCCTTATGCGCTGTTTTGGATTGGCAATCTCCATATCGCATTTTGTCCTTCTCGCATGCATATAAACACTAACCAGCGCCCCGAGACCGGCGCTATCGACGTAGTCTACATTCGTCAGGTCTAACACGATGCGCTTGCCCTCGGCGGTCAGATCGCGGAGAGTGTTTTCCAGCGTAGCGGAGGTTTCCAGTGTAACCCGACCCGTCGCCCGGACAGTCGTTTCTGAGTTGTTTTTCTCCGTTTCGAGTTTCAATTGGGGACCGCGAATAACCGGATTGGCAGCCATTGCAGACCTCCTTTTAGTTGCATTCGAAGTAAACCCGCGATGTGGGTCCGACTGAACTGAGTAAAGATATATCAAACCATCGCAAAGTCAAGCCGAAGTCACGCCATCTCAGGTCTTTCCTGAGCCCCAGCCTCCTCGGCGGTCAATAAGGGTCTCAGCAGCCGCCAGTGAATGAAGGGGCTATTGCAGCTTCGCGTACTCGGCCTGGGCTTCTTTCAGGATGAGTATGTCGTCGCCGGCATTCTTCCATCGCTTGGGCTTCTACGTGTTCACCACAGCCTTTGCTCAGAAACTGGAAGCGCGAGGCCGCGCACTCGAGGTAGGTCTCGGAGGCGAACGGGCCGGGAGTGGGTGGCAATTCAGCAAGATCGCGGATAGGGAACTTGTGTATAATGATGAACTTACCGCAGACAGTGGGCGCTTAACTCAGCGGTAGAGTGCCATCCTCACACGGTGGAAGTCGTAGGTTCAAATCCTACAGCGCCCACCATCAACATCTGCTTACCGCACAGCCGCTTCTGAGTGGCTGTTGTTTTTGCCTTCAAAATCCCAGCCCGATGCGAACCTCTGCTGGGGAAATCGGATACCTGTGGGATGCCGCTGTTTGAATACAGAAAACCATCGAACGTTAAGCAGAGCCGGAAGATAGCGTGGATTCGGTGTGGGATACCCATGCCGAAGATGACCGGGATGTCCTCAAGTTACTTTCGTACTGCCGCATGGCACGTAGGAGCCATTCACGAAGTTAAGCACAGAGACTAAGTTGGGATTGAGCAGTTTTCGGGGGAGGGCTGTTCAACGATGGCGCCCAACGACTCTTTGAGTCTGGGCGCTTTCGTTTTTGTCGGCCACCGATCGCAACTGATGAGACAAGACACAATTCCAGTTCTCTTCAACGGACGGTCCACGGCCTCGTCCACGTAAGATTCGGCCAAATGCTCGCACACATCTTTTTGAATGGGGCAGATGATATCGATGCAAAGAAAAACGACCCAGAGCAGGTTCTCTCTGGGTCGGATTCCTTCACACTAAGTCACTAAGCTCAATACCAGCGTTCCATGATCTGAGGCTTAGGATTCCCTATCGACTCTTTGCCGTGCTCGTTGCGTACATGCTTTAACATGGCGCCTGCAGCCTGCGTGCGACGGCTACCGAGCCTTTCATCGAACTCGTTGACGCGCTCAGTATGTGGGCAGTCTTGGCAGACGAGGATCACGCCGCTCGCGTCTTTGTTGATCGTGTACATCACGCCAAGCATACCCGCTGCTCGTTCTGCCCGGTGTGATCGTCATCACTTTCCGGTTACCTTCGTTTTTGAGAGGGAGGGCGTACCGAACGGTTCTTGGGAATCATGTCATCCGAGCGGTCAAACTTCTCGCCTGTCCGATGCGGGGTAACCCGCGTGGCGTCCTCGCTGGCTCTACGAGCAATGTAGACGACCGTCGCGGTAGCCTGTCGGGTCGTTTTCACAAGCGTTGGTGGAGTGGGTTTCGACCTGCGCCGGCCTGGGAACGGCAAGCAACTCTTGCAGCCGTCTCTTAATCTGAGCCCCTTCTTCATAAGTTTGTTGGGCCGAGCGACGGCGGTGCTCTCTTATCGATGCAAACAATTGTGCGAGTGACATGGGGGAGGGCCTTCCTTGTTCTGATCTTGCATCGCAGGGACTGCGATTAGGACATAGCCTGACACGAGCAGGTACCCTCTTCCGTGATGACCGTCACGGGAGACCGTGATGGCGAGCAAACACCGCCCGGTCGATCATCCGGTGCGCTTAGGGATGATGTCTCGCGATGGACGGCATCACGGGGCTGATTCCAGAAGTAACCCGGTATTTCTTGCACGAAGCCGCAAATTCTGCCTGCTTTGAGAAGCCACACGGGTCACAAAGAGTCCTTTTGGCAAGGACTTAGGGGCTTTGGCAATTGCGCTGCTCTATATCCCTTGGCGGAAGGAGGAGCGCTTATGAAGCGCAGGAAATCGCATCTGTTCGCGTGGGTTATTGTTCTGGCGTTGGTTTTGTTCCCCGCCAGCCGTGTCCACGCCGAAGGGAACCAAGTGTTGGGAGAAGTGCAGTTTGACGGACCGACGAATGTGGAAAAAACCTCCGGCGTTTGGGTTGACGGGGAGTATGTCGGCTATGTGAAAGAACTCAAGGGATCGAAGAAGATTCTGCTTTTACCTGGTGAACACGTAATCAGCGTGCGCCAGAATGGGTACCAGGATTTTGTCCAGACGGTTGTTCTCCAGCCGGGGCAAACGCAAATCGTTCGAGTGACTATGGACAAGGCCGCTACCGGGCCAATGCCTGCCGACGATGAACTGGCCACGATTCGGATCGATGTGAATCCTTCCAGGGCCGCAGTGTTTGTTGACGAACGTTTCGTTGGCCACGTCGGCGAGTTTGGAGGCTTAGGAAGATCCATGGAAGTAGTTCCCGGGGCACACCGGATCCGGATCGCGCTTCCGGGCTATGAAACTTTCGAGACGGATATCAACCCCCGGCCAAGGCAGAAGGTGGTAGTGAAGACTGATCTGGTCAAGAGCGAGATTCCGGTCGCCGAGCCATTGCTGAAAGGCGAGACCAGCATGCCGCGACTTTGGCGAGGCGGGATGCGGGAAGTTCACCGCAATGAAGTAAGGAGGTTTGTTGCCTGGGTTGTGGATCTTAGCGCGCCGGGCAGCCACATGGGGCTTCTTGTCATCAAATAAGAATGCCGGCTTTCGCCAAACCGTTTGCGCGGACCAGAGGCTCTCGGAGACTTGGGAGGCTATGCATCCTTCTGCTGTTTTGCCTCGGCAGCATTTCGCACGCGCATGCGGGAGCGACGCTCTTTCTGGAAGAGCCGTATAGCTACGATGGCGCTTTCGCCGGAACTGGCCACGCGGCTGTGTATCTGAGCCGCGTTTGCTCTGTGTCTCCGGTAATCCTGCGTCCGTGTGCCGAGGGCGAATCCGGCGTCGTCCTGAGCCGGTACGACGGGATCGCGGGATACGATTGGATTGCGATCCCGCTCATCCCCTACCTGTATGCGGTTGACCGGCCGGAGGCGGTTCCGCTGTTCGCCGACGCCAAGCTGGTTGCTTTCCTTAGAGATCAATACCGCCGCGATTACCTGGAAGCGCTTGCTCCGGATCGCCCCGACGGCGGAACGCCCGAGGGAAACTGGTATGAACTGGTCGGAGCATCTTATGACCGGACAATTTATGGATTCGAGATTGAGACCAGCCCGGAACAAGATGCGCTGCTGATCTCCAAGTTCAACAGCCAGCCCAACCGCGAGCGCTATAACTTCGTGAAGAGAAACTGCGCCGATTTTGTGCGCGAGGTGATCGATTTTTATTACCCCCACGCGCTGCATCGCAGTGTGATTGGCGATCTCGGCGTCACGACTCCCAAGCAGATTGCAAAAATGCTTGCGAAATATAGCCGGCACCATCCTGAGTTACAGAGCTCGGATTTCCTGGTGCCGCAGGTCCCGGGAACGGTCAGGCGCAGCAAGCCCGTCCACGGAGTATTGGAATCCGTGATGGCAGCGAAGAAATATATGCTGCCGCTGGTCGTGCTGCATCCCTACATCGGTGGCGGCGTGCTGGTCGAGTATTTTGGCCATCGACGCTTCGATCCGGCACGAAACGCACTGATACTGGATTCGGGCCGCCAGTTGGATGCGCCCATGACGCGCGATGAGCGTCTTCGCTACCAGAGTCGAACGGACGAGCTGAGCCAAACCTCTGTGGTTGATCCCCTCAACGAAGTAAAGACCAACGAGGGAAAGGCCAAGGAAGTGAAAAGCTGGGAGCGTTTGCAAGCGAGCGCCACGCCGGGGACCGACACTTCCGGGCAACCCGTCCTGCAGTTGCGCATAGGGGATGATTGGGCTCAGGTGGGCATTTCGCGAGCCAACATCTTTAGCGTTTCCGACTCGCCGGATTTAGCCGCGCGACTTCTGGAGGCGCGGCTCCGCCAGGAATTGCGGCCGGCCACAGCCCGCAAGGCTTCGCCCAGCGACGTGGAAAAAGATCTGGCGCTGTTCCAGCAACTTCTCAAACTCCAGCCGCGAGACGTTGCTGTCACGCCGTCTTCCACGAATGACGACCGGGCTCAACCCAAGGCCAGCTCGCAGTAGCCTTCCCTCTTTTTCGCGGCTCCTATTCACCGCAGACAATACACTAAGCATGCTTCATTGGTGCTGCAGGGGTAGTCGCGAATGGATCAGGGATTCCACCTGAACCCAAACCCTGGGATCGCACTCGATTTCGGTGTGAGACTTCATGAAGAGACGGTCGTACCACGGGTAGCGCTTGCATGGGATCGGATTGGCTTTGTAGTCGAAGCGAAAATTTCCGATGATGCGCGTGCGGGCTGGATCGGCAGCGCGGATCTGGCGTCGGCCGTGCAGAAAGCCATTCGGTTGATAGAAATTGGCGGCCTCGGCTACGTTGGCGGGAATCACCCTATCATTCTGGCCGGGCTTGGAGACGCTGTCCACCTGAACGGTGAGCAACACGGGAATGCTTTCTCTTCCCAGTTCTCGCGCTAGCGCAACCGCTTCCGAAGCGCCCCAGCTATGTCCGTATAGGATGATGCGGGCGTTCCGCTTTTCTTCGATCGAGAGTGTGCCGTCGCGGTCGGTGTCCAGCAATCGAACGATCTCCGCGTGGGCTTTTTCCCTGCGATGGTTCTCCAGAACCTTTACATACACGCCCCACGGATAATCTTGGCGCAGATGCGCAGCGACTTGGACCGCGCTATGGGCCATGGCATCGTGCTTGACAAATCCGCCGACGAAACCGATGACGATGACCGGCGCCGTCGCAAAAGCATCGGAGGTACTGACAGGGCGTGCTGAATCGGCGTGAATGGCGGCAGGGATGAGGGAAAGGATAAACGAGATGCTACGGATTGAAGTGCGAAGATAGGGACTCACAATTTAGTAAATCATAGCAACAAATCTTGCGCTCGAACCTCTGCTTGCGCGCCCTCTCAGCCGCGACCTTCCCGGCTCCGTTCCCTCTGAAATGCTAAGATTTCCGGGATGCCCCTGCGCCGCAAACTCAAGAGAGTCACCCACCCGTTGGGAAGGCCCGTTCGCGGGCGTAAGGGCGAGCCCCATGCCGCGGCAGAGTTGGTCATCATTACCGGCATGAGCGGGTCGGGGAAGGCTTCGGCGCTGAAGGCCTTCGAAGATCTTGGTTACTACTGCGTTGACAACCTGCCGGTGGAGCTGATTCCGCGTTTTGCCGAACTGGCATTGCAGTCGGCAGAGATTCCGCGCACGGCGCTGGTGGTGGATGTGCGCGAGGGTGCGCAACTGGAGAAGCTGCCGGCGATTTTGAAGTCGGTGAAGCGGGAAATCCCCACGCGGGTAATTTATCTGGAAGCGAGCGATGCCGCGTTGCTGCGGCGCTTCAGCGAGACGCGGCGGCCGCATCCGCTGGGGACGGGCACGACGGTGCGGGCATCGCTCGGGACCGAGCGGCGGCATCTGCGGGCGATTCGCAAGATTGCCGACCTGGTCATCGACACTTCCAAGTTCAATGTTCATGAACTGCGGGCGCATTTGACCGACCGCTTCAAACAGCAGTCGGGAAGCCAGCAGACGATTCTGGTCTCGTGCGTTAGTTTTGGATACAAGCACGGCGTACCTGAAGATGCCGACCTGGTGTTTGATGTGCGCTTTCTGCCCAATCCTCACTTCGTGGCGGAGTTTCGTGGGTTGACAGGACGCGATCCTCGGGTCGCGAAATACATACGGTCGTTTCCGCAAACGCAGGAGTTCATTAATCGAATCTCAGACCTGTTGGTCTACCTGCTGCCGCACTACATTCGCGAGGGCAAGAGCTACCTGACCATCAGCTTCGGATGCACCGGCGGACAGCACCGCTCGGTGATGATCGCCGAAGATGTAAGCAAGCGGCTGCGGAAAGCGGGATACAAAGTGAAGGCAGTGCATCGGGACAGCCCGAAGTAGGCGCCCGGCTGGACATTCTTCCGTCTGTAGAGACGTGGGCTTGCCCCGTCTTACCCCGCGTCAGGAGGCGCGGCAAGCCGCGTCTCTACGGGGAATCACATGTAGAATTGAGCCTTACTCGCATGGCAACTTCCACAGTGGCGGACGCGAAGAGTGAAGGAACGACGGCAAAGCCGCGTCCACCTCGGCCAATCGCCCGCCTGTTGCGCTACGTCTTGCCGTACTGGTGGCAGTTTCTGGTCTCGGTGGCGCTGATGGCGATGGTGGGGCTGCTCGATGCGGGCCGGCTTCTGTTGATCGGCCCGATTTTCGATCGCGTATTGAATCCCGGCTCCCAGGAAAAGACCATCCCGTTGTTCAAGCTGCCGGGCAGCGAACGCTTTCTGAACCTCCAGCAACTGGTTCCGTCCCACTTTCACAACCCATGGACGGTGGTGGCGTTTGCGCTGGTGGCAGCCACGGTGTTGAAGGGGATCTTCGACTACGCCGGAACCTACCTGGTGAACTACGCGGGTTTTGGGATGATCACGGACCTGCGGGACAATTTGTATAACGCCATCCTGCGAAGTTCGGCGGCGTTCTTCACGAAACACAGCACAGGCACATTGCTCTCGACTATGGTCAACGATATCGAGAAGGTGCAATACGCGATGTCTTCCGTGCTGGCGGAATTCCTGCAGCAGTTTTTTACATTTCTGTTTACCGCGGCGGTGGTGGTCCGGTTGGGAGGGAAGCTGGCGTGGGTGTTGCTGCTGTTCGTTCCCGCGATTTTGTACTCGTCGAGAAAAATCGGGCGGCAAGTACGAGGCACGACGCGAGGCGGGCAGGACAAGCTGGCTGATATCCAGAATATTCTGCACGAGACGATTACGGGGAACAGGATCGTCAAGGCGTTTGGCATGGAGAACTGGGAGGTGGATCGCTTCCGCGCAGCGGCGCGGAGGTTGTTCCGCGCAAACCTTCGGCTGGTGGCGGCGTTCGCGATCAGTTCTCCGCTGATGGACATTCTGGGCTCGATAGCTATAGCCCTGCTGTTGCTGCTCGGACGCGACCAGATTGTCAAGGGGATATTCACGCCCGGGATATTCCTTGGATTTATTATTGCGGTCTTCAAGTTGTACGACCCGGTCCGCAAGTGCGCGCAGTTCAACAACAATTTCCAGCAGGCGGTGGGAGCCTCGTCGGAAATTTTCCGCTTCATGGATATGGAAGACGAAGTGCGCGAGAAGCCGGGCGCGAAGCGGATGGGGAAATTTGCGCGGGAGATCCGGTTTGCCGACGTGTCTTTCTCCTATTCCAGTGAAAACGCCGCGGATTCGCCGCAGGTGCTGCATGGTCTCAATCTGGAGGTGAAGGCAGGCGAAGTGCTGGCGGTGGTGGGATCGAGCGGCGCGGGCAAGAGCACGCTGGTGCACCTGATCCCGCGCTTCTTTGACGTCAGCGGCGGGCGCATTCTGATTGACGACAGCGATGTGCGAGATGTGACACTGGAGTCGCTGCGCTCGCAGATCGGAATTGTCACGCAGGAGACGGTGTTGTTTAACGACACGGTGAGGAACAATATCGCGTACGGCCAGCCGCATGTATCGCAAAAGAAAGTGGAAGAAGCGGCGCGCGCGGCTCGAGCGTATGAATTCATCCGCGGGCTTCCTGAAGGGTACAACACCATGATTGGGGAGCGCGGGGTGCGGCTTTCGGGCGGCGAGCGGCAGCGCATCGCGATTGCGCGGGCGATCCTGAAAAACGCGCCGATTCTGATTCTGGACGAGGCCACGTCGTCGCTGGACAGCGAGTCGGAATCGCTGGTGCAATCGGCGCTGCAAAATCTTATGAGCGGGCGTACTGTGTTTGTGATCGCGCACCGGCTCTCGACGGTGCGGCGCGCGAGTCGTATTGTAGTGCTCGAAAACGGCACGATCGCCGATATCGGCGCGCATGAAGAGCTGATGCAAAAGTTAGGCACGTACCGGCGGCTTTACGAATTGCAGTTTGCGGAAGCGTAAATAAGGTTTCAAAGTTCCAAGGTTTTCAGAGTTGCAAGGTGGAACACTTTGCAATCTCGGACGCTTTACCTTGAAACTTTGCAACCTTGCAACCTTGCAACCTTGAGCTTATGCCACTTCGCTCCATGACGGGATTCGCGCAGGTCAAAGGGCAGGTCGCTGCTCAGCTGGCGTTTGCGCTGTCGCTGAAGTCGGTGAATCATCGTTTTCTGGATATTCACTTCCGGCTGCCGTCCGACACCGACTCGCTGGAGATGAAGCTGCGCCGGATTCTGAAAGAGAAGCTGGCGCGCGGCCACGTGGAGGTGATACTGAACCTGGATCGCTCGGGCCCGAACGGGGTCGCGCTCAACCGGCAACTGATTGCCGGCTACGTGGAGGCGTTCCGCGCGGCGGCCGATGAATTCGCGGTCGAGGGCGAACCCGATCTGAACGTGGTTCTGAGGATGCCGGGCGCGATGGACTCCGGTGCCGAGAAATCGGGAGACGAACTGGAGAGCGCGGTGATGGCGCGAGTGGAAGAAGCGCTTTCCCGGCTGAATGAGATGCGCGAAGAAGAAGGCCGGAGCATTGGCACCGAGTTGCGCGCTCGCATGGCGAGTCTGGAAAAAGCGGCGGCGGGGGTGGAAGCCCATCGCAGCACCATTCTGCGCAGCTACTCGGAACGCCTGCAATCGCGCATGCACGAATTGCTCGGCGCACAGGTGGACAAGGAACGCATCCTGCAGGAAGTCGCGGTGCTGGTCGATCGCAGCGACATTCAGGAAGAACTGGTCCGGCTGAATGCGCATGTAAAGCATTTCCTCGGTTTGCTCGACCAGGGCGGCGAAGTGGGCAAGAAGATGGACTTCCTGCTGCAGGAAATGAATCGCGAAGCCAACACGATGCTTTCCAAAACCTCGGGCCTGGCGGGCGAGGCCTTGAAGGTTACCGAGATGGGCCTGCTGATGAAGTCGGAGATCGAGAAAGCGCGGGAGCAGGTGCAGAATCTGGAATGAGCATCGTCTACATTGTTTCCGCGCCCTCGGGGTCGGGCAAATCCACGCTGGTGAACGAACTGTTCAAGATGGTTCGTAACCTGGACTTCTCGATTTCTTACACCACGCGCCCGCCGCGGGGAAGTGAAAAGAACGGCAAGGAATATTTTTTCGTCTCCAGGGAAGAATTTAAAGCCATGATCGCGGCCGATGAGTTTCTGGAGTACGCGGAAGTCTTCGGAAACTATTACGGCACGGCAAAGAGGTTTCTGCGCGAGGCCGAGGCGCGCTGCAACGACCTGCTGCTCGACATCGATGTGCAAGGTGCGAGTAAGATCAAGGAGAAGATTCCGGAGGCGGTGAGCATCTTTATTCTTCCGCCGGACCGCGATAAGCTGGAATGGCGGCTGCGGAACCGGGGCCTGGATTCGGAGGCAGTCATTCGTCGCCGGTTGGACACGGCCCGACGGGAGATTGAGAATTACTCGAAATACGACTATATATTAGTAAACAACGTGCTTGAGAAATCTGCGGACCAACTAAAGGACATCGTACTGTCGGAGCGGGCGCAGCGCAGCGGAGTGGAACTTTCGGGTGAGGAAAAGCGGCGAGTGGCAACCGCACAAGCTTGCCGGCTGGAACAGACGCGCGAGCGGGTGCAGCCGATTCTGGCCTCGTTTAACCCGCAGGTGTAAAGGGCACGTAGACTTTCAGGGGAGAGCATTATGAAGCTGGTTGAAGGGTTCGATAGCAATTACCGCTACATTCTGGTAGCGGCGCGGCGGGCACGGCAACTGCAAGGCGGCGCACCGCCGGTGATCGATACCGGATCGCGCAAGCCCTGCCGCATCGCGCAGGATGAGATCAAGGCCGGCAAGGTGAAATGGCTGATTCCGGAGACTCCCAAATTGCCGGTAGTGGCTGCAACCGAGACTCTGGACAAGGTGTTCGCGGAAGACGCGTAGGCATAGCTCGCGCCGATTTCGTGTAGAGACGGGGCTTGCCCCGTCTCCGCTGCGGGAGACGCGGCAAGCCGCGTCTCTACGGGATTTTAACCGCAGCGAAGACCAGTCGCCAACGAGCGCTTTGCATCTCGCGCCAGGTTGCGGCATCAATTCTGTAGGCGGAGCTGGGTTTTGAAGCCGTGGCCGCCGACTTCCTGCTATGAAAATTGCGCTGGGTGTGTCCGGTGGCATTGCAGCTTATAAGGCAGCAGAAATCGTGCGCCTTTTGCAAGACCGCGGCATTCGCGTGCAAGTCGTGATGACGGCTGCGGCTCAGGAGTTCGTTCGTCCGCTGACCTTCGCGGCGCTTTCGGGAGAAAAGGTCATCACCGGCATGTTCGGGTCTGGCTCCGGAGACGAGGCCAACGTTGAGTCGGCGATCGAGCACATTGCGATTGCGCAGGCGATTGATGCGCTGCTGGTAGCTCCGGCAACGGCGGATGTGCTGGCGCGGTTCGCGCAAGGGATTGCGAACGACTTTCTGACCACTCTTTATCTCGCAACCACCGCTCCGGTGGTGGTGGCTCCGGCGATGAACGTCAACATGTGGAATCACGCGGCCACGCAAGCGAATCTGGAAATCCTGCGCAAGCGAGGCGTTCGCATTGTGGAGCCCGGCCAGGGCTATCTCGCGTGCGGCATGACCGGGGCGGGGCGGTTGGCGGAAAACGAAACGATTGTAGCGGCGGTGATGGAAGCGCTTGGCGCCTCGCAGGACCTGGCGGGCGAAACGGTTCTGGTGACGGCGGGACCGACGCGGGAGAAGATCGATCCGGTGCGGTATTTGACGAACCGGTCGAGTGGGCGCATGGGATACGCCATTGCGGAAGCGGCGCTGCGGCGCGGAGCGCGCGTGCTGCTGGTGAGCGGGCCGACTGGGATAGCCGCTCCGGGCGCGGCGGAACTGACGCAGGTGGAGACAGCGGAAGAGATGCTGGCGGCGGTTTTGAGATTGCTGCCCGAAAGTACGGTGGTCATCAAGACAGCGGCAGTGGCGGACTTCCGGCCAAAAGCGGCAGCGGCGCAAAAAATCAAGCGCAAGGGCGAGATGACGCTCGAACTGGAACCGACCGCGGATATTCTGGCCGAGGTGGCGCGTCGCAAGACTTCCCAGGTTATCGTCGGATTTGCCGCTGAGACGGAGAACGTGCTGGAGAATGCGCGCAAGAAGCTGGCGTCGAAGTCGCTCGACGCGATCGTAGTGAACGATGTTTCGCGCGAAGGCGTTGGTTTTGATTCCGACCGTAACGCGGCCACGATCATCTCGCAAAGCGAAGTAGTCGAGGTTCCCGAGACCTCGAAATGGGAAGTTGCGCACCGCGTGCTGGACCAGGTCGTGAAGCTGCGGAAGCTCCGTGGCGCGGTTGTTCGTTAGTTATCCGTTGGGAGAAATCCATGAACATTTATTTGTGCGGCGTCTTAATGCTCGTTTTGTCCACGCTCGTCGCCTCCCAGCAATCGCCCGTTCCGGCAGAACAGGAGCCGCACTATCATCTTGTGCTGAAAAATGAATCCGTCATGGTCCTGCGGGTCAAGCTTCTGCCGGGTGAAAGCACGCTGTTTCACACGCACTTGTATGACCGCATGACGGTTGATTTGACGGACACCACAATCACCCGGCAAAAGCTTGGCGAGCCGGAAAGCGGCCCGGAGACGGCGAAGGTTGGACGCGTCGTGGCGTTGGAGTCGAATGGGCCTTACACCCACCAGGTGCATAACGCCGGCGCCAGCGTGTTTGAAGCGTTGGATGTGGAACTGCTTCACCGGCCGACGAACGCTTCGGGTCCGGCCGGAGCGAAGGTGGAAGCGGAGAATCCAAGCGCGCGGGTTTACAAGTGGACGCTGGCGCCGGGAGCTACATCTGCGATGCATACGCACGAGCGTCCCTATCTGATCATCGCCGCGACACCGCTGGTGCTGAAGATGACGGATCCCGAAGGGAAGTCGTTCACGCACGAAGTGAAGCCGGGGGACGTTCATTGGGTCGATGCCAAGGTCACGCACTCGCTGGCCAACGAAGGCACGACCGTGGGGCAGATTGTGGAGATTGAGTTGAAGTAGTTTTCCGAGCGAGAAACAAAGTTCGACTCGCCGCCTTCGCGGGCGAGGGCCCCTTCGACTGCGCTCAGGGCAGGTCCGCGCCAGACGGTTTGTTATCCTTATTCGCAATGTCCTACACACTTGACCCTGAACTTCGACGCGGGCTGGCGGCGCGCATCCGCTACTACAACGAGATGGGGATCTACGATTTTTACCGGCGCCCGCTGTCAGATCGCGCCGGGGAAATTGCGGCGGCGACTCTAGTGGACGAAGCAGAAATTGCGGTTTCGGCAAATCAGCCAGAATCGGGAGAAGAGATGAGCCCACGGAAAGCCACTGCGGTGGCGATGCCGGTTGCGATTCAGGGCGGCGAGGATATTTTTGATTTGATCGCGCTGAAGCCCGAGCAGAGTGTGAGCGATCCGGGGAAGGCGCTGAAGATAATCCGCAAAGACCTCGGCGACTGCACGCGCTGCGTGCTCCATAAGCAGGGACGGAAGCAGATTGTGTTTGGCGTGGGGAATCCGAAGGCCGAGTTAATGTTCGTGGGCGAGGGTCCGGGCGCCGATGAAGACGCGCAGGGCGAGCCTTTCGTGGGGCGCGCCGGACAACTGCTCAACAACATGATCAAAGCGATGGGGATCGAGCGCGAGCAGGTCTACATCGCGAACATCGTGAAGTGCCGCCCACCGGGCAATCGCACGCCGGAGCGCGAGGAGTGCGCGACCTGCTCGCCGTTTCTGATGCGGCAGATCGCGGTGATCAAGCCAAAGGTGGTGGTCGCGTTGGGAGCGGTCGCGGCGAAGACGCTGCTGGCAATGAGCGCTTCGATGGCGCAACTGCGCGGGCGCTTCTACGACTTCAGACCGGCCGGTGTTCGCAGTAACGACCCCAACTGGGATGGATGCAAGCTGGCGGTCACCTATCATCCGGCTTTTCTGCTGCGCGATCCGCGGCAAAAGGGCGAAGCGTGGAAGGACCTGCAGATGGTGATGAAGGAGTTGGGACTAAAGGCGCCAAAACAAAACACGTAGGGGCGGACGCATTCGTCCGTCCAGCCGGGCGAAGCCCGGCGGAGATAAGTGAAATTGACTTAGATTCGCAGGTTCCTGACCTCTTCCAGAAGTTGCTCAGGGAGACAGTCGAAGTTCTTGGCGACTGCGGGAGACTGAACCGTGTCGTGTAGCGCCTCGCCCATTTTGGCGAGGACGTCGTGAAATTCCTCTGGCAAGCTTTGATCCGTCCAGTCACGTTCCCATCCTTCCGATGCACAAAAGAAGAGGTCAACGGCCCAACAGTTGGCATTTGTACGGCCTTTACCCGACAGGAATTCGAGCAGTTCTTCAAGGCTCTTCTTAAGCGCGGCCAGGTTAGTCGGAGTTGAGAGGATGTCAACGTAGACCTTCTCCAATAACGGTCGGAGTTCCGGCGAAACGGGTTCCCCTTCCCGACCAACGGCGACGGCAGCCCAAGCATGATCGAACGCCAGCATCTCGCTCGTACCCCTCATAAGTGTACTTCGGAAATGCGATAGGATTTGGTCAGCCCCCACATGCCCCTCTTCTGCGACGTTGCCCTCGCCGTGCCGCTCGACATGGTGTTCACCTATGCTATTCCTCCGGGCATGGAACCGGTGGTTGGCGGACGGGTGCTGGTGCCGTTCCGGCAGCAACGCATGTCGGGTGTTGTAGTTGAGCTCCATGACCGCCCGCCGCAGGTCAACGCTTCGCAAATAAAAATCAAGAAGGTGATCGAGGCTCTCGACCTCTCGCCGGTTCTCGATGAACATCTGCTGAAACTTGCGAGGTGGATTGCCGATTACTATCTTGCGCCCGTCGGCGAGGTGTTTCGCACCATGCTGCCGCTGGCGGCGGAGTTCAAGCGGGCGGTCACTTACCGCATCACCGATGAGGGGCGGATGGCGCTGCATCTGGCGGGGATGTCGGGGTCTCCGGCTCGCTCGAAGCGGACGCCGGAACAGCAGTTGGTCGAGTTTCGCGTGCTCGACTATCTGGCGGAGCGGGAGAGCGTGCGCGAAGAGAGATTGCGCGGGGCTACGCGGGTGGGAAAGCCGCTGCTCAGCGGGATGGTGCGGAAATGCTGGATCGCGCGCGAGGATGTGTCGGCGGCGCGGGATGCGGTGCGGCTGGTGAAGGTGGCGGTGCTGCTGGGGGCGGAAGCTGCGGAGGCTTCGTCTCCGCTGGACGGGCGAGGCGCCCGTCCCCACAGAAGCCCAGCCTCCACGAGTGCGAAAAAACTCAATGAAAACCAACGCACGCTGATCGAGGTGCTCACTGCTTCTGGCAGGCGCGCGCCCGTCGAAGTTTTGCGCGGGCTGGATGTTCCGCGAACTACTATTAGCACGCTGGTGCGGCGCGGGTTGATTGAATTGGTGGATGAGCCGCAGGATTTTACGGCTTCAGTTTCAAAGCTCAAGCCGCGACAGTCTCCGTTTGAGTTCGAGTTCAGCGCGGCGCAGAAAGAAGCGCTCGCGAAGATTGGCGAGAGCGTGGCATCGCGCAAGTTCGCCGGTCTGCTGCTGCACGGCATCACCGGGTCGGGAAAGACGGCGGTGTATCTGGCCTGCATGCGCGAGGTGCTGGAGCAGGGTCGGTCGGCGATCTTGCTGGTTCCTGAGATTGGGCTGACTCCGGCGGTGGCGGCGGATCTGCACCAGGTATTCGGCGATGAAGTTGCCATCCTGCATTCTGGGCTGTCGGATGCGGAGCGGGCGGAGCAGTGGCATCGCATACGGCGCGGCGCGGCGCGGGTGGTCGCGGGAACGCGGTCGGCGGTGTTCGCGCCGGTCAGCGATCTGGCGCTCGTCATTGTCGACGAGGAGCAGGATTCGTCTTACAAGCAGGAAGAGACGCCGCGCTATCACGCGCGCGATGTCGCGGTGATGCGGGCGAAGATGGCGGGAGCGGTCGTCGTGTTGGGCTCGGCGACGCCTTCGCTTGAGTCTTATTACAACGCGAAGAAGAACAAGTATGCGCTTGTCGAGTTGCCTGATCGCGTGGAGATGCGTCCGCTACCGGAAATCGAGATTGTGGACATGCGGCAGGAGTTTCAGGAGACGGGACAGGAGCAGGTGATCTCGCGCAAACTGGCGGAGGAAATCCGCGAGCGGCTGGAAAAAAAAGAGCAGGTCATGGTGCTGCTCAACCGGCGTGGATATTCTCCGGTGGTGTTGTGCCGCGCGTGCGGCAAGACGTTGCAGTGCAAAAACTGCGCGGTTTCCAT
>CAVVNA010000049.1:0-18866 GCA_963749275.1 uncultured Acidobacteriaceae bacterium
CGGAGTAATCCAAGAAAACTCTTCCCTACGCACCGCCCTCGCCCCTAAACTGGAAGGCAATAGGCCCGAGGGTATTCCCAGCCCTCGATCCCCCGAGGGTTCTGTGCGCGTACTGGTTACGGCCGACACTTTCAGCGGAGTTTGGACATACTCGCGCGAACTGGTTTCGGGTCTGGTGACCCACGGGGCGCAGGTTACGCTCGTCAGCTTTGGAGAAATTCCGCTTCCCCATCAGACCGCTTGGATGGATGGGCTGCACGGGCTCGAATACCATCCCACGGCGTTTCGTCTCGACTGGATGCAGGAAGGTGAGCAGGACTTCCACGCGGCCCAGGATTATCTGTGCGCGATCGTTCGCGACACGCGTCCTGATTTTCTGCATTTGAATCAGCTGAGTTTTGGGGCGCTGCCGGTGGCGACGCCGCGACTGGTGGTGGCGCACGGCGATGTCATCACGTGGTGGTTGAGCATCCATGGACACGAACCAGCCGCTTCGGCATGGCTGAAGTGGTATCGCGAGACGATTGTCGCCAGCTTGAAGCGGGCCGAGGCCGTGGTCACCACTTCGCGCTGGATGGAAGAGATGCTGCGCGTGGCCTACGGCGACGATTTCGATGGATACATCGTTCCGCCCGGACGCAATCCGATCTACTTCAATCCGTTTGTGACGAAGGAACAGTCGGTGCTGGCGATCGGGCGCCTGTGGGATACGGGAAAGCAGGTGGCCTTGCTGACCCAGCATAAGCATGGCTTGCCGGTGTGCATTGTAGGAGCGGATAACCCGATACCCACACCCACGGTGCCGATCCGCGCCGACGTGCGCGTCTCCACCGGCGAGCTCGAGATTTCGGTGAAGGGAGCGCAGACCGAATCGCAACTGCGCTCGCTCTACAGCAAGTCAACAATTTTTGCAGCGACTTCGTGCTACGAGCCTACGGGATTGGCGTCGATCGAGGCGGCGTTCTCGCGCTGCGCGCTGGTGGCCAATGACACCGAAGTGTATCGCGAACTGTGGGGCGACGCTGCTTTGTACTTCGAGCGCAATAACGCCGAGAGCCTCAGCGAAGTGCTCGGCCAACTGGACCAGGACCGCGAACTCGTACGCCTCTACGGGACGCGAGCCTACAACCGGGCGCGCGAACGCTTCACGGCGCGACGGATGGTGGACGACTATCTGCGGCTATATCGGCAGTTGCGGACTTCGAAAGTGGCGGTGGCGTAACGCCGCAAACTGGCTGCGTAAAAATTCGGGTTTCGTATCAGGGCACCGCTTTAGCGGTGCCGTAACTTCGGAGCGCTCGAATCGCGCTCTCGAATACAGCGCTCACCGGCCGCATGTTATACTTTTTGAGCATCTTTCCTGTCAGATAAGCAAACGGAGGACGGTATCGACAAGCGTTTTATCCGCATGAACGAGCGCATCCGGGCGCGCGAAGTTCGCGTCATCGGTGACGAAGGGGAACAGATTGGCGTGATGCCGCCCTTCGAGGCGCTCAAGATGGCTCGCGAAAGAAACCTGGACCTGGTAGAAATTTCCCCGACTGCGCAACCTCCGGTTTGCCGCATCATGGACTACGGGAAATTCCTGTACCAGAACGAAAAGCGCGAGCGCGAAGCCAAGAAAAAGCAGAAGACCATTACGGTCAAAGAAGTAAAGTTTCGTATCAACGTGGACGATCACGATTACGAAACCAAAAAGAATCATGTGCTGCGCTTCCTCGACGAAGGAGACAAGGTGAAAGCGACCATCTTCTTCCGGGGACGCGAAATGACGCGGCAAAGCCTGGGCCGCCAGATTCTGGAACGTCTGATCAAGGACGTCGAGCAGAAAGGTTTGGTGGAATTCCGTCCACGGCAGGAAGGCAATACGCTGCACCTGATTCTGGCGCCCAGTAAGAAGGAAGGCGGAGCAAAAGAAAAGCCGCACGCTCGTCCGAAGCCCGCACCTCCTGCGGCGTCGCAAGGCGGCGCGCAGACAGCGTAGAAAAGCAGCTCTCAGCTCTTAGCTCTCAGGAAGATCTCTTGGTGCGATCGCTGCGAGCTGATGAGATACTGCGCTTAGGACGCTGAGAACTTTAACTGAGAGCTGAGAGCTACTTATGCCTAAACTAAAAACACACAAAGGCGCTGCCAAGCGCTTCAAGAAAACCGGGACGGGAAAGATCAAACGTCACAAGGCGGGGTTCCGTCACATCCTGACCTCCAAGGCCAAGAAGCGCAAGAAACATCTGGGCCAGCCCACTTTGGTGAGTGACGGAGATTACAAAAAAGCGGCACGAATGATCCCGTACATGTAATGGAGCGACGGGCGTCCGCTGCCCGTCCTTAACGGAGTATGCAAGACAGAGTAGTGTAAGACCAGTCTGCGGAGCGAAAAGCACCGCAGCGGCGCGTGAAGAGGTCAGGTTTCAGAAATCCCTTTGGGTAGAAGCCTCCTTACCTCCAACCGCCAGACGCAATGAAAAAGGAGAACAGCAATGCCTCGTGTAAAACGCGGAACCAAACGCCGCGCCAAGCGCAAAAAGATTCTTGATCGCGCCAGTGGATATTTCCTAACTAAATCCAAACTTTACCGCTCGGCGAAAGAAGCGGTCGATCGCGCGCTGAAGTTTGCCTACTCCGGCCGCAAGCAGAAGAAGCGCCAGTACCGGTCGATCTGGATCGTGCGCATCGGCGCCGCCGCCCGCCTGAACGGACTGAACTATAACCAGTTCATCAGCGGACTGAAGAAAGCCGGCGTGGAACTGGACCGCAAAATCCTGGCGGATTTAGCGGTGAACGATCCGGCAGGATTTGGCAGTCTGGCGGAGCAGGCGAAGAAGGCGAACGCCCCGGCTGCAACAGCGTAGCTGTCAGCTGTCAGCCATCAGCTCTCAGCTTTGAGTCGTCAGCTTTCAGTCTTAATTAGTCGCGTCATCCTGAGCAAAGTGAAGGACCCCTACTCGCCGCACACATTCTCGGACGAGTAGGGGTCCCTCGCTTCGCTCGGGATGACAATTTCCTAAGGAGTTTTTGAGAAGCATGCCTTACACCGTCCCACAATTAACCGACTTCTCGGCGGCCGCGCTCGACGGCGCCGTGCGCGAACTTTTGTCTGCACTCGAGCAGGAATCGGCGGCGGTCGGTTCCGAGAACGAGTGGAAGGTATTTCGCGATCGCTGGATGGCGCGCAAGAACGGCATCCTCACCCAACTCAACGATCTGTGGCTGAAGGCTGCGCCCGGGCCGAATAAGCGAGACGTCGGCCAGAGCGTCAACGAACTCAAGACCAAAGTCGAGCAGGCGGTGGATGCGAGGCTTGCCAGCATTCAGAGTGGAGCTTCCTCGGGCAAACTCGCCGCCGAGCGTCTCGACATCACCCTCCCCGGCATTCGCCGTCCCATCGGCGCTGAGCACCCCGTCATCAAGACGATGAACGAGATGATTGGGGTCTTCCGCAATCTGGGCTACTCGGTCGAGGAAGGCCCGGAGATTGAGACCGACTTTTACAACTTCGAGGCGCTGAACTTTCCTCCGAACCATCCGGCGCGCGATACGCAGGACACGCTGTTCATCGCTGGACAGGAATCGAAGCCGCTGCGCGACCGTCTGCTGCTGCGCACGCACACTTCGCCGGTGCAGATTCGCACCATGCAAAAGATGAAGCCGCCGGTGCGCGTGGTGTGTCCGGGAAAAGTTCATCGCAACGACGCGCTCGACGCGACGCACTCGCCCATCTTTCATCAAATCGAAGGTCTCGCGGTCGACAGCAACATCACGTTCTGCGACCTGAAGGGCACGCTCGACCACGCCATGAAAGCGATGTTCGGATCGAGCGTGAAGACCCGCTTCTATCCGTCGTTCTTTCCCTTTACCGAGCCGAGCGCCGACGTACAGATCAGTTGCATTTTCTGCGACGGCAAGGGCGATGCGCGACGGCGCTCCCTGCCGCAACTGCAAGGCCAGCGGATGGATCGAGCTCCTGGGGTGCGGCATGGTCGATCCCAATGTGTACGGATTTGTGGATTACGATGCAACGAAAGTTTCGGGATTCGCCTTCGGTATGGGCGTGGAGCGGATTGCGATTCTCAAGTACGGCGTGGATGATATTCAGCTGTTTTTCCAGGGTGATGTGCGGTTTCTGGAACAGTTTGGGTAGAGCAGCTACTAGCTACTGGCTTCTCGCAACTACATAGTTCGAATGGGTTCTTTATGCAAGACATCGAGAAAGGAACGATCGTCGGCGTCGTAGGCTTCGTCGTACTAATTGCCTCATGGGCGGCAATCTGGTTCGCGCCCCACCTCATACCTGCAAAGTGGGTTCCCCAGGTGTGGATAGCGGTTTTGATCGCGTTGCCTTGCTCGATCGTGTTGGGAGTAATCGCGGGTCGAATGTCGTCTAGATGGTGGTATTTTCTGGTGGGAGCGAGCTCCTTAAGCGCTGCCGTTTTATTGGTGGGTGTGGCTGTCTAGCTGTGGTCTTCTCTGAAGGCCAGCAGCTAGGACTAGAAGGTCACAACAGTTTCTTGAACAATGAAAATTAGTCCCTCATGGCTGCGCGACTTCGTTGACATCCCGGTCGACTACACTCGGCTTGCCGACGAACTTACTCTCGCAGGCGTCGCGGTTGAAGGTATATCCGGCGAAGGCGACAGCACCATCTTCGAGATGGACATCACGACCAACCGTCCCGACGCGATGAATCATTATGGCGTGGCTCGCGAGGCCTCGGCGCTCTACGATCTGCCGCTGAGGCCGATCGAGCCGAAGCTGCCGCCGTCGCAGGGCAGGTCCGAGGTCACCATCGACATTCAGGAGCCTGAGCTGTGTCCGCGCTTCACGGCGCGCGAAATTCGCGGCGCTACTATCAAGCCCTCGCCCCCACATATTGCAGGCCGTCTGCAATTGCTCGATCAACGTCCCATCAGCAACGCGGTGGACGCTACTAACTACGTTTTGTGGGAGAGTGGCAAGCCGACGCACGTGTTCGATCTCGATCTACTCGAAGGCCGCAGGCTGATTATACGCAGCGCCCAGACCGGCGAAACCCTGAAGACTCTGGATGGCGTGGAGCGCCAGCTCTCGACCGATGACCTGGTCGTGGCCGACGCGAAAAAGCCGGTGGGGCTGGCCGGCGTGATGGGCGGCTTCGACACGATGATCACCGAGCGCACGAAGAACATCCTGATCGAATCCGCGTGGTGGGACCCGGTCACGGTGCGCCGCATGTCGAAGCGACACGGTCTGCACACCGACGCCTCGCACCGGTTTGAGCGCGGCGCCGATTTCGAATCGACCGTCGTTTCGACCAATCGGGTCGCCGAACTTATTCTCAATTCCGGCGGCACGCTCATCGGCGACGTGATCGACGTGATTGCGCGCCAGCTTGACCTGGCTCCGGTGGAGCTTGATCTGCGAGAAGTGCAGCGGATTCTCGGCGAAAAACTCAGCACACTTGAAATCAGCCGCATCCTGACTCGTCTCGGATTCACGATGCTTCCCGGCGGCGAAGATACCTATCTGGTCCACATCCCGAGCTGGCGCCTCGACATCGAGCGCGAGATCGACATCATCGAAGAACTGGCGCGGTTGCACGGCTACGACAAGTTCGCGAACACGCTTCCCGCCTACAGCGGCGAGGTTCGCGATCTGCCCGATGCGCACAAAGACGCGCGGCTGCGCTCATCGCTCTTGGCGCTCGGTTACAACGAAGCGATTTCGCTGACGTTCATTTCGAAAGAAGATGCCCGGCGCTTCTCGACCGCCGCCGAACTCGACCTTGCGAACCCGCTGAGCGACGAGGCTTCGGTGATGCGCACCTCGATGGTTCCGAGCATGTTGAACATGCTGGCTTACAACCTGAATCACGGCACCGACAATGTTCGCCTGTTCGAATCTGGAAATGTGTTTGAGGCCTCGGGCGAGAAGGCGGTGGAGCTGAAGCGCATCTCCATCGGCGCGACTGGCAACGTGGATGCGGAGGTGGTGAGCGGACTTACTCCGGGAGCTGCGGCGCGTCCGTTCTCGTTCTTCGACCTGAAGGGCGATGTCGAAAGGCTGCTCGCTCCGTTCAGCCAGTGGACGCTCTACTACGATGCCCAGCCTGACAAAGAAGAGAGGACCGCCGATTACTATCATCCCGGACGCTCGGCCCGCGCCGTGCTGGATGGCGCTATCGTCGCCCAGTTTGGCCAGATTCATCCGGATATGGCCGCGGCGCGCAGGCTGCGGCAGGATGTTTTTGTCGCCGAAATCTATCTCGACCAGCTCTACCAGCACGATCTGCGCCAGGTGCGCTATGAGCCGCTGCCGCGCTTCCCTGCCGTCGAGCGCGACTTCTCCTTTGTGTTTAACGATGGCGTGGAGTTCGACGAAATCCACCAGAGCGTCACCGGATTGGGCATCATTGAGCTGCGCAGTTTCGTCCCGGTAGAAATTTTCCGCGGGGAAAAAGTCGGCGCGGGCAAGTACTCAATTCTGATGCGGGCCAAACTCCAGTCAAGCGAGCGCACCCTGCGCGACGACGAGGTCGCGCAGTGGTCGGGCCAGATTGCGAAAGCGCTGGAAGAGCTGGGCGGCGCGCAGAGAGTCTAGAAGCGTTCCGAGTCGCGATCAGCGGTTGGCCATGGTTCGAATCGTTCCCAATCCCAGCAAGCGTTCGTCGGCCGTGACCAGCGTCAGGTCTAAGACCTCAGCGGTGGCGGCTAGAACTCGATCGGCGGGGTCCTGATGCAGGGGTAATTGCCGGGCTACGAGCGCGATCTCATGGGTGAGCGGGGCTTCGCGCGTGCCGGCCGTGGCTCGCGCCAGCCATTCCGTCAGGTTCCCGTCAATCTCGAATCTCCCTTTGTAGTGCAAGGTTAGAGCCTCATAGGTACTGATCGGCGAAAGCCAAAGTTCATTGGCGTCGTCTTTAAGTTGCTGCAGAACCCTCCGCCCAAGCCGTTTTGGATCGCTCAGCGTCCACAGCCAGATGTGGGTATCGAGTAGCAGCCTCAATCGCGGAGGACCTCCCACTCATGTTCATCGGTTGCCGGCGAAACGATATCGCCCTTGATCCTCATCGAATTCTTCATCGATCCGATCCAGGACGAGCGCTGCTCGACCACGGTGGGCGGCACGACCTCAGCTACGGGCTTCCCAAAGCGGGTGATCCGAATCGGTTTCTTCGTGGCGCGAACTCGTTCGAGGACGGCGAGACACTTGGCTTTGAATTCCGAGATGGCGATTTCCTGCATAAACTTCCCTCTGATAGTCATTTTAGCACACTATGGTCAATCTCTTCGACCATTCCTGTTGCGCGCTGCGGGGTTCGCCCGCTGGACAGACGAGGGCATCTGTCCCTACGTGAGCATTGGTTGTGCTAGGCTGCTTTCCATGACCCTGGTTTCGGCGCATCCCCTGCATCTTTTGTCTGACAAGGTTGAGCATTTTACCGAGTCGGTGATTCGCGAGATGACTCGGCAGGCTATGCAATATGACGCGGTCAATCTGGCGCAGGGGTTTCCCGATTTCTCCGCGCCCGCCGAGGTCAAGCGCGCTGCGCAGGATGCCATCGCCGCCGACATTAACCAGTACGCCATCACCTGGGGCGCGAAGAGTCTGCGGGCTGCGATTGCGCGGCAGATGCGCGAGTGGCAGGGGATCGAGGTCGATCCGGAAAGAGAAATTGTGGTGTGCTGCGGCTCGACCGAAGCGATGATCGCAACGCTCCTGGCGGTGTGCAATAAGGGCGACGAGGTCGTGGTCTTCGAGCCCTTCTACGAGAACTATGGGCCGGACGCGATTTTGAGCGGAGCGAAGCCGCGCTTCGTCAGTTTGCGTCCGCCGAACTGGACGGGGCCCTTCGGCTCCGCTCAGGGCAGGCTCCGCCCCGTCACCACACAAGTTGGCGGCGAGTGGACGTTCGACGAACAGGAATTGCGCGAGGCTTTTCAGCACAAGACCACACAACATCACACGAAAGCCATCATCCTTAACACGCCAAACAACCCTACCGGCAAGGTGTTCAGCCGGAAAGAACTGGAACTGATTCGCGACCTCTGTGTCGAATACAATGTGCTCGCCATCACCGACGAAATCTACGAGCACATTCTCTACGATGGATCGGAGCACATTTCGATCGCGCGGCTCGATGGCATGCGGGAACGCACGATTACGATCAACGGGCTCTCAAAAAGCTACAGCGTCACGGGATGGCGCGTCGGCTGGGCGGTTGCTCCGCCCGCGATTACCAACGCGATCCGTAAGGTACATGACTTCCTGACGGTGGGGGCGCCTGCTCCTTTGCAGGAAGCTGGAGCCGTGGCGCTAAGCCTGCCTGCCAGTTACTATCGCGAACTGGCCGAACGGTACCGCACGCGGCGCGATCATCTGATCCCGGCGCTGGAGAAATCGGGTTTTCGCTGTTACCCTCCGCGGGGCGCTTATTACGTGATGACCGACATCAGCGCTTTCGGATTCGCGAACGACGTGCAGTTCGCGGCTCACCTGGTGAAGGACATCGGCATCGCGTGCGTGCCTGGGTCGAGTTTCTACAAACATCCGAAAGACGGATCCCAACAGGTACGTTTCGCCTTCTGCAAAAAGCCTGAGACACTGGATGAGGCGGCGCGACGACTGGAAAAGCTGCGGTCGCGATAAGCCGTCTTTAACGAATTGCACGAGTTGCGGCAAAAGTAGCCTAAAATCCACAGCCAACTGCGTTATACTTCGGCTCAACGCTGAAAATTCTCCCGAAAGCGAGTGGTGGGTCCATGTCCGTGAAAACCGAGGAAGAGGTATCTGCGCAGGTTCCGGCTGAAGATTTTCAGGCGCTGGAAGAGAAGGTTTATCGCACCATTGAGTTGTACAAGGCCGCCAAAGAAGCCCGGGCTACCGCCGAGCGCGATGTGAAGCGACTGCGGGAGCAACTCGAAGAACGCGAGGAACAGAACGATGCCATGCGCCGCGAGTTGGTGCAACTGCGCAAGGATCGCGAGGACATTCGAAGCCGGGTCGAGAAGATGTTGAGCCAAATGGACAGCCTGACGCATGAGCATGAGAAAGCAGCAAGCTGACGGTGGCGGCAAACTGGAAGACAGCGGCAAAGATGCGTCCGGCCGTCGTCTGGCGGGAGGTGATCCGCCGAGGAGTGACATGGCCACTGCGAGCAACCAATCTCCAACAGATGCGTTGACCAAACCTGTTCAACCCAATGACGTCCCGGCCACGAATGCCGTCAGTGGCAGTGTGCGCGTCGAAATCTTCGACCAGGTTTATAACCTGCGGGGCTCGGACGCGGACTACATTCTGAAGCTTGCCGAGTACGTGGACAGCAAGATGCGCGCGGTATCGGAACAGACGGCAACGGTCGATTCGGTGCGGCTGGCGGTGCTGGCGGCGCTGAATATTGCGGATGAATATCATCTGCTGAAGCGGCAACTGGAGAAGTCTTCGCCGGAAGCACGGCAGCGGGCGAGCAAACTAGCAAGCGCGCTTGACGAAGTTTTGCAAGATACCAGACGAACGGGCTGAAGTCGGCCGTAACCTCGATCGTAATCTGCGGTTCATGTTCCATCGCAAATCCCAGTTGCAGTGGCCGCCGGCAGCTGCCGAGTTCTCCACCCCGCCAAGCCAACACCGGGCTTGTCGGGAGCCCCGGTGCGCTCGGCTTGGACCCTTCGGCTTCCCCCTCGGCTGCGCTCGGGGCTTCGGCAAAGAAGGGCAGGCTTGCGAGGCGCCCGTCCCCACACGAGCACAACTGCCAGCAAGCTTCCTGCCAACTATTTTGCATTTTCCCCTTGCGAAACTATTCGCCGTTTCCTAGCATTCAAGATGGAAGCCGGCCTGCAAGGTTGGTGATGGTGGCAACCGATTTTTGAACCAATGAAGAATGAACGGGGACTCGACTCGCAAAAAGATCCGGTGTGCTATGTTCCGCCATGCGGAAAAGCCTAATGGGTCGCGGCGGGTTCCCACCGTCTGAGACGGGTTCATTCTCGGCCCGCCACACGGCCCAGTGGGTCGGCTTTTTTAATTCAGGTGTCAGGTCTTAGGTATCAGGTCTTAGGAAAAGCCCTCGCTTCAATGGACCAGAGAGAAAAATCACGTGAGGAATGGTAGAGGGAATTCAGGGAGGATCAGTACAACATCATCCCCGCTGATGGGTCGCGGGTCGACCACATCATGGCGAAGAGGTCGTCCACGCCTGCCCCGATTCCTGATTTCGCCCACCTCGTAAGGTTGTTGCTCAGCGGCATTCTGTTGGTCATAGGTTTTGTTCTCCTCTTTTCCTCTGACATCCCCCACAAAGCCGCACTCGGCGTAGCGACACTGGCCGCCAGCTGTTTCTTGGGGGTTACTGCATTTCGTTGGCCCCGCAAGCGTGAATGAATGCGCATTTTCCTGAGACCTAAGACCTGACACCTGGGACCTTATCCAGACCTGAGACCTTTCTCCCTGCTAGACTCGAAAACCATGGTTGAATCTGGAGACACAGTTCTATGCGGGTCCTCGACTTAGGTTGCGGATCGGGGGTGGATTTAGCTTCCTGGGGCGTCACCGCTTCGGATCAGGTTACGGGACTTGATATCGACGCCGAGCGTCTGGCGCTCGCTAAGGTGCGATTCCCAAACCGCGCTTACCAGCAAGGCACCGGTGAATGCTTGCCCTTCGAGGAGGAGAGTTTCGATCGCGTAATTTCCACCGTTGCTCTCCCCTACATGAACATTCAGAAAACGCTCGCGGAAATTCACCGCGTCCTGGTTCCTGGCGGCGGCCTGTCCCTAAGCCTGCATCTCCCAAGTTTCACGTTAGCTGAACTTCTCCACCACGCCTTCCCGAAAACAGTCCCTACGCTCTTTCGGCTATACGTCATGGCAAACGGGTTATTGTTCCACTGCACCGGCAGGACTGTCGGGTTCCTCAAGGGGAGGACGGAATCGTTTCAGACTGAGCGAGGAATGAGGATCGCACTGAATCGGGCTGGATTCGTCAATCCTTCATTCCGCCGGGCGACTGGGCCGGTTGGCGAAACCTTCATTGTGGAAGCACGGGCGAGCTCTTCGAGCGAACGTTCGCGCACGCCCCGGAGCGCTTCCTGCTAGACTCTTTTTTGAGCTCGGCCCTGTACTGGAGCATCTAAACTAACGTGTTCCCCAGACTTTTTCACATTGGCAATTTCTACCTGCCCACCTATGGTGTCCTGGTCGCCTCGGGCGTGCTGATCGGGCTCTGGATCAGCGTGCACAATTCGGAGAAGCAGGGCATCAACGGCGACGATGCCTGGAATTTTGGCATTCTCGTTGTCCTTGCCGGAATTATCGGGGCGAAGATTCTTTACATCATCAACGACTGGAGCACCTACGCGAACAACTGGCGGGAAATTTTCAGCCTCAACACGCTGCAAGCGGGAGGCGTATTTTCCGGCGGACTGATTGGCGCGTTCCTCATGGCGGCTTGGTACATGCGGCGCCATCGCATGCCGGTGCTGCGCACCACCGACGCCTTCGCTCCCGGACTGGCCTTTGGCCACGTCCTCGGACGCTTTGGTTGCTTCTCGGCCGGCTGCTGCTATGGCAAACCGACCAATCACTTTTGGGGCGTCATCTTCACGAATCCTTTGGCGAATGCCGTTAGTGGAACTCCGCTCGGCGTCAGGATCGAACCGACACAGCTGATCGAAGCCGCAGCCGAGTTTTTCAATTTCCTGCTACTGATGTGGCTGCTCAGACGCAAGCGGTTCGATGGGCAGGTGTTTGGCAGCTTCATGATCTTGTACGGAGTCGAGCGCTACTTCATCGAGTTCCTGCGCGGCGATCCCGGACGCGGTGAAGTTTTCGGCGGGCTAATGACGGGAACGCAGTTGATTTCGATTCTGCTGGTCATCGGCGGTGGATTGATCTGGTGGCTGAAAAGCAGCACCCAGCATTCAGCACTTAGCACTCAGAAATCGGGCTCTGGGCTTTAGTCTTTGAACTGCGCACAAATTCTTCTTGCACTTGCCGGCTGAATGCTGAATGCTGAGCGCTGAATGCTCGACTTTCCCCTAACTCTGACCGCATCTCCTGAGGCCGCGGGACAGCGTCTGGACCAATATCTCGCGACACAACTTTCAGAGGTCAGCCGGGCAGAGGTCAGCCGGGCGCGGGTGCAGCAACTGATCGCGAAGCGTGTGGTGCTGGTGAACGGGGCCGCGGCGAAGGCGTCGCTGCGGCTGAAGGGCACTGGCGAGGAGCAGATCACGGTCACCGGGGCGCCGCATGCTTCGCCGCTGCGCGCCATTCCGGAAGAGATTGCGCTCGACATCGTTTATGAGGACGACGACCTGGCGATCGTCAACAAGCCCGCGGGCATGATGGTGCATGCCGGAGCGGGAGCGACCGATGATGCGCGCAACCGCGGAACCCTGGTCAACGCGCTCCTGCATCACTTTGGAACGCTTTCCGCGGTGGGCGGCGAACTTCGTCCGGGGATCGTGCATCGCCTGGATCGCGCGACCAGCGGGCTAATGGTGGTGGCGAAGAACGATGAAGCGCACCGCCGGCTGGCCAAGCAGTTCAGCGGACGCGAGGTGCACAAGACTTACATTGCGTTGGTGCACGGCTGGCCAAAGCAGGACCGCGGCACGATTCAAAGCGCGATCAGCCGCCACTCGCAGCGGCGCACACGGATGACGACGCGGGGTTTCGGTGGCCGCGAGGCGGTGACGCATTACTTAGTGGAGCGAAAAATTGACTCGCCTTACGGCAAGTTTACGCTGGTCGAACTCAAGATTGAGACGGGACGCACCCACCAGATCCGCGTGCATATGTCGTCGCTCGGACATCCAGTGGTGGGTGACGCGCTCTATGGAGCGCCGGGTGAATTGCGGTCGCAGTCGAACAAACGACGGTCGGCCGGAATGCACGCGACGCTGAAGCTGGATCGAAATTTTCTACATTCGGCGGTGCTCGAATTGGCGCATCCGCGGACGAAGGAATTGCTCAAGTTTTCTCGGCCGTTACCGCAGGAACTGGAGAACTTGCTGGATAGCCTGGAAAATGCCCGGCAAGAAGGACCCAGGCCAGAACCTGCGTCCGGCAAAGCCTCTGTGTAGAGACGCAGCAGGCGTCATTTGCGGAAAACTCGCCGTTCAGCGCGGGTGCACGGGCTATAATTAAAGAAATAGATTCTCGGCAAATCGTCCTGATGAAATCGCGCATTTTTCTGCTTCTGGTTGCTTTTCTTATGCTGGCTGGCTTGCTCATCGGCCAGACGGCGCCGGCTGCTTCCATGCCGAGCGCGGCGCAGAATGCGCCCGCGAAAACGAACTCTGCACCTGACGGCAAGACGCAGGCTCCGGCGCCGCCGGAACATCCTAAGTCCGATTCCGATGAGTCCGTCACGACGATCGTCCATGTCGTCAACGAAGTTCGCGTGGTGTTCACCGTGACCGACCGGCATGGCCACTACATCAAGGATCTGAAGAGCGACGACTTCACAGTGATCGACGATAACAAGCCTGCGGAGCTGCGCAGCTTCCGCAGCGAGACCGATCTGCCCCTGCAGGTGGGGCTGCTGATTGACGCGAGTAACTCGGTACGCGACCGCTTCAAGTTCGAGCAGGAAGCGGCCATCGAGTTTCTGAACGCCATCATCCGCCCGCACTATGACAAGGCGTTCGTGGTCGGCTTCGACGCCACGCCTGAAGTTACACAGGATTTTACCGATGACACGGGGAGTCTTTCGGCCGGGGTGCGAATGTTACGGCCGGGCGGCGGCACCGCGCTGTACGATGCGCTCTACTTTGCATGCCGCGACAAGCTATTGAAGCAGGAGCAGACGGGACCGGTGCGCCGCGCCATTATTCTGCTGACCGACGGCGAAGACAACCTGAGCCACGTCACGCGTGAGGAAGCCATCGAAATGGCGCAGCGTGCGGAAGCGATCGTCTACACCATCAGCACCAACATCAGCGGCATGAAGGGCAAGGGCGATAAGGTGCTGGAGCGGATCGCGGAGGCGACAGGCGGCCGCGCATTTTTTCCCTTCCAGATGCGCGACGTGTCGGATTCGTTTCTCTCCATTCAGGAGGAGTTACGCAGCCAGTATGCGGTGGCTTACAAGCCGGCGGATTTTGCCGCGAATGGACGCTACCGCACGATCGAAATCCTGGCGCAGGATAGGAATCTGAAGGTGCGCACCCGCAAGGGGTATTACGCTCCGAAGCAGTAACCGAGAAAAAACAAAGAACAAGGTCGCCTTAATTCGCAGGCGATAGCAATGTGTCCGCATCTACGAATGCGGTGAACGACGCGCCTTGCTTGATTTCCGCGTCCTTGCCGTGCACGAACACGCCGACAGGGACAACCGGGACGAACATGAGGCCGAACGCTTTCCCCACTTTATCTTGTCCCTCCTTCGCGGCGGTACCTTGCAGTTTGATGAGAGTGCTGCCGGCTTGGAGGGTGTCTATTTGAAAGAAGACCTCGCCCGGCGCGCCCCCCATTCCCGTCTTGTCAACTTCGGTAACGGTCGCAACCGCAGGTGTTCCCTTCCTGACCACTACCGCGTCCCCGACCTTGAGGTCCTCGGCCAGCGTCAGAGAGACCTTGTCACCCACTTCCGCTGTCTTTGAACTCACGTCTGAAGCGATTACAAAAGGAACGGGCGTGTCCCGAGCCAGCAAGAGTTTCGCCTGCGCGGAGAGCTCTGCGGCAGGGTTCGAAGCGGCGTTCGGAGCCGCGACCACCGTCTGCGCAACCGGCGCCGTTGAGGGCACTCCATTCAGCGTGTAGACAGCAGTGGCGACCCGGCTGCGTCCTCCGTATGGCGAGATGGCAATGGCTTGCAGCGTGGTCGTTGAGTCAATCGTAATCGGACCGGTGTATCGGGTTGACGCCGCCGTCGGCGTCCAACCGTCCGTCGTGTAGTAAATCACCGCTCCGCGGGTCGAGTCTCTTATTTTTAACGTTACGGTCGCGGAATACACACCGGGTTTCACGGAGAACTTGGGTTTGGCTGCGAAACAGCGATAGCACTGCGACGTGTTCTGCGCCGCCTGCTGAGCGTTCTGCATCGCCTGCTGATTCGCTTGCTGGGCGGCCTGCATCATCTGGGCGTTCGCCTGCTGGGTCGCCTGCGCCGCCATCTGTGCCGCTTGCTGCGCCGCCTGCATACCAGGGTCCTGAGCCAGCGCGAAGGCGGCCACCAGTGCCAGTGTCAATAACGTGAGATAAATCCGCATAAGTGTTTCCCCCTACCAGGTGAGATGTGCGCTCCCAAACCCGAGATGCCACAATCTTGACGAGTCGCGAGGATCCACAGTAACAACTAGGAACGGTGGCCCGTGTAAAGAATTGTATCGGGTTGGCACCGCGCAACTTGCGCCCGGGAATCGGGTTTGAATGCGGTAAGTGCAGGTCCCGGGCAGCAAGACCCGGGAATCGAACGCAGCGGTGATCGAAAGGGGAACGGAAAGTGAAACGCATGATAGCTGGGGTTCTATTGCTGCTCGGACTGGGAGCGGGAACCATGTTTGCCGAGGATGGCTACTGGCGGGACCGGCGCGACATTCGGCACGATGAGGCGAGGATTGCCCGTGACCGCAGGGAACTGCGTCGCGATCTCTACTACGGGAACTACGCGGCGGCACGGCATGAACGAAGAGAGTTGCGGCACGATTATCGCGACTTGAACCGTGATCGGCGCGACTTGTATTGGGACCGGCGATAAGAAGCGTAAATGACTTCAATACCTCAGCGGCAAGTCAGTAACTCTGCGACGTTAGTAACTTGCCGGGACTATGCGGGCCGGGTTCTATTCATTGTGGAGACGTGACGTATAGAGATGACTGTGCGAATCGGAACCCGGCTGGCGGCAATGGCGATGGCGGGAATTTTGCTGGGAGTCATGCTATGTTCGCCGGCATACAGCCAGACACCGGCGTTGCGAGCGGAGCGGGATCTGTTCGCTGCGGTCAACCAGGCGCGGCGGGCGCAAGGGTTGACTCCGCTGCGGTGGGATGAGTCGCTGGCGACGGCGGCGCGGCGTCACGCGAAGGTGATGGCGGAACGTGGATCGGCGCAGCATGGGTTCGAGGGTGAGCCGAGCCTATCGGCGCGGGTCAAACAGGCGGGTGCGCATTTCAGTTGGCTGTCGGAGAATGTAATGCAGGGGCCGTCAACGGAGTTCATCCACGTGCAGTTCATGAAATCGCCTCCACATCGAGCCAACATTCTCGACCGGGATATGGATTCGATTGGTATCGGCGTGGTGGAGCAGCGCGGGCAGTTGTTCGCAGTCGAGGATCTTTCGCAGGCGCGGTGAACAGCAGATTCGCTAAAGGCTGATTCGCGCAGGCCGATTCGTGCAGGCGTGATTCGCGCAACCCAGCACTCGTTTGGCCCACGCTCGATTACTCGGACGTGGGCCGTTTCGTGTAAGCCATCGCGTTCGAGGCCGGCCTTAGTCTTCGTGGCGGGGCGTGGCGTAATAGCCGCTGCGGGCCTGGATTTTGTAGTCCCCCTGCTTGGGCTTGATCTCGACTTTGCGGAAAGAGCCGTCGCGGGCGGCGTTGGTGGGCACGTAACCGGCGTTGTACTGGCTGCGGAGTTCCTGGGAAATCTGGTCGAAGGCCTGCCGGAGCTTTTCGATCTTGTTGCCGACTTCGATCACGCGTCCGCCGGTTTCCTGGGTGAGTTTCTTCATCTCAGCATCGCCGTGATAGCCGCCGAAGCCGTAGAAACCGCGGTCGGCGATGAGCAGCACGTAGCAGATGGCATCGGCTTTCTGGGCAGCTTCGATGGCATCTTTGATGTTGAGGCGGCTGCCTTCGTCTTCTCCGTCGGTGAGCAGGATCATCGCCTTGCGCCCGACTTCATGGGCGAATTCGTCGTGCGAGGCGAGATAGACGGCGTCATAGAGCGCCGTGCCGCGCGGGCCGGTCGAAGAACATGGAATCGGGCCCTGCGGGCCAATGGGACCGCCGGAACAGCCAACTCCGCCGGTGTTGATCTTGGCCTGATTGAGCGCATGTTTGAGCCGGCTCACGGAGTTGGTGAAATCCTGCAGCAGGGTAATGTCGACGTCGAAGCTGATGACGAAGGCCTCGTCTTTGGGGCGCAGCGTGCTCTCGAGGAAAGAACCTCCGACTTCTTTTTCCATATCGAGGACGCGGGTCTGGCTGCCGCTGGAATCGATGAGCATGCCGAGGGTTAGCGGGAGGTCGGATTCGGCTTTAAAATATTTGATGGTCTGGGGCTTGCCGTCCTCGAACAGGTCGAAGTTCTCTTTGTTGAGGTTGGGAATGAGCGCGCCATGTTTGTCTTTGACGTTGAAGAACAACTGCACGACTTCGACGTTGACCTTCAGGGTCTCGACGGACTGGTCTTGCGACTGGGCGTTGGAGGCGCCCGCGGGAGCCGGCGGATTCTGCGCGGCGGCGGGAAGCGACAGGGGCGTCACTAGCACGAACGTCACCAGAACCAACATAGCCAGAACGAACGTGGCCACAACGAACAGGGCCAGCGCGAACAAGCCCGCGGCCAGGCACGGTTTGCAATGTAGTTTAGGCATTAGCGTTTTTATCCCGAGACTTTGCTAGTCTATCCTGTAAGGGGCCTGTAAGGGGCCCGTAACGGTTAGATGCACCAATGGGGCGTGCTTGGGCATCTGAATTAGTGGAGAAGCCCAGGGCCCAGAGGAGCGCGGCTCAACAAGCGCGGCTCAACAAGCGCGGCTAGACAAGAAAGATAATAGAGGATTCCGGTGATGGCCACGAAAATCAACACGGCACTGATTCTGGGGCTCACATTGTTGCTGGCGGGCGCCCTGGCGGCGCAAGAGAAGCCTGAGGACATCCCGGACGCTCCCTCGGCGACGCGTCCGATACCACCGCCCAGCCCGCGGCAAGAAGCGGATGAGGAGTCCAAGCGCGATGTTCCCCCGGCGGATGGATCTGGCGTAACCACTGGGTCGAGGGAGCTTCCCCGAACCGCTCCGGATTCGACCGCTCAGCAACCGGCCCCGCCGCCCATGCCACCGGTGAAGACGGTGCCCGCAGGCAGCGTGCCGAAAGATCTGGAATCCGGGCAAGATCTCTACACGATTACCGTAACTACAAACCTGGTAACGGTTCCGGTTACGGTAACGGACCGCGAAGGACGGATGATCGCCGGCTTGCTTCCCAAGGATTTCTTAGTTCTGGAAAATGGGCAGAAGCAGACGTTGAAGTTTTTCACCAGCGATCCGTTTGCGCTGTCGGCGGCGGTGATCTTCGATACCGGCATGGCGGACGTAGGTTTGAAGAAGGTACAGGAGACTCTGGCGGCGTTGCAGGGAGCGTTCAGCCAGTTCGATGAAGTTGCGATCTACACGTACAGCAGCACGGTCGGCCGGGTGTCAGACTTCACAACCGCGGGCAAGCAGTTGACGGCGACTCTGAACCAGGTCAAAGGGTTCAGCGGAGCAAATAATGGACCGCCGGTGACGAGCGGCCCGCTCGGTCCGATGGGCCCCTACATCAATGGGATCCCGATGGACTCTCCGGTAAACCCGGTGAGCACCCCGCCGAAGGTAGCACGCGTAATGAATGATGCGATCCTGCTGGCGGCGCGCGATCTTTCGAAGCGCGACCGGGCGCGGCGGAAGATCATCTTCATCATCAGCGACGGATTCGAGCAGGGCTCGGTCGCCAGTTACAAAGACACTCTGAAAGTGCTGCTGACCCAGAACATCACCGTGTACGCAGTGGGAGTGGAGGGCGCGGCAATACCGGTGTACGACAGGCTGCAGCGCATCCACATTCCGAAGACGCGGGGGGCGATCGGTTACACCGACATTCTGCCGAAATACGTCAACGCAACTGGAGGAGCCACGGTGTATGGCGAGTTGACGGAAGCCGAGATCGAGAAGGCTTATGCTCG
>CAVVNA010000050.1:0-148663 GCA_963749275.1 uncultured Acidobacteriaceae bacterium
CCAAAAGTAGGGGAAATTTCGCGAGCGGAGATCGCGGCAAGCCGGGGCGGGAGTTCCGGACTGCTGCTGGGCTCGATGAAGGCAGCGGCGCGAGTGGCGCGCAGCAAGGAATTCCGCCAGATGCTGATGCAGATTCCATTAACGGAAGCGGCGATGAAGAAGGCGTGGAACTGGGTCAGTGCTCTGCCTCCGGAGAATCGGGAACGGCTGCGGGCGCGCTTCGGCGTGCGACGCGCGACCGCGAAGTCCGCCAATGCAAGATTCATTCCGGACGCAATAACGGAAGCGACGCAGAGCACGACGGTGTTCTTCAGCATCGAAAAAGCGCGAAAGGTGCTGGGTTACGAGCCGCGGGTATGGTTTTCCGAGGGGATGAAACTGGTCGAACAGTGGCTGCGCTATGCGGCATATCTTTGAGCGTAGAAACGGGAAGAGTAGAAGGTGGGCGAGGAGCAGGAACTGGGCGCGAGGAACTGGGCGCGAGAAGCGGGAACGGACCGGAGCAGATGCGGAAGTACGAAAAGAAGCAGATCCTGAAAAACGTCGGCTCAAGCTGGTCGGCGCTGGCCGTGAACGTGTTGGTCGGGATTTTTCTGTCGCCTTTCATTCTGCACCGGCTGGGCGATACCGCCTTCGGCGTCTGGGTTTTGATTTTCTCGGTCACGGGCTACTACGGACTGTTTGATTTAGGAATCCGCTCTTCGATCATTCGCTACGTCTCCAAATACACTGCGACCGGCGAAAACGGCAAGCTGGCGTGCTTCGTCAATACCAGCCTGTTTACCTACACCATCATCGGTGCTGTAAGCATGGCCCTGACCACGGTGCTCAGCTCCTACTTGGGAGGACTGTTTCGTATTCCGCCCGAGATGCACAACCAAGCGCATATTCTTTTGCTGCTGGTGGGGGCATCGGTCAGCCTGGGATTTCCGTTGGGCGTTTTCGGCGGCATGTTGGAAGGCTTGCAACGGTTTTACATTCTGAATTGGACGAGCATCGGATCGAGCCTGCTGCGGGCAGCGCTGATCGTGCATTTCTTGAATCGCGGCTATGGACTGATCACAGTTGCACTGATTACGGTGGGGCTGCCCCTCCTATCTTCAATTCTGCGCGCCATCATCGTCTTCCGGTTTTGCCCCGTGCCGCTCGGCCTGCGTTACGTAGACAAAGAATCCTTCCGCAACATGGCCACCTATGGGGGAACGACGTTTCTTGTGATCGTGGCGGGACGGCTGCGCTTCCGCACCGACGAACTGGTGCTGGGCCGAATGATGTCCGCGGTGGCAATTACATACTTTTCGATCGGCGCGCGAATCGTGGACTACGCCCAGGAATTCGTCTCGAGCCTAGCGCAGATTTTTGTCCCCATGGCGAGCCAATCGGAGGCGAAAAACGATCTGGACCGCTTGCGGAAAGTTTATATCGCGGGAAACCGTGTGTGTGCGCTGCTGATTCTGCCCATCACGGTAATCCTGATTCTGCTGGGGAAACACGTCATACGGATCTGGGTTGGCGCCGCGCTACATTCCGCACAGTTACCCGGTGTTGGTGGTGCTGATTATTCCCTTCGCGCTCATGCTCATGCAGTCGGCTTCGGGACGCGTGCTGTTCGGCATGGGAAAGCATCAATCCATGGCAAAAGTCACTCTGCTGGAAGGGATCGCCAACTTGGTCCTCAGTATTGCGCTGGTTCCGCCGTTGGGGGTGGTGGGGGACGCGCTGGGTACGGCCGTTCCGCTGTGTTGCACGTTCCTCCTCTTCATGCCGCGCCATTTAGCGAAACAGATCGGCGTGCCCGTGAGCAGTTTCGTGCGCCAGGCGTATTCGTTGCCTTTTCTGCTGAACTTGCCGCTGGTGGGAGTGGTCTCGCTGGCAAACAGGGTCTTTACTCCCAAGAACCTGGTCCAGTTGGTGATGGAAATTGGAGCGGCGTTCCTGATTTATGGCATCGGTGTGCTCTGGGCTTATAAGACAGGCCGTGTGTTTCAGGTCACGGAGTCTGGAGTCTTGATCCAGCCAGGGGTCCCCCAGGTTGCCACGGAACCCGTGATCTCGGTCGAATACCAGGAGGAGTCTTAGGCGTGAACGGGGGGTGAACCATATAGATTCCAGTTTGAGGATGGAATAGTGCAATATTTTTCACTCAGGTGCAGAATGACGATCCACGCACGAGTTTCCGTTTGTAGGACTCTTTATTCCAACGGTTTACGTGCCAGATCGATCCCCCTAAGGAAGCGGAATTGCTGGGTTTACCTGCTAACATTGACTGCACATGAATGTCGTGAGTTATGGCGCCGCCTGAAGAGCGGCGGCCCGCAACCTCAGCGGGCCAGTGGAACGAGGATCGGGAGTTTGGTCCTTCGCCATTTCTGGACAAGGCACAAGTTTGAAGGACACGTACAGGAGGAATACTGCTTTGAACGCGATGACCAGTCATCTTATCGCCCCACACGGGGGAGAGCTTGTTCAGCTGCAAGTGCCAGCCGCGCGCGCCGCGGAATTGAAAGCGCACTCAAAGGATTGGCCTTCATGGGATCTGACAGCCCGGCAGCTTTGTGATCTGGAACTGCTGATGAGCGGCGGCTTCTCTCCCCTGCGCGGATTCATGAACCGTGCCGATTACGAGGGCGTCTGCCACAACATGCGGCTCGGGAACGGCACCCTGTGGCCGATGCCGATCACGCTCGACGTGACTGAGGAATTCGCCAAGAAACTGACGGCGGGCAGCAGCAAGATTGCGTTACGCGATCCCGAAGGCGTGATGCTCGCCGTGCTCAGCGTGGAAGATGTCTGGCAGCCTGACCGCAAGGCCGAAGCCCAAGCGGTTTTCAATTCCACCAGTGCCGCGCATCCGGGCGCCGACTACGCCATCAACAAATCGAACCCGTGGTACGTGGGTGGAACGATTGAAGAATTACAGGCTCACGCGCACTATGATTTCCGCTCGCTGCGCTTTACCCCTGCCGAACTGCGCGCCGAATTCAGTCGCCTGGGCTGGACCAAGGTCGTGGCATTCCAGACGCGCAATCCCATGCATCGCGCTCACGTGGAACTGACCATGCGCGCCGCCAAGCAAGTCGAGGCGAATCTTTTGATTCATCCGGTAGTCGGTATGACCAAGGCGGGCGACGTCGATTACTTCGTGCGCACCCGCTGCTACCAACTGCTGCTCTCCAAGTACCCCCATGGCACGGTCAAGCTGTCGATGCTGCCGCTGGCCATGCGTATGGGCGGACCGCGCGAAGCGGTGTGGCACGGCCTGATTCGCAAGAACCACGGCTGCACGCACTTCATTGTCGGCCGCGATCATGCCGGCCCCGGAAAGGATACGGACGGCAAGCCCTTCTACGGTCCTTACGACGCCCAGGAGCTGTTCAAGAAGCATGAAGAGGAAATGGGCGTCAAAATAGTTCCGTTCCAGATGATGGTGTACCTGCAGAACGAAGACCGTTACATCCCGTCCGATGAAGTGCCACAGGGCGCCAAGGTGCTCGACATCTCGGGCACGGAATTGCGCCAGCGCCTCAACGAAGGCCGCGACATTCCGGCGTGGTTCACGTATCCCGAAGTCGTGCAGGAATTGCGCCGCAGCTATCCGCCGCGGCACAAGCAGGGCGTCACCATTTTCTTCACCGGGCTTTCGGGATCGGGAAAATCGACCATCGCCAACGCTCTGCTCACCAAGTTTCTCGAGACGGGCGGACGTCCGGTCACGCTGCTCGATGGCGATCTGGTGCGCAAGAACCTGTCGAGCGAACTGGGATTCTCCAAGGAGCATCGCGACATCAACATCCGCCGCATCGGCTATGTCGCCTCCGAGATCACCAAGAACGGCGGCATTGCCATTTGCGCTCCGATTGCGCCTTATGAAGCGACGCGTAAAGCGGTGCGGCAGATGATTGAACCGTTTGGCGGGTTTATATTGGTGCACGCAGCCACCTCGCTCGAAGTCTGTGAACAACGCGACCGCAAGGGCCTGTACGCCAAGGCTCGCGCCGGCATCGTCAAGGAATTCACTGGCATCTCAGATCCGTACGAGGCGCCAACCGATGCCGAAGTCGTGATTGACACCGTCAAGCTGAGCCCCGAGGAAGCGGCGCAGACCATTCTTCTGCACCTCGAGCGCGAAGGCTTCGTCGGCGCCAACGGCAACGGCTAGAGGCAGTTCACAGTTCTCGGTTCTCAGTTCTCAGTTCCTTAACCTGAGTTTGCTTTTACTGAGCACTGGGAACTACGAAAGCGGCTAATGATGTCAATAAAGTCGATTATTACAATGGACTTCATGGGATAATGTCCTCTGAAAACGGCTCTCAGTGCCGGTTCTCAGTTTTCTTAGTTCCTTAACCTGGTTGCTTTGCTTAGAACTGAGAACCGGAAACTGAGAACCCATCGAAAGACAGCATGGAACTCTTGCTGCTAAAAGTGCTGATCGGCTTCATCGTTGGAACGCTGATCGGGTTGACGGGACTGGGCGGCGGAGTGTTGCTGCTGCCCATGCTCATCTTCGGCCTGCGCGTGCCCGCGATCATTGCAGTCGGATCGGACGCGCTGTTCAACTTTTTCACCAAGATTCCCGCCAGCCTCATGCACTTTCGCAAAGGCACGGTGCGGAAAAAAGTGGTGCTGGCGATGGCGGTCGGCAGCATTCCCGGTTCTTACCTGGGCGTGACTTTTCTGGTGCATCTGCGCCACGTCTATGGCAGCGGCGTCAACGACTTCATCAAGTCCGCCGTGGGACTGCTGCTGGTAGTGATCCCCATGTTGCTTCTGTTCCAGGGACGGATTGAAGAACATCTCGCCAAGCGCCAGCCCACCATGAAATCTTTTGCCGGCATGGGTTTCATCGGCTTGGTCGGCGGATTCCTGGTCGGCATCACTTCGGTCGGGTCGGGCAGCATCATCATGATGTTGCTTCTTTTGTTTTATTCGTTCGTGCCCAAAGTTATGGTCGGCACCGACATTGCCCATGCCGTGATTCTGACCGGCGTCACCAGCCTGTTGCATTGGCGGGCGGGCAATGTCGATCCCCACCTGGTGGTCTCCCTGCTGATCGGCTCGATCCCCGGCGGCATACTCGGCTCGCATCTGAGCACGCGGGTTCCGGTGCTGTGGCTGCGCCGAATCCTGTGCACGCTTTTGCTGATGACGGGAGCAAGAATGTTGTGGGCTTAGGTCTTGTGTAGAGACGGGGCTGGTCCCGTCTCTTTTTTGGCCGCGGCGGGAGACGCGGCGAGCCGCGTCTCTACAGAAACATTGGCAACACCTATTGACGGAGATTTAATGCCTTCTTCTAATTCCGCAGAAACTCTGGAACGCATTCACGCCGCACTCGAAGCGGCGCGGGGCGTGCTCAACCGCTTTACTCCCGGCGCGGTTGAAGCCGAATACAAAGTTGGACACGATCCTGTCACCGAGGCCGACCGCGCCGTTGACGCCGTTCTGCACAAGACCCTTCTCCGGGCGGGCGAAGGCTGGCTCTCAGAAGAGACCGTGGACGACTGCACTCGGCTCGACAAACAGCGGGTCTGGGTGGTCGATCCGCTCGACGGCACGCGCGAGTTTGTGCAAGGCATTCCCGAGTTCTGCGTTTCGATCGCCATGGTGGAGAATGGAATTCCCGTCGCTGGCGGCATCTGCAATCCGGCAACCGACGAGCTCATTCTCGGATCGCGCGAAACCGGCGTGACCTATAACGGCAAGCCCGCACAAGCGAGCCAGCGCAAGGACCTGCACGGCGCGCTCGTGCTCGCCAGCCGCAGCGAAGTGAGGCGCGGCGAGTGGAAGCAGTTCGAGTCCGCCGAGTTCAACATTCGTCCCATGGGATCGGTTGCCTACAAGCTCGGATTGGTCGCCGCCGGCCGCGCCGATCTTACTTTCACGCTGGTTCCAAAACACGAGTGGGACGTTGCCGCCGGAGCGGCGCTGGTCGCAAGCGCCGGAGGCTGGGTGCTGAAGCTCGACAATTCTCCACTGCGCTGCAACCAGAAAAATCCGCTCATCTCCGGCTTGCTGGCGGGGAGCCCGTTTCTACGCGGTCCGTTGCACGCCCTGCTCGACCGGCACTCGCAGACGACCGGCGACAAGAAATCGTAACTGCTTCTTATGAATTGTCATCCTGAGCGAAGCGAAGGACCTGCTGTCTCGTGCGCTGAGAAGAAAGCAGGTCCTTCGCTGCGCTCAGGATGACAAGGTTTTCCAAAAGCATATGGCTGCCGCGCGCATTGTGTTCCTGATGTACCACGAGTTGGAGCTGACTGGCCGCAAGTTGTGCCAGTCCGAGTCCGGCTACGTGCGCTACATTCTGCCGCTTGAAACTTTCCGCCGCCAGATGGCGTGGATGAAAAACTCCGGCTGGAGCGGGCTGAACGTCGGCGAAGCTCTTCGCTACCCTGCCCAGCCGAGCGTTTGTATCACCTTTGACGATGGCTCGGAGACCGACCTTATCGCCGCTGCGCCCGTACTACGCGAGTTTGGCTTCCACGCAACCTTCTACCTCACCGCTGGATTCCTGGGCACGCCCGGTTATCTCAATTTCAGCCAGGTGCGCGATCTTGACGCGCAGGGTTTCCAGATCGGCTGCCATTCGATGACGCATCCTTATCTCTCCGATCTGCCTGAACCAGAACTGAAACGCGAAGTCGTGGGTGCGAAGCTCCAGATCGAACAAATCGTCGGACACCCAATCGAACACTTCTCCTGTCCCGGGGGACGCTACGATCGGCGCACGCTCGAGATGGCGCGCCACGCCGGATTCCGAACCGTTGCCAACAGCCAGTTTCATGCGAACTCCTCCGGCACCAACCCCTACGAGCTCGGCCGCGTAGCCATGCTGCGTGATCTCACGATCGAGGAGTTCGGCGCGACCTGCCACGGGCGCGGGTTGTGGAAGAAGCGCCTTCAGCATCAGGGCCGCCGTAGCGTGCAACGCGTGCTCGGAAACCGTGCCTACGATCACTTGCGCGCGGTCTTGCTGGGCGAATCCCGCCAGTAGCCGAATTGTTGGTTACTTTAGTTTGCCCCCGCCTTCAGCCTCGTTTTCCAGGCCCTGCTGCCACGATCAGCCCAGCTCCCTCTGCGCCCAAACCGTCCGTCCCGCACCCGTTTGCATCTAGTTCGCACCCAGCACACCGATGGACACTGGCGCAATGCGAATCTGTACATGACGCGCCACAGGGTACTAAAGATTTTCAATGAACTTCTGATATCTGGGAGTCCATGTCCCCCCTCGATACATTCAGCATAAGGACTCACGCCGACTGTCCCCCCCATTCTGAAGGTCGAGGTCTCGCAATGTTTGGAACCGAAGTTTCTTTTCGAAACCGTCATTACTCTCATTCCAGATTTTCCCGAGCGCTCGCACAGCGCCTGAGCGTTTTGATATTCCTGCTGACGGTCGCGCTGACGACCACCTCCTTTGCCGGTAGCAATTACGATGGTCCCGCGGAGCTGCCGAGAGTGACCGTTCCCAGTGCGATGGCCGACACGCCCGCGCCGGGATCCATCATCACTGTCAACGCTGGCGGAAATCTGCAATCGGCCTTGAACAACGCCAGCTGCGGCGACGTGATCGAACTTCAGGCGGGCGCAACCTTTACCGGCCCATTCCTTGTGCCGGCCAAAAGCTGCGACATCAACCATTGGATCTGGGTTCGCACTAGCGCTCCGGACAGCGCTTTGCCCGCGGAAGGGCAGCGCGCCACGCCCTGCTATGCCGGGGTCGCTTCTCTCGCGGGGCGCCCGCAATATAGCTGCACCAATCCCCAGAACGTGATGGCGAAAGTACAGATGCAAACCCTCGGCGATGGTCCGCTCCAGATCGCCGCCGGCGCCAACTATTACCGCTTCATCGGTCTGGAAGTGACTCGTCCGGCCGGAACCAAGGGTCCGGCGCGGCTGATGTTTGTCAAAGGCACCGCGGATCACCTCGTGGTCGATCGCTCATGGCTGCATGGAGCGCCTCAGGATGAAACTCACGACGGGGTGAACCTGAACGGCATGACCAACGTGGCAATCGTCGATTCCTACTTCAGCGATTTCCATTGCATCTCCAAGTCCGGGGCTTGCGTCGATTCTCATGCGGTTGCCGGAGGCACCAGCGACACCCAGGATGGTCCCTTCAAGATCGAGGACAACTTCCTGGAAGCCTCGGGCGAGGCCATCATGTTCGGCGGCGGAGCGGCCACCTTGACCCCCAGCGACATCGAAATCCTGAACAATCACTTCTGGAAGCCATGGCAGTGGATGAAAGGCAACCCGAACTTCATCGGCGGAGCGGACGGCAATCCCTTCGTCGTCAAGAATCACCTGGAACTGAAGAATGCGGTTCGCGTGCTGGTCCAGGCGAATCTCATGGAGAACACATGGGGAGGCTTCAGCCAAACCGGTGACGGCATTCTGCTCACGCCCAAAAACCAACACACGCCGAGCGGTGCCAACGTTTGCCCGCTATGCCAGGTGACCGACATCACGATCTGCTATGTACACGTCTCGCACGGCGGGGGCGGAATCCAGATGGCAACCGTCCTCTCCGGGGACGCCAAAGATGGAGCCCCAGCGCTGGCTGGCACTCGCTGGAGCATCCATGACGTGGTTCTCGACGACCTCAGCACCAAGTACGTGGGCGGCGGCACCGCGTTCGAGATCATGAACGGGTGGCCCAAGAACCCGCTCAACACCGTCACTATCAATCACATCACAGGTTTCCCGGATCCCACCAGCCACATGATGATCATGGGGAACGTGCACGGAGATGCGCCCATGTATGGATTGGTCTTCACCAACAACCTGATAATCACCGGCAGATACCCAGTGTGGAACACGGGAGGTCAAACCAGCTGCGCTTTTAAAGACGTGCCGATTACCAGCATCACCAACTGTTTCGCCACCTACACATTTGGCAACAACGGCCTGATTACGCCTCCACCAGAGTATCCGCCGTCGACTTGGCCAGGGAGCAATATGTTCCCGCAAACCATCGACGATGTCGGGTTCGTCGACTACAACGACGGCAATGGCGGGAACTACGAGCTTCAGACGAACAGCCCTTACAAGAACAAGGGCACGGACGGCAAGGATCTCGGGGCCGACATCGTTGGGCTCAACGTCGCGCTGGCTAACGTGGAATAAGTTTCAGCTTCGACGGATTTTCAGCTTGACACAATCGGGTCCGCGGTTCGCCGCGGGCCCTCTCTTCTTGTCTTTGCTGCCATCACGACCTACCAGGAACTTCGAATCGATCCGGCCCGTGCTATCATCCAGTGATTCCAGTACACTGTGGACGAAGGGCGTCTCCACGGTGATTACAGGTGCATGCGCGGGGCGTGCGGCGGATAACAGGAGAAACTGAAACATGGCTCCGCTTCCTTTGCGATCCTCTCGCTCTGTTCCCGGGGTAAAAAGCTCGCCGCCGAAAAAGTTTCAGCTCTTCTGTCTGGCTTCCGCTTTCGTCGTCTGCTCAACCCTGTCTGCGCTGGCGGCTGCCCCTCCCACCGGTGAAAATGCCTATTGCGGTAAGGGCAACGTCGCTCAGTTTGGCGCCAAGGACGGCGTCGCCGAACTTCCCAAAGCCTGTTTCTACACTGCTCTTGACGGAACGCCGTCGCCGGGAAAACAGATTCGCGTCGCCGCCAATTCCGATCTGGCCGCCGCCATCGACGACGCCAAGTGCGGAGACACGCTGCTGCTGCCCGCCGGAGTTTCGTTCGATGTAAACGAGCTGCCCTCGAAAAAATGCGACGACCAGCACTACATCACGGTACGGACCGAGACACTCGACTCCAAGCTCCCCCCCGAAGGCACGCGCATATCTCCGGCATGGGCTGGAGTCGCGAGCCTTCCCGGGCGTCCGCCCTTTGCCCAGCCCTCCAATGGGACGGCCAGGCTGCTCGCGACCCTGGTAGTGCGGCGCGCTGCGGGCGCAATCGTGGGAGATCACGTCCGCTTCATTGGAATCGAGTGGACCACGCCTCCCGACGCCGACATCGGCCGTATCGTCACTGCCGAACACTCAGACCACGTCATCTTCGATCGCAACTGGGTCCACCCCGCCGATGGCCGCGAAGTGGGCCACGGCATTGGAATCATCCACGGCTCGCACATGATTGCCGTCATCAACTCTTACATTAGCGGCCTGAATTGCATCGCGCGTACTGGAAAATGCACCGATGCGACCGCCGTCGGCGGCGGCAGCGGCGACGAACCCATCTCCACCCTTAAGGTTTACAACAACTTCCTCGAATCCTCAGGCGAGAACATTCTATTCGGCGGCAGCGCCGCTAAGCAGGTTCCAACCGACATCGAGATCCGCCGCAATCATTTGTTCCGCCCCATGCTCTGGAAGGAGGGCCAACCCGGCTACACGCCAACCGCTTCGGGGGACCCTTACATCGTCAAAAACAACTGTGAGCTCAAGAACGCGATCCGCGTTTTGTTCGAGGGCAATCTGCTGGAGAACACCTGGGGCGGTTTCAGCCAGACCGGATATTCCATTTTGATCACCCCCAAGAACCAAGCCAGCGAGTGCCCGATTTGCCGCGTCAACGATGTCACCATCCGCTTTGACCGGATTCGAAATGTTGCCGGAGTTCTGCAGATTGCCAACGCGCTGGCGAAGACCGGCGCTGCCGCCGCCGACGGCGGACGCTACAGCATTCACGATATCTTCGCCGACGACCTGCACGACAAGGACTACAAGGGCGGCGGCTCTTTCCTGATTCTGATCTCCGCGCAGCCACCGGTGCATGACATCCAGATTGATCACGTAACCGCGTTTGTCAGCGGCGTTTTGCTCTCGATCCTGAACTCCGGAGCGAAGCTGACGAACTTCACGCTGACCAACAGCGTGTTTGCCGTGGGAGATCGGCGGCCACCAGTGGCCTCAGCGGGCGGAGGCCCGGAAAGTTGCGCATCCAAGAACCAGGGGGTGGGCTCGGAAGCCGTGCTGCAAGCCTGCTTCGACCCCTATAAATTCGATAGGAACTTAATCATCAGCGGGCGCGGATCATTTCCCAAAGGAAACATCGTCGTCGGATCCGCTCAAGCGGCCGGCATCCGCGACCTCAAAGACCTCATCGCCAAAGATCCAAGGCTGTGCCACGCGAAAGGGCCGGACTGTGCAAAGGCCTCTCCCGGAGCAGGCGCTGCTTCCGATGGGGGTGACTTGGGGGCGGACATTGACGCGGTTGAAGCGGCCATTGCGGGGGTGGAATAGAAATCGGTCATGGTTGCAGAGTAAGTGCGCCGAATCCCTCCATGAGTCCGGAAGAGTCTCCCTCTACCTGGTCCGTTCGAACTCGACGATAACCTTAATAACCATCTCTACACATCCGACGGGAAACTTGCCCACGGCTGTTTCCGCCGCGAGAACAAGGCCATCCACACCGTCGGCCAGCGTGTTGTAAATGTCGTTGATTTCCGCCAGCGTAGGCACTGTCGAGTGGACCATCGACTCAAGCAAATTGGTAGCAACGTAGACCGGTCGACCTATGGCCTTTACGCGCCCGATTATATCCTTCTGCTGTCCGGGGATCTGTTCCAGTTCCACCTGCCGGGACAGGTCGCCGCGGTCGATTAAGATAGCGTCGGACAAGCGGGCGATCTCCACAAGATTCAAAATACCGTGGCGAGACTCAATTTTCGAAATAAGCGTCGCCGCTGGACCGATCAGCTCTCGCATCTCCTGAACATCCTCCGGTCGATTTGCGAAGGAGAGCGCGAAATGGTCGACGCCCATCTCTCGCCCAATCTCGATGGCCTTGCGGTCCTTGACCGTGATTGCAGGCAACTCAATCTCACGATGCACGTTGCAAGCCTTGTTGTTGCCGACACGACCGCCTTTGATGACACGCAGAACGGCTCGGCCGCCTTCAATCTCCATAACTTCGACGACGACTGCATGGAAGTCAATGGTGATGAGGTCGCCGGGTTGTAACAATTCGAGAATGGCCGGAGGCGTGAAATTGAACTTCTTCGCATCGCCGCAAATTGGATACGCGCGGACCTCGATGAGGCTGTCTTTTCTCAGATTGGTGGGCGCGGCTGCGAACGTGCCGGTCCTTATCTGCGCCCCCTCGCTGTCGAGGCATACCGGTACAGTGGTGTGCTTCTGCAGGAAGGCGACTGCCGGACGGACCTCCTCAAGCGGCGTGTGAGAAAGGTTGATGCGAAACAGGCTTACACCGAGCGCCTGAAGACGTCGGATAACTCTGGGCTTAAGCGAAGCCGGGCCGACGGTGCAGATCACTTTTTTATGAACGCTGGGGACCTTGTCCTGTGGAATCGACGGAATCATTTCCTGTCCAATGATCGTGCCAACCACCAATTTCGATGCAACGCCGACTTCATGCGCCGGCAGCATTCGTGAGTTCCAATCTCGTCCCCTTGGCGAGCCGGCCCACAACGGTCTTGGACTGCAGGAACAGTTTAGCTTCGAAATACCGCGGGTAAAAAATGCGCATGATACGAAGCGCAGGATCAAGGCGGGCGAAGCCGCGACGCTCCGTTGTGAGGGGGTAAGAGAACTCCTCAAGACAGTCTCCGATCAAGGCCTCCAGCGCGGCAATCTCCGGTTGGGAAAGTTTGGTTTTCCACCGGTTGATCGGGCTGAAAACCTCGTTGCCAGCTTCGTCTTTCCAGACCGTATTGGGAGAAGCCACCCGCCCGATACCAGTCTTCTGAATGCGGCCATAGTCGAGGTCGTGGTCCAGAAACTCTCCCAGCGTGCTCAAGGTTTTCTCGGGATGGCAAACCAGATCTTCGTAGCGTACTTCGATGTAGTCGGCCGGAAACATCTTCCCGCTGCGTCTTCCTTTCCGGACCGTCCATCCCCAAAGCAGCGCCCACGCAAAAAGGGCCCTTCCGCGAGCCCACAACCGGGGAGGTGCTTCATGTTGCTTGTTCATCGAAAGCGCCGCGTCCCGGCCATCGCGCACGACATGGACAAACAGAGCGTCGGGAACCTCGCGCTTGATGGTGGGTATATACATGATGTTGTCACAATCGTAGACGGCCCAGCGTTGGACGCCGGCACGACGAGCGAGTTCTCCCATGGTAATTCGCAAGAAGTCGCCGCCACTTTTGCATTCTTCCAGAATCTGGGATCGAAGGTCCTCTGCGCCGAGGCCAGTTCGCCGGAAGGACTTGCTCCGCAGCCAGAGTTGCATCATCTTTTCACGATTCCTGCGAACCGATGGGTCCCCACATATCCGAAGCAGCGCTGTATGCACGTATGGAGTACCGTGATAGAGGGGAAATCCGCCGGCGGAGAGCAGGCTGTCGTAAAGCAGAGCGGTGCCCGACCGGTGGCAGCCAATCACAAACACCGGTGAGTTTTTTCGTGCTGTCACTGCTGTTTGATCTCGATTCCGTGCCGGCTTTGCCGGGCTGTTGACCGCTACTTTTTGTTTCATTATATCGATTCCTTCCTATAGGCGCGCTTCTATTCCCAAGAGTCCAGAAGTTAACGGTGACTTCAGTAACACCGCTCTAACAAGGGCTTCACACGGCCCACTCTCCATTGCGTGATAAGATTTTGTGGTGCCTACGCCCAGGCCGAGCGATCGCAAGCATGCTCCTGTCTTCGTGATGGGCTGTCACCGCTCAGGGACGAACCTGCTGTACGCCTTTCTCGGCAGCAAGCTGTGGCTGAAGTTGCATACGCCCGTCGGCCGCCTCGCCAACATGTCTGCACTTGAACTCCAAGAAGACTCAGTGCAGGTGGCCGAGTCGGTCCGGTCCTGAGGATCGTCATGAATCCGGCAACTAGAGTCCCGGCAACCGGAGTCGCATCCCGAGCGATGGAAAAAGCCAACGTCCTCGTCGAAACTCAGCCCACAGGTCAGACGGCAGAACCGGGCGCGCCGGGCGCTCGTGGCGCTCGTTCTAAGGCTCCGGTGTTTGTGCTGGGTTGCGGGCGCTCCGGAACCAAGTTCCTCTACCACACGCTGCTTTCCGCCGGAGGATTCGCCGTCTATCACGCGGAGAGTAACGCCTTCAACCTGCTCGGCCTGCGCTTCGGCAACCTCGCCAGCCGCCACAACCGCCGTCAACTGCTCGACGCCTACTTCACCAGCAAGCTGTTTCAGCGCACCGAACTCGATCCCAAAGAGATCGAAGGGCGCGTGATGGAAGATTGCCGCAATGCCGGCGACTTCCTGCGCATCGTGATGGAAGCCATCGCCCGCAAGCAAGGCGTCGATCGCTGGGCCGAATCCACGCCGCTGCACTTGCTCTATCTTCCGTTGATCAAGCAAGTGATTCCCGATGCGCTTGTCGTCCACATTATTCGCGACGGCCGCGACGTCACCGCCTCCCTGTACCGCATCGGCTGGATACGTCCGCTGCCCTGGGACCGCGCGCGCGCGCTTGTCGTGCCGGCGATTTATTGGCGATGGGTCGTGAGCAAAGGCCGGCGCTACGGTCGGGCGCTGGGCGCGGATTACATGGAAGTTCATTACGAGGATCTGGTGCAGAATCCTCGCGATACGCTGGCGCGCATTGGCAAGTTCATTGAACACGATCTGGACTATGACCGCATTCAGCGGGTTGCGCTGGGATCGGTGCACAATCCAAATTCTTCGTTTCGCGGCGACGGCAAGGAGACTGAAGCGAACACCATCGGCCGCTGGATACGCATGTTCAGTCCGACGCAGGTTCGCGACGTGGAGTGCAGCATCGGCAATTTGCTTGTGGATACCGGATACCCACTCAAAACCCCGCCAGCGGAGCGGCGTTCGTCGTTGTCTGTGCATTTCATGAATTTTCTGTATCCGTTGTATTTCGACTTCAAGATTTGGCTGAAATCGTATACTCCGCTCGCCCGCATCGCCGACAAGCGACGCATGGGCATCGCCGAGTCGGATGTCAAACCGGGGGCGAAGTCCGAGGCTAAGTCCGAGGCGAAGTAGGTTGCGGCCCACCACGAATGCACTCTAACGGCTCGTGGTGCAAGTGCGGTTCGTATCGGGACATGCCTTCAAGCATGCCGAAAGTGCTGCGTTATGAGAGCGCCTTCAGGCGCTGAGACCGGAGATCGGAGTTTCACCACGGGCTCCTACATCTAACGATGAATGCGATTTCGCTAACCTGGCAGCCCGAAGGTGCGTTTCACCACGTGGGCTTCGTCGTGGCTTCGATTCCGAACTCCGCGCAAGACTTCGCCAGCATGCTGCAGGCGGATTGGGACAAACAGGTTTTTCATGATCTGAACCAGGGAGTTCGCGTCACGTTCCTGAAGAGCCGGCGGGCAGGCGATCCGCTCTGGGAACTGGTGGAACCGGCGGATGAGCAATCCCCCGTGCAATCCTTCGCCGCCAAGGGCGGCGGCCTGCACCACATTTGTTATGTCGTAGACAATCTGGAAGAGGCGCTCACTGACGCGCGCACGCTGGGAGCGATTGTAGCGCGGCAGCCTATGCCGGCAGTCGCATTTGGCGGCCGGCGCATCGCCTGGATCTACACCAGAAACCGTCTGCTGATCGAGTATCTGGAACGCTGATCTGATTTCTAATTCGATGTCCGATTCGACCGCCAATCCGACGCCCGCCGGGCACAACCCGTCAGACCTGCGGGGCGAAATCGAGGCGCTGATCGCCCAAGGCACTTTCGATATTGCCGCGAGACGTCTGGCCGAACTTTTAGCCGAACTTTGGCGGCGCGATCCCGCGTCGGGTACGGCGAGCTTCGTGACTTCGCGATTCGACGAGTTACGCGAGAAGACGCGCGATAAACTCGCTCTTGCAAAATTCAAGTTGGCGATTCTGCGCTCGTTCACGGTCGAGCCCATCGTGCCGCTGCTGCGGGCAGAAGCTTTCGGGTACGGTATTGATCTGGAAGTTCACGTCGGCGATTTCAACACCTACGTGCAGGACATTCTCGACGGCCAGAGTTCGCTCTACCGCTTCGCGCCCAATGCGGTCGTGTTGGCGGTACGCACCGACCAAGTTGCACCCGAACTGTGGCGTGACTTCGCCGATCTGGCGCCGGAAGCGGCGCAGCGAGCCGCCGAGCGCGTGGTTCGCGGCTATGAACAGTGGATCGCCGCGTTTCGAAAGCAGAGCCAGGCCGCGCTGATCATTCATTCCCTCGAGCGCCCGTCGTTTCCAAGTCTCGGAATTCTTGACAGCCAATCCGACGCGGGCCAGTCCGGACTTATCCGGCAGATTAATCGTGAACTGCGGCGCATCTCCGCGGAATTCCATGGGGTGTACAGCCTCGACTACGACGCACTAGTGGCGCGCCATGGCGCGCATTGGCACGACGAGCGCAAGTGGCTGACGGCGCGGCTTCCCATCGCCGCCGGTTATCTTCTTCAGATGGCGCGCGAGTGGATGCGTTTTATCGTGCCGCTCAGCGGCCGCACCGCTAAGGTTGTGGTCGTCAACCTCGACAACACGCTCTGGGGCGGCGTCATCGGCGAAGACGGAATGGCTGGCATTAAAGTTGGCGCGGAATATCCGGGAGCGGCTTATCAGGCTTTGCAGCGCGTGCTGCTTGATCTGTCGCGCAAGGGAATTCTGCTCGCCGTATGCAGCAAGAACAATCTCGACGATGCCATGGAAGCGCTGGAGAAGCATCCCGGGATGCTGGTGCGCGCGAAACATTTCGCGGCGCTGCGTATCAATTGGACCGACAAGGCGCAAAATCTCCGCGAGATCGCGCAGGAACTTAACGTCGGCATCGATGCGCTCGCCTTCCTCGACGACAATCCGTTTGAGCGCGAGCAGGTTCGCGCCGCGCTTCCGGAGATTACTGTCATCGATTTGCCGAAGAATCCGCTGGAGTATGTCTCTGCCGTCCGGAATTGTGCGGCGTTCGAGAGGCTCACCCTTTCGGCGGAAGACCAGCAGCGCACCGAGATGTATGCCGCGCAAAAACAGCGTGCCGGCGCCGAGCAGAGCTTTCAATCGAAGGAGGATTTCTTTCGCTTCCTCGAGCAGGAGGCTGAACTCGAACCTGTGTCGGAGCTGACGCTGGCGCGCGTTGCGCAACTGACGCAGAAAACCAATCAGTTCAACCTGACCACACGGCGTTACACCGAAGCGCAGATTGCGGAGATGGCGAAACAGCCGGAGTGGCAAATATTTTCGATCCGAGTGCGCGATCGTTTCGGCGACCACGGACTGGTCGGAGTCGCGATCGCGCACGACGAAGGCGAACAGTGCGAAGTCGATACCTTCCTGCTGAGCTGCCGCGTCATTGGAAGAACGGTCGAAACCGCACTGCTCGCCCATCTCGCCGAGAGCGCCGCCCAGCGCGGCCGCAAGCGGCTGGTGGGCTGGTTTCTGCCGACGAAGAAGAATGCTCCGGCGCGCGATTTCTACCCGCTGCACGGCTTCGAGCGGCAAGAGACAAACGGCGCGGGCTCGCTGTGGACGCTCGATCTGAAGACTTCCGCGCTGCGCTGCCCCGATTGGATTAAGCTCAAGGTGAATGACAGAAGTTGAACTTTGCTGTTAAACGACGGCAGCGAAACCAGGAGAACGAAATTGACGGCCAGTACGTTTGAACAGGTGCGCAATGTCGCCAGTGACATTTTCGGAATTCCAGCCGACAAAATCACGGCGGAATCTTCGCCGGAGACGATCGAGAATTGGGATTCCATGCAGCATCTGAATCTGGTTCTCGCTATTGAAGAAAAGTTCGGAGTGCAGTTCGAGCCCGAGGATATCGAGCAGATGAAGAACATCGGTGCGGTCGCGACACTGGTCAAGAAGCTGCAGTCGGCCACCCGATAATGCTTTTGAGTTGTCATCTTGAGCGAAGCGAAGGACCTATGCATCTCGCTCGCGGCATTCAAAATACATAGGTCCTTCGCTTCGCTCAGGATGACAAGGTATGGTTAATTCCGGCAACCTCGCATCTACCATTCATTCATGGCTATCGTCATCCAACCCTATCGTCCCGAGCACGAGGGCGCGGTCGCGGAGTTCAATCAGCGCCTTCGGCAAGCGGGCGAGGACGAGAATATGGTGTTCTATCGCTCGGCGCAGCCGCGCTGGCTGGCGCGTACGGCGGAGTCCTGCATCTACAACGAATTTTTCGTCGCCGTCGATGACGGAATCGTGCGCGGCGGATATGCGCTCAAGACCCAGGAGTTCTTTTTTTCCGACGGACAGATTCGCTCCATCGGCTACTATCACCATCCGCTATCCGAGGGCATCGTCAACAAGGCTCACGCCATCGTGGGCACGCTGTTGCTAAGCGACGCGATGCAGCGTGCACCGCTGCTCTATTGTCTTGGCATGGACGGATACGACCATCCATTGCCGCAGATGCTGGTTCGTCTGGGATGGGCACATTGCCTGGTGCCGTTTTTTTTTCGCATCGTGAATCCCTCGCGCTTCCTGAGAAATATGCAGACCCTGCGCTCGTCAACGTCGCGGAAGTTTCTTCTGGACCTCGCGGCATACAGCGGCGCTGGATGGGCCGGCTCGAAGCTGTTCCAAGGGTATCGCGCTTTGGTTGCGCCACGGTCGCCAGCGGTTGAGTGCCGCGAAGTCGCGAGCTTCGAAACCGCGGACGTCGCTGAGACCTTGCAGTCCTTGTGGGAACAGGCGCGGCAAACCTGTTCGTTCACGGCGGTGCGGAATGCCGAAGCTATGTGCACTTTGTATCCTCCGGAGCAAACGCATCTCACGCGCCTGGTCGTGAGGCGCAACGGCTCCGCGATTGGATGGGCCGTGGTCGGCGAGCGCCGCAAGGACGCGAAATACGGCAGCATGCGCGTTGGGTCGGTGGTCGACTGCTTTGCGCTTCCGGGAGAATTATTTTCGGTGGTGCGATGCGCCACGCAAACACTGGAGCGGCAAGGCTTCGACCTGATCCTCAGCAATCAGAGTCACCAGGCATGGGGCGCGGCGTTCAAGGCGGCGGGTTATCTGCGGGGACCGTCAAATTTTATTTTCGCCGCTTCGAAGAAGCTAACGGAACTGCTGGCTCCGTTTGAAGAAATGCGTCCGCGAATGCATCTGACGCGCGCAGACGGAGATGGGCTGCCGGGGAATTTCTAGAGCGGCTGTCAGCTCTCAGTTCTCAGTTCTCAGTTACAAGCCCACCTTCACTGGCTTGCGTGGGTTATTTCGGGAGCTTCTTTTTCCGTTTCGGTAGAGAGCTGGTAGCCGAGTTGTTTCATGATTGGGCCCCAGTGGGCTTCCATATAGGTGACGGTTTTTTCGGGAAGGACGGCTCGCCATCCGCCGGACGAGGCTTTGCGAACGAAGGGCTTATCGGAACGGGTGTGGAATGTGGCTACCCATTTCTTGCCTTGCGTCTCTTCCATCATGCGCATGTTGGCGGCGGAACTGCGTTCGATGGCCTGGTTGATGCGCTCTGGGTCGGGATTGAGGCCCATGAAACGGGCTACGCGCGCCAGTTCGCATTGCTGATTCGCCTGCAGATCTTCATAGCGCATGAGGAGGAAGCTATCGTGTCCCTGGCGCGTTGCCAGCCAACTGTTGACGTGGTCGGCCCAGGAACCGATGCGGCGCCAGAAGTTGCCGTCCATCCAGCGCGGAACAAATTCTTCAATGGGACAAGCTTCGGAAATCGAACGCAGTTTCATCTCCCAGTGATAGTTGGAAATGGCCACATCGCGCGGGTCGCGCACGATGTAGATGACACGGCGGTAGCGGGCGTCGAAGCACTCGTGACTTTTGAGCACGCGCGGGCGGGGACGACGGCGCAGGACCCAGTCGGCGGTCTTGTACATGTCGGGAACGAGGCGCTCGACGTTCAGGAAAGTGACGGGCTCATTTGGATTAATGAAATTGCCGACGAGGAAGCGCGTCCAGGTGTTGCCGGAACGCGGATAGGAGGTGAGAAAAACGTCGTCGTCGAAAATAGTGATTTCGCGCTCGAGCAGCGTGCGGCGAAACAGCACGTCATGAACCCGCGATAGATGCCGGAATGCCCGGCGAATGAGTAATGCCATGGGTGCTTCCCCAGCCCCTAAAGGGGCATTTGATTTCGTATTGACAACATTGCTAAAGCGATGCCCTGATACGAACTCAAACTTTCAGCTACTTGATACGAACCCGAACTTTTAGCTACCTGCTAGATTCTTTACGTCACGCTGTGTCTTATACCTTACTCTTCGGCCGGGCTGCGGTCGGCGGCGGAACGGTTGCCTTGCAGCCATCCGAGAAATTTTTGCTTGCGCGCAAACATGGTCCGAGCCTCGTTGCGCAACGCGCCTACGATCTGATAACGAGACTTGGTGAACCAGGGCACGCGATGCGGTGTGCATCCGTATTTTTCCTTGTAAGTGCCTTCGCCGCCCCAGTCGAAGATCGAGGCACCGCGCTTTTTCCAATAGCGCATGGCGTACCAGTGGCAGGCTTCGTTGGGGCGCAGGCTCTGATGGGAACGGAAACTGGCGTTGCCCCAGAACTCGGCGATCTGGTTGAATCCGGGATAGATTCCGGTGGCGATGCACTTCCTCTCCGGATCGCGCGCTCGAATCAGCAAGACTTTGCCGGTCGGTTCAACGTTGCGAACCAGGGCGCGGACGCGCTCTACGGAATAGGTGGGAACGAGGGATTGCTTGGCAAAGACGTCCTTGAGTTGCTCGTAATATTCGTCGGCGAAGGCTAGGTCGTGCGCCTCTTCGATTTTTAGGCCGCTCTTATCCGCCTTACGAATGCAGCGGCGGCAGGCGCTTTCCATGCCGTTGAACAAATCTTCTTCCGAGCGGGTCAGGTCGGTGCGGTAGGAAGCGTAGTATTCGGTTTTGAATCCCGCGTTCTCGCCGTCTTCGAAGGTGAAGTATGGATCGGAGACTTCGAGATGCAGGCATTTGAGATCGTCCCAGGCAAACTTTTCGAGGGCTTCGAGCGCGGCACGGCGCGGGATGCCGGGTTTGAGATTGAAGCCGATATAAGGAGTCGTCCAGCCGGGAAAAGAGCTGCCCAGGACTTTCATGCCGAATTTCGAGAACGTGAGCCCGGTAAAGTATCCGAGGACCTCGCTCGATTCGCGCAGTTCGGCAAGCACGGGCAGCGCGTTCTGCGACTCGGCGACGAATTGTAGCCACTCGCGCGTCTGGAAGACGGTGCGATCGGCGAAACGGTCGAGTCGCTTCCAGTCGGCGGATTTGATGTCGATGGGATAGAACTTCATTCTTGTTCCATTTGTGCGACCTCAGCGGCTAAAAAGCCGCGCTCAACACAATGCAGGTACCGCAGCGCTGAGAAGCGCTGTGCAACCCAAAATCAAACGCGCAGATCGCAAATCCTCCCGCAAATTCTCACCAGCAAATTCCTTCATACGTTCGCAAACTGACGGACAAACCCAAGCGAATTCTCCTGGCAATCGATATCCGGGGCCTCCTTTGGTGGCACTATGAACTATACCAATCTCCACTTAGACGGTAGCAAGCCACCGTCCATTGGGGCGCTGGAGAGCTTCACGCGCAGACCGTAAGACATTTATTTTCAGCACCTTAGAGAATCTTATTAATAGCCACTGGAGTCTTGTCCGGCGGTGGGGGAAAAAGTGGACAACTATTTCCGATGGGAGGGACGGTGAGGGGCTAAATTGCCCACAAACTGAATCGTACCGCGGTGGGCGAGCCCCGGTCAGAGCTAGGAACTCGCGAGGGTGCCAAGAGTAACCGGCGCGTCCAGAGCGGCTTTTCAGCATGTAAGATAAAAGAATCTGTGGCTTCTGGATGGCAAAGCAAGCTGGCGCGCGTGTCCCGGATGAACTGGGACGAGGTGCGGGTGCGCGTGGGGCAGGAATTCCACAAGCAGAGCGACCTGCTCATGCACCGGATGGGCGTGCGGAATGGGTCGATTCAACTAAACGCATATTCAGCGGCGCTGCCGGGGCAATTCTTTTTTTCGGCGAGCGAGTTTTCTGGCAGTGAAATTTCAGCGCGCGCGGAGTTGTTGCGCCAACATCTTCCCGACGAAGCGGCCGAGATTCTGCGCGAGGCCGATGAGATCTGCGGCCATCGTTTTCGTCTGTTGGGCTACGAGAATCTCGAATACGGCAGCGAGATCGATTGGCATCTCGATCTCGTCCACGGCAAGCGCGCGCCGATGGATCCTTGGTTCAAGATTCCTTTTCTTGATTTCGCCCTGGTGGGCGACCATAAGGTCACATGGGAATTGAACCGGCACCAGCACCTGGTGACGCTGGCCAAGGCCGGGCTGCTGAGCGGGGACGAGAAGTACGTCCGCGAACTGATGGCGCAGTGGCGCAGTTGGATCAAAGCGAATCCGTATCCGTTGGGGATCAACTGGGCAAGCACCCTGGAGGTTGCCTTCCGCAGTTTGTCGTGGATATGGGTGGACCAGTTGCTAGCGGGAGCGGCCGGGTATGCGGAGCTCCGCTCGGAAATGGCGCCGGCGCTCGCGTTTCACGGGCGTTATATTGAGCGCTATCTATCTACTTATTTCTCTCCGAACACACATCTGCTGGGGGAAGCGATTGCGCTGTTCTTTCTGGGTACTTTGTATCCGCAAATGCCGAGTGCCGTGCGCTGGAAGGAATCCGGGTGGCGGATTGTGTTGCACGAGGCGGGACGGCAGGTGCGTCCGGACGGCGTTTACTTCGAGCAATCGCTGTACTACCACGTTTATGCCCTCGACTTCTTCTTATATGCGCGGTTGCTCGCGGCGCGGAATGGGATGGAAATTCCGCCGGCGTATGACGCGGTGCTGGGGCGAATGCTCGATGTAGTGGCGGCGCTGGCGCAGGCCGGACCGGCGGAAGGCTTCGGCGACGATGATGGCGGGCGGCTGTGGAATCCGCGGCGCAACCGCACGGAGCAGATGACGGACCCGCTGGCGCTGGGTGCGGTGATGTACTCCAAAGAATTTTCCGCGGCGCGGCTGACCGAGGAAGCGATCTGGTTGTTTGGAAATCAAGCCGTCGAAAAACTCTCGATCGCACACACGAGCACACAAGCTAGTCCGGCGGCGCGCTCGCTTGCCTTTGCCGACGGTGGGCTTTACGTGCTGGCGGATTCGCAGCCGTTCGCGCAGGCAATGGTGGTGGATGCCGGTCCGCAGGGCGTGGGTCGCTCGGGACACGGCCATGCCGACGCACTCAGCCTCCGGCTCACTATGGATGGGCGGCGCTGGCTGGTGGACTCCGGGAGCGGCGTCTACATTTCGAAAGATCCGGCGGACCGCAACACGTTTCGCGGGACGGGTGCGCATAACACAGTGCGCGTGGATGGAATCGATCAGGCGGTTGGGGATGAACCCTTTTCATGGGCCCACATTCCGGCGACGCACGCGGAAAAATGGATTGTGGGGAAGAGCTTTACTTACTTTGTGGGCAGCCACAATGGATATGCGCGGCTGGCGGATCCAGTTGTGCATCGTCGGCACGTGCTGAAGATCGCGGGCGATCTGTGGCTGGTGCGCGACGTGGCGCTCGGACGAAGGGAACATGAACTGGAGATACGGTGGCACTTCGCGCCCGATCTCGAAGTTCGAGTGATCGGCGAGGGACGGGTGGAAATAACGAGGGCTGGCGCTGCCTCCGGCGAATCGGGGCTGAGCCTGATCGTGCCGGAAGAAACCGCCTGGCATGCGGCGACGGAAGTTAAGAGAATGCTGCTTTCGCCCGCTTATGGTGCGTTTCAGCCCGCTCCGTTGGTGCGATGCGATGCACGGGTGTTGCTGCCGGCAGAGATCGCGACCGCGCTCGTGCCACGCTCTCGCGCAATCCGGCAGGAAGCCGAGCCACAAACCGAACCTCGATTGGTGAGCATGGCGCAGGCGGCCGTGCAGGTGTACGAACTCAAAGGCCATGACGAAAGCCGTGGATTCTTTTTTGCGCTCGGCGACGAGGCATGGAGTTTCGGTCCTTTGTCTTCGGACGCGCGAGTTCTGTATTGCCACATCGAAAAAGAGAAGCTGGCGCAGCTGGTTGTAATCGGTGGAACGCACGTCGCGTGGCAGGGACAGCCGCTGCTGAAGGCGGCAGAGCCGTCCCAATTTTTCGAGTGGCGCAGGCAGGATGCAGTGATGAATGCAGTGCCGGGCGAGTTTTCGGTTGCGGCTTTGTTCGAAGAGCTGACCGGCGGCTCGCGTTCCCCATACCCCGGCGTGGATCATGATTCGTCGCATCATAGTCCGTCACCATACGCGGAGAAACGCTAGATGTGTGGGATCGCTGGCATTCTTGAATTCGGCCGGGACGCGCGGGCGAGCGCCGCGGCGCTGCGCGAAATGTGCCGCGTGATCAGCCATCGTGGGCCCGACGACGAAGGCTTTTATACCGACGGCGCAGTCGGCATCGGCATGCGGCGGCTCAGCATTGTCGATGTGGCGGGCGGGCACCAGCCGATTTCGAACGAAGACGGCACGCTCTGGATCGTGTTCAACGGAGAGATCTACAACCATCTCGCCTTGCGCGAGCAGCTCATCGCCCGCGGACATCGCTACAGCACGCACAGCGATACCGAGACCATCATCCACCTCTTCGAAGAGTACGGCGCGGATTGTGTGCAGCACCTGCGCGGCATGTTCGCCTTTGCCATCTGGAATCGCAATACGAAAACCCTCTTCATCGCGCGCGACCGGCTGGGCATCAAGCCGCTGTACTACAAATTGACGCCGGAGCGGCTGCTGTTCGGATCGGAAATCAAAGCGGTGCTGGCGCATGGCGGGATTCGTCCGGAGTTCAATCGGGCGGTGCTGCCGGAGTATTTGGCGTTCGGATATTTGTCGGGCGCGGAAAGCTTCTACAACGGAATTCTTAAGCTACTGCCCGGGCACGCGATGACGATTGGCCCGGAAGGCAAAGCGGAAATCCGGCAGTACTGGGACCTGGATGCGTCGAAGCCGCACGAATCGGGAGTTAATAGTTACAACGAGAGTTACTACGTCCGAAGCTATCGCGAGTTACTGGAAGGCGCGGTCAACAGCCACCTGATGAGCGACGTGCCGCTGGGCGTTTTCCTGAGCGGCGGCGTGGATTCGAGCGCCGTAGCTGCGCTGATGACGAAAATACGGCGCGAGCCGGTTGAGACATTTTCCGTCGGCTACGAAGAGCAGACCTACAGCGAACTGCCCTTTGCGCGCACGGTGTCGGATCACATCCAGTCGCGGCATCATGAAGTGGTGGTCAGCGAGCAGGATTTTTTCGCGGCGCTCCCGCATTTGATCTGGCATGAAGACGAGCCGATCGTGTGGCCTTCGAGCGTCTCGCTCTATTTTGTCGCCCGCCTTGCCCGAGAGAGAGTTACGGTCGTGCTCACCGGCGAGGGCGCGGATGAAACCCTGGCGGGCTACACGCGCTATGCCTTCACTTTGAAAAATGCGGCCATGGATCGAGCGTACCGTAGCGTCGTCCCGAGCGTTCTGCGGCGCGGATTGCGCAACACGGTTGCGACCTCTTCGCTGCTGGGAGCAACGCTGCGCCGGAAACTGGAACACACTTTTCTCGCGAAGGACGGCAACTCCTGGGCGTCTTTCTACTTCGATAATTTCTTCTCCGCCTTCGGCGAAACGGAGCAGGGCGGATTGCTGACCGGCGAGTTCGCGCGGGAAGCCGCGCCCAGCACGGCGTATAAGAATGTGCTCAAGTACTGGGAGCATTCGTCAGCGGTTCCACCAGGGGGCGAAATGCTGCAGCGGCTGCTCTATACCGACATCAAGACTTACCTGGTGGAACTGCTCATGAAGCAGGACAACATGAGCATGGCCGCATCCATCGAAAGCCGGGTGCCGTTTCTCGATCATGTGCTGGTTGAATTCGCGACCCGAATTCCGCGCGAAGTGCAGATCAGCGGATTAGCCGGCAAACGGATTCTCAAGAAGGCGGTGGAAGATCTGCTGCCGCACTCGATTCTGTACCGGCCGAAGCTGGGATTTCCAACGCCGTGGAGCGGTTGGCTGGCCGGACCGCGGCTGGAAACGATTCGCGAGATGCTGCTTGAGCCGCGCAGCCTGAATCGCGGATACTTCCGGCACGAAGCGATCGAGAAGCTGTTCGACGAACATCGCGCGAAGCATCGCGACAACTACGATCGCATCTGGCGGTTGCTCATTCTTGAGTTGTGGCATCGCGTCTGTCTGGAAGGCGAGTCGCACGGCGAGATTGGCGAGCCGGCGATGAAGATGGCGTCGACGCGGTAGCTTGCAAAGCGGGCGCGAGCGCACTAAAGTACGTCCAAGACGAAAGGGTTCACTGCTGGTGCGGCGGGCGTGGCGCAGCGGCGGACAATCACGGAAGCGAGTGGAAAGGATGCAGGATTGAAGATCTCGCAAAAAGGGCTTTACGCACTGCAAGCGATAATGACCCTGGGCCGCCGATACGGAACTGAAACGGTGAAGATCCGCGACATCGCCATTGATAGCGACCTGCCGGAGAAATTTCTTGAGTTGATTCTGCTGGAGCTCAAGAACGCGCGCATCGTGGAAAGCGTCCGGGGCGCGAAGGGCGGCTACCGGCTGCGGCGCGCGCCAGCGGAGATCAAACTCAGCGAGATCATTCGTCTGGTTGACGGCCCGCTTGCGCCCTTTGGGGATGCGGATCAACTCCGAAGCCTCATCACCAGCGATCCCGACCATCGCGCGCTCTATAGCGTGTTCTTGGAAGTGCGCGATGCCGCGGCCAAGATACTAGAGAACACCTCCGTCGCTGACATCGTCGGTGATTCTTCTAAATCCCGCAAACCATCGGGCGCGAAGAAGAAGGCGAAGAAAGGTCCTGCTCTCTCTATCGTTCACAAGGCCGCGAAGAGCAACTAGCTGGCTGCTCCGGGGGCATCGGCGCGATTTCGTTTCCGCAAATTCATGTTAGCCTTTTCAACTTAATATTCCTTGAAAGCGGAGCGTAATGAACGATTCTCGGGCTTTTTCTATCGATCTCCAGGCAATGGCTCGGCAGATCATGTTGGCAGAGGGCTTCGAGCCGAATTTTCCGCCAGCGACCCAGCAGCAACTGGCCGATATCAGCGCGCATCCTCCGCAACTGGCGCCTTCCGATAAGGTCCGTGATCTGCGCGGGCTGCTCTGGTCTTCTATCGATAATGACACCTCGAAGGATCTCGACCAGATTGAGGTCGCTGAACGCTTGCCGAATGGCGACGTCAAGGTGATGGTGGGCATAGCCGATGTGGATGCGTTTGTCGCCAAGGATTCTCCCATCGATCAGCATGCGGCCCGGGAGACGACCACCGTCTACACCGGCGTTTGCAATTTCTCTATGTTGCCGGAAGATCTCTCGACAGGTGCGTCGTCTCTGCTTGAAAACGTGGACAGGCCGGCCATGGTGATTGAATTCGTGGTCGATACCCATGTCAATGTCAATGCCGGCGGGTCGATCAGCGCGAGCAACGTGTATCGGGCCATCGTTCGTAACAAGGCACAGCTCACTTACGGAGCGGTGGGAACATGGCTGGAGGGCACAGCGGCGGCTCCGCCGAAAGTGGCCGCGTCTTCAGAACTTCAAGGGCAGCTCAAGCTGCAGGACGAAGTTGCTCAGGCGCTCAGGAAACTGCGCTACGAAAATGGCGCGCTGAACATTGACACCAGCGAAGTTCATCCGGTGATGCTCAACCGGCAAGTGGTCGATGTCGTGAAACAGGAGAAGAATCGAGCCACCGAGTTGATCGAAGACTTCATGATCGCCGCGAACGGCGTGGTGGCGCGCTTCCTGGAAAAAGTTTCTTCTTTGCGCCGCATCGTGAAAACTCCCGAGCATTGGGACGGCATGGTGCGGCTGGCGGCGGTGCAGGGTGAAAAGCTGCCCGCACAGGCTGATTCCAAGGCGCTCAACGATTTTATTCTGAAGCGCAAAGCCGCTGATCCCGATCACTTCGCCGACCTCTCGCTTGCGGTCATCAAGCTGATTGGACCGGGCGAATATGTGCTGGAGCGTCCGGGCGATCCTGAGCAGGGGCACTTTGGACTCGCCGTGCAGGATTACACGCACTCGACCGCGCCTAACCGGCGCTTTGCCGACATGGTCACGCAAAGGCTGATCAAGGCGTTGCTCGATGGAAAACCCGGACCCTATTGCGACGACGAACTCGCCGCCATCGCCACGAACTGCACACAGAAAGGCGATGCGGCGCGCAAAGTGGAGCGGGAAATGTCGAAGCGTCTGGCCGCCGTGGCCATGAGCCATCGCGTGAGTGAGACGTTCGACGCCATCGTCACCGGAGTGACTCCGAAGGGAACGTTTGTCCGCGTTCTGCAGCCGCACATCGAGGGATTGCTGGCTCAGGGAGCACAGGGGTTGCACGTGGGCGACAAAGTGCGCGCAAAGCTGACGCGGACCGATGTGCAGCGTGGGCTTATTGATTTTGTTAGGGCTTAGGACATGGCTTTTTGGTTGCGTTTCGCCTATTGTTCGCTGTTTACTTATGGGTTACTAGAGCACGGCTGTTTCGTGAAAAAATAAAAATTAGTATCTATAAGAATCATAGAGTTAGACTGAAATTCCTGCCAAATCTATGACTTCAAATGACTTATATGGAAAATATTCAGGAATAAGGACTTAGGTGGAAAACTTTTGGCTTCGGCGAGGACCTCGGCGGCTGGCTTACTACTTTTGTTCGCCTTGTATTTCGCCTGTTAAATCGGCATGACCTCTTGACACGCTGGGCACTGAAAAATGGGGCTTGTTCTTTGAGTAATCTGAAGCGACGCTCAAAGTCTGCGCCCATGCGGGGCTTGTACGGGACACTCTAAAAGTGTGGTGGCGCGCACACCCACACATTCGCAAAGGGCGCGAATGTGTGGGGCACCCGCGGTGGAATCCCAGGTCCCGAAAACCGCGAGACCTAGGGCACCCGGCTGCTCGAAAATGGCACAACTCAGACCACCCATCCGGTGACGCCCGCCGAGGGCGCTCCCTACGTCGAGAAAACGATCTGGGAAAAGCAGGTGCGGAAGTGAACAATCCTATGGCGACCTAAGCGGGTAATTCCTCGTACATGGCCAGGCGTGACTGTTCGATTAGATCTCAGCCGTTCTTTTTATCGAGCTGGGCCCAACGCGCGTAGAGGGCATCGAGCGCCTTCTGGGCCGCGTCCAGCGCGGCTTGTGCGCTTACCAGACGTGGAGCGTCAATGGCGTTGGCTGGATCTTCTAGCTCCGCGCGTTTCGCTTTCACCGACTGCTCGGCTTCTTCCACTCGCTGCTCGATGGCCGCGTATTCGCGTGCTTCCAGGTAGGAAAGTTTCTTCTTCGCTGGAGCGATTGACTGCCCACTCATTCGCAAAGAACGCGAATGAGTGGGGCACCCTTCCGCAGTTGTTGTGTTTAACTTCGTGCGCTGCGATTGCCATTGCTCCCATTGCGCATAGTCGGCGAAGGTGTTGGCGGCGCCTTTTCCGTTCAGTCCCAGCACGATGCTGGAGACTCGGTCGAGCATGTAGCGGTCGTGGGTTACGAGCACGAGCGAGCCGGGGAAATCTATCAGGCTTTCTTCCAGAATTTCTAGGGTTGGAATGTCGAGGTCGTTGGTAGGTTCGTCGAGCAGTAAAATGTCGGCGGGCTGGAGCATGAGTTGCGCGATCAGGACGCGCGCTCGTTCGCCTCCGGAGAGGCGCCCGACCGGCTGGCTGAGTTGCTCGCCGGTAAACAGGAAGCGCGCCGCCCATCCGGCCACGTGGATTATGCGATCGCGATAGACGACGGAATCGCCGTCCGGCGCTAGCGCACGGCGCAGAGTTGCGTCGGGATCGAGGGTGCGGGTCTGGTCGAAGCAGACGATTCGCAGCCAATCGGCGCGGCGAATTTCGCCGTGGGTTGGAGGTAGGTCTCCCTGCAACAAGCGGAGCAGGGTTGTTTTGCCGCTGCCATTCGGGCCGACGAGGCCCACGCGCATTCCGGCGGTGAGGATGAAGTTGAGGCCTTCGAATAATGTTCGAGTGCCCAATGTTCCGGTACCCACGGTGCAGGTGACATCCTGCAGTTCGATCAGGCGCTTGGTCTTGCGGTCGGTGGCGGAAAAATCTATTTGCGCGGTGGTGCTGCGGGTTCTCGCGTTCAGGTCGGCTAGCTCTCCCATGAGTTCACCCGCTTTGCTGATGCGGGCTTTGGATTTGCGGGTGCGGGCTCTCGCTCCGCGGCGGAGCCACTCGATTTCTCCGTGAACCAGATTCTCCAGCGCTTCCTGGCGGCGGGATTGCGCGTGCAGGATTTCCTCTTTCTTCTCTAAAAAGGCGCTGTAGTTGCCATGGACGCGGAGCGAGCCCTCGGGATAAATGCGATTGAGCTCGACCATGTCGGTGGTGACATTTTCTAGAAAGTAGCGGTCGTGGCTCACGATTACGCTGGCGAAGGGCGCTGCCGCAAGCAGATCTTCGAGCCAGGTGATTCCGGGCAGATCGAGATGGTTGGTGGGCTCGTCGAGCAAGAGGATGTCGGGATGCTGCACCAAGGCTTCGACAATGGAGAGACGCTTCTGCCAGCCTCCGGATAACTTGGTGGTGGGCGCTTCGAGGTCCTCAAAACCGGCGCGGCCTAGGGTCTCGGCAAAGCGGGCGCCGCGCTCGGATGCGGATGCGCCGCTGCGATCTAGCGCGCTTTCGATCACCGAGCGCACCGTGGCTCCGGGCTGGAATCTCGAGTCCTGCTCGACAGAGGCGAGACGAGTTCGTTTGCGCAGCGATACTTCGCCGCTATCGGGGGTTACCTCGCCACCGAGAATTCGGAGAAGAGTGGTTTTACCGGATCCGTTCGGGCCAATCAGGCCGATGCGGTCTCCTGCAGAAATGGTGAAAGAAACATTCTGGAAGAGCGGGTTGGCTCCGAAGGCCTTTGTAATTTCCTGTGCGTTGACAATGGGCGGCAATGATTTGCGGTCTCCGGGATTTCGATGTCCTGCTTGAGAGTATCAGTTGCGAGGGTTCGAATGCTGAGCCTACAGCGCAACGACTTTTTGCCGTAAATCCTCAGCGGCTTGCGCGACGTTCTCGGGCTGGCCGAGATCGCGCCAGTAATATTCATCGGCGCGGAAGGCGAGGATTTTTTCTCCTTGGGCAGCGAGACGCATGTAGGGAGCGATAATGGAGAAAGCTCCGTCTTCATTCATCATCGTCAGAAAACGGGGAGAAATCACGTGGATGCCGGAGAAGGCCAGCGCGTGCGCTTGCTGGCGGCCGCCAACGAACTTCGGTTCATCGGCGCCGGATCGTCGGCCACAAAGCTGAAGACGATCGTCGAACAGCAGGTAGCGAGAGGTCTTGCGGTACTGCACCGCCAGAGTCGCTAGAGCCTGATTTTCAGTATGAAATTGCACCATGCGCCGGAGGTCAATCGTGCTGAGGACATCGACATTGTGCAGGATGAAGGGTTCTTCGGAACGGCCGGAATTGTCAACAAAAAATTGAGCGGCCTTCTTCAGGCCACCGCCGGTGTCGAGCAACGCCTCTTCGCGCGAAACTTCAATGCGCATGCCGAAATTGGCGTTCGATTTCAGGTATTCCACAATCATGTCGGCGAAGTGATGAACGTTGATTATCACCTCGTGAACTCCGAAGCTGCGCAAGCGCGAGAGCGTGATCCCGAGCAGCGTGCGGCTGTTGATTTCGACCAGCGCCTTGGGGCGATCGTCGGTGAGCGGACGCAAGCGCGTGCCGAGGCCGGCGGCGAGGATCATCGCTTTCACAGATCTCTCGCTTTCATTGATTCAACTGCTCCTGCTCGCGATGATGTACCACCACCTCCACCCCATCCTTGCCCCGCAAATGTTTCGCCAATTGTTCCGCCAGATAGACCGAGCGGTGCTGGCCGCCGGTACAACCGAACGATACCATCAAGTGCTTGAAGCCGCGGTGCTGATAAGCGCTGACGGTTGCGTCCACCAGCGACATGACGCTGGCGAGAAACTGGTGCACGCTCTCCTGCTGATTGAGATACTCGATTACCGGCGCGTCTTTGCCAGTTAGGGTGTTGAAGCGCTCTTCGCGCCCGGGATTCGGGAGGCTGCGGCCGTCGAAAACGAATCCGCCGCCATTTCCGGTCTCGTCTTGCGGCAGGCCCCGGTGAAATGAAAAACTGAAAACCCGCACCGTCAATTTTTCCGGTTCAGAAGTGAGGCCTTGCAACTTATCCGAAGCCACCATGCTTTTGAAGGCTTCCATCAGCGTCGGCAACGCGATGGGCAACTCCACATTGTGAAGCAGCCAGCGCAGATTTTTCAGGGCGTAGGGCACGCTTTGCAGGAAATGCTCTTTGCGCTCGTAAAAACCGCGAAAGCCATACGCTCCGAGAGCCTGCATGATGCGGACGTAAACGTAGGCATAGTAAAACTGCATGAACTCGAAGCGATCGAGATCGATGAAACCGGCGAGGCTCGCGAGATAATGATCGAGCAATTGCTGGCGTAGATCCGGAGGCAGGTCGGCCTTGGCATCGTACAAAAGAGAAGCGATATCGTATTGCAGCGCGCCTTTGCGGCCGCCTTGGTAGTCGAGAAAAAACGGCTGATCTTCGTTCGGAACGTCGGTCGGAACTTTGTTCAGAACTTTGCGCAACATGATGTTGCGGGATTGGAAATCACGATAGAGGAAATAATCGCGGCTGGCATTCAGCAGAAATTTCGTCAAGCGGCTGAAATCGTCTTCCAGCGCTTGCTCGTTGAAGGGAATGCCGGCGAGCCGGAGAAAGTAATACTTGAAATAATTCAGATCCCACGCGATGGACTGGCGATCGAAGCTGGCGCGCGGATAGCACACTTTGTAGTTCAAATCGCGGCCCGCTTCGACTTGAAAACGTGGCAACACGGCGACAACTTTACGATAGGCCGCGACGGCCTCGGGAGCGATGGCCGCGCCGTTGCGATGGTCCGAGAGAAATTCAAAAAGCGTGGTGCTGCCAAGGTCTTCTTCGAGATAAGCGCCGTGGCTCAAATCTTCGGCATAAATTTCCGGCACCAGCAGACCGTGTCTGCGAAAGTGCCGGGAAAATTCGAGGAAGGCGACATTCTCTTCGCGCACGTCATAGAGAATGCCAATCGCGCTGAGTTTGCCGGTGGAAAGCCGGATGATCTTGCGGCCCGAACCGCCGAGCTGGCCTTGCAGCGGCTGCACTCGCTCGACCGGCGCGTGGAAATGCTGCTCAAAAAGTCTTTTGAGAACTTCCATGAAGGTGATTGCCAGCGATTCGGTTGCGACTTGGCATCGTCGTCACAACCCCCACTAAGATAACATCGGGGCTGTGTCGCCATTGGGCGCAAAGTTGCTGAATGCTTGACTTGCGAGACAACGCAAGACCGCCTTACATGACTATGGCGGCAGCTCCGTCGATGGAATCCTCTTTTACCGCGATCAAAGCTTCGTTGGCCTGGTCGAGTGGGAAGGCAGTTACTTTCGGCCTCAGACCAATCGCGCTCGCGACCTGGAGGAAATCTCTAGCGTCGGCACGAGTCATGTTCGTGACACTCCGAAGCTGGCGCTCGCCCCACAGCAGGCGATCGTAATCAAACTGGGGAATCCTGTCTAAATGAATTGCGTTGATGGCAACCACTCCTCCTTTGCGCAGGCTGGCTAGAGCGGCTATTACGACATCGCCACTCGGAGCGAAAGTCACTGCGCAGTCGAGCTCCGCGGGCGGTTTGTCGGTCTCACTTCCCACCCAAACCGCCCCAAGAGAAGCTGCTAACTGGCGATGAGTCGCTCCTCGCGTCGAGACATATACCTCGCAATTCCAAGAACGTAAGACCGCGATTGCCAGATGGGCCGAAGCTCCGAAGCCGAACAGCCCGACACGGTCGCCAGGCTTGACGCCAGCCACACGAAGGCTGCGAAAACCGATAATGCCTGCGCACAACAGCGGCGCGGCGTGTAAATCGTCCAGCTGATCGGGAAGAGGAAAAGTGAAATCGGAGCGAACGACTGCATATTCAGCATAGCCGCCGTCTACGGTATAACCGGTAAACGTGGGTGAGTCGCAGAGATTCTCCAGACCAAGCTGACAATACCGGCAGGTGCCGTCCGTTCCTCCCATCCAGGAAACGCCCACCCGTGTGCCGACGGGAAGGTTCTCGGTAGCTCCGGCCGCATTTCCGGCTACTATTTCGCCGACAATCTGATGTCCGGGGATTATTCCGGGGCGCCGCGGTGGCAACTCGCCTTCGACGATATGCAAATCGGTGCGGCACACTCCGCACACACGCACACGCAGAAGAACTTGACCTGGCTTCGGCTCCGGCCGCGCGACTTGGCCAATCCGAAGAGGCCGCTTCGAAACTTCTTGAGGTGAGGTTAGAGTAGCGGCTTTCATCGACTCAGCGAGAGATGTTCTGGCGACGGAGCAACCGTCGCGCAATTAATATACTCCATCCATAAGGCGAGATTGAGACACTCGAATTTACGTCACCCTAAATCCCGAGCGCGAGCGCGTTTCGATTTGGGCGTTTCGATTTGGGCGTTTCGATTTGAACTTCGATTTGGACTAGGATATCCCCATGAGCGTGCGCCGCGTCGCCGAGCCCATCATCATGGACGCAGAAGAGCGTTTTGAGCGCTTCGAAAACCTGATGCCGTTTAAGGTGCACAACATCCTTCTGGTCTCAAGCCTCTACGATTCCTTCATCCTCCGCGAAGATGGCCGGCTCAACGAGTTGCTCATCGACGAATCGCTCGAACTCAATCTCCGGCGGGTCCCGGGGATTACGCAGGTCTCCAGCTGCGCGGAGGCGGTTGATCTGGCCCGCTCTCAGCAATACAACCTGATCGTGACCAACCTTACGGTCGGCGACATGAACGCGGCGCAGTTGGCGAGCGAGGTGAAGCGGGCCGGGCTGGATGTTCCGGTGGTGGTGCTGGGCTATGACTATCGCGAGATCAAGAATTTCGTAGCGCGGACTCCGGTTACCGAGATCGAACGGGTTTTTCTGTGGCAGGGCAATGCCCGCATTCTGATCACGATCGTCAAGTACATCGAGGATAAACGCAACGTCCTGCACGACACGCGGGCCATCGGCGTGCCCGTGCTCCTGGTGGTGGAAGACAACATCCGTTACTACTCGGCGTTCTTGCCCGTGATCTATACCGAGCTGATCAAGCAATCGCGGCGCGTGATCCAGGAAGGCATCAACGTGGCGCACAAGCTGGTGCGCATGCAGGCGCGGCCGAAAATTCTGCTGAGCTCGAACTTCGAAGACGCGGCCAGGCTGGTGCAGGAGTATCGCAATTATCTGTTCGGCCTGGTATCGGACGTGGAGTTCCCCTGGGAGGGCAAGCTGAGTCCGGAGGCGGGTTTTGAACTGGCGCACATGGTGAAGAGCCTGGTGCCGGACGTGCCCGTGGTGTTGCAAACCGGCCGCACCGAGTTCCGCCCGCGGGCGCACGCCGCGGGCTATTCGTTTCTGCGCAAACGTTCGCCCACATTGCTGAAAGACTTGCGCCGGATATTGACCGAACAATTCGGGTTTGGCGACTTCGTGTTTCGTCTGCCGGATGCGAGCGAAGTGGGACGGGCGAAAGACATGAACGAACTGGAAGAGCAATTGCAGATCGTTCCGGCGGAAAGCATCGTCTTTCACTCGCAAAGCAACCACTTCTCCCATTGGCTGATGGCGCGCACCGAATTCGCGTTGGCGGCCAAGCTGCGCCCGCGAAAAGTTTCGGATTTTCCGAGCCCGGAACATCTGCGGCGCGATCTGATCGAGTCGATCAACGACTATCGCCGCGAACAGAGCGAGGTGCTGATCGGCGACTTCAAGGCCGATACGTTCAAGCCTTCGGAATCAAGTTTTCTGCGGATCGGTTCCGGGTCGCTGGGGGGCAAGGCTCGCGGTCTTGCCTTTGTGCGCCACCTATTGCGCAAGAGCCGCATGACCCGCCGCTTTCCCGGGGTTCGCATCTCGGTGCCTCCCGCCGTCGTGCTGGCGACGGACGTATTCGATCAATTCGTAACCGAGAACAACCTCCTGGACTTTGCCTTGCGTTGCGAGGATGACGCTGAAATTCAGCGGAAGTTTCTGGCCGCACCGCTATCCACATCACTCAACGAAGACCTGAAATCGTTCCTGGCCGAGGTCAGCCATCCGTTGGCGGTGCGCTCGTCGAGCCTGCTGGAGGATTCGCAATACCAGCCTTTCACCGGCGTGTATGAAACCTTCATGCTGGGCAATCAGCAAGCGAATTCGCCAGATCCGGACGCGCGGCTGGCGGCGCTCAGCGAGGCCATCCGGCGCGTGTACGCCTCCACTTTCAGCCGCCATGCTAAGGCCTACGTGCGGGCTACGCCCTACCGTCTGGAAGAGGAAAAAATGGCGGTGATTCTGCAGCAGGTGGTGGGCACGCGCCACGGGGAGCGCTTTTATCCGGATTTCTCCGGAGTCGTGCGCTCGCGCAATTTTTATCCTGTGCCTCCGATGGCTTTCGAAGACGGCATTGCGGCCGTCGCTCTGGGCCTGGGCCGGGCGGTGGTGGATGGAGGGAAGTGTTTGACCTTCTGCCCGCGCTATCCCCGCAACCTGGTGCAGTTTTCGTCGGTCGAAGACATACTGGCCAATTCGCAGTCGGAATTCTGGGCCTTGGAGTTGAATGGCACTGCGGAAGGCCGTCCGGGACATTGGCACGAGAGGCGTTTCGGCCTGGACGCGGCGGAGAGCGACGGCACACTGCGGGCGCTGGCTTCCACTTATTCCCGGGACAATCACGCCGTCTACGATGGAGTGAGCCGGCCGGGATCACGCATCATCACCTTTGCTCCCATGCTTAAGCACGGCACCTTTCCGCTGCCGGAGATTCTCGATGACCTGGTTCGGGCCGGTGAGGATGCGCTGGGCAATGCCGTGGAGATCGAGTTTGCCGTGCGTTTGCCCCAGCAGGCTGGGTCGATGGAAGGACAACCGACTGGACAGGTGGCGGAGTTCGGGTTCCTGCAGATCCGGCCACTGACGCTGGCGCGCGACACCGAGGACTTAGCCCTTGACGATGTGCGGCCAGAGCAGTTGATCTGCCAGAGCAGCAAAGTTCTGGGCAACGGCCGCATCGACAATCTGCACGATATCGTAGTGGTCGATTCGCAACGCTTCGAGCGCTCCCGCAGCCAGGAAGTGGCCACGGCGGTCGCTCGGCTCAATCGCCTGCTCAATGAAGAGAACCGGCCCTATCTTTTGATCGGGGTTGGACGCTGGGGATCGACTGAACCCTGGCTGGGCATTCCGGTCGAATGGGATGAAATCTCGGGCGCGCGCGTGATTGTGGAGGCGGGATTCCGCGATTTTCGCGTCACTCCATCGCAGGGCAGCCATTTCTTCCAGAATCTCACTGCCTTTCAGATCGGTTACTTCACCGTGAATCCAGACGCTGGCGAAGGCTCAGTCGATTGGCAGTGGTTGACGGAACAACCAGCCGTCGAAGAAGAAGGGTGCGTCCGCCACTTGCGGTTTGCGGAACCGATCCGCGTGCTGATGAACAGCCGCACCAGTCAAGGCGTGATCTTCAAGCCGGAGCCCGAAGAGCGGCAGAACGAAGTCGCGAGTTGGCGCGGCCCTGGTGTTTAGTGGCCTGATCAGCGGCTGACATCCATCCACTATACCGGTACGGGCACGCTCTCCACGATCTCGCGCAATACTTGTTCGGCTTGCTCGGACTTTTTCAGGGTGGAAGTGTAGAGCGAGTTTACGACTACGCGGTGGGCGAAGACGGAGACGACCAGGGGCTTGAAATCTTCGGGCGTGCAATAGTCGCGGCCCTCTAGGAAGGCCATGGCTTGGGCGGCGCGGTAGAGCATCTGCGAGCCTCGGGGAGAAACGCCGAGGGATAGATACTCGGACTCGCGGGTTTTGCCGACGATGTTCAGCAGGTAGGTGATGAGCGATTCATCCACGTGGATCTGGGCTACGGCTTGCTGGATTTCAACTACGTCGGCGGCGTTGAGCACGGGGCGCAGGTTTTGGAGTTGGGCGGCGCCGGCTTCGGCGCGCAGGATCTCGCGTTCCGCATTGCCTTCGGGATATCCCATGCGAACCCGCATCAGGAAACGATCGAGCTGCGACTCGGGCAAGGGATAGGTGCCGTGGTGCTCGATGGGATTCTGCGTGGCGAGAACGAGGAACGGTTGGGGCAACGGATGCGAGTGGGCGTCAATGGTGACTTGACCTTCGTTCATCGCTTCGAGCAGGGCGGACTGGGTCTTCGGAGTGGTGCGGTTGATCTCGTCGGCTAACAGAACGTTGGCGAAGACCGGTCCGCGCTTGAATTCGAATTTCTGCTCGATGGCGGAGTAGATCGAGATGCCCAGCACGTCGGAGGGCAACATGTCGCTGGTGAACTGGATGCGCTGGAAGGTGCAGTCGATGGCGCGGGCGAGGGCCTGGCCGAGCGTGGTCTTGCCGACTCCGGGGACGCCTTCGATCAGCAGATGGCCTTTGGCGAAAATGGAAACCAGGGCGAGGCGGAGAACGTCGTCTTTGCCGCGGATGACGCGCCGCAGACTGTTTTCGAGTTCCGCGGCGCGGCGGGAGGTTGCCACCAGAGTTTCGGGAGCCATTGTTGCGATTCTACTATGGCATCGCGCTGCTAGCGGTTACGAATGTCACAGAGAAGTTCTCAGTTCCCGGTTCGCGATTCTCGGGAAAACCGAACATTTTGCGTGGTTGCCGGTCACAGAGCTTTGGCCAAAGGAGTTCGACAATCAATTTCTTTGGAGGCACCATGGGCCGTTCCTATCGAGATCTGATCGCATGGCAGAAAGCTAGGAAGTTCGTCACCGAAATCTGCGAAGTGACTCAGCGATTTCCGAGCGAGGAACGTTACGGACTCACCAATCAATTGCGGCGAGCGTCCGTTTCGGTACCGAGTAACAGCGCAGAACGGCGAGCTCGTTTTTCGCAAAAAGAGCTCCATCACTTCCTGAGTCAGGCACGTGGATCTCTGGTCGAAATTGAAACCCAGCTTCTGATCGCGAGAGACTTGAAACACCTTCCAACCAAGGCGGATGGCCTGTTCGCTGCCGCCGACGAACTCGGCAGAGTCCTGAATGGACTCATTGCCTCGATCAATGATCGCGCAGCTCAAGCCGGGCATGTGTCCACTGAGAACTGAGAACCGGGAACTGAGAACCTATAGCCCGAATTCCGCCGGCCTTCCAGTCAACCGCTCGATTCGTTTCGCGGTTGGCGGATGGGTCGAGAACAAGTTGCCGAAACTCATCCCACCTAGGAACGGCGCAATTATGAAAAGATGCGCGGTCGATGGGCTCGCTAAGAGCGGGCGCTGTTTGGAATAGGCTTCGATCTTCGCCAGGGCGCTGGCCAGGGCGTAGGGATTACCGGTCCAGTGGGCTCCAGTGTCGTCGGCGCCGTATTCGCGGGAGCGCGAGACGGCGAGCTGAATCAGCATGGCTGCGAATGGGGCGAGGATAATCATGGCAATGGCTGCAATGCCACCGCCTCCGCCGCGATCGTTGCGGCTGCCGCGCATGCCGCCAAAAATCATGCCCCATTTGGCGATTGAGGCGAGCCAGGTGATGGCGCCGGCTAAAGTGGCCGCGATGGAACTGATGAGGATGTCGCGATTGCGCACGTGGCCAAGTTCATGGGCCAGCACGCCTTCCAGTTCGTCGTCGTTGAGCAGTCCGAGGATGCCCTGGGTTACGGCGACTGACGCGTGGTTCGGATTGCGTCCGGTGGCGAAGGCGTTGGGCGAGTCGGTCGGGATGAGGTAGACCTTGGGCATCGGCAGGCTGACTTTTTGTGCCAGGCGCTCGACGATGTTGTAGACGCGCGGCAGATCTTCGCGGCTGACGGGCTGGGCGCGGTAAGTGGCGAGCGCGATCTTATCGGAGAAAAAGTAGGCAACGAAATTCATGACGGCGGCGAAAGCTAGCGCCATCAACATTCCATTTTGGCCGCCGAAAGCACGGCCGGCCAGCATGAGCAGCAGCGTCATGGCAGTGAGCAGGAGTGTGGTTTTGAATATGTTGCTCATAAGGAGTGTCTAGAATTTGTTTCAGTGAATTAGATGCTGGATGCAGGGGTTTAGGCTCCTCGTGTGGAAGCTGGGCTTCGCCCCCCTTGGACGGGGCTGAGCCCCGTCACCACACGAGCTATCCCTGCCTTTTTAGTGCGCGCTCTAGCGTTTGGTCTAGGGCTGCTTTGGCTTTTTCGTAATCTGCGGGCGTGATCTTGCCTTGTTTTCGTTCTACCTCGAGTTGGAACAGTTCTTCTTTCAGCGCTTCGAGCAGCATCGACGATTTTGCGGCCGGAGGGCTGGCCGCAGATGTTGCGAGCGTGGTGGTTGGACGGACGGCTGCGCTATTGACGCTCGACACAGCGCCGGGCTTCGCAGGGGAGGTCGCGGCGATTGATGCTCCGGTTTGCCGTTTCGTGACCACCCAGCCTCCAATGGCGAGCAGCACGGCGAATCCGAAGAGGATGGGCCAGCGATACTTCTGCAGAGCATCGGGAGCGTCGATAGGAACGCCGAGTCCGCCGCCGGGCCGATTGTCGCTAGAGCGATCACGTCCCTGTGGTTCCTGCTGTTGGGCCGCGCCCGAGGCAGTCTCTCCGGGCGACTCGGTGATAACTCCCGTGCCCTTCAGGGTGAAGCCGAGCGGCTGGCCGGGCTTGGTCTGCTGCGCGACTTCTACGTTGCTGTCGCCCTGGGTGGGATCCTGCATGGACTGGAAGCTGGAGGGGTTCGCGGCCTTGAACTGCATCGTCTTGGGAAGAACGATGACGAGGTGCGCGGCGGGATAGAGCGGCTTGGGATCGATCTTGATCTCGCCGGAGTACGGCAGAGTGAACTCCACCTGGAACTGCGTTTCTCCGGGACGGAGCGGGAACGCGATCGCGTAGCGGTTCTTCTCGGACGTTTTTTCGGGATCTGGAACGGCGTCGGCGCTGATCGGCTGGCCGTTCGGGGCGCGGGCCTGTAGTTGCTCGATTTTCGCGCTGGCGGGCAGATAGAACTCGAAGTTGTGATCGTTCATCTGCGTCTTCGGGGGAGAAGACGTGTTACTGACTACGAACAGGCGGATGCCCTGCATGGTTCCGCTGTCGGCCTGGAAGCGAATGACGTCGGCGGTCACGCTGAGGTCGGCGACTTTGGTGGCGACGTCATAGACCTGCACGTCGGCCGTGTTGACGCCGGGAGGCGCCATTTGGTGATAGTTAACTCCCTGATGGACGGCGCGGATTAGGTGCGGGCCGGGTACGCTGATTTTGAAGCTGAATTTTCCGGCGCTGTCGACCTTGGTGGTGCCGCCTACATCCATGCCGTTGGCGAGGTTGATGATAATGACTTCATCGCCGACGGCGGGCTTGCCGGTGGTGCCGTTGGTCACGGTGCCGGTGAGGGTCTGGGCGGCTGAGGTTTGGGCCAGCGAGAAGATAATGAGTAGAAGGGCGGACTGTGCGAGTTTGGTCAAAAGAACTCCTTGCTGCCGCAGATCGTTTTGCAATAAGCAGTAGCGCTAAGAAATCAGTGCCTCATAGGCCTTGTGATCGCCAATCCAGAACCACAAATATCCATCGGCCCGTTTGATCGCGAGGGCACGATGGTTCAACGTGATGCGGGCGGACCACATTTCCTGGCCGTGGCGATCGCCCACTCTTTTGAATTGTAATGAAGGATGCTGCGAATTCGCTTTCAGCAACGAAAACTGTTTGTCGGCGCGGGCGCGTACTTCCTGCGGGAGGGCATGGTATTGCCGCCAAAAATCGGTGGTGGCGCGATGCTCCATCGGGCGCTAGAGCGGCTGTACGCGGCCGTTCTTCTCGTCGTCTAAGGCACGCTGGATGGCCGTGTCGAGGCGTCCGGCCGCAAGATCGGATTGGACGCGAGTGTCGATCGGCGGCGGGCAGTGCTGCTCCAGCCATGCGTACAATTCCTCAATTTCGCGCGGCGTGAGCGCTCCGATGGCGCGTTCGATCTCTTTGATGGTGTTTAGGCTCATGGGACCTCTATTTTAACCCGCGCTCAAGGGGAAATCACCAGCTTTGCTGGTTTCTCCAAAATGGCTGCCTTGTTAAAGACAGCCCTCAAGATGCGGATACAAGGTCACGGCGGTCAGCGTGTCGGAAGGCTCGGCGCTAGTCGGCGCTGCTTGTGGCCGCGTTCCGGCGAACTGCAAGGCGATGTAAATGTTTTTCTCACTACAGATCCAAGGTGGGTCATCTTGCGCGATTTTAATAAGATCGTCCCACACGCCCATGGGCTTCTTAATATCCACGCAACACATCTGTCGGAACACTTTATTTCTTGCATGAAGTAAGCCTTCGACTTCGCTGCGCGTCATCCCGGGTTTGATTACTTCCGAGTACGAACGCAGCGCTGTTTGGTAGGCCACATCACGTTCCTGTTGCGACCGCTTCTGCCGCGCGTTGTGTATGCCGATCAGGACCAACGCTACGACAACAACCGCTGCGAGAAAGGGCCAGTATCTCATCGCTGCTGAAATCAAACGATTACAGCGCCCACCTGCTCCAGCCGCGCGATCTCCGCCATGATTGCAGCCGCTTCCTCTTCGAGCGAGGCGCGCATGGATTGATAGTCCGCGTCCGGCACCTTGCCGGCTTTGTATTCGAAATTCAGGTCGCGCAGGTTTTCGTAGACCGCTTCCTTGCGCTCGCGGAGATAGCCGAGGCGCGTTTTTTCTTCTCCGGCGTAGACTTCGCCGGGAAAGAAGAAAACGTAGTAGAGACAGGCGAGCGTAATGACGGCGCAGACAAAAAGAGTCATCGGGCCGACTCCTTACTCCGGACTTCGTTATCAGGTCGCGGCTTTTCGCGGGCGGGGGCGGCCGCGCCACACTTGCAAGACGGGATCATCATAGGTCGGTCTCTCTTCTAGCCTTGCGACGGAACTCGTCTAGTTCGCTGCCTCGCGGGATGGTGATGCCGTCGGCTAGAGCCGGTTCGGGACGATTCTTCCATGCGCGCACGACATAAACTACGAAGGCGATGCCGAGCGCCAAGGCTACGAAGGGCATGATCCAGGCCACGCGATTGAAGCCGGTGGCGGTGGGCGCGGCGATCACGGTCGGTCCGTATTCCTGCACGAAGCCTTGCAGGATGAGGTCGTCACTATTACTGCCGCCTTTGTCGAGCGCGGCCTGCAGTTGATCGCGCATCTTGTCAGAGGACTGGCAGCCGACGTGATTGCATTCCAGCAACACCTGGCCGCATCCGCAGGTGCACATCATGCGGTGGCCGAGGTCTTTGAAGCGCGCAGAGTCGTCTCCGGCGCCCATTAAAACAAACACCACGAGCGCGAGCGCGGCGGCCTGCAACCAGCGGCTAGAGCGAATCCAGAATTGCTGTGAGCGTCAACAACTGCCGAGCTGCGCTCGCCCTGGACGGGCTAGGGCGCCCGTCCCCACAGAAGACACTAAATCCGCTCTAAACAAAACGGAAGATTTCATCTCAGTCACCTGCTCCCACCTGCGCTGGAGCGCGAACCGGCGTGGTTGCCGCCACCTGGACGGCGGCGGCATTCGGCACGAGGGCGGTGATGGTGCCGAAGACCATGATGATCAGGCCTATCCAAATCCAGGGCACCAGCGGATTCAAGTGCGCTTTAATGATGGGCCGTCCGGTGGTCTCGTTCTTGCCTTCATAGACTAGATAGACGTCCGTCACCAGGAAAAGATCTTCGCGGAAGCTGGGGTAGATGCGAGGGAGAGTCTGCGGCTGTTGGCTGGCTTTATAGAAGCGGCGCTCGGGATACATGGTTGTAATCTGCTTGCCGCCGCGGAACACGTTGATGATGGCCCACTCGTTGGCATAGTTGGGATTGTCGTCCTGGGTGTAGGACTGGCAGACCAGGGTGTAGGGGCCGATGTTGATTTTGTCGCCGAAGCCCATTTCTTTCTCAACTTCTCGATTGAAAGGCGTCCCGAGGATGCCAATGACGACCAAAGCGACGCCGAAGTGAACGATGTAGCCGCCGTAGCGGCGCGTGTTTCTGTGGTAGAGGTGAATCATCGCGGAGAAGAGGTTTTGCTGGCTCTTGCCGGCGATGACACGGCCTCCGCGGACGAACTCGGAAATGACGGTAAAGATCACAAGCGCCGAGAGGATGGCGGCCATGGTGGCATAGAAATAGGAAGGGTCCTCCCAGGGACGCACGCCGAACAAGATCATCATGCCGCCGATGGCAAGCGAGCCGATCGCGGGGAACAAGAAATTTCGTTTGAGGCTTTCGACGGAAGTCTTGCGCCAGGCGAGCAGCGGTCCGACCGCGGTGAGCAGCAGGAGCAGCAAGGCAACCGGGATAGCGACGCGATTGAAAAAAGGCGGCCCGACCGTGACTTTGTGTCCCTGAACAAATTCCGACAGGATGGGGAAAAACGTGCCCCACAGTATGGTGAAGCAGACCACGAGCAAGAGGAGATTGTTGAACAGGAAACTCGATTCGCGCGACACCAGCGATTCCAGTTTGTGCTCGCTCTTCAGGTGCGACCGGTTCGCTATAAGGAAAAAGGTACAGACCGCCAGAGTCAACGCTATAAAGACCAGGAACCAGGTGCCGATCGAGGATTGCGCGAAAGCGTGCACCGAACTGATCACACCCGAACGCGTGAGGAACGTCCCGAGCATGGAGAGCAGGAAGGTCGCGAAGATGAGCGACATATTCCAGACTTTCAGCATGCCGCGTTTTTCCTGCATCATGACGGAATGCAGAAACGCAGTGCCGGTGAGCCAGGGCATGAGCGAGGCATTTTCCACCGGGTCCCATCCCCAGTAGCCGCCCCATCCGAGCACAGCGTACGCCCAGTGCGCGCCGAGAAAAACTCCGACGGTGAGGAAGCACCAGGTCACCATGGTCCAGCGGCGCGTGATCTGAATCCATTTCTCGCCGGGGTACTTCATGATGAGCGCACCCAGCGCGAAGGCGAAGGGAACCGTGAAGCCGACGTATCCCAGGTAGAGCATGGGCGGATGGATGACCATCTCGGGATACTGCAGCAGAGGATTCAGCCCGGTGCCATCGGCGGGGAGCGCGCCCTGCATGAGGCCGAACGGGAGCGCCGCAAAATTCAGAATTAGCAGAAAGAAAACCTGCACCGAGGCGATGATCACCGAAGCGTACGCGAACAGCCGCTGATCGGTTTTGTAGCGCAAGCGGAGAACGAACCCGTAGCCGGCCAGCAGCAGCGACCAGAACAGCAGCGAGCCTTCCTGACCGGACCACAGCACGGCGAACTTATAGGCGGCCGGCAAGTCGCGGTTGCTGTGATGGAAGATGTAGGCGATGGAGAAGTCGTCGTTGAACGCGGCCAATACCAGGACAATGCCAGCCAGCAGCACTGCGGCGAAAGTGGCGATTCCGGCGCGGCGGGCGGTCTCACCGAGGCGAGCCGACGCGGCATCCTTACCGAATAACGCCAAGAAGCCTGCCAGGAAAGAGTACGCACTCAGGCCGAGCGCCAACATGAGCGCCCAAGCTCCAATCGTTGACATCGCAGGAACCCCACAGTACCTATTAGGTATTTTTCCAGAGAAGCGGGTGGTATGCAAACCGCCGGACGCTCGGAGGTTCAGTTCGTTCAGGAATGAACATTCACCGGAGGCGCGTGGGGCGCTGCTTGCGACCCGCTATTTACTTCGACTTCTCCAGCGGAAAGCCCCTTTCGCGCCAATCGCGAATTCCGCCATCCATGGATATGACATTCGTGTATCCCATTTTTTGCAGGTTGTCGGCGGCCAGCGCGGAGCGGAAGCCGCCGCCGCAGTAGAGTACGAGTTCAGTCTGCAAGTCGGGATACTTGCCCTCGATGTCGCGCTCGATGATGCCCTTGCCCAGGTGGACGGCTCCGGGCAGGTGATCGGCATCGAATTCGCGGTCTTCGCGGACGTCGACGAGAACGAATTTGTCGCCGCGATCGAGCCGCGCCTTGACTTCGTCAACGTTGGTTTCGCGGACGCGCTGCTTGGCGTCGTCGACAATCTTCAGAAAGCGCGCTGGATGCTGATGAGCCATGGGATTTTGTAATGTTGTAATTTCGCAATTTCGTAATTTGAAAGCCACTCACCCCAGATTTGATTATTGGCTCAAACGTGGGTTTATTCAATCATCACATTATCAGATTTCAGATTACCAAATTACCAAATTGCAAAATTGCCAAATTTCCGCGAGCATGTATCTTGCGATTTTGTGATCTATGACGCTCATCCTTCGCCAGTCTCGCATTCACTGCTATGGTTGCTACACTACGCGGCCGATTCGCAAAGGGACGCTGATCGTGGAATACGTGGGCGAGTACCTCACCTACGAACAGGCCGACGATCTTTACGACGACTTTGAGAACACTTATTTATTCGGCCTGGACGGTGGCAAGCGCATTATTGACGGCTACGGCGTGGCCGCCTTCGTCAATCATTCCTGCAAACCGAACTGCGAGACCGATCAGATTCGCGGCAAGATGTGGATCATCGCGCTGCGCGATATTGCGGCGGGAGAGGAATTGACGTACGACTACAACCTCTACGATGGCGAGGATGAAGCGCCGTGTTTATGCGGGGCGGCGCGCTGCCGGGGAAGTCTGTATTCGGCGACGCACCTGCGCAAGCTCGCCAAGAAGCGCGCCAAGGCTGTGGCGGTCGCGGCCTCGTAAGCTCTGGTCCGGTAGAGAGACGCAACATTTTCCGATGCTACAATTGTTCCTTCCGATTGCTGTTCTGATACTGCTGTTCTGATCGCGTTCGCGACTCTGGAGTCATACCTTGAACCGTGCTGCCGCCGGACTGGAAACCATCATCGCCAAAGCTCTTCGTCGCGCGCCGGCTGGCGAGAGCGCGTTGCTGGCCTGGCCCATCGCGTGTGGCAGTGCGGTGGCTGAGCGGACTCGGGCGCTGAGTTTTTCCGACGGTGTTCTACGCGTGGAAGTTGCCGACGCGGGATGGCGTCGGGAACTCGCCAACCTGGCGCCGCGTTATGTGGCCCTGATCAATAAATATTCCGCGACTTCGGTCAAGCGGATTGAATTCGTGGTGAAGAATTAGGGTGTCAAAGTGTTTTTGTCATCCCGAGCGAAGCGAGGGATCTGCAGTTCTCCGGCAGAATGCAGATCCCTCGCTTCGCTCGGGATGACAAAATATATGAGGGATTCTAAAGGCTACTTGCGGCTTTATGAAGGTTACTGACAAAGACGTCGCCTACGTGGCCGATCTGGCTAACCTCGAGTTGACCGAGGAAGAGCGCGCTCACATGCTGCGCGATTTGAACTCCATTCTTGAATATATGGAGCGACTCAGCGAACTGGAGACCGACAAAGTTGCGCCCATGGCCCAGGTCTCGGACCGCTATGGCGTGGACGAGTCGCGGCACGGAAGCGATCGGTTCGCATACGCCATCCGCGAGGATGTGAAGGGCGGTCTGCGGGAATCGTTGCCGCACGATGTCGCGGTGAAAAATGCTCCGGACACGGACGGGACGTTTTTCGAAGTTCCGAAGGTGATTGAGAGATAGTGATGAAGGATAGTGATGAAGGATAGTGATGAAGGATAGTGATGAAAGATAGTGATGAGAGATAGTGATGAAAGATAGACGGTGTCAGAATTGACGATTGATGACGTTCGGAACGCGATCGCCGGGCGACGCACGACCGCGACCGCTCTGGCTCACGACTTCTACGCGCGCATCCGGAAAGAAGATCCCGAGATTGGCGCGTATCTTACGGTTTGCAAAGACCGCGCGCTGGCGCAGGCCGGGCGCATCGACGCGATGGCCGCGGCGGGCAAGCCTTTGCCGCCGCTCGCGGGAGTTCCGGTTGCGATCAAAGACGTCATGGTGACGAACGGCGTGCGCACTACCGCCGGTTCGAAAATTCTCAAGAATTTTATTCCGCCGTATGACTGCACGGCAGTGGCTCGCCTGGAAGCGGCGGGCGCGGTGATTTTGGGCAAGCTCAACTGCGATGAGTTTGCCATGGGCTCGTCCAATGAAAACTCGGCGTATCACCCCGTGCATAATCCGCGCGATAAGAGCCGCGTGCCCGGTGGATCGTCGGGTGGCTCGGCTGCGGCGGTGGCTGCGGAGATGGCCGTGGCGACGCTTGGCTCCGATACCGGCGGATCGATTCGCCAGCCGGCGTCATTTTGTGGCGTGGTCGGTTTGAAGCCTACCTATGGGCGGGTGTCGCGCTACGGTCTGATTGCTTTTGCTTCGTCGCTCGATCACATCGGTCCATTTGCGAAAACGGTGAAGGAAGTCGCGCTGGTGCTGCGCATAATTGCCGGCCGCGATCCCATGGATTCGACCTCCGCCGAGGTGCCCGTGCCCGACTATGTGGCGGAACTTGAGAAACCCGTCAAGGGTTTGAGGGTCGGTGTGGCCAAGGAATATTTTGGCTCCGGGCTCGATCCCGAGGTCGGCGCGGCGGTCGAGTCTGCGATCCAGAAGCTGGCCGGGTTGGGATGCGAGGTGGTGCCGTTGAGTTTGCCGCACACCGAGTATGCGGTTCCCACGTATTACATTGTGGCGACGGCCGAGGCGTCGGCGAATCTGGCGCGCTTTGACGGGGTGCGCTACGGGTTCAGGGCCAAGGCGGGCACGCTTTCTCAAATGTACCGGTTGACCCGCGACGGCGGATTCGGCATGGAAGTCAAGCGCCGCATCATGCTCGGCACTTACGCGCTGAGCGCTGGATATTACGACGCATATTATCTGAAGGCGCAAAAAGTGCGCACGCTTCTGACGCGCGACTTCGACGAGGCCTTCAAGAAAGTGGATGTGATCGCTGCGCCGACCTGCCCTACACCCGCGTTCAAGTTAGGTGAGAAGGTGAATGATCCGCTGGCCATGTATCTGGCCGATATCTACACCGTAACTGCCAACCTTGCCGGCATTCCTGGAATTTCAGTTCCGTGCGGCGAGAATCACGAGAAGCTGCCGATCGGGCTGCAATTATTCGCGCGGCATTTCGACGAGGCTACGCTGCTGCGAGTTGCTCATGCGTATGAGCAGTCAAGAGGGTAGGGGACGGTTCGCGAGGGCGATGCATACATGCCTAAAGCGTTGAGGTTTTGCGTATGCTTGATTCTTCATACGATGGTCGCGGTCCTTGGCACCGCGGTTCTCGACACCGCATTCGGGAAGGCGTTCCACCCGCATTCACTATCAGCCATCCTCTGGAAAGAATGGATTCTGAGCCTAACGTGCGCTGCGTTCATCGGGTGAGCGCCGCGATGTGGGTCTGGATTCTGCCAAGCCTCTGGTTTGCTTTGAGGTTCCTGCCGGCGCTCTTTGCGAGCCAGAGCCATAGCGCCTTGATTGGTGGAAGATTGTGGGGGCAGTTTTCAGGGGCGGCCTGCGAGGGCGGGACTCGTGCGTTAGGCTGTATCAACTTCTTCGTATTCACGATTCCGTTTGTTCGCGGGGTTCTATATTCCGTGGGGGCGCTTTTTGCATCGCGAGTGATCCAAACCGAATCGCAACCTGCCAACAATCCTCGACCGGAGCAGAGTCAAAGCGCTTCATAGTATCGTTCGCCAGCGCAGGCCCTGCAAAGCAGCCGCCCGTCGCGCAGAACTTCGCGGCGGAAATTAATGCCCTCGCCGCACTCGGCGCAAACGATGCGCTCGCCTTTGTATCCGGGGAACTCTTCTGCGGGGAGTTCGACTTTTACCCACTGCTTGGTGAATAAGTCGTCTTCCGGCATCTCGCGATAGGCCAGCATCTGCTGCTGGTTCTTGCTTTCGATTTCGGGATGCATCGCTCGCGCCAGCGCCTTGGACGATTCTTTCGCGGCGATGCGGATGGCTTTGCCGGTGCTCACGTCTTTGATGCCGAGATCGACGAAGGTCGCGGCCATCTTTCCCCAGTCGCGAAATTTCAGAGCGCGCTTTCCGAGACGGCATCCGGTGACCAGGGATATGGCGTCGGTGGCGCAGCGGTCGATTTCAACGAACGTCACCAGACGTTTGCGATCTTCTTTGTTGCCGCGCGGGTCTGCAATGCCCAGCTTCTCCAGCCCCAACATGGCCAGGCGCACGCCCAGTACCTGCCCGGCGCAGAGATGGCCGTGGGCGACTTCGGCTTCGCGGAGATAGTCGTCTAATGTCATGAGTCTCTGAATTGTAGCGCCGCCGTCCCGGTGGCTGTCCGGCGGGCGTCCCTTCGACTTCGCTCAGGGCAGGCTCCCGGAACAGCCGGCAAGATGCCGGCGCTACTTTCTTCGCCACCGTACACCGTCTTTTGTATTCTCCACTATGATGCCGGCCGCGGTTAGTTCGGCGCGCAGTGCGTCGGAGGTCTTGAAGTTTCGCGCTTTTCTTGCGGCTTCCATTTCGGCTAGCTTTCGATTGACCTGTTCGTCGGCGAGTTGTGCGGAGCCGGCGATGTCCAGCAATTCGGGGCTGATTTCTTTTTCGCGCCCTTCGGCGCGAGCCCAGTCGAGGATGACTTTCATCTTAGGTTGATCGTCATCTTTCAGCACGCCGAATATCTCGTCGAACTTCTCGAGCGCCGCGAGCAGTGGTTTCACGTCGTCCTGCCGGACCTCGTTCTGGCCAGCTTCCGCGGCATCGAGTGCGGTGTTGGTTTTGCGTAACATGTCGAACATGGCGGCTTGCGCCTCGGCGGTGTTCAAATCGTCGTCGAGAGCGCTTTTCATTCGGGCGATGGTTTCGTCCGCCAGTTGCGCCATCGGCCGGGTCGCGCCGGCGGGGAAGTGCGTGCTCGTCAGGCGGAAGCGGAAGTTGCGCAGTTTCTCCACCGAACTGGCCGCCGACTTCAAGCCATCGAAAGTAAAGTTCAACTGATTGCGATAGGGCACCTGGGTCAGCAGCCAGCGGATCGATGACGGCTTATGCCCGCGCAGCACCAGGTCTCGAATGGTAAAAAAATTTCCGAGACTTTTCGACATTTTCTGGCCCTCGACCAGCAAAAACCGCGCATGAAACCAATAGCGAGCAAGGGGCTTTCCGCTGAGCGCTTCGGACTGCGCGATTTCGTTTTCGTGATGCGGGAAAATCAGGTCTTCGCCGCCGGCGTGCAAGTCAAAACTCGGCCCGAGTTCTTCCATCGACATCACCGAGCATTCGATATGCCAGCCCGGACGCCCCGGCCCGATCACCGTGTCCCACGAGGCTTCGCCCGGCTTCGGAGCCTTCCAGAGGGCGAAGTCGCGGGCGCTGTCCTTTTCGTATTCGTCAACGTCGACGCGTGCGCCGTCGGCCATGCCGGCAAAATCTTTTTTCGAGAGCTTGCCGTATGCGGGGAATTTCGCAATGCGGAAATAATAAGAACCGTCGTCGGTGCGATATGCGAAGTCCTTTTTCACCAGTTCGGCAATGAAGCCGGCCATCTCATTGATGTGTTCGGTCGCGCGCACCAGAATCGGTTGCTCGATGCTCAACGTTGCCGAATCTTCGAGGAAGGCCTTTACAAACTTCGCGGTGTACTGCTGCACGGTCACGCCGTCGCGCGCGGAGTTGCGAATGATTTTATCGTCGACGTCGGTGATGTTCATGACGTAGCGGACGTCGTATCCGCTTTGGCGCAGAAAGCGATAGAGAAGATCGACGGCGATGAATGTGCGGAAATTGCCGATGTGGCCGTAGTCATAGACGGTCGGTCCGCAGGCATACATGCGGACGCGGTTGCCGTCGAGCGGATGGAAATCTTCGATCTTCCCGGAAAGAGTGTTATAGAGACGCAGTGCCATGGATGAGTTCGCGAGCAGAGTACGAACTTTTCATTCTAGGGTGCCGCTAGAAAAGGGGTCAAATGCGATCATTTCACGAAAACCCGATACCCCACGGCTTCGCCATCCACCGGTCAAACCGATCAAAAGGAGTTTCGCAGCAGGAAGTATTCATTGATCGGGCGATCATCCGTAAGTGTGGGGGTCGCCGGTGAGAGCGCGATGACGGCATCGATGGACGACTGGTGATCAAGAAGCAGGTTCATTTGCTGCTCGGGCGATGAAGCGGGTCCCCATTCCATCATGTCGGCGACCGCAGTCGATGGAATTCTCGCCACCAGTTCGGTGGCAGTACGGATCGGAATGGGACGGTCACTCGCCAGGAAGTGCCAGCCCGAGCCTTCCATGCCGCGAAACACGCGGACGTAGGGAAAGGAATTCTTGATCGCGCGAGCCACCGCGGCTTGCGTGGGATCGTCGGCCTCGCCCGCAACTGGCAGCCACTGCTCCAGGATTCCCCCCGGCCCCAGTCGCTGCCTGGCAATGGCGTAGAAGTCTTGCGAATAGAGCAGGCTTGAACCGGCTGTTTGCACCGGCGGAGGAGGGTCCACGATGATGGCGTCGTACCTGGCAGGGGAACGTTCGAGGAAGCGCCGTCCATCGTCGATGGCCACGTGCGCGAGCGGCGACGCCATCACCTCGGCGGCATCGGCGTGGTAAAAGCTGAAGAGCTGCGGGACGCTGGGCACGAGCTCGACCGCCGTACTGGAAATATTCCAGGCAACGACCGAGCGGAACGTGGTTCCCATGCCAAAACAGATAATCAAGGCACTGCGCGGCGTGTGGTCGAGAGAGGCCAGCGTCAAGTGTGCCATCATCTTGGTGATGGGAGTGAGCGTGGTCATTCCCATCCCATTTACCAAAAGCCGCCGCTCCATGCCTGCTCCCTGGGCAATCACGGTTGCGGTCGAGTCGCGCCGCACTCTTCGGACAGGAAACTGGGTTTCGAAGTCTTTGGTCGCCAGCAGCACAAAGAGCGCCAAGAACAGAATGCCGTAGGCAGCCGCGCGGCGGAAAGTCTGATAGCCGTGCGCGCACCGGCTGGGAAACGCCATGGCGAACCACGGCAGAGCAAGCAGAAGCACGGACCAATGCTCGCCGACCAGCGGCAGCAGCAGGAATCCGCAAACCAGTGGACCTACGATGCACCCCACCACGTTGATGGCATAGGCGCGACCTGCCCGGTCAGGATCGCCTCCGGACCACCGGTCCACCAGCATGGGCGTAAGGAATCCGATCATCCCTGCGAAGGGCATGACACCCAGGAACACCCGCGCCACCATGTGTAAAGGGACGCGAACATCCGCGGTAAGCAGGGGCAGCATCCCGAGCAGTGCCAGCGATATCCATGTGAGCCGGCTTTCGTGCTTGTGGGTGCGGCTCCAATTGCGGTAAATCCGCGAGCCCACAAACGTCGCCGACAGGTAAGCCACCAGGATCATGCCAAAGGAATAGACCACCGGGCCGATATAGGGCGTGAAGAGCCGAATCCATATCAACTCCATACCCATGGTGGCCAGGCCGGTGGTAAACAGCAGGACCAGCACACTTTTGTGGCTGTCGGTGGGGCCATACAAAATCTCGGAAGGACTGGCCTCCGAAGGGCTTGCAGCGCGCGGCTGAACCGGGCGCGATGCGAGTGATACCACAAAGGCCGAGACGGCGATGGCCACATTCAGAGCGGCACCGATCCGCAGGGTCTTATGAAAGCCGTAAGGCTCGATGAGGAGAAGTGGGAGGAACGCACCCAACACCGCGCCCATCACGTTCGCAAGATAAAGAAAACTGAACGAGCGGTTATCCGCTTCTTGCTGGCGGTTGCGGATTGCGAACATGGCCACCGGAATGGTCGCGCCCATGCAAGCGCAAAACGGGATCATGGCCGCCGACAGCCACAATCCGGAGATCAGGTAATAGGCGGCCGAAGACACGGCGGCGCGGTCGGCAAGCGTCTCCAGCAGTCGATGCCCCCAAACCAGTTCTGCCGGAACCACCAGAGCGGACAACCCGATCAGGAGCTCAAGCAGGGCATACAGTCGCAAGGGAGGAAAGTTGATGCGGTCCCGGTAGCGATGCAGCAGCGCTCCCGCGAACCATGACCCCGCCCCCAGTCCCGCCATGAAAACGGAAAGGACGATCGAGGTCAGCGCCGTGGTAACCCCAAACTGCGCCATCGACAGCCGCAACCATATAAGTTCGCACAGGACGCTGCAGAATCCAGAGACAAAGAAGAACCAGAAAAACCACGCCACGCATCTGCCTTTCCGAACGGGACTTCGCGATGGGATGCCAGAATCGGAGCCAGTTGCCGTCTCCGGATGCTCTCTCTCCTCGCGGTGAAAGAGGGCGCATCACACACGCAGAACCCAACTTCGCTATCCCGAGGCAGGATAGCGGGGGTTGTCGGACGTGAAATCATCGGACGATCATCGCAAGACTTACAGGCCTTCACTATACACGCTCAGGAGTCTGAGAAGCTGGCGAAGACTCGCTGGCGGGGGTTGGCACGTGCAGGCGGTGCTGCACCAGAAATGCGTAGTGCACGGCGGAGACGATGGTGAAGATAAAGGTGGCGCGCAGGAAGGTTGTGCGTGCGATCCACACCCAGCGTATGGGCTCGATGAGCAGCAGCAGGACGAAGAAAATCGCGGCCACTTGGGCGAAGGTGTTGGCTTTGCCGAAGAGGCTGGGGCGAAAATCGCGCAGGCCGGCAATCATGAACAGCACGCCGCTGATCAGCAGGATGGAGAGGTCGCGGCTGAACACCACGACCGTATATTTCCAGGGAATCATCCGTTCGATCGAGAGCACAAGAAACATTCCGCTCATCAAGAGTTTGTCGGCAATCGGGTCGAGATACTGGCCGAGCAAGGTTTGCTGATGCAGCGTGCGGGCCAGCAGGCCATCGAGGCCGTCGCTCAGTCCCGCGAGAATGAACAGCGCCAGCGCCCATTTGAAATCGTGCTTGACCAGATTGATGACGATGAACGGCAGGAAAATCATCCGCAGCAGCGTGAGCTGGTTGGGCGCGGTCAGGATCTGCCGGTAGTTCACCGCTCTTTTTCTCCTCGGGCGGGTTCTCCTCCGGCGCTCGCGAGGAACTCACTCACCAGTAGCGGGGCGGGATCCTGTCCGGTCTTCTGCGCGAAGCGCTGGGCGAGCGAGAGGATGTTGCCCTCGGGAAGATCCAGTTCCATGCGCTCCACGCGGTGCATGGGAAAGAAGACGACGCCGGAGGTGAAGGGTTCGCCGCTCTTGATCTGCGAGGCCAGATCGTCGAAGGAGGCGACATCGACACCGCGCAGGCTAAGGCCTTCGCCCGAAAGATGGAGAATCGCGCCCCAGAATTTTTCGCGCGGATTGGCCAAGGTCGCGATCACGAGCGCGCCCGGACGGAAGGGGCTGACCGCTTGCGGTTCCTGATAAAAGCTAGTGCTGGGCACGATGCGATTGTCGTATGTGGGGGATGGAAATTGCAAACGGAACGTTACTACGACCGCAACGTGCGGACGCACCACCATCTCGACTCACATTAGAATTGTCATCCTGAGCGCAGCACGGACTTCACGAAGTGCAGTCCGCGCGGAGCCGAAGGACCCCTACACCCTTACCCAAAGCAGCGCCGGAGCAGAACCCGGGAGAGTGGAAGTAAAGCAGCTTTCGCCACTATTCTTTACGAGAAATCGGAATCGTCGAGATCGAACCGGAGTGGACAGCAAGAGATCGGGAAGCAAAAGCCTGCGACGGACCAGCCCGAGTGTCCCTCCACCCAGAGCCTCCCCTGAGCCTGTCGAAGGGCTTAGCGTCCAAAGAACGGACGCGAATCTGGGGCACCAGGCCGGGAGTATCATGAGTGACATGGCAAATTGAATCGAAAAGAGACAAATCCTCGTTACCCCCTCATTGATGTGGCCCACCCGCCAGGGCGGGTATCCTCCGGCGAGAAATCTCGATATTGCTCTCACGGATCACAAAAGTGCGTTTTTACTGCATCTATTGAGTGCTACGATTGAAACTATGGACTTTAAGCCGGATCGGTGTTTCGACAGCCGGACTGAGGCAAAAACCAATTTCTCGGACAATATGCGCGAGCAACCCAATGAAGTTCGGGACGAGGCGTGGGAGGCCTATACGCGCAAGCTTCCGCATCTGTTTGGAGAAAATGTGGTTCGGCCAATGCGAGCAGCTGTAGACGGCTGCAAGAGGCTGCCCTATCGGGCGGCTTTTCGCTTCGCGCGGGATAAGCGCCTCGTAAAGAAGTTCGAGTAATCACGGCCAGTATATTGGACGAGTCTGGACGAATCCTCTGGTCAAAAAATACAGTGTCGCCCGGACGATTCCAGGTGACGGTACGGCAAGGTACAAGAGATTCGCGGAGATGCTGAGTCGCTACCGCGAAACGGAAATGAAGAAGGAAAACGTCCCGGGCATCGTCGAACTGGAAGGGGAAAACTTGCGCCAGCCCTTCGCTAAGCCACGACCATTTGGCATACGCGGCGGTTTGAAATCCGCCATATCCAGCAATCACAAAGTCTTTGGTGGAGTGACGACGAGCAGCATCCCATCGTCGATCTATGACGGCAATACGTGGGAAGGTCTGCGACGGAGAGAGCAAGCGCGGAAGATTGCCCATTGCTAAAGATCGATCATCTTGAGGAAAAGGAAACTGTTGTCTACGCCGGGCGACAGATTCACCACCTACATTTGACGAGCACGCGGAGAAGGAGTACACGCGTCGCTATTGGTCATCCGATTACGAGGATGATAGCTTCGGACGCATGAGGAATTTTGTGATGCCGCACCGGATGATTATTGCTAACCGCGAACGTATCATCACAAGTGGGATAGTACTTACCTCAATGTAAATTCACAAATCAGCGTGATGCGTTGGAGCGTATGCCAGGACAAGCAGCTTGAGTTTTCTTCTCTTGGCACTGCTAGGGAATGCCAGATCTATTGCTGCGAGTACAACTGCTTGGTTCAAGTTCTTCGAGGAAAACCAAACTGGTTTAGAGGCTGCGCTACAGTGGTTGCCTGAATCGCCCGCCGCCAAGAAGCGCATTTCATGATAGAATAGAGGCCGGCCGAGCCTCAGCAGACGACATCATAGAACTAGCTGAGAAACCGCTAATGCGAAACCGCGTCGCAGATATGCGGCTGTTCTACGAGGGAGGTGGGTTTCTTGAGGACTCCCTATCGTGTAACTCGCAGGGTAGCTGTCGTAACACCGGCGATAACAACCTCAAAAGAAACTCGATCCCAGCCGCGTGACTTTCGTGCCGTCGATAAAATGCCTTCGTCGAAACGCACTTCAAATGAGCTTTGGCTGATCGCAATCTGAAACGTCCCATCATCTGCTTCCGCTGGAAGGGTTGGTGCTGGATCGACGGTTAAGATTGTGAACCGAACCTCGTCATGAGGAACCTTCAATAGCCCCTCCTTCCCGACGAGGGTGGCACGCGTTAACGGGGAAGCATAGCGCGGGTTTGTCTTTTGGGCGAGATCAGTGTCCGAAGCAGGTGCCCCAGGTTCGCGCCCGTCCTTTGGGCGCTAACCTGGGTGCACTGTACTCAGGAGGGCACGTCAGGTGCGCCACTTCTCGCGCACTTTGCGAAGGGTGGAATTCCACACCGCCAAGAACCACGCGCGCCTCCCAACTCCTTCATCACATTTTTCTCGTACGCTCATCACAGACCTGCACCACAATCGCTGCGAAGATACCTCGACAGTGCACCATCGAGAACTGCGCCCGTCTCCAGAGACGAACGCATTTCCGACTCAAACTTTTCACCGCTATTTGACAACATATGGCCTCGGTCAGCACCCCCGCAAGTGTACGCCAAACAGCAAAATTCAACACTAAGTCCCATCTTTTGAATATTTTGCCTCTAAGTATTTTACTATCATCGACTTAACTCATTTTTGGGGGAGGGGGGGTACCCCCCACAAATTTCCGAATTCTCACCCGCCGGTGGGCCCACATCGTTGAGCGTGGGGACGAAATAACTGGAGGCTGGTGCCCCAGGCTCGCGTCCGTCCTTTGGACGCTAACACCTGGGTGCAGCTTTTCCGAACATCCTATCCGGGGCTGCCTTCGTTCTTCGCCGCTTTCAAATCAATCCCTACTTGCTCGGCCTTCTTGTAAAGATGCGATCGCTCCAGTCCCAGCGCACGCGCCGTGTTCGAGATCTGGTGGTGATTGCGCTTCAATTCCGCCAGGATGGTTTGCTTCTCGAAGGCGCGCACGCGGTCGGCTAGCGGGCCGGTGCCGGCCGATGCGGAATCGGGCGCTGCAGCGGACGTGGGCAGCGCCAGCGCCACGGTTTCGCCGGTGACTTCATCCGAGGTTGCGAGCAGCATCAACCGCTCGACTGCGTTTCTGAGTTCGCGGACATTGCCCGGCCACGGATGTTCTTGCAGCGCGGTCATCGCACTTTCGGTGAAGCGCATAGGCTTCCATCCGTTGGTGGCGGTCACCTGAACAGCAAAGTGCTCGATCAGCGCCGGGATGTCTTCGCGGCGTTCGCGCAACGGCGGCAGGCGCAGGGGGAAGACGAACACGCGGTGAAATAAATCCTGCCGGAATTTTCCGTCGCGCACTTGCGCTTCGAGATCGCGGTGGGTGGCGACGACGACTCGCACATCGACGGTGATGGCGCGCTCGCCGCCGATGCGCTCCACTTCGCCTTCCTCGAGCACGCGCAGCAGTTTAGCTTGCATGGTGAGTGGCATGTCGCCGATCTCGTCTAGAAAAATGGTGCCGTGCTGGGCTTGCTCGAACTTGCCGAGATGGCGGCCGGCGGCGCCGGTGAACGATCCTTTTTCGTGGCCGAACAATTCGGATTCAATCAGCTCCGCCGGAACCGCGGCGCAGTTCAGGGTGACGAACGGAGCACCGGCGCGCGGACTGCGCTCATGCAGGGTGCGCGCCACCAGTTCTTTTCCCGTGCCGGTCTCGCCGAGAATGCAGACGCGGGTTTCGCTGGCGGCTACGCGTTCTACTTGCGCCATCACGCGGCGCATGGTTTCGCCTTTCCAAATGATTTCGTGTTTGCCGAGGCGGCGCTCCAGGTCGCGATTTTCGCGCTCGAGGCGGCCGAGCTTCAGCGCGTTCTCCACGGTGAGCAGCAATTTCTCGGTGGAGATCGGTTTTTCCAGAAAGTCAAGTGCGCCGAGGCGCGTAGCACGCACGGCCATCTCGATGTGCGCCTGCCCCGACATCATGACGACGGGAGCCGGCACGCCTTGCGCTTTGAGGTCTTCGAGAAGGGTCAGGCCGTCTTTGCCGGGCATCACCACGTCGGAAAGTATCAAATCGAAGGATTGCGATTTGGCCAGGTCCAGAGCCTTGTTTGCGTTGTCGCAGACGGTGGCTTCATGACCCTCCAGACGAAACGCCCGCGACAGCGAGGCCAGCGTGTTGGCCTCGTCATCCACGATCAGCAGGTGCGCTTTTTGCGCCACGGTTATTGACCTCAACTGAAATGCAAACCCAAATCTACCGCAGAGACGCCGAGTACGCCGAGAAATCGCACGGCAATTCGATTCGAAACGTCGTGCCTTTTTCCTTCGTGCTCTCGACGGAAATTTTGCCGCCGTGATCGCTTACCACCGATTGCACAATCGCCAGCCCGAGCCCCGTGCCATGTTGCTTGGTGGTGTAATAAGGAGTGAACAGGCGCCCACATTCTTCCTGGGTCAGACCGGAGCCGGTGTCGGAGACCGAAAGTTCAATCCTGTCGTCCAGAGTTCGGGTGCGAATCGTCAGCTCTCCGCCTTGCGGCAGGGCGTCGATCGCGTTGAGCACCAGGTTTTGCAGCGCACGATGCAGCAGGTCGGGGTCGGCTGAAATTTCGGGCAAGGCTTCGGCGAGCTCGGTGTGCACTGCAATCTTATTCTTCTCTTTATCGGTATCTCGATCGGTATCTCGATCGCTATCTCGCAATTGCGCATGAAAGACGCGCAGCACCGAGTGCACCACGTCATTCACCTGGGTTGGCCGGCGCTGGGGCTGCGGCATCTTGGAGAATTCGCTGAAGCGGCCGATGATGGTTTTCAGATTGTCGATTTCCGCCAGCAGGGTCGCGGTTCCCTCGTGAAAGACTTCCTCAAACATCTCGGGCGATTTCTGTTTCGCGCGCATTAGATTCTCAACCGTGACTTGCAGGGGAAAAAGAGGATTCTTCAATTCGTGGGCCAGGCGCCGCGCCAGTTCGCGCCATGCGGCCACGCGCTCGGCCTGCAGCGTGCGGTCTTTTTGCTGCACGAGATCTTCCGTCATGCGGTTGAACGACGCCGCCAGTTCGCCGAGTTCGTCGCTCGATTCCACCTCGACCTTGGCGCCGAGATCGCCCGCGGCGACCCGGCGCGCAGCCTCAGCCAGCGACACGACCGGCCGTGTGACGCGGGCTGCGAACCACAGGCTGGCCAGCACGGCCACGAAAATTCCTGCACCGCCGACCAGCATGGCGGTGGAGACGACCTGCCTTTGCAATTCGATCAGCGGACGCCGCGAACTGCCGACGAGCAGAACGCCCATCAGTTGCTGATTGGCCGGGCTCTGGTTCGCGGCCGGACTTTGATTTGGCGAACCTTGATTCAATGAACCTTGATTCAGCGAAGCTTGATTCGTCGCACTGAAGATGGGTCCGGTCAGTGGGATGGCATGAAAAACTTCGGCGTCGGCGGAATCGGAAGTCCAATGGATCACGCGCTGAGATTCCTGCAGTGTATCGCGAACCTGTGCGACCAGCGGAGCGATCTGGTCGACGCCCGCGGCCGGCCCGTTCAAATCGAGCAGAGATTTTGGATTCCATTTTGCGTCCAGGTTTTGATAGAGCAGTACACGTGTCCCGGCGGGAATGTCGAGCGTCGAAAGGAAGCCCTGATCGAGCCGCTCGCCGCCAATCACGTACAGAGGTTGTTCTCCGACGCGGGCCACGCGCACGGCAAACAGGCCGAGGGTTGCGCCATCGGGCAGCTCTTCGCGTTTGAGAAACGCTCCGGCTGGGACAGCAGGCGCGGGAGTCGTGGCTTGGGCGGGCGTAGCTTGAGGAAGCGCAGCTTGGGAAATCGCGGCTTCCGGATATCCGAATTTCGCCTGCCACTGCGCGGAGGAGAGGATGGCGCCGCGATAGTCAACCAGTTCGAGAAAATCGAGGTGCTGCTGCCCCGCGAGCGTGTGTGCTTGGCCTACGTACTCGCCAGAGTCGGAGGCGCCGCGGTTCATCTCGAGAGCGATATGCTGCACGGTTTCGCTGGCTGCCACCGATTCGACTTTGCTCGAGACTTCCCGTCCTTGCCGCTGGAACTCCGATCGAAACTGAGCGGCGACCGCATTCGCGCGGTCCTGATCGGCCTGCTCGAACCTGCGCCGGATGGTGCTGTACACCGATGCCGATATGACTGCGACGCAGAGCAGGACCGTTGCCGCAAACAACAGAAGAAGTTTCTGGCGAAAGGTCATCGCGACCCTGCCTCGGGCCGCGAATCGCCCAGCCAGACATTATCTAGCCAAACATCAGCCAGCGAGAGCCCCGACTCGCTCCAATCGCCCGGTCGTTCCGGTTCCCAGTCATGCACGCGTGTGCTTGCGGCACTCGCCACCGGCAAATGAAAAAGCGGGATAACGGCGTATCCCGCAACCAAACCGCTCTCGGCTTGGTACAGATCGTCCAAAGAGTTGCTGCCAGGCGTCAGCGTAAGTGCGGGCTGCGGCAATCCCAGTTGACGCGCCGCTTCGCCGAGCGACGTGGCGGGATCGGGACTCGGCAGTGCTACTCGCATCAGGCGGATGTCTTCTGCTCCCGACAACGATACTTGCACGGTTATGCCAACCTCGCGCGCGTTGAGGGCAATGCGCTCTGCAATCAGTTGGGATTGCGAGTCCCTTGGATCGTAGCTTAGATTGAGCGTGGGTAGCCGCGAGCCCGCGAGCAGAGTTCGGGCGCGTTGCGGGTTCGGTTGTGCGGAAAAGACTGCGCTGTAGCCCGTCATCCAGTTGGGAAGAATGCAGGCGGCGGGCTCTCCCGCGCCTTTCAGAAGCACGGACTGGATGGGCTTGCGATCAATGGCAAGCGCCAACGCTTCTCGCAGGCGAGGGTCCTGTGCCTTTGAGTTCGCGGAGAAAACCAGCGCCAGGAGCTCTACGGGCAGCGACAATGAAGACGACGTGCTGTGCCGCAGCGATCCGTTGGCTGCTTGCGGGGCTGCCTCGATCACGTCGGTCTTGTCCAGTTCGAGCGCGATGGCCTGGTCGTGCAGCGATTTGCCGAATTCGATCTCGACCGCATCCACAAAAGGACGCCCCGCCCAGCTCTCTTCATTGGCGGCGAGCCTGAGCAATTTTCCTGGCTGCCATTCTGCGACGAGGAAAGGGCCGGTGCCGATGGGAAGACGATTTGTATTGCGCTTGAGCAAGAGATTGCGCGGCAGTGCGAGTTCAGCGAGCAGCGCAGGCATGGGCGTCTCACTCTCGATCGATACGGAATCCAGCGATGCACGCACATTCCAGCCGGAGTGGATTGCGCCCAGAATCTGCGCGATGGCTGCGGGCGACGCCGCGCTGCCGTCGTGGAATTTCACTCCGCGCCGCAGCGTGAATTGCCAATGCCGGGAGGTCGGGTCACTCTGCCATGCCACGGCCAGCGCGGGCTGCGGGCGGGTCTGGGCATCCAGCTTTACAAGAGTGTCGCCGATCAGCGAGAGGGTGCGCGCGGCGTCCCAGTAGTCGGCGGGTGTAGCGTTGGCGGGAAGGTCGAGCGCGTCCGGCGCCGATTGCAGCATGACGCGGAGAGTTCCGCCGTAGTGCGGACGCGTCGCCGCTGATGCGGTCGTTGCCGCAATCGTTGCCGCGATCGTTAGCATTGCCGCGATCGTCTTCGCCATCGATGACACGATCATTGCCGCACACAGCAGCCTATGGCTGGTCCAAAGTTTCCGCGGCCGCCGGCAGCTGCCGAGCTTTGCTCGGCTTGGACGGGCGAGGGCGCCCGTCCCCACACTAGCTGATTCGGGGCTAGTTGCTGCACGAAATCGATACTCGATAGGCCTCATACCATCCTGTGTCTTTTCGTCTTACAATTGCTGTTGCGCCATTGCTGCTGCTTTCCGGCCACAGCGCTACGATTCGCCCATCGAACTCTACCGCTGAACTGGTAGCCACTGGGTCGCGATCGGGGATCTCGAACGCACGCAGGCCGTCGCGCTCTGAATTTCCGGACGTCAGGTTCCCGCTCTCCGAGACCAGCAATTGCGTGCCCGTGCCGCAAGGGGAGCGAACCGCGGCCAGATCGCTGCCCCATTTTGCGCCGCGGATTACCTGATCCGTCATCCCATCCACCAGATGCAACGATCCATCCGCCGCGGCGAGCACCCATAGCGTGTAACTCGATCGCGGAAGCGCGGCCGCCGAATAGAACGAAGGAACGTTCGAGACTTTTCCGATGCCGGGAGATAGCGCTCCAGTAAAGAAATCGCGCGAGGCCGCATAGAAGGCGCGCACACTGCCGTCGTCCGGCGTCAGGGGCCAGGGATCGTCAGTATCGTTGCAGATGAGGAGCGGCGCGCTGGAGTTCGACCGGCAGAACGTTCCGGGCAGGTAAGCGTCGAAGAGGTGATCGCGGCGCAAGAGCAGGCGTCCGCGCACATCGCGGGGAAAAGTACGGGAGTGAGCGATGGGCGACGAAGTTTCGAATTCCCACGTTCTTGCCGGATTCGGTCCGGCCGGATTCGCTCCCTGATGACGATAGATCGCGACCATGCCGTCATCGAGCACGATCAGGCGAGATCCTCCCGGCATTTCGACGAGGGAGACATCGAGCATAGGCTGTTTTTGCGCGAACAGAAGAGTTGCTTTCAGAACGATCGGCATCGCGGCGGCGAACGGCGTTCCGGTTGGCGACCGCGGCAACGAGACCATGGCGACCTTCTTCTCGTCGGACCCGATCACAATCTCGGCCGTCCAAACGTATTCGCGCAGGCTCTCGGAGAGTACGACCTCGACTGTTCCCATCGCTTGCTCGGCTTTGGTGGCGTGCACGCCTTCGGCGTGCATCTCGGCCTCGAGCGCGCTGCGCACCTCGCGCACGGATTTGTCGTCGAGCGACGAACGGTTGGTGACCTCGAGCGCGAAAGCGCCGGGCCCGGCGGCCGCGGCGATCTTGTGGGCCAGTTGGCGGGCGGTGTCTCCCAAACCCGAAGCGCATAAAGAAGATGGAAGAAAAACCGTCGCGAGCAGGAACGCCGTCAGCCAGGCTAGCCGCAGACCGCTGGGCGTTCGAGTGGACTCTCGCGCTTCCATGTGTGGAATGCGCTGATTATAACGCGTGGTTGATAGTGGCTTGATCATCTCGTCACTCGCGGCTTGCTGTATCCCTGCGTTTCCCTGCGACCACTGTGGTAAAGACTTGTTTCTTTAACCACAGCGGTCACAGAGGAGCACAGGGAAAAATCCATGCCCCCGCAACTATTGTTGCGGTCTTCTATCGGAGGGTTCCACGTCTTCCGCTTGGCTCACGTGGTTCGGAGCGCCCATACCGCGCAGCACATCGTTGGTGAAGAAAAACTTGCCATCCGCCGGGACCATCATGATCTGCAACTTGTCGGAGAGACGCTCGGCTACAATTTTGTTGATCAGCAGCGGATTCTGCTTCAGGATCGCGCTCTCACTCGTCATGCGCTCGGCGTCGGCTGAGGCGGTTAAGCGGATGCGTTCGGCCTCGGCTTGCGCCAGAAGTTTGCGGCGTTCCATCTCCGCTTTGCTGTCGATCAGCTTGGCCTCGCCGGCAGCTTCGGCATTCTTGACCGTAGCTTCCTTGCGCGCTTCGGCTTCGAGCTTCGATTGCTCGATCTGTTTCTGTTTCAGCGGGAGCGTGTATTGCATGGCATCGGACTCGCCCTTGGCTTGCAGCACGCGGACGGCGGCTTGTCCTTCCGCCTGCTTCACCTCTTGAACTTTGGTGGCTTCGGCGTCGGCTTCGGCGATTTTCACTTGCTTCTGGTGGATCTCGGTCTCGACGCCCATGCGGTCGTTCTCTTGTTCCTTCAGTAGCAGCGACTCGAGGCCCTTGGCGTATTCCTGCGGAAGTTCGATGTCACGCAGCATGACTTCTTTCACCACGATGCCGTCGGCGGCCAGCCGTTTTCGAATCATTTCGGCGGAGCGCTGGCGAACTTCTTCGCGCTTGGCGGAGAAAACTTCGCGAACCGTGTAGCCCGGCACCAGTTCGCGCCATGCGGTGGCCACCACTGGCGGCACGATTTCTTTTTCCAGTGGTTGCGGCAGGTTGGCTTCGATGTAGTCGAGGCGCTTGGGGTCAATCTGGTAACGGACGGTGATGGCGAGGCCCAGGGTGAGTCCTTCTTTTGCCTGGACGTGCAGGGCTTGGGCGTGCGGGGCTTGCACATTCAACGCTTCGCCTCTCGCCGCGCCTTTGGCAAGCGAATCTTCGGTGATGCCGGTGGTGAACAACTGGTCGCGCGTGTTGAACAGTTCGACGCGCTCGACCAGCGGCATCACGAAGTGCACGCCCGGATACAGAGTTCCGGCCAGCGTGCCTTTGGTCTGGCTCACGCGCACGCCGGCCATTCCGCTGGGGACGAGCACGATGCCCGCCGAGATCAAGAGCGGTGCCCAGGCCAGCATCGCCAGCGCAACCGAGGTGCGCCAGCGGACTTTAGGGCTAGGACCAGGACTAAGTCCGGGCGCGCCTGCCTCCGGATCCAAGTTTGAACGTCTGCGCTGCCAGGCGATCAGCAGGTAAGCGTCGTATGTGAGAATTCCAGCGGCGATCACGAACATCGCGATTCCCGCGCTCAACAGGAAATACTTCAGTAACAGCATGGTGGTGCTCCTTTCAATTCTTTGGCTCGTGTTCTGAAAAATGTTTGGGAGTTTCCGGACGGCGCGCGAACGCGACGCGGACGATTCGTCCGAAGATGAGTTCTTCAATCAGCAGAGAGGCGGCGAGCGAGAAGGTCAGACCGCCGATGATTACCAGACCTTGCAGCATCGTTTCCATGACTTGCCTCCGTAAGACTTAATCGCCCGGAGACGAGGCGAGCCTCGTCTCTACAGGAAATGTGGGGGCCTATTGCCCGTTGCCTAAGCTCTTTTCGGTCTCGACCTGTGCGAGCGTCTCGGTCTCGGTTCCGGCTCCAGATCCAGTTCCCGCTCCAGTTTCGAAGACTGCCGCGATTTGCTCGTCGCGTTCCGCGCGAATCTGGACCGTGTCGCCTACGTCGACGATCGCGAAGAGTTCCTCGAGATCCTGCCTGCCCATGCGAATGCATCCCGTCGATGCCGCTTTGCCGATCGAGTTCGGCTGGTTGGTGCCGTGGATTCCGTAGCCCTTCGCGCTCAGTCCCATCCAGCGCGTGCCCACCGGGTTGCCCTTGCCGGCTTCGACGACCTGCCCCTTGTGGTAGTACGTCGGGTGGGTGACGCGGTTGACGATCTTGAATTCGCCAGCTGGACTCGGGGCCGATGTCTTGCCGACCGCGACGCGATAGATGCGGACGACCCGACCGTTTTCAAACAGCGCCAGCTTGCGGTCGGGAATGCTGACCAGAACCCAGTGCACGGTGGTTCGGGCGAGCGCGCCTTTGGCGAACTCAGGAGCCTGGACACGTGGCGGAGCGGAGACCGGCGTCTGCAAGGCCGCGCTCACGGTGGACATTGCGAGCACTGCTCCGAGAACCCAGAGTGCTTTTTTCTGCCTATTCGCTTTGTCGGTCCCCAGTTTCATCGCATCGCTCCTGTTCGCTGCCAAGATAAAAAGCAAATGGGGAGCCAGCAGTTAATCGATTGAAAATAAATAAGTTGATATCGCACGCGGGGCGGGATTGCGTGTGCGCATAAACACGGGCGTGTCCAGCGTGACACGAGGTTTATGTCGAGATGGCTGGCATTTCTATACGGTGGGTTTCAGCTTGCGCGCAGGTGACATTTCGCCGCGATGCGCGGATTCCTTCGGGCGGGGGGAAGAAGTTACAGGGCTCTAGCCAGCGAGGACTCGATGAGAGGGAAGAAAAAAGCCGTCATCGGATTTGCCCTGATGGCGGCGAACAAAGGAGCACGAGAAAACTTTGCTTGCGAGGACGTCAACAGCCGATCGCGCGTTAGCCGCGCAGCAGTTTGCGCCGCACTATTCCTGCGATCCCGAGCAGGCCCGTCGAGAGCAGAATCAGGCTACCCGGTTCCGGGGCAGACAACCCATGCCCTCCAATCCCTTGATCCCCACCTACCCAATTCTGCGCTTTGCAACAAGTCGGCTGATATCCCTGGCCCGGGAAAGCGATGCGCCCGGTTCTGTTGGCCGTGCCATTGCCAAGCATAACTTTTCCAGAAGGCAGCCCGCTGAGGTGAGCATTCCAGTCGCGCGACGGGTGGCTGTTGATCGCGTCAAAGTTCATGGGCGCGGCCTTCAAACCGCTAATCGAGAAATGGCCGGGAGCAGTGAAGGCACCGCCGTGGACGCTGGTGCCGGAGTGAAGTAGCGTCAGATTGACCGGGATGGAATTGGCCAAGGCGAGGGTGGAGAAGCACAGGGCTACGACCAGTGACAGGGCAAATCGGCGGCGCGACATGGGAGGTCCTCCAAAGCAAATTTCGAACTCGAATAGCCGAGTCCTCGGCAAGTGTCCTAGAGGGGAGGACGTGTCTAGAAGTGCAATTGCGGGGCCAATAGGTGTATCAGCTTGTGTTTACTGCTGCAAGCACTTACTGATGGCTGGAAACGGGGGAGTGAAAAACTGTGCAGAGGTTTGTCCGATTTGAATTCACTCAGCACTTCGACTGGTTTTATTTCCGCCGACGACGAACACTATACTACTGACGCGGGAAAATGCAAACAGGGTAAATCTTATTGTTGACTATTCAGTCAGTCATTGATAATGTTGGCTGTGGATACGGGGCTTACGGATGTCACCGCGGACTCAACAGCAATGGGCAGAAATGCGATTAAACGCCTCCGAGAGAATTATCTCGGCAGCCCTGGACGTTTTTAAGCAAAAAGGCTTCCACCGCGCCTCGATGGAAGAGATCGCAAAACAAGCGGAGGTTTCAAAGGGCCTTGCTTACAACTACTTCAGGAGTAAGGAACACTTACTTGCGGCGGTCATGGAGCGACGTTTCAATGAAGCCGAAAGCTTAATCCAAGGGATCGACGAAATATCCGGGGCTCTCAACCAGCTCGCTACCATCCTGGATCGCCTTTTCGGCGAGGTGAAGAAAGACACCATGCTCTATAAGTTCACCCTGACAGTCTTTCTACAGCCCGATGCCCCGGCAGCGATTCGACGCATCGGGAACACGTCAGAGAAGATTCGGAGCCAGTGGGCAAAGATTTTCGAAGTTCATCGAGCAATCTTCTCCGAGCTCGGGGTCAGTGATCCGGAGGCGGAAGTGATCTACTTTCGCTCGCTTACTACAGGCATAATCGCCGAATATGTTATGGAACCCAAGAATTATCCTCTTGAAAAAATGAAAGCGCATGTCCTTCACATGTACCAAATGAAGAAAGGAGGAGGGGACTGAGATGCCGCGGGCGCGGCATGACCTACGGCAGTTTCCGCCGATGACCAAAGACGAACCTCTGCCGGCGATCGAGGCGCCCTCGCTGGTGCCCGCGCTTGCGCCCGCGCTCGCGTCCTCGCCAATCGCGTGCTCTGCGGTTGAGGGAGAACACTCCGCAACCACGCTTGACGAAATTGCTGATGAGCTCTAATCCGCCGCAGATGACGACCACCGAGGCACCCGATTTACCGGAACTGGTACCCAGGTTTAAGCTCGCAGCGATAGGTTGCGGATTGGTCCTTGTCCACTGCGACGTGACAGTCCGCCCAGCGCAAGAAAAGATTTGGTCCAAGGGGAAAGACAATGGCTTCACCATCGAGTTCCGCTTCAATGCTCGGACCCTCGGCCCCCGGCGGCAGGCTAAAATTCAAGGCTCGCCCAAAAATCACCGGATAAGAATCCCGCACTATGTCGCTGACCATGGGGTGAACCACCTCGGCCTCCAACAAGAAAGTGGCCGTGTCCGACCAATTGCGAACTTGCACGTTAAAGTAGCGGCCGTCCCCCGAAAGATCTTCAAGCTCGATCTTTGCGAAAGGGCAGGGGCCAGCGATGCACGAGACTCTGGCATTGCGGAACTGATTCCTCTCCCCAGCGTCGAGCGACATGGAGCCGATCGCTGCCTTCCACTTGCCGTCGGACGAACACGGAGCCCGATTGTCGCAGGGTTGGTTCCCCGTGTTGGCGACCTCGAACGTCTTCACTGCGCTTCCCACATCCGCCTCGGTTGTAGCCTTCACCGAATACCTTACCCGGGCATTGGAGACCGCTACCTCGGGATGATGCGGTTCCGCGTTCGTTTCCTGCCGGATGGGCGCCATACGAGCGATGTAAATCTTGTCGCTAACAATGTCGTCCCATTCTAGCGGGTGATAATCTTTGTGACCGAATTGCAGCCTGAGCGGTTGTCGCCGCCGGAGTCCCTTGGGCAGAGTGATCCTGAAATAACCTGAAGCATCAGACTTGGAATTCCCGCTCCCTAAATCATTGATCGCGGTGATCTCAACGTCGGCAATGGGCAACTGTTTCTTTGGGTCGCTGTCAAGTCTCAAGACCGCGCCCTTCAGAATGATCGGCTGCCGCCGGCGCACGAGGACAATGGTCAGGACCGTTGCCAAAATCACGAGAGCTGAAATTGCCCAGATCGCAATCTTCTTTCTGGTACTCATGTTTCTGGTACTCATATTTGCGGTACTCATGTTTCCGGTACTCATGACGTGACCCTCGGCTAACATTCTCATTCTAATGACGCGCTCTTCTCTATGCAGGGTTGCTGGGCCAGCCGGCGAGGTCCTCAATTCTCGCTCAGAAATTCCCCCCCAGACCCGCATTTCACACCCGAATGCGGAGCATCTAAAATTAAACGCATGGGCGAGAACGAAAAGATCGGCCTTGGCGCGAACCGCCTTTCGCGACGAGACCTGCTGTTACGGATCGCGGGCGTGAGCATGTGGGGATTGTGCGATATGTCAAAGTTGTTTTCCCCGCTGGCGGTAGCCGAGAAACAGCGCAATCGTCCACAACCTGCCCCGTCCCCAAGCTCTCTTTCGGAAGGCGATGATCAGTTCCTCGAGGAAGTAGAGAAGGCAAACTTTCAGTACTTTTGGGAACAAGCCAGCCCGCAAACTGGGTTGATGAAGGATCGATGCAATGTGCGGGCGAATGACGCCACCGTAGTCGCGAGCATTGCGGCGACGGGGTTTGGGCTGACCGCTCTTTGTATCGGAGAAAAACGCGGATTCGTTTCGTTTGCCGATGCGCGGGAGCGAGCTTTTGTCACTCTGCGCTTCCTCGCGAAGAAGATGCCCACTCACCGAGGATTCTTCTACCACTTCGCCGACCTCAACACCGGCGAACGAACGTGGGATTCCGAAGTCTCTTCGGTCGACACGGCTATTCTGCTTTGCGGAGTCCTCACCTGTCAGCAACACTTCCAGGAGTATTCCGAAATCAGTTTTTTGGCCTACGAGATATTCAACCGCGTAGATTGGACCTGGTTGTCGGAGGACACTTCGCTATTGCCGCATGGGTGGACGCCCGAAATCGGCTTTCTCCCCTATCGTTGGGATTACTACAGCGAGATGATGATGATGTATCTCCTGGGATTGGGATCGCTTTCCCATCCCTTGCCCGTAGCAGCCTGGGACGCCTGGAAGCGGACCATCTTTGAATATGATGGCATTCGCTATATCGGTTCGTTCGCCCCTTTGTTTGTGCATCAGTACTCCCAGGCCTGGTTTGATTTCCGCGATAAGCGCGACAAATACGCCGACTATTTCCAGAACTCGAGATTGGCTACGGAGGCCCACCGCCTATTCTGCATAGATCTCGCCAAGCAGTTTCCCGATTACAGCGATGATCTCTGGGGTATTACGGCGTCCGATTCGGACAAGGGCTACGTGATTTGGGGAGGTCCGCCCGCGATGGGGCCGATTGATGGAACGGTTGTCCCCAGTGCGTCGGCAGGTTCGCTGCCATTTCTGCCGCAGCCCGCAATGCGTGTCCTCCGCAACATCAAGGATCATTATGGAGGGGCATGGAGCCAGTATGGATTTGTAAATGCCTTCAATCCGCTCAAGAATTGGTATGACCATGACGTCGTTGGGATTGACGTGGGAATCACCATGCTCATGGCAGAAAACGCCCGTACCGGTTTCGTTTGGGATACCTTCATGAAAAACCCGGAGGCGCAGCGCGGCATGAGTCGCGCTGGCTTCAAGAAGTACCAGCCGCCAACTACGAGTGAAGCCCACTGACAAAGTTGTTCCGGCGTGATCGAGCTTGAGGTGATCGAATTTGACAACGACGTTCTGCTACTGCAACTCAACGACTGCGAGGCCCTGCCCAGGCAGAGTCAAGGTCAGCTCGCCATTTTGTATTGAGCGGGCTTCCGGCGCTGGAAGTTCTGCAGCCTTCCGCAGTTTCTCGATCTGCGTCTGGGTGGGATAACGCGGAGCGCCCATCTTTTCGTAGGCGGAGTGAAAATCTCCATGATCGCGGTCCACGCGGGCGACCAAGGCTTGCCTCGCATTGGTGCCTCTCAGCTGCACCGTGACCGTTCTCGGAGATCCGGTTTGCTCTGGCGAAGCGTAGTTCCATAGCGCCAGCACTAAGGTACCGTCCGGCCTGCGCGTGAGCAGCGCGAAATCAGAATCGAGCTGGATCCGCTGATCTCCGAGCCGGTGCAGCAGTTTGAAGGCGTTGAAGGCCGGCTTTGGTATGCCATCCACCGCAACCAGTCCATAGCCGCCATAGAACGGCGTTTTCACCACACCCTGCTCTTCGAACACATCCGAAAATGTCCAGTAAGACATGATATCCACCAAACCGTCGCATTGGCGTATGGTGTCGGCTAGCCAGGGCCCCATGTAGATGGAATCTGTAACCTCAGGTTCCGTCTTGTAGCTGGCGTTGTACTCGCTCCAGATCAGCGGTAGATTTGGCATGCTCGAGGTGGTGATCTGGTTGTGAACTTTCTTTACCGCTCGGCAGACCATTTGGTCGCGAGAAATCTCTGCGGGCGAGCCGAAAATGTCTTGTGCGAGATCATTGCCATAGACATGGGTTGAGGCGAAGTCCGCCGGGATGTTTTTCTCCGCACAATGGCGGATGAAGGCGTCAACCCACGCGGCTTGCGCGGTCGCGGGGCCACCAACTCGCAATCGCGGACTGGTCGATTTGATGGCAAGCGCGGTGTGGTCGTACAGCTCCCAGTAGCTGGCCTGCTTTGGCTCCCCTGCCCAGAAGTCGAGGTTGGGCTCATTCCACACTTCGAAATACCATTGCGCAACCTCATCGATGCCGTAGCGATCCACCAGATGCTGAGTGAAGGCCGAGATCAGGCCTTCCCAGTGGCCCCAATCTTTTGGCGGGGAAATATCAGGTTTGTACCAGAAGCTGTGAAGGATTTTTCTGGCTGCCAGCTGGTTGGGCATAAAGCTGATCTCAACAAAAGGGCGCACACCGTTCGCGAGCAAACCATCGTAGATCTGGTCAATGTAGGAGAAGTTATAGACGGAGTGTCCTTGGCCATCTTCGGCATAGACACCAACTTCATCGTCGAAAATGCCGTGGAAGCGCACGTATTTGAAACCGGTGATTTGCTCAACCGCACGTAAGTCACTCCGATAGCTGTCACGCAGGGCCAGTATCGCGCGCCCCGAACCAAACATCTGCTCCCAAAAATGGGGAAAGGGATGCCCGGCCGCCCTGCCATCGATGACGATCACCTCCGGATTGGGGCCCAGTTGCGCGTGAATCAGTTGCGCGTTGACCCTGGGCATGGTCCGCGAGAACGTCAAGAGAACGGCGAGGCCGATGCCAATGCCGACGATGACGCGCCAATTCCGCATCGCGGTTCTCGTCAGCCCGGGCCAGGCATTCCCCCGCTCAGGTGGCTTCATGCTGCCTTGGAGTGCTTCCTAGCGATAGCTGGAGGCCTGCATCTCAAACATTTCGGCGTAAAGACCTCCCAGGCTCGACAGTTGGGCGTGATTCCCTTCCTCGACAATCTTGCCGTTGTTGAGTACCACGATGCGATCAACCATGCGCACGGTAGAGAATCGGTGAGAAATAAAGAGCGCCGTTTTGCCGGCGGCAAGTTCGGAAAAGCGGCGAAAAACTTCCAATTCGCTGCGCGCGTCGAGTGCGGCCGTCGGCTCGTCGAGAATCAGCATTTGCGCGTCGCGCAAATAAGCTCGTGCGAGTGCGACTTTCTGCCACTCGCCACCTGAAAGGTCCACTCCGCGATCGAAGCGCCGGCCCAGCATTTGTTCGTAACGTTCGGGCAGTTTTCCGACGATGCCATCCGCCATGCTCTTCCGTGCTGCTGTCTTCAGGAGTTCCAGATTGTCGATTTCCTCGACTCGGCCAACCGCAATATTGTCGCGGGCGGTCATTTCATAGCGCATGAAGTCCTGAAAGATCACGCCCATCTCACGATGGAGATCTTCCAGGTCGTACTCGCGAAGATCGATGCCATCGAGCAGGATTTGTCCTTCCGTAGGGTCGTAAAGCCGGGTAATCAACTTTACGAGGGTGGTTTTGCCCTGCCCGTTTTCGCCAATCAGCGCCACACGCTGTCCTGGACGCAACTCAAAGTTCAGGCGGTTGAGAATCAGGCGTGTGCTTCCGGGATAGTGGAAGGAGACATTCCGAAACTCAAATCCACGTACCATCGGTCGAGGCGCGGGCAGGGCATTAGGCTTGGAGCGAATCGTCGGTTGCATCCCAAAAAAGGCCACCAAATCGGTGAGGAACAGCGCCTCGTCGGCAATGCCTGCAAGGGTCGAGAAAAATTGTTGAATGTTGCTGCTGGCCTGCAGAATCGCGCCCGCGAGAAACGTCAACGTACCAATGCTCAGGGAGCCGTTGACCGTGCGCCAGATGACGAATACATAGGCCGAGTAGTAGCCCATGGTGCCGATCACCGACAAGAAGGAGCCCGCGATCAGTTTGCGGCGGGACAAGGCGATGTTCTCTTTGTAGATCGCGTCGCACAAACTGGTAAACCGCTCGCGCAGGAAATCTCTCAGCCCGAAGAGCTTTAACTCCTTCGAAGCTTCCTTGCTTCCGCCCAGGACCCGCAAGTAATCCAGTTGCCGCTTTAGCGGCGTCTGGCGGAAGTTCTTGGCGTACCCCAGGAAGGCAAAATGGCTCTCGCCGAGGAACGCCGGAACCACACCCGCGATCAGCAGGAGCATCAGCCAGGGAGAGAACACCATGATCGAGACCGACAAGGTTAGTGTGGTGATGGCCTGCTGCACCAACCGTCCCATGGCTTGAATCATGCCCAGCCGGTCCGTTGCCTGCACTCTCGCCCGCTCTAGACGGTCATAAAAAACCGGATCCTCATACGCCAATAGATCCAGTCCAGCCGCCTGATTCATGACTCGAATGCTGGCGTGGCGCGTGTATCTGTCGGCCAGCAACGAATCCGAGTAATCAATCGCCCGGATGAGAATGGCGGTTAGAACAGCCAGTGAAAATTCCGCTGCCACCAGCCACCAGAACTGGCGCGGCACCGGCTGATGGGTCGAGGCCGCGTGGACGATGCCATCAATAATCAGCTTTGTGATCCATAGCAGCGCAACCGGCAGGAGCGATGAGAGCAGGCGAGCAGCCAGTCCAAACACTACCACCGCCGGACCCGAGTCCCATACGATCTTGAGAACAGCCGGTACGTTCCGAAGGGCCGACAGGCGCTCTCGCGACCCTACCCAGAAGCTTTGCTGCCCGGCCATTTTTGGATCTCTTCCTTTTCCTTTTCCTTCTTTATTACTCATTAGTTAGTAGACGATCTGCATCGCTTTGTCACTTCTTGGGGATCAAGTGCAATCCTCGTTCCAATGTCCAGCCGCAAAAACCCCAAACTCAACAGTTGGTTACGCTTATCTATGGTCCTCTGGCAGTGTAAAATCTTCCTACTTCGGCGTTGGCGGAGTAACATGGTCGGGAGCCGCTACTCGGGCAGTCCGAGCCGGCGCATGAGATCGGCGTAGCGCGGGTCGGAACGAATCGGGTCCAGGGCGGGATAACGAATGACGATCAGCAGTTCGTTGTTTCCGTCGGAGTAGGCCTTCTCCAGGTATTCGAATGCCTGGTCGCGGTCTCCGCTGATCGCAGACGCGACGGCCACAGCGGCCGAGCGATCTGTACCCCGGAGAGCCAGAATCAGTTCGCGATAGCTTTTCGCGTCTGCGCTCCAGGAGCCCGGCTTGGAAATAATTCTCTGGATCTCGCTTATCGCTTCCGCGAAGCGGCCGGTGGTAGCGTACAGCTGCGAGAGCTTGTAATGGGCAGGAGGAAAATTGGGATCCCGTTCGAGTACTTTCTGGAACTGAGCGAGCGACTCCGGGTAGCGACGGGCCTCCATCAGGAGCACTGCGTAGTTTGTGTTGACAATCGAAGAAAGAGGATCGAGCGATAAGGCAGTCTGGTATTGTTCGGCCGCGTCGTCCATGCGCTTCATCGGAGTGAGACAGCCGAAAGCATAGAAATAGTGGGCGGTCGCGTTGTTGGGGTTTAATTCGATGGCGCGTCGAAATTCGGATTCCGCCTCGCTCCACCTTCTTTCATCCGCCAGTGCCAGCGCGCGCGCGGCATGGGCGTCGGACAGGGAACCATCCAGTTCAATCGCTTTGCGCGCCGCTTCGTCCGCCAGTAGTTCTGCCTGCTTCGACGTTATCCCAATATCGTAGCTGGGGCCAATGTTATAGGTGTTCGCCAGCCCCGCATAGGCGAGGGCATAACCAGGATCGGCGGCGATCGCCTGCTGAAACAAATCAATACTCTTCTTGAGGCCCTCGGGCGTGCGCCCGTACCAGAGTTGGCGTCCTTCCAGGTAGAGGCGATAGGCTTCCGGGTTGGTGGTGCCGGCTCGCCCCAAGCGCTGCTGTTCGTTTCCGCTGAGCTGGATGCGGAGCTTGCTGGAAATATCGCGCGTAATGTCGCTCTGGACCTCGGTGATGTCGGCCTGCTTGCGATCATAGTGAGCGCCCCAAAGCTCGCTTCCGTCGGCGGTATTAACCAGATCTGCCTCAATCGCGACATGGTCGCCGTGCTGCATTATGCGCCCCATCAAAACTGCGCTCACCTGCAGCGCCTGGCCAATCTTCTGCGGATCATCCTCCTTCCCCTTGTAGCGGAACACGGTGCTGCGCGCCATCACCTTAAGGTTGGGCAGTTGGGAAAGACTGCTGATCAGGCTTTCGGTCAAGCCGTCGCTGAGATACTCATTGTTGGCGTCAGCGGTGGCATTGACGAAGGGGAGCACGGCAATGGAGTCAACCTTGCCCGTCTGAGATTTTCCGTGCAGGAAGTACGCGCCCGCCGCGGCGGCAATCAGCACGATCACAACGACGCCGGCGGCCAGGTAAGTGCGCCCGCGGCGGGGCTCGACGGCAGGCGCGATGGACGAAGAACTGGCCGGCGATAGAGCGCTCGGGGCGATCGAAGAGCTCGACGAACGCCCGGAGTCGGAGTCCCGTTTCAAACGCGCCAAGTCGGTGCGCAGATCGGCCGCGCTCTGATAGCGCAGGTTGCGATCTTTCTCCAGGGCTTTGCCGATAATGCGCTCCAACTCCGCAGGCAGATCGGGATTGAGCCGCAGCGCCGGAGCTGGCGCCGCATCCAGAATCGCTTTGAAGATCTCCGCCGTACTGCCGCCACGAAACGGAAGCGTGCCGGTTGCCATCTCGTAGAGCACCGCGCCGAAGGAGAACAGGTCGCTGCGCGCGTCCACCCCTTTGGCTCGCGCCTGCTCGGGAGACATGTAGGCAACGGTGCCAAGCGTTGACCCAGGACTGGTGAGGTGTTGTTCATCGAGCGTGGCTGTCATCGTGTTGGTCGATGCAGCCTGACTGGAAGAGCTGGTGGTGGGCAGCGCTTTGGCCAGCCCGAAATCCAGAATCTTGGCGTGGCCGCGCTTGGTGACAAAGACGTTGGCGGGCTTGATGTCGCGGTGGACAATGCCCTGGGAATGCGCCGCGTCCAATCCGTCGGCCATCTCAATGGCCAGCGAGAGCACAGTATCATTATCCAACGGTTTTCCCGCAATCAGATGCTTCAGCGTCACGCCGTCCAGAAACTCCATGGCAATGAAGGTCTGTTCGCTGTGCTTGGCGATTTCGTAGATGGTGCAAATATTGGGATGGTTCAGGGCAGACGCCGCGCGCGCCTCGCGGCGAAAGCGCTCCAGTGCTTGCGCGTCTCGCGACAGTTCATCGGGCAGGAACTTCAGGGCCACGAAGCGTCCCAGTTCGATGTCCTCGGCCTTATACACCACACCCATGCCGCCGCCGCCCAGCTTCTCGACGACGCGGTAGTGCGAGATGGTTTGGCCAATCATCGAACGGCCCGCCTTTCAGGTCGCTTCATCTTACGGAGCAGCCCACGGCGCGTCAATGGAATGAACAAGGGCGAGATTCTGGGCGAATGACGGACAATTCGGAAGTTAACCGGCGGTGAGGGCTTGTCTGCGGATCATTTCCGGTTGGCCGACCAGCCATCCAAGATCGTCGCATCCAGGCTTCTGTCCGGCACTACTGCAACTTCGCGAACTCGGCTTTCGCTTGCTTCAGGATGGGGATGTCGGGGTCGGCGTCTTTCCAGAGGGTAAGGAAGTCTTGGTAGGCGGCGCGGGCCTTGGTGGTGTCGCCCTGGAGAGCATAGGAGCGGGCGAGGCCAAGACGGGCGAGTGCGCCCAGTACAAAGTTGAGAACGAGGCCACGGTGATCAATTATCCTCTGAAACTCATCAGCGGCCTCTTTGCCCTGACTCTTCATCAGGTTTGCCTCGCCGCGAAGGTACACGGGATACATCGGTCCTAATTGGAAAGGTAGGGCTTCGCCCAGGTCGAATGGTGAAGCGGCCTGAAGAAGCGCGATGGCCCTGTCAGGTCGCTTGCGACTCAGTTCTATGGATGCCCGAATGGAAGGAAGCCAGTAGCTCTGCGCCATCGTATCTAGCGGCACCTCGCTGCGGAGTTGGTCAGCCAGCTTTTGGGCCTGCGTCAAATCTCCGGCCCGAGCCAGAGCCAATGCTGCGATGGCTTGCACTTCGTGCCCCGGAGCTAGCGTTAAGGCCGCCGCCACGCCCTGACGAGCGATTGCCGCGTTCCCCAGCTCGGCCTCGCGCAATGCTGCGTTGACCTGCCACACGGCGGCGGGTTCTTTGAAATCAACCTGCCGCGCCGACTCTGCCGCCCGATACGAGAACTCTCGTGCCTTACCAAGTCGCCCGTGGTACGCCTCTGTATCTGACTGTGTCGACAGCAGCATGTCTTCGCCCCCAGGTCTGCCCATCACCGCGGCAACTTGCTGCTTCATGTTGGCCTCGTCGCCCTGAAGAAATCCCAGCCAGTACCGGCACTGATACAGGTTCGGCGCATCGATCTTGTGCGCAGCCGATTGATCTAGAGTAGCCTTGGCGTCGTCCAAACGCCCGAGCGCCAGGTAAGCATTAGCGAGATTGAAATACGTATTCGGGTTACCGTCGTCGAGCTTCAATGCCTCACGGCTTTCCGAAACACTCGCCTCGTATCTTCCGAGACTTAGGTAATTGCTGCCCAAGTCAACGTGTGAATGAGGATCTCTGGGATAGGTCTGCGCCCAGACCTCATACGCCTCATTCGACTTTTGCAACTCCCCGGTCACGGTCAGGTAATACATCGCCATAATGGCCAGCTTTTCCCTCTCGCTGACCCGGTCTCGCAATTCGTACGCCTTCTTTAGGTTGGCGATAGCGAGACTGGTTTGAGAGAGGTTACTGTAACGAACGCCCAGCGTATAGTACGCACGCGCGAAATTGGGGTCGAGTTCGACGGCGCGTTTTAGGAGGGGAATGGCTGCAGCATCGCCCCTCTCGCGGTACACAACTCTGGCTTGGGCGTAGGCTTTCAATGCCTCAAGCGAAGAGGTGGTAACGTCGTACTCTTCCCCGACCTGCACCCTATCAGATTTTTGGATTGATGCCAGCGATTCCCCTAGTTTGCCCCGCAGTTCCCTTGTTGCGTCGCTCAGGGTACGCACCACCTGTTCGCGGCTATCGGCCTCCGCTTCCGTGCTCCCTAGAGAGTCGCCGCTCTGACAATTCACTGCGCGCACACCGACTATGTAATGACTACCCAGGCTCGCCACCGACCCAGCCAGCAGCGCCTTGCTCCCGGTACGCAAGCAGATTTCACGAGCTAACTCCGGCGTCACCCGCTCGCTACCGCGCCGACTCATCAGGCGCAGAGTCTCACTAACCTTGTTATCGGATAGCACGCTGATAAACGAAGATTGTTCGAGCTGCATGGCCAGCGCCTGTTTGAGCGTGTCGTCGAACAATGGGTCGCCAGTCCGGTTGTCGAAATCAGCGAGGACAATCGTGTCTTTCTCAGTTAGCTTGACTCTCCGAGAGCGCCAGAACAGTCCACCACCGATAAGAGTGGCCACCGCCACAGCGGCCGCGACAGCGAACTTCCAGCGCCTCGCGGTCGGTGCAGGTCTGACTAAAGGTTGTTCTCTCGACGGAGTCGCTGCCATCCTGCCGCTCGAATCCTGCACTGCTGCCGAACCGCTCGTGGCCGCCGCAGGCGCCGGTTGCGGGACGTCCTCGGCGACCATCACGCCGCTCGACGATTCGGTCTCACGTTTCAACCGCTTGAGGTCGGTACGAATGTCCGCCGCATGCTGGTAGCGGAGGTCTCGGTCTTTCTCCAGAGCCTTGTTAATGATCCGTTCTAGGTCGGCCGGAACTTCGTTGTTCAATCGCACTGGCGCTACCGGCATCTTGTGCAGAATGGAGTCGAAGATGGCACCCGATGCGTCGCCCTTGAACGGTAAGGTCCCCGTGGTCATTTCGTAGAGCACAACGCCAAAGGAAAACAGATCGGTCCGGGCGTCCAGTTGTTTGCCCCGCACATGCTCCGGCGACATATAGGCCACAGTTCCAAGCGTGCTGCCGGGACTGGTCAGGTGCTCCTCGCTCATCGCCGTCTCTTGGGCTGTTGCCCCAGCCGCTTCGATCACTCTGCGGCCAACGGGAGTCACTTTCGCCAGCCCAAAGTCAAGAATCTTGGCGTGCCCGCGCTCGGTGACAAAAATATTGGCAGGCTTGATGTCGCGATGAACGATCCCCTTGGCGTGCGCGGCGTCGAGCGCGTCGGCAATCTCGATGGCGAGAGACAGGATCAGTTCGGTCTCCATCGGTCGGCCAGCAATCCGGTGCTTCAGCGTCTGCCCGTCCAGAAACTCCATGGCGATGTATGACTGCTCGCCACTCTTGCCGATGTCGTAAATTGTGCAGATGTTGGGATGGTTGAGCGCGGAGGCGGCACGAGCCTCGCGTCGGAAACGTTCCAATGCCTGCGGGTCTCGGGAAACGTCATCGGGCAGGAATTTGAGCGCAACGAAACGACCTAGCTCGGTATCCTCGGCCTTGTAAACGACGCCCATACCGCCGCCACCGAGCTTCTCGACGATGCGGTATCGCGAAATGGTCTGGCCAATCATGGGTGGGCGCAGGACTCAGGGGTGCAATATTAAGGATGTGAGGAAGCCGAGTCAACGTCGGATAATAATTGGAACTGGTCGAATACTTCTACGGTGTAATCCACTTGTTGCGGCTCCCCTGGCCATCTGTAGGATGCCGATTGGCCGTCAGGATCGCTAAAGCTGCTCCGCCCAGCGCCCGATGACGAAGTTCTAAAAGCGCCCCAGTCGAGCCTTTGCGACTTCGCCGCCGTCGGGGAGGATGAAGGCGTCGACGCGCAAGCCGTCGGGCAGTTGCGTGCCAGGATCGAGTTCGACCAGCGTCTCGAGAATCTTCGTATCTACTCTCTCCGTGGGTTCGTCGGTGCGGACATTCTTTGGCCCCAGTTGCTGGCCCACACGCACCACACATCCCCAGAATTTCTGCTTCCCGAAAGCGTCGGCCGTGACATAGGCTTTTTGCCCAATTCGCACCTTGCCGACATCGGTTTCGTCGACATCCACGCGCACACGCAGGGTCTTGCGGTCGCCGATGGTCAAGATAGGATCGGGAACGGTGGAAGAATTTGAGACGCTCTCTCCGGTGCGATGATGCTTGCGCAGCACGCTGCCATCGATGGGCGAACGGATGAAAGTCTTCTCGAAGCGCGCTTGCGCTTCTTGGAGCTGCGACTTCGCTAGCTGCAAGTCGGCTTCGGCCAGTGAGCGGTCTTCCTCGCGGGCGTGATCGTCGACCAGAGAGTTTTGCTCCAGGGCAGCTTGATACTTCGCCCTGGCGACATCGGCCTCGCGCGCATAGCGATCCAGTTCTTCCCGGGAAACCACTCCAGCGGCGAAAAGTTCCTGGCGGCGGTGCAACTCGGATTGCGCGTTCTCTGTCACCGCCCTGGCCTCGTTCACAGAAGACCACGCTTCATCGCGCTCCTGGTGCCGAGCGCCGTTGATCACCTTGCGCTGGGCCGCTTCTTTCGCCACCACTTCGGCCTTCGCCGACTCGACCGCGGCTCGGTAGTCGGCGTTCTCGAGTTCGGCGAGAACCTGGGCGCGATGGATCGCTGCTCCTTCCTCGACGAGAACAGATTTCAGCCGGCCGCTCAGTTCGGAGCCAATCTTGATGTCTTCCGAGTACGGCTCCACGCGTCCAGGACCGGCGATCAGAGCCGGACTGTGGATGGCCGGTGCCGACGTTGCGGCCGCCGCATCTTCATGAGAACGCCGGGATACCAACACCAGCGACACCGCCAGTAGGAACGCTGCCACCCCGATGAGGACCGCCGTTCTATTCTTGACTAAGCTTCCACGAAAACTGTTTACCTTCATGACAGCGACTCCATAGATTCGGTTTTTGCGACTTCGTTCAAGCCCAGCTCTGTTTAAGCCAGATTCACCGTTGGTTGCAAGAACGTGGGCGCAAGTATTCCAGCCGGAACAGGCTCCAGTTGCGACGAGTCATTGCCGGCAATAGCCCCGTCCTCGATCTTCACGGTTCGGTCGGCGAAACTGAGCACGCGTGAATCGTGTGTGACGATCACCACCGCGCGGTCGTGCTGGTGCGCCAGTTCGCGCATCATCTCCATCACATTCTTGCCTGTCTGATAGTCAAGAGCCGCAGTTGGTTCATCGGCAAGAATGATTCGGGGATCTCCCGCCAGCGCGCGGGCAATTGCAACGCGCTGCTTCTGGCCTCCGCTCAAGTCGGACGGAAAGCTGTCGTGCTTGCCGCCCAGGCCAACCTGATCCAGCAATTCTGCCGCCCGCTTTTTTGCAGATCTCGCGGGCACTCCTTTCAGGTCAAGCATCAGCTCCACATTCTCGGCTGCGGTCAAGGTGGGGAACACATTGAATCCCTGGAAGACGAAGCCGATGTGCTCGAGACGGATAGCGGGCAACTGCTTTTCCGTCAACTGAGTAATCTCTTCTCCCGCAATCCGCACGCTTCCCGAGCTCGCCTTGAGGATGCATCCCATGATTGACAACAGGGTAGTCTTGCCGCTTCCTGACGGGCCCATCAGCATGAGCAATTCTCCGGCGTGGACGTCAAGGTCGACACCACGCAAGGCCAGAGTACTCGTACTGCCCTCGGCGTAGGTCTTGGTGAGCTGGCGAACTGCGATTGCGGGTTGCACTGACATTCGACATCCTCCCTAGCAAAACTACGGCGCTTTTAACTTGGTTGCGAAGAACGCAACAATCCAATGCCGAGGGTGACGACTCCAATGGCAAGAACGAGCGCTCCGGCGTAAACCAGCGAGACGGCCCCACCGGCTTGACTTGCGTCCGGTCGCAGCACCGAGAAAAAGAACCCTGACGAAATCAGAATCGCGGAGAGTGGCACTCCGATTCGAACCAGCCAGAGCAGGGGGCTGGGAAGAGCCGCTCCGTCTGCGAGCATTTGGCAAATCAGCGAAAGAATCACGATCACCCCGGCGTGAGCATGCCCAGCGCGAAAGAAGTTCTGACGTAGCGGGTTGTCCATGTAGCCGCTACCCTTGTTCATCAATGAGGTGAGGAGAAAATATCCGCCGTACTGGATCGTGGGCACGGTAATGAGGATGATCCCGGACATCATTCTGGCTTCGCGAGTCACAATCCCTCCTTCGACATACGGCTGACCTCCGAGGATCAGCCTTTGAACACCATCGCCGGATCTATGTGCGTCACTTTGTTGATCGAAACCAGCGCGGCTCCGACGCACATCGCCAGGGTCAGAAAAAACATTCCTACTGCCATCGGCATGGGCATCAGGATGGCGGCGCCACCTTCCTGACTGGCACGCACCACGAACACGCTGACGATCATCCCCAGGGCGTAGCCGATCACCGCGCTGATGGCAGCCTGCTTCATGATGACTTTGTAGACGTAGCTGTTGGGCGCGCCCATCGCCTTCAACGTTCCAAACTCGCGGACGTGGTCCATGGTGGTGGCATAGATGGTCTGCGCGACCACGACGAATCCGACCACCAGGCCCAGCACGGCGGCGATCAGTACGGCCACGCCGGCGCCGGTCGTGAACATCCAGTAGAAGCGCGTCATGTGGCTGAATTCCCCGGTCGTGAAGACCTCGACATTTTTGACGCGGTCGAGAAGTTCCCGCCGCACTTGCTCAAGATTCGCTCCGGGTGCCAATTTCACCAGGATGAAGAAGGTCTGGTCCTCACGCAATCCGGTATAGCTCTGCGCGTTCTTGAAGGTCGTGAAAACGTATGGAGAAGTCGTGAACGAACGGATTCCGCGCGTGAAACCCACTACCCGCGCGCGATGGCCCCTGATTTCAAAAACCTCGCCGATCCGCGTGACGCCCAGCTTCTTCTTGTACAGTTCGTCCAAGATGATCGCGTCCGGGGATTTCAAGTCTTCCATTCGTCCCTCAACCAGATTCCATGGCCGCTCCATCGCGTCATCCACGTTGAACCCGACGACCTGTACCGATTCTTCGCCGCCGTCGTGCCGCTTCCATTGCGCCCAGTGGGTCGCAAGTTTTTGCGCGTCGGCGACGCCGGGCACGCCACGAATCTGATTGAGCTTGCGCTCGCTGAAAGCGACTCCCTGTTCCACGTAAGGCACGTTCTTCGACGTAATCCATAAATCGGCGCCCGAGTGATCGATCAGGCCTGACGTGGTCACCGTGAACCCGACAAACAATCCCAGCTCCACCACAATTAGGACCACCGCGAAAACGATTCCAGTGAGCGTTACCGCGAGCCGGACCTTGTCGTGAAACAGGTTTCGTTGGGCCAGAGGAGGCATGGTTATTTCACCTCGTCCGGATTACGCACCAGCCCACGCATAGTTACATCGAGCATCAACTGGGTCCGCTGTTGCAGCGGACGCCAGTCGACCCACGGGTCCGTGCATTTGGCAATGTCCAGCGCAATCACGCCATGAATGGATGCCCACAGCGTCTGGGAAATTAGCTCTGCATCCTGCAGCTCCTGGCGAAGACGCCCCGCGTCGATGGCCTGCTGAACTGCCCACTTCAAGAAGGCATATGCGTCCACCTCCGGGTTGCCCATGATCTCGCGATCTTCCTCGTCCGGCTCGTGCGGCGGACGCGGAGTCATGAACATGAACACGTAGTGGTTGGGATAGCGCACGCCGAACTCCGCGTAATTTCGCCCTACCTGCCGCAGCCGCTCGATCGGGTCGGTCGGCATCGCCGGGCTCTTCATCACTTCCTGTAAGCGCGCAAAATCCTCGCGGCACAGTTCGTGGAAGAGTTCGTTCTTGTCGGCGAAGTAGACGTAGATGGCTGTAGGCGAGTACTCGATCTTCTCCGCCACCCGGCGCATCGACACACCTTCGTAGCCCTCGGTCACGAATAGCTCACGCGCCGCGTCGAGGATCTTGTCGCGGGTCTCGGACTTCGCTCGCTCTCGTCTCTCCTTGACTCCCATAACGTAAATCCCTTAGTTAACACTGTTTAGTTAACATTGTTAAATTACTATGTTTCGTTCATTCTTGTCAAGTGAATTCGTGGGCGATCTTGAGAAACCGGCGGGTCTACATCTGGCCTCCCGAGGTGGCAAACAGGCCCTTTCCACTGGCTAATACGCATCGCCCCGCGCGGAGGATACGTCCCCCAACAAAGATTTTCGTCTTACCCCGTTTCGGCTTCCCGAAGGCGCACGTTGGCGCTCACGTCCCTGCGGTACCGTTTTGCCCAGCGGCACATACCCCTGAGTGGAGCGATGAGTGTCCGTCCGAGTTGTGTCAGGGAATACTCGACAGCGATGGTCTTCGATTTCGTCACGCGCTTTGCGATCAATCCCGCGGATTCGAGACTGCGAAGAGTTCTGGTGAGCATGCGCTGCGAAACGCTTCCAAGGTGACGGCGCAACTGCCCGTGACGATAGGACCGCTCCTTCAGCGAGAACAAAATCTTGGGTGTCCACCTGCCGATGAAGATCGACGGCGCCAATTTCGATCCTTGTATCGTATTCATAACGTTCTGCCTCCTGCGAAAACGTCTCGTCGAAATCGCGGATTTTGTCTCGCACGCCTTTTTTCGCAGGCCGGCACCGTCACAGCTTGCCAGCCTTGCGCTCCAGGCGCAATTAGGAACATCTGTGTACCTACGCCGAAACTGGTGCCAATCCGTTTGCAGACACGCGATAGGACACCTGATTCCATTTTTCAGGATGTTGGTGAAGCGCAACGACAGACGCACCCACGTCGGCGGGCGTGGGAGGCGACGGAAGGATCGCGGATTCCTACAATTTCCTGGCCCTCTTTGGTTTAGACGCGCTGCCTCCGCGCGAGGCCATGCCCAAGGCCAAAGCGGCCACTCTAAGAGCGCTCGAACTGGATCCAACACTCGGCGAAGCACACGTATCGCTGGCGATGGTGCTGACACTTTACGATTGGAACTTTCCTGCTGCGGAGAAAGAGTTCAAGCGCGCCATCGAACTCAATCCCGGTTACCCCTCCGTGCACGGCCAATACGCGATGCACCTGACGGCCATGGGGCGATTGGAGGAGGCCATCGTGGAGTTGCACCGCGCGCTGGAGTTGGACCCGCTTTCGCTGGGCAGCCGTCACTATCTGGCCCGCACGCTTTACTGGGCAGGCCGGAACGACGAGGCCATTGCGGAGGAGCGAAAAGTGCTCGAAATGGACCCGAACTTCTACCTTTCCCATCACCTTCTCGGCGAGATCTTGCTGGAAAAAGGGCAGAAGGAAGAAGCTATGGCGGAACTCCGGAGCGCGTTGAAGCTTCTTTCTCACGGCGCCTTGGTCCCCTTGGCAACCCTCGGATACGCCCAAGGCGCAACGGGCAACCGGGCCAAGGCCATGAAGACCCTGCAACGCCTGAGCGATCTGTCGAAACAGCGCTACATCCCGGCCTTTTACTTCGCCGAGGTATATGCAGGCTTGGGACAGAAAGACCAGGCATTCGAGTGGCTGGAAAAGGCCTATCAGGAACGGTCCAACTATCTTCTTTTACTGAAAACGGGTCGGCTTATGGTTCCTCTGCACTCAGATCCGCGCTACCAAGACTTGGTGCGCCGCGTCGGCCTCCCGCTGTAACCTCAGGTTGTGGAACAAAGCAGGGAGTCGCTGTATTGGTCTGACCTCGGATAGCTGTTGTAACATCCCGACATCACTCGTTGACCCGGACCGGCCAATTCCGAATGAGTGTAATCGCTGTTTACAACAGTGGGGTTGAGCCGATAGCATCTCCAAGCGACGGTGGATCCGATAGTTCCAACCACCACTTCAGTTCAGCGCGAAGGAGACTGACCGATGAGAATATTGCTATTGACCATTGCCGTTTTGCTGGTGCCGATCTACGCTAGCGCGGAGCACCTTGACGTGATTCAGTTTAAGTTGAGGGAGGGCTGTACTCTGGAGACTGAGGTCGCCATCAAGAACGACTTCAACGCGCAGTGGGGAAAGAGTCACGGGTATATTGCGGAAATCGCCTCTCCGGTGTCCAGCAACGACCTCGCTTCGTATTACTGGATCGGGCGGACTGCGAATGCGGAGGCTTTCGGCAAGTCGTGGGATGCCTGGCGCAACGAGCTGTCCGACCCCAAGTCGGTAGCCGCCAATCTGTGGGAGCGCTTCCAGAAGTGCGGGACGAACGAATCGCGGCGCAGCTACGATATTTACTGAATAGGCCGTACCAGAGTCACAGGTCTGGCGCTGCACGCTCTGGATTGCTCGACCTGTGACTTTTTGGATATATTCCGCATGCTCTCTGGTACGCAGGTCCTGGCGCAGACTGTTCGCACGTAAACCCCGTTGCAGGTACTTCCGAACGGGCGCCCCCCAAAAGACAGGAACCGGATTCTGAGTGAAATCGCCTGGTTTCGGCGCAAGTCAACCCTTAGTTGAGGCCGTCCACAAGATACAGGTCGGAGAGCAGTTGGCGAACACCGTAGACGTAGACCTCGGCGTTGTTAAGGGGAAGAACCACGGGGCCAATGAATTCGACGCCAGCAGGATCTGTCGGCATGAACTGTTTCCACAGGGTGCGGTGGCCGGTAGCCACGTCGAGGCGATAGACACTGGCCGGAAGCTCTCCCGGTTGGTTGACATACAGAGAGCGGCCGTCCGGGGTCCAAGCGATGGGCTCCTCTCCGACTCGAAAGCCAGGAATGGGTTGAGGGTCTCCGCTCGAAACAGGGTAAAGATAGCCTTTGCCGTCCGGGCCAACTGCTGCAACCACCTTCCCATCTGGCGAAACGCCAAACGCGAGAGCGTTGGTCCCTTCCGGCGTGATGGCCCGGGGCTTTGCCTCTCCTGCCACGTCTTGTACATAAAGCCGCACACCCTGGGTCGGATCGTTCCCCGAGAAAACGAATCGGCCCCCATCCGCAATCCACCGTGCCGAAACATGGCTCGTTTCACCATGAACCAGTGGCTTTGCCTCTCCTGCCTTGGTGGGCAAGAGAAAGAGTTGCGTGGGAGCATCATTGCGGGTTGTCAGCACCCATTTTTCGTCGGGTGACAAAGCCAAGGCCTCGCCTTCTCCTAGTCGCACAGCCGGAGATCCGTCGGTGGCTCGAATGTAAGCTGTGTAGCTCAAGCCGCCACCTTCGCCGGCTTCGTAAAATAGCATCCACTTGCCGTCTGCCGAGAGACTCACGGGATATGACCAATCAAACCAGGCCAGATCCTGTTCCTTGCTTGGGCCAGCGACGGAACTCATAATCCGCCTGCGAGTATTGCCACGCGTCACCAGTACGGCGCCATCGGCCCGAATATCTTGAAGAGTTAATTCGCCCGGCACGCGCGAGACGAGACGCTGCTTGCCGTCAAGGCTCACCGCATACAGCGCACGATCAATGCCCTCGACGGTGGCAGTGAACCAAACTTCGTCGCCCTTGGGCGCCCAGGCTAGACCTTGAATCGTCAGCCACCCGGTCGACAGGGCCTTCTTCCCGCCATTGGGACCCACGACTAGCACAGAGCCCCCATCGTCTCCCTCGATAGAGTGGTCAAGAAAGGCGACTTGGTCACCCTTGGGAGAGACTCTCGGATGGCTGATCCAACCTCCCGTTTCATACAGGACCTTGCCAATGGGGTATTCGATCCGGCTGCGGCCGCTTACCTCGCGTACCACCGCCAGGCTACTTCCGTCCGGGGACCAGTCAGCCCATTGCACATCTTCCAGGACCTCACGCGGCGCTCCACCGGCCATCGGCACTCGGGCCAGCGTTCCGCTGTGAATCCATGATTTGATTTGCCTGCTTTTAAGGAGCAGGGCCATCTCGCCTTGCGAGGAAATGGCAAGAATCTCCGTGCCCACAAATCCCAACGGCCGGGACTCTGGGCTCTCCGGACGCGCGGCAAAAACCTCTGCGGGCTTGCCCTCCCAGCTGGCGCTGTAGACAATGGTCCGGCCATCCGGTGCGAAACGCGCCATGCGAAGAATGCCTCGACGATAGGTCAGCAGATGATAGCGCGGCGGCGGCGTGTGTCCCTCACGCTCTCCCAGTGTAAAAGCGGCGACGGCCACAGCAACCAGCGCGAGAACGCTCAACGCCACCGGCAGCCTCCTCGAATGTTTTCGCGGAGCCACCTCCGACGCCGCCTCCGTCGCCGCGGGTATCGCCGAACTGCTGGCCGGCACCGCCCGTGCCGAATCCAGGTCGCGCTTCAGGCGCTTCAGGTCAGTGCGGAGGGCGGAAGCAGATTGATACCGCAGCGCACGGTCCTTCTCGAGTGCCGCATTGATTATTTCTTCCAGCTTGGGCGGGACTTCCTTGTTCAATCGCACCGGCGCGGTTGGAGCCTGGTTCAGAATTGCGTTGAAGATGGCCGCGGACGTGCTTCCAGTAAACGGCAGGGTGCCCGTCGTCATTTCATAAAGCACGACACCGAAGGAAAATAGATCGGTACAATGATCGAGTTCCTCTCCCAACGCTTGCTCCGGCGACATATAGGCCACCGTGCCCATGGCAGTTCCTGGGCTGGTCAGATGCTCCGAGACTCCTGTCGGCATATCGGAAACGACCAATGTCTCCGCTTCCAGCTTCTTCTGCGGCGTCAGCTTGGCTAGGCCGAAATCCAGCACTTTGGCTGTCCCGCGTTCGGTGACAAAGATGTTCGCGGGTTTGATGTCGCGATGCACAATGCCGCTGGCGTGCGCGGCGTCTAGAGCATCCGCAATCTGGATGCCCAACTCCAGCACCTGTTCGAGTTTCAGAGGGTGGCCCGCGATTCGGTGTTTCAGCGTTATTCCATCGAGGAACTCCATGGCGAGGAACGCCTGGCCGTTCTCTTCACCAACGTCGTAAATCGTACAGATATTGGGATGGTTCAGCGCGGAAGCTGCCTTAGCCTCACGCCGGAAACGCTCCAGAGCCTGGCGGTCTTGGGCCAAGTCTTCGGGCAGAAACTTCAGCGCCACAAAGCGGTCAAGGCGGGTGTCCTGGGCTTTGTAAACTACACCCATCCCGCCGCCACCGAGCTTCTCGACAATGCGGTAGTGCGAGATGGTTTGGCCGATCATTCCGTTACGATCTTCAGAATCTTAGGGCTGAAGACAGGGCAAGTCAATCAGCGCAAGAGGGTTGGGCGACGCCTTGACAGTCAGTTGGCGTAATATCCCGTGGGTGTTGAAAAAGTAAGGCAACAGCAGGTCTTTTCGTCTGCGATTTTGCCTCTGTCGGGTTCTTCTATTCTCGGTTTGGTTACGTGGTGGCTGGTAGAGCCGGCCTGGTCGGTTGGCTGAGGAACCGCACGAGGCGTTTGATGTTCTGGGCCGCTGCGGCCAGGAAGAACTGCTCTCGCACGAACTTCAGTCTCCGCAGGCGCAAGCGACGCAGCCCGATCTGATTCTTCAGTTCTGCGAACAAGGCTTCCACTTTTTTCCTTTGCCGTTGTGCCTGCGCAAACTCTGGCGTGTTCGCCAAGTCCCGTGCCCGTTGCCGGGCCGGTTCATGCTGGTGGATGACAAGACACCGGAAGGCGGCACTGGTGCATTGTGGTCTTTGCGGGCCGCAAAACCTCGTTACGCAAGACGGGGGAAAAAGTGGAGCGCATTGAGCAGCACGGTCGCGAATAGTGTACGCGCCACTTCCCAAATAAATATTTCCGCCAGTTGTCGCAGCTCTCGCGGTGGAAGGGATAAAGTAGAACTCTGCCCGGCCGCTTCTGTCATCTGTGACTCTCTGCTTTCTCCCATCGTTTTCGCGCCAGCGCCCTAGATGGTTGGAAGCGAAGCCACCGCCGTCCATCTCTGGCAGCCACTCTGATCGGATGACGGCCTAAACCGGCTAAGGTGGCGCACGATCCCATTAGTAATTGTCGCAACCAGGCAGGCCTTAGCACTCATTGACCCTGCGACCGGGGTTTTGAGTGTAATCGGGATTTTACGCCAACAACCCTTTTGTGATAACGCCAACTCCACGGCTTTCATTGACTTGCCCGTTTCATCCACGTAAGATTTGCCACGCATGGTCGGCCAAACCATCTCGCACTACCGCGTTCTGGAACAGCTCGGCGGCGGGGGTATGGGTGTGGTGTACAAAGCGCAAGATACCAAGCTGGGCCGTTACGTAGCGTTGAAGTTTCTTCCCGAGGGGTTCTCCCGGGATCCGCAAGCGATTGAGCGGTTTCAGCGAGAGGCCCGGGCGGCCTCCGCACTGAACCACCCGAACATCTGCACTATTTACGAGATTGATACCCACGACGGCGTTCCTTTCATCGCCATGGAGCTGCTGGAAGGAGAAACGCTCAAACATCGGATCGAGGGGCATCCCTTCAAGGTCGATCAGTTGCTGGACATAGCAATTCAGATCTCGGACGGGTTGGACGCGGCGCATTCCAGCGGGATCGTACATCGCGATATCAAGCCGGCAAATGTCTTCGTCACGCAGCGCGGGCAGGCCAAGATCCTTGATTTCGGCCTGGCAAAACTCACGCCGCAAAACCGCCCCGATGAGGCAACCGTGGCTACGGCAGTGGCTTCGGAGTATCAACTCACGAACCCTGGCACTGCAATGGGGACCGTGGCTTACATGTCGCCGGAACAGGCGCGAGGCGAGACGTTGGATCACCGCACGGACCTGTTCTCGTTCGGAGTGGTGCTGTATGAGATGGCGACTGGCCGTCAGCCTTTTTCGGGGACCACTTCGGCGGTTATTTTTGAAGCGATCCTGAATAAATTGCCTGCGTCGCCGGTTCAACTGAACCAGCGGCTGCCGATGCAACTGGAGTTCATACTCAACAAAACTTTGGAGAAGGACCGCGAATTACGATGCCAGACCGCGGCGGAGCTTCGAGCTGATCTCAAGCGATTGAAGCGCGACACGGATTCCGCCCACGCGGGGGTCAATGTTGCCTCCCAACTGCCGGTCGCCGTTGAGCGTCGCGACGCCGTATTGCCGAGCCCGCGAGCGAATAAATTTACCGCGGCGCTGGTGGGTCTCGGTTTTTTGCTGGGAGCGGGAGCCGGGTTGATCGCCGGGAAGAAGTTTTGGCGGGTTGAGGTACCGAACCCGCAATATCACGAGATCACATTTCGGCGTGGAGATATCCGCTCGGCGCGATTTGCGTCGGACGGACAGACCATCTTGTACAGCGCCGCTTGGCAGGGCCACCCGGTCGAAATCTATAGCGCACGACCAGGCGCCGCCGAATCGCGGTCTCTTGGACTCGAACATACCCAGCTGCTGGCCGTTTCACCCGCGGGCGAAATGGCAGTCGCCCTCAACAGCCATCGCACCGGGACATGGGTGAATATGGGCACGCTGGCCAGTGCTCCGCTGGCGGGTGGCGCGCCGCGAGAGATTTTGGAGAATGTGCAGTGGGCTGACTGGTCGTCGGATGGAACCAACCTCGCCATCGTGCGCGATATGGGTGGTCGCAACCGCCTGGAATATCCCGTGGGCAAAGTGCTTTATGAGACCGGGGGCTGGATTAGCCATCCCCGGATTTCTCCCAAGGGCGACTACGTGGCCTTCCTCGATCACCCTTTGCAGGGAGACGATAGCGGCTCGGTTGCTGTCGTAGACCTTTCCGGCAACAAGAAGAAGCTTTCCGGGGACTGGTACAGCGTTCAAGGTCTGGCCTGGTCCGCCGATGGCCGGGAAGTCTGGTTCACTGCCACGGAGACAGGCTTGGACCGCGATTTGTCGGCGGTGAATCTCGCCGGACAGAAGCGTCTGGTGGTACGGATGCCAGGTACGCTCATGCTTTTCGACATCTTCCACGATGGGCGCATCTTGATGGGGCGGGCTAGTTGGCGACGGGAACTGATGGGCACTTCAATCGAAAGCGGTAAGGAACGCGACCTCTCTTGGCTCGACTATTCCTACCCGGGAGATCTCTCTGCGGATGGTAAGACGGTTCTCTTTGACGAGGAAGGCGTAGGCGGCGGGGCACGGTATGGCAAGACGCAAGAGCTGACCTATTCCCTTTACATTCGCCAGACTGATGGTTCCGCGGCGGTTCGTCTCGGCGAGGGGACGGCGGAGGCCCTATCGCCGGACCAGAAGTGGGCGATCGCTCAGATTCCGGGCGAGCCAGCACAATTCCGTCTTCTCCCCACCAAGGCCGGAGAGGCTCGGCCTCTCACCAACGACACCATCAACCATAATGTCGCCCGTTGGCTGCCGGACGGGAAACAGTTTGTGTTCTCGGGAAATGAACCTGGCCGCGGAGTACGGCTGTATCTCCAGAGCGCGGACGGCGGCGCGGCCCAGCCGATCGCGCCCGAAGGAATGAATGGAACCACGTTCGCGGTTTCACGCGACGGCCAAATGGTAGCAGCAATTGGGCCTGATCTGAAAGGATATCTCTACCCCACTTCTGGCCATGGGGAACCTCGATTGATTCCGGGGCTTGAGTCCCCAGACCTACCCATCAGCTGGAATCAGGACGCTCGTTCTCTTTTCGTTTACCAGCCAGGAGACGTGCCAGCCAAAGTCTACCGGCTCGATCTGGCAAGTGGACGCAAGACGCTCTGGAAGCAACTGGTCCCCGGAGATTCCGCTGGCGTCGCCACCATCGACCCCATTCTGATCACTCCCGACGGCAAGACGTTCGTGTACGGCTTCCACCGAACTCTGGCAGATTTGTACCTGGTGGAAGGGCTAAATTGAGATCGCTCTGCCGCGAAAGCCAGCCCGCGGGATACGCAGATGCAGTCACTTTGGCTGCCTGCGATTCAAGCGCAATTGGCGCTGGATAGAAAGAATCCAGCTTCCGCCCTGAATGCGCTGCAAGCTGCAACACCCGTCGAGTTGGGGCTAATTGGGTTCGTCGCCAGTGTTTCCTGCCTCCAGCGCCACCCGGACGTTTCGCTGCCGCTTGGCGAATAGCCCGAGGGCATGGGCGTGCCTGTATACGCTGCTGAGCGAAATCGCGTGAATTTTCGCGCGCAAACAGGGCATGTAACTCTAGGGGGAACGGGGGTAAGGTGTCGAAAAAATGAGCGAAAATCCAACCAGCAAACTCAACCGCGCGGCGAATCGCGTAATAGCGAACTCATTCGAAAAATGCCGGAACCGTGGCTCAGTGGAGATGATTCCCAACCCGGTGGCCGTCGCCGAGCTGGCGGTCGAGAAAGGCGCGGCTCAACTTCTCAGATCACGTACAAGACTGGCACGGCGCGCCTCGTCAACAAGAAGAAAACTGATGACGGCAAAGAAGTTGAGGAGGTGACCTGGGTGAATACGGGCATCAAACCCGAAGACCTGCTCTCCTCGTTTCGCAACAGCTATAACCCTCGCATCGCCGTCACCGTGGACATGATCGCGACGGGCACCGACATCCGTCCGCTGGAGATCGTTTTCTTCCTCCGCTCGGTGCGCAGCCGCAATTTCTTCGAGCAGATGAAGGGACGCGGCACGCGCGTCATCACACCGGACGATCTTCAAGCCGTAACTCCCGACGCGAGAGCCAAAACGCATTTTGTCATTGTGGATGCAGTCGGTCTCTCCGAACAGGAAATGTCCGACACTCGGTCTCTGGAGCGCCAGCGGACGGTATCGTTGGAAAAGCTACTGCAGGCTGTCTCGTTTGGCAATCGCGAGCCCGATGTGCTGAGTACTCTGGCCTCGCGCCTGGCGCGACTCGACAACCAGTTGACCGATGAAGACCGCAAACTGGTGTACGAGACTGCAGGGCAGCCGCTCGCCGCCATTACCAAGGGGCTCGTGGATGCGCTCGACCCCGACATGCAGGTCGAGGCTGCCCGCGCCGCAACCGGAGCGGCTGAGCCATCAGCCGAACAAATTGCCCAAGTTGCTACGAAATTGCTCGACGAAGCGGCGAAGCCTATTGCGACCAACCCGAAGTTGCGCCAACTCCTGATCGAGGTCAAGAAATCCTACGAACAGACGATTGACACCGTGACCAAGGACGAACTGCTCTCGGCGGGTTTAGACGCGGCGGCCAGAGAGAAAGCGCAGAGCATGGTCCGATCGTTCGAGGAATTCATCGAGCAGCACAAGGATGAGATCACCGCCCTCCAGATCCTCTACAGCCGGCCATATAAGCAGCGACTGACTTTCAAAGAGATCAAGGAACTGGCCGAAACCATCGAGCGGCCACCGCGAGCATGGACACCGGAACGCCTGTGGCACGCCTATGAGGCGCTGGACCGCTCGAAGGTACGCGGGTCTGGCGGTCGTGTGCTCACCGACATCGTCTCCCTTGTCCGCTTCGCGATTCACCAGCAGGATGAGCTGCATCCATTTGAGGATGATGTGAATGCTCGCTTCGCACGTTGGATGGCACAGCAGGAAGGGCAGTGGCCGCAAGTTCACCGATGAGCAACGGCAGTGGCTGGAAGCGATCCGCGATCACGTCGCAACCAGCTTGACGATCGAGGCCGATGATTTTGAGTACGAACCTTTCGTGCAGCGCGGCGGGCTCGGCAAGGCCTATCAGGTGTTTGGGAAGGATCTAGAGCCGATCTTGAAGGAATTGAATGAGGTGTTGGTGCAGTGAGTCAGCCGCTGAAGGTCGGTTCTTGGAATATTCCGGCAAGCTGGACTTGGATCGATGTCGCATCTATCGCCGAAACGACTAGCGGCGGGACACCGCGTCGGGATCGTCCTGAGTATTACGGAGGTCAAATCCCTTGGCTCAAGTCGGGCGAGCTTCGAGACCGCACCATTTTTGAGGTTGAGGAGTTCATAACCGAAGAGGGGCTGCGGAATTCGAGTGCGAAAGTGTTTCCGCCGGGTACTCTGTGTATTGCGCTTTACGGCGCGACAGTTGGCAAACTTGCGATCCTCGGGCTCAGTGCGGCCACAAACCAGGCGGTCTGTGGCATTTTCCCAGCCCCTGGCATCGACCCCAGATTTCTTTTCCGTTTTCTTGAATTGATACGTCCCGAGCTGGTCGAACTCGGGAAGGGAGGAGCCCAGCCGAATATTAGTCAGGGAATTGTGCGCGGCACGTTCTTGCCGCTGGCACCGTCGAACGAGCAGCGGCGCATCGTTGCCGAGATCGAGAAGCAGTTCACGCGGCTGGATGCCGCGGTGGCGGCGCTCAAGCGTGTGCAGGCCAACCTGAAACGCTATCGGGCGGCGGTGCTCAAGGCCGCCTGCGAAGGACGCCTCGTCCCCGCCGAAGCCGAACTTGCCCGCAAGGAGGGCCGCAGCTACGAGACCGGCGAACAACTCCTCGCCCGCATCCTCAAAGAGCGCCGCGCCAAGTGGGAAGCCGATCAGCTTGCCAAGATGCGAGCTGCGGACAAAGCCCCCAAGGATGATTCCTGGAAGAAGAAATACAAGGAACCCGAGCCGCCCGACACCAGCAACCTGCCTCCGCTGCCGGAGGGATGGACTTGGGCGACATGGGAGCAGATCGGATTCTCACAGAATGGTCGCCCCTTCCCGAGCGCTCAGTATTGTGAGAACGGAGTCAAGCTGCTTCGTCCTGGCAACCTTCACGTCAGTGGCCGAGTGCAGTGGAACGAGGAAGATACCAGATGCATGGCTGAGACGTGGGCGCAAGAAAACCCGGATCTAGCCATCGGCCCGTCAGAGCTGGTCATGAACTTAACAGCGCAGTCACTAAGAGACGAGTTCCTCGGGCGCATCTGTATCACCTCCGTGGATGAGCACTGTTTACTTAATCAACGACTTGCCAGATTAACGCCGATATTTGTACGTCGTCGTTTCATACTGTGGCTTTTCAAGTCTTCAATGTTTCGGCGCTTTGTGGATGGACTCAACACCGGAAGTCTGATCCAGCACATGTTTACATCTCAGCTCTCCAAGTTCGTTCTACCTCTCCCACCACTACAGGAGCAGGAGAGAATTACTGGAGAGGTGGAGGCGAGACTTTCAATCATTGAGCAAAACGAAGCCACCTGCGAAAGAGCTTTGTATGGGATCGGTTCGCTGCGCCAATCGATCCTAAGACGCGCCTTTGAGGGCAAGTTGGTGTCGCAAGATCCCACCGACGAACCCGCGGCGGTGCTGCTGGAACGCATTCGTGCAGAGCGGAATGCCAATTCAACCGCGGTAAAACGAAGCAGAAAAATGAGAACGTTCTCGGCAGTTGGGGAAGCAACGGAGTGACTGATGCCTGACGACACGCTACTCTGCGGGGAACGCGGCACGCCCAACGCAGTTTCGGTGCGAGACTACAAGGCTTAGGAGAAGGAGCCGGATCATGGCTGGTCGAAGAAACCAGCGTTCATTCGGCAGCGTCTTCGTGAGAGATTCATCGAACCTATCTTGCTTGCTCCAACGAAGGTTCAACACGGCTTTACAACGATGGCTATTAGTTGTCTCCTTGTCGAGACTCTTGAGGCATTTCATCGAGGATGGACCTCGACCAAGGCTCACGGCGCCGAGAGCTTCCGATATTTCTTTGCCCGACAGAAGCGATTTGACGAGTTCAATAGGACCGGCGTGCCTGACGATTTCTATGAGAACGTGAGGTGTGGACTGCTCCATCAAGGCGAAACTCGAAACGCGCTGGACCATCGTGAGGAAGGCGCCATTCTTAGAAGGTAAGCGCATCAATGCGACAAAGTTTCACGGTAGATTGGCAGGGGCGATCAACGATTATCGCGGCGAACTCGCCGACCCTGCGAATCGCCCTTTGCGCGACAATTTCGAAAACAAAATGAAGTTCATAATTGACCAAGCCCGCTGAGGGGTGCACGGCCCGGTGTAACGGAGGATGAATGAACTCACTGCGGAGTTTTCAAGCGACAACAACTGATGTCGAGTGCGTACGTCAACTTCTTGTTGATCGAAAGGAAGACCCGTACGTATGTGAGCGCATTGAGGAAAACGTACTCGGACCGGCTCCCAAGTTCGACCGTGAACGGTTCTGGTATGTGCTCCTAGGCTGCCTGCTAACTACTCAGCAAAAATCCACGGCAGGTTACCCGGTGGATCGCTTCCTGAGCCTTGCGGAGTTCCCCCTTACGGCGGTAGGCGGTGCCAACTTAGTGTTGGTTAGCCATCGACCGGTGTCAACGTTAGATTCTCGTCAGAAAAAGCTTTTTGCTGACTTGCAGAGACGATTTCCCGGTCAACTGATACACATTCCAGTTTGGATCAACAAGGCAGAGTCGTTCGGGCGCGAACCGACTCAGCGGACTCGCTCATTCCTATACTCGGCCTTAGGTACTGTGGTGAGGGAAGTCAAAACCCATCACGTGCAATCGTGGTTGGAAAGTCTCGCGCGCGAGCGCGAAATCTCCAAGACCACGTTGAAGCACGTGAAGAATTTCCTCAGTGGTGTCTTCCGGCACGCGGCACAGCAGGGCTATTTCGACGGGGCAAACCCAGTGAAGCTCGCCGAGATTCCAGCTTTTGCGCCAAACGGCGCCGAAACGAAACCCTACTCGCTCGAAGAAATCGGGACGATGCTAAAGGTATTGTCGGAGCCGTCAGCGACGGCTGTGGCAACTGCTGCCTTCACAGGTCTGCGCCTGGGAGAGCTACGTGGCCTTACGTGGGATTCCTATGAGCTCGCGCAGGACGAGGAATCACTCGGCTGGCTGAACGTCACTCGATCCGTGTGGCGCAACACAGTCGGTGATCCTAAAACTGCGAAATCGAAAGCCCCCGTTCCGGTCATTCCACAGCTTGCCGAGCGGCTTGCCGCACATCGTCTAAAGTGCGGCAATCCGGTGGTCGGCCCGATCTTCCAAAACTCAGTGGGACATCCGCTCGATTTGAACGCTTGCTATCAGCGGGAAATGAAAGATGTGCTCAAACGTGCTGGACTCTCCTGGCATGGTTGGCACGGGTTCCGCAGAGGCTTGGCGTCGAATCTGAATCGCCTGGGCGTGGATGATTCGGTGATCCAGCGGATTCTGCGGCACAGCACAGTAGCAACGACGCAGAACCACTACATCAAAACCGCATCGCCCGATGCGATTGCTGCAATGAGGCAGTTCTCTGAGGCCTTATTGTGCTCCAGTTGTGCTCCAGATGGCGGAGTCAAGTCCAAAGGCTCTGTGCAGTAGGAGTGGCTAAGTGTCTACCTATGAGTGACTGGCGGAGAGGGAGGGATTCGAACCCTCGATACAGGTGTTAGCCCGTATAACGGTTTAGCAAACCGCCGCCTTCAGCCTCTCGGCCACCTCTCCGGCGTTGTGGAATTTCATTTTACCACTGGTGGGGCTTCCGGTTTGGTGCACGTTGCCGCTTTCGTTGCACCCGGCCGCGAATTTCGCTTCCCGCTATTATGAAGCGACGGTCCTTGCGTTATGCTGAATGTTTCCTGACACCGGAACATCCTCTTTCGCATGGCGAGCCCTCAAGCCGAGTTCTCCCCGTCATCATCGAACCGGAAACTGATCCTGGCCGGCCAGATTGCCTTTTTGCCCACCGGCATTCTCACGACGCTGCTCGGCCCCATGCTGCCGATCCTGATTGCGCGTTGGGCGCTGAATGACACTCAGGCCGGCAACCTGTTTCTGGTGCAATTCCTGGCGTCGCTGGTGGGCGTGCAACTCTCCGGAGTTCTGCTGGCGCGCTGGGGGTTCCGTCCCGCGTTTCTGTTGGGGCTGCTGCTGATGGCATGCGGAGTGGCGACTCTCTATATGGGATCGCTCGGGCTCGGGCTGGCCGCAGTGGCCGCGTACGGTTTGGGACTGGGGCTGATGATCCCGACGAACAATTTGCTGATTGCAGAGATAGGATCCAGTTCAAGTGCGGGTCTAAGTTCGGGTGATAGTTCGAGTGATAGTTCGAGTGATAGTTCGCGTGATACTTCGACAGCAAGTTCGAGCGCGAGCGCGGTGAGCCTGCTGAATTTTTTCTGGGGCGTCGGCGCCGTCTTGTGCTCGGTAATGGTGGCGTGGACTGCGGCACACCGCTTACTGCCGTTTTTCCTCGGCGCGGTGGCGCTGCTCCTTGTGTTGCTGACGTTGGCCATGCGCCGTCTGCCGTTTCCGGCGGCGGCGAAATCGTCGTCGGCAAAATCCTCGGAGGCAAAATCCTCGGAATCGTCGGCGTCATCTTCATGGCGAGAGCTGGCCAAGAGTCCGGCGATTTGGCTTTTCGCCGCCGTCTTCTTTCTCTATCCGGGAGCGGAAACAGCGGTGGGAGGATGGATCGGCTCCTATGCCTCGCGGCTGGGATCGCGCGGCGCGGCGATGGCGTCCATGATGCCGGCGTTTTTTTGGTCGGCGCTGACGGTGGGTCGGGCGTTCGCAACCGCATTTCTACATCACCTTTCGGAGCGCCGCGTCTTGCGGGCAGGCTGTGCCGCGGGAGCGGCGGGCATAGCGCTAATGCTCTGGGCTCCGGCACTCGCGGGAGTGATTGCCGGAGCGCTGATTACGGGACTGAGTTTCTCGACGTTGTATCCGATCACTGTGGCCCGGTTTTCCGAGCGCTTCGGCGTTGCCGCTCGCAGCATCGGCGCGCTCATGTTTTCGCTGGCGGCGGTGGGGCCCGCTGTTATTCCCTGGATGGTGGGCGTGATCTCTCATGCCACGGGGAGTCTGCGCGCTGGATTGCTGCTGCCGCTGGGGGCTACGGTGATCCTGTTTCTCATCCATCTTTTTGAGTGGTGATTCTGAGGAGCTGCTCCGCAATCCAATGGTGGCGCGGCGTTTCACCGCTGCGATGGGGAGCTGTTTCCAGGGTTGGGTTTTGCGGAAATTTTTCCTGTTAACTGTTGAGGTAATATCCGTTATACTTTAAGTATCCCCCCCCGATTTTGCGCAAGGTATTCAAAAATAAGCACTTACTCGCAAAATATTCGGGAGTAAGGACTTAGGTGGCATTTTCTGTTTCAGCTTTTGTTTTCAAAGAGCGCCGACTCGTGGGTCTGAGGCGGCTTCGGGGGCCGTCCTGATGTACGGGCACAGCTCTCCATTGTCACCGACGGGCGGATCGATGTCTGTAATGGCGCTCACAGTGCGTTTGTGATGAAAAAAGGTCAAAGGCCCTGCCCTTCGCTTCGCGATAGGACGGGCCACCCGCGGAGTACCCTGAAGATGGGGCGGTGCACGCGCCCACTCATTCGCAAAGAACGCGAATGAATGGGGCACCCGCGGTTACCTGGGCCACCCGCCTCAACCTCTCTGGCGAAAAAAGCGGTGCTTCGGCACGGCACAGGATATCTTTGTCCTTGACAGAGCCTTCTCTCTTATCGAGGGGCACCCGGCGGTGACTACTTAGCGTGGAGTGTCTGTGCGACGGACGCATCGCGCTCTGCCTGTAGAGACGGGTCGTAAAGGATGGTCTTAATCTCGTTCGCGGGCACGACAACTGATACATCACTATTGGCTGCCACGTTTGCAGTGTAAGAAGTGGTGACGTGCATGATGAAGTCAGAACTTTCCAAGACCTCTCCGCTAATGGCTCCCAGCAACTTGTAGGAAAATCCTATGGGACTGGTGAACTTGGCGGTATCGACAAACGCCGGAGAGCCGCTGTTTCCATTGAATGCGTGGGCCTCGGCTAGATAGATTCGTCCAAGTTTGCGGAGTGTAGTCTCCATCAGTCCGCTGGGTACCATCGCTAGTGTGCCAGACCTCACAATAGGCTCAAGGCTGTGCATTTGCTGAAACGACTGAATGAACAAACCGGAGAACAACACAGGATCGCCCTCTACTACCAGCTTCTTCTCTACCATCTCCTGCGTAGTGAAGAGACCAACAGGAATGCGCACGTAGTCGTAAACCTCTGGGGGAGCTGAAAAGGGGATAACCGCCAAATCGACTGAGTCATCCGACGAGAAGCGCCAATTCACGCTGTTCCCGAGTTTGACCGACTCCGCGTATGGAGCGTTGTGCGTAGAATCACCTTTTCGATTGAGCAACACAAGATAATTGAGTACATGGCATGGTTTGCCATCTTCGATTCCCGGCTGCACGACATGGCGATTCGTTACCAAGTAGCCAAATCCGTTGTCTTTACCTTCGCTTCCCGCAGGTACCTGGAGGCGTTCATCGGGGACAAGAACAATAAACCCCGTACCCATGTGAGGGTCTGCTGGCAGTGTCGCAGTCTCTTCTGGCGTTAGTTTTTTTATGTCTTCGGTTGTAAAATTTACCATTTTGACGACTAGGTTTCCTATCTGCAGAGGTTCCAAGCTAGATAGCGCCTCGGGCTTCAACATGACGACCTCTTCCGAGGTCAACTTGGCCACGCTTTGCTTCAGCTTTTGCAGGCGCATTATAAGGGTTGTCAGCTGTTGCTTTATCACTATTACCTGCTGCGGCGGCAATTTTGCCAGCGCATCGGGTGTCAGTTGCGCGATGTCTGGTCCGAAATCGTGTAAGCAATCGGCCTGCAAGAAGACAACAGTCTTTTTGATTTGCGTCGTGATAGGTAGGGCAGGTGATGGCTTTGCTGGATTGTTAGTGTCGGTTCCTGCCTGTGCTGCCACATGCAGGCACGATATCGCCCACAAGGCTGTTGCAATGATCATACGAGACAACCAAGAGAGGCCCATGGAGGCGATTATACTGCCGGGTGCCCCACTCATTCGCGTTCTTTGCGAATGAGTGGGCCGCTGCGAATAACGGGGAGGCTGGCAGCGTTTCCCTCACCAAAGGTCGCGACTGGACGGGCCTTGATCTCCAACGGCCACTCTTGAGATCTCACCCGTACCGGGCCGGTCTCTCCGAAAAGGTAAGATCGAAAGCTGCTCCACTCCCAGTGCTCTGGACGGTCGACTAGTCCGCGCTTCACTGGGTTACGATGCATGTAACGCAGCTTCTCGATTTCCTTCTGTTGGGTCCACACGTTGAAATCGTAGAAGCGTTTCTGCCAAACCGGAGCGGGCTCCGGGCGTACGCACCCACTCATCGCAAAAAACGCGATGAGTGGGGCACCCTCAGTACCCTTGGCCCTTAGATTCCTGGTGAACCTTTCTTTCAGGACTTTCATTACTACCGAGGGATCGCCCTGTTCCGGTTCGGTCATGAGAAGATGAAAGTGCTCCGGCATGACTACATATCCGTGAACCACGAAGCGGTATTTCTGGCGCGTTTCTTCGAGGATTTGCAGGAGGAGATCGCGGCATTCAGGCGTGCCCAGTTGCGGCTGACGATGGTAGCAACTGCAAGTGATGAAGTGCAGATCATGGCTGCCGTAATAGCGGTGCAGGCCCTTGGTCATCCCGTTAGAGTAGACATGGGAGTTCTGGCTTGGCTGTGACCCGGGTCTCCGTCCAATTGTGACGAATTTACCGTGCGACGAACCCACTCATTCGCACAAAACGCGAATGAGTGGGGCACCCGCCGGTTCACAGCCGCGACGCTTTCGCGTGCTTGCTTTCGGCGATTCGCAGCAGCGCTGTGGAGGCCAGTTCTACGCGGTTCCTTCCCTTATTCTTGGCGCGGTAGAGAGCCTGGTCGGCTGCCTGGATTACCTGCTCGGGCTGGCGGTAGCGGGTGCTGGGCTCGGCGACTCCGATGCTGACCGTCACGGATAGATGATCGGGTTGCTGGTTTGCGCGGGGCTGCGCTCCGCTGGACGGACGAATGCGTCCGTCCCTACGTAACCCCGCTTTCTTCTTTGCGGGCTTTCTGCGATCCAACTCGACTGCGCGGCGATTGCTGCTTTTCTCGGCGCTTGCGTCGGCAGTCCTCTCGGCCTCTCTTTCGGCTCTTCTATCAGAACCGCGCATATGGAACGTGGATTTCTCGATGATCTGGCGCAGCGCGTCGAGATGGTCGAAGGCTTCTTTCGCGGAGGTGTTGCGGAAGACTATGGCGAACTCTTCGCCTCCGCAGCGGAAGGCCTGGCCGTCGCCACCGGCCTGCGATAGACGCTTGGCCACCATGCACAGCACCTGATCGCCTACGTCGTGTCCGTAGGTGTCGTTGAACTTTTTGAAATGGTCGATATCGACTATGGCTATGGCGTATTGCTGGTCGAGCGAAAGCAGGGACTCGTTGAAGGCGCGGCGTCCGCGGATGCCGGTTAGCTCGTCGTGGTAGGCGAGCACGTAAGAGGTCTCGATCAGCGAGGCGGCTAGGATTAGAGCGGCGGTGGCTACGTAGGCGTCCGACGCCTTGCCGACCGGGGCGAATTGGAGCCACATGAAAACGGCTGCCACTGACCAGACAAAGCCAGGCTCGATGGGCTTGCGCGTTTGAAAAAAACGCCGGACGAACACGGCGATGGCCGCTACGAAGGTCAATAGAAGTAGAATCCAGAGCGGGATCGCGGCCGCACCGGAATGATGTGGATTGGCTGAGCTATTCTCCGGCCGGCAAAGCACGGCGAAGACAACCGATTCGAGGAAGAGCAATGCAAAGCGGGGAGCGACTCCGGCAATGATCAGGCCGCGCTCGCGCATGGCGGCGAAGACAATGAAGTTCAACGGGACGAGCAGGGCGGCGAGGGCTACGGCGGTGCGCCCGGGTCCGGTGTGAACGGATCCAGCGTTAGTCTGGCCAGCGGCGTAGAAGTCGACCGCGCGATGCGCGACCAGCAGAACCAGCAAGGAAAACAGAACGCGGCTGGAATTGAAACGCCAGGCAAGAAGCAATCCAGCGGCGAACCCGCCGACGTAGTAGAAGGGCAGCGAGGGCGCGACCTGGACGAACAGAGAGCTGTTGACGAGCGCCGCCGCCAGCGCCAATAGCAAGCCGCCGGGAACCAGCCACGCCTTCCACGTTCTCCCGTTCACTGCTTCAGAATACGGCATCGGGGTTGAGGAGGCGGTTATGTTTCGGGCACGGGCGGAGCATCAGCTACTGCGCTTGCGAGAGGTAACGATTGGCCGATGGCGATCCGACTGTAACGAGTCCAGGGTCGGTGTGACCACTGGCAGCTGCCGAGCTGCGCTCGGCTTGGACGGGCGAGGGCGCCCGTCCCCACGCAAACGCGGCTTACTCTTCTTCGGGCGCTTTCTTTTCCTCGATTGCCATGTCCTTCAATTCGCTGGACTCGAAAACGTCCCCACATTCCAGGCATTCCACATATTCGGAGTCTTCGTCGCGGGAGACGATCTGCACCTGCGGATGCTTGCACTGTTCGGGACTGGCTTTCTTCTGGGAACGTGGCGAGGGCTGGCTAAGCATCATAAACGTGTTGACTGTTCAACTCTTGAGAGGAATGTGCGTTTTTGCTGAATTTGCGATATTTTGCGGCGGCGAGCTAAAGATGTCAAGTACCCGTAGTGCTGCATCTCATCGGTTACGGATGCAGGAATTGGCACCAAATTCGCTAGTACTGTAAAATATAAAGTCCGGACGAGCACGCCATTGTACTCAAAAGTCGCTTCAAAAATCGCGGGGACTTCGCGATTCGCTACCAGTTCGCGAGTGTCGCGGATGGCGTCGGACAGATGCTTATAGTCGGCAGCGACGAGCACGCCTCCGGGGAACATCTGTCGCGCCAGTGAGCCTACCTCTATACACTACCTCTATACCCTGCTCCATCCTGCCATCATCGGCGCTCGAGGCAAGCTCGGGGTGGCGCACTTGCAAGTACTCGCGTTTGGCGCACTGCATGCCTGCCATGAATTTCGATTTGCTTATTTTGCAGGTTGGATTTAGCGAATGGGCCGAGAACCACGAGCAGTACTTTCATCAGTCCGATTTCGTCGGCGCTCATGAAATGGATACCAAACACGAGGACGCCGAGGAAGAGGAGCGGCGACAGCAGTAGGAACACCGCCCACATCACCATGCCCCAGAGGAATCTCAATGGGGGGTGAGGAAGTGCGCATCGCTGGCTCGCTGATCAAAGTTGGCTCCTGCTCTCATGTCCAAAGATTTCCTTCGCTAGATGCGTTTGATTGCGCCCGCCGACTCCAAAATTCCAACCAGTTCTAGGGGCGTGACACTTAAGGATGTGAGGAAGCCGAAGTCAACGAGGGGCGACCAAAACTTCGATTCGGGCAGAAACCCATTCGGCTGTGATGTTGAATTTGGGGTGTAGAATGCACGTCCAACGTATGAAGACTCTCCTAAATGATCGCGACCGGAACGAAGTGCTTTATCGTCTGAGTGGAGTGCGTTCGGACAGCCGGAGGCGTTGGGGCAGCATGTCCGCTCATCAGATGATTTGTCATCTCAGCGACTCTTTTCGGGCGGCACTAGGCGAAAAGCAAATCAGCTTGTCCTCCACGCTCTTCAAACGCACGATCTATAAGTGGGCGGCTCTATGGGTGCCTCTTCAGTGGCCACACGGCATCAAGACGCGCCCTGAAATGGATCAGCAACAGGGTGGTACCCGGCCCGTGGAATTTGTATCGGATGCCGAGAAGCTTCGCAGGCTGTTTGAGCAGTTCTGTGACTGGAAGGGCGAATTCGCGCCTCATGCAATGCTTGGTCAGTTGTCGAGGACTGAGCGGATGCGGCATGCCTACCTCCACATGGATCACCACTTGCGGCAGTTCGGAGCATGAGGTTGTCCACAGGGGGCGAGTGGAATGCCCCGACTGCCTAGCATTTCGACCCTGTGGCCCAAAAGGGTTTTTCCGCAGCAGCCGCAAGGGAATGAATCTACTACCCGGAAATTTTCGACTTTGCTAGTCCGCCCGGTATACCTTCGGGCCATTCGTTACTCACAAGATGGGAATCACAAGTCTTCGTGGTTCGGAGTGATGGAAACAGAGTCAATCCTTACTGCGGCAGCACCGTCCGGCGCACCGCCCTTACGATACCCCACGACTTGCAGACAAGGCGTGCACCGCTGTGCCTCGCAGCTTGTCGGCAGCTTCCTCAGGCGCTAAGGGCCTGCTGAAGTAGTATCCTTGAATTTCGTCACACTGACGTGCCCGCAGGAATGACATTTGCGCTTCGTCTTCGACGCCTTCCGCAATCACCTTAAGATTCATGCTTTTTGCCATGCCGATGATTGCGGTTGTGATCGCCGCGTCATCAGGATTCACGGCAACATCCCGAACAAACGAACGGTCGATTTTGAGCTTGCTGACCGGGAAGTGTTTCAAGTAGCTGAAGCTGGAATAGCCCGTCCCAAAGTCGTCAATCGCCAACTTCAACCCCATGGCCTTTAATTCTCGAAGAACTGAGAGCGTCACGTCTGCATTGGATAACAGCAGGCTCTCTGTGAGTTCTAGTTCGAGATATTGGGGGGCGAGGCCAGTCTCCCGGAGCACCCTGTCAATGAGTTTGCGGAAGCCCTCTTGGCGAAACTGTACCGCTGACACATTTACGGCCACGGGCACTGCGAGGAGTCCTTCGTCTTGCCATTTCCGGGCTTGAGAGCAGGCAGTCCTGAGCACCCATTCACCGATGGGCACGATCAGGCCGCTGTTCTCCGCAATTCGTATGAACTTATCGGCCCAACTCCGGGTTTTGCCAGCGGAGGAGTGCTTCCAACCCGGTGATCCGTCCAGTGGCAATATCCATCTGCGGTTGATACACCAGAAAAAGTTCCTTTTTTTCGAGTGCCAGTCGCAAGCTGTTCTCCAAGGTCAGTCGCTCCACAACCTCAGAATTCATGTCCCCGGTAAAGAACTGAAAGTTGTTACGTCCATAATCCTTGGCGCTATACATGGCCGCATCGGCATTCTTGATCAGGGTTTCACCGTCGGCACCGTGTTCCGGGAAAATGCTGATGCCGAGGCTGCAACTAACCATTAGCGGGTGACCTTGAACAACGAATTCAGCGATCATTGCATCCATCAGCCGCTCCGCGGCAACGGCTGCGCCGGGGATGTCCTTTACGTCGGTTAGCACGATGAGGAATTCGTCCCCGCCTAGCCGGGCCACGGTGTCTTGTTCACGCGCCCATCTCTTAAGTCGTGCGGCAACTTCCTTCAGCAAAAGGTCGCCGGCCGAGTGCCCGAGCGAGTCGTTGACAATTTTGAAACGGTCGAGATCGAGGAACAAAAGCGCAACTTTGTCCTTTCGCCGACGAGCACTGGCGAGTGCCTTTGACAATCGATCCCGTAGAAGAGTGCGATTGGGCAGCCCCGTAATAGCATCGTAATAGGCTAAGTATTGGACTTGTTCCTCGGCGACCTTGCGGTCCGTGATGTCCTCAACTGTGCCTTCGTTTAATAAGGTGTTGCCATTGATGTCACGCACCGCTCGCAGAGTCATCAACACCCACTTTTTCGTGCGATCTCTGCGGTAGACTTCGATTTCGGCTCCCCGCACTACGCCATTTCCGTCCAACATCTGTCTCAATTCATCCATCCGATTCGAATCAACGAATAGCTGGAGTGCTACGTTCGAGACTTCCCCGAGCAAATGTTCCGGAGAATCGTAGCCATGCATTTCCGCTAAGGCGCGGTTGACGCTTAGCGGACGACCTTCAGGAGTGATCTGAAAGATTCCCACGACAGCATCTTCGAAGATCGCCCGGTACTTTTCTTCCGCCCGCCGGAGGGCTTGTTGCTCAGCCAACTGGAGTCGAATGCGCTGAAGTTGCAGGCATTGATAAACCGAGTAAAAGTCGAAAAGTAATACGAGAGCCGCCAGCCCACGTACCCATTCCCTAAGATCAAACCAGTAAGAAGCGTCTGCGTTCCGATTAACCCAAGGGAGAGTGAACGAAATGATTCCCAAGGTCAATGCTAGTGTTACGACAACGGCGAACCCCCAGAGCCACCATTCACGACCTTCAATGCGGTTCACTTCAATCGGAATCGCCTCGGGGCTCTTCTGGCTCACCTGTTGGATTGTTTGCTGATTCATGCCGGGCTCACACGCCCTAACATTCTAGGCTGTGGCGTATCTTATGGAAGTGTTACGAAAGTAAGGCCGTCACTAGTCGCCGTTTTGAGCAGTCGGGCACGCAATCTTCGCTGGCGTTCGGCTTTCATTGAGAGGCATGACTACATCTTTAAAGGACCTTTCCATGGAAGTACTCTCAAGCAGGACGTGGTTTCCCTGAAGTTCGTCCGGCCTGGTGTTGCCGTCGTGGAAGTGCTCACGTCGGTGGCTGGGATTCAAAAGCTGTCTCCCGGAACGAATACGGATGACAAGGGGCGGCTCCGCACACGTTTGTTACAGGTCATAGTGAAGGACGGAGGCGAATGGAAGATGGCTGCCTATCACAACACGGATGTGAAGTCGGACGTTCCGGTACCCGATCCCCAATAGTGTCTCTAAATGATTATCATCGCTGCTCGCTGATGTGCAGGGACCGAAGTGGCAGTGGATTGACTTCCCTTATGGTTGTCCGGCGAGGGAATGGCTCCTGCGTGCCATTTTGCAGCACTACGGGCACCGCGTTGGCGCACCTTGGTTAGCTGTTCATCGGCTGCCCGCCAGATGTATCCTTTCACTCATGCCCTCCACGGCGACGTTTCATGAGTCCCGACGAAGTACTCGTGTCCCTTTAAAGGTGTTTATCACGGTTGAGGGTGGCGCTGAGCCTCGGACGTGCGACGGCGAGACCATCGTCGTCAACCTTCACGGAGCATTGATCGCAACGGCATTGGGGTTGACTAGTGGAATGAGAATCTCGATTCACGTCTACTTGACGGACAAGCGTGCGGCGGCTCGGGTTGTCTATGTCGATCCTAAGAACCCGCTGCACTGTGGGATCGAACTTGATGAGCCGCGAAACATCTGGGGCGTGCCTGTGCCGCCCGACAACTGGGACGAGACCTCGGTCTTGGAAACCGGGCGTTAGAGATGTGCTCCTGCGTGCCACGGGCGGCACTGCTGGACTACTCGGTGGCAGCATAGCTGCTGCCGCGGTTCCGCTTGTCCACAAAGGGCGAGAGCAAACTGCTGCGACAACGAAAGTTTTGTGCTGTCTGGGGCTAACAGGCTCACATCCTCAGCCTCGCTTCTCCCTCGCGCTTCGGCACGCACACTGGTTCTCTGTCTCATGTTCCTCAGAATGCAATATTGTTGTGCCATCCAGACTCCCCGATGCGCCGCCCCGCGACCATTCTCTCTGCGACCACCAACTGAAACCGAAGTGCACCGACAGCACCCGCCACCTCACAAACGATCAGAACCGGCTCATCCATATACAAACCCCATCGTCCTCCGGGGCGGCTTCCTTCAAGTCGCTGTATCTGAAGCGCCCGTACACAGCGCATCGGAATGGTAGATCTTCACTCGGGGGCGCTTCAGATACAGCACTAAGACTTCCGACCCGAAATAATTCCCCACTTACCGGTGATCCGCTCGAAACAAGAGACCCTGTGCCGCAGTTGTAAATTAACGGGCCCTTATAGGCGAATCCTACAGTGCCGGCCACGCATCTCTTGCCGGTAACATGCGAACCTCGGGGATGATCGGCGGGCTTGGGCCTGAATCTACGGTTGACTACTATCGCTCCATCATTGCGCGCTTTCGCGCCCTCAAGCCGGATGGGGGATATCCACACGTGATCATCAACAGCCTCGACGTTGATAAGGGGATCGCGCTGCTTGATGCTGGGCGGTTCGGCGAGTTGGCCGACTATCTCACCACCGGTGTGGAGTTGCTGGCGCGTGCAGGCGCGGACTTTGGTTTCATCGCGGCGAACACGCCGCATCTCGTTTTCGACGAGGTCCAGCGCCGTTCGGCTATCCCTCTTCTCAGCATTGTGTGCGTCACTTGTGATTACACCAAGGCGCTTGGCCTGAAGAAGGTGGGTCTGTTTGGAACGGGGTTTACGATGCGAGCGAGCTTCTACCCGGAGGAATTCCAGCGGGCCGGGATCGCCCTGGTTCGACCAAAGGAATCAGAGCAGGAATTTATTCACGGGAAGTACATTGGTGAACTGCTGAATAACCGATTTTTGCCGGAAACCAGGAGGGAGATTCTGAACATTGCGCAAAGGATGAGGAGCGAAGACGGCATTGAAGCGTTAGTCCTCGCCGGCACGGAGCTCCCGTTACTATTGCGCGACACGGCCAGTCCGGGCATCGAGTTTCTCGATACAACCATCATTCACGTCGAAGCCATCGTTGACGAGTTGCTGAGGTGAACGGCTGCATCGCTCCATCGGTAAACACTAGCCGACATCTCGGTACTAATCCCACTGTGTCTTTGGAGCGGGGTTCATGCGATTCAGGACCAAGGGGCTTTGTCCCGAGTGGCCTGAGCAGAAAGCAGCACTCCATGTTCGCGAGCGAGATCAGCCATAAGCCGCAACCCAGCCTAGGCTATTATTCTGAAATGTGACTGAAAAGCCAGACACAAACCCCAAGACACCGCTTCGCAAGGGTTTTCTCCGATCCTTTGTTCGATGGCTTGCCATCGGTGTGGTGCTTGTTTGGTCGCTTGCTGCGCTGATCCTTCTGGCCACCCGGTGGATCGACCCACCGTCAACCGCGGTGCACATTCAGCGCCGCTTGCAGGCCTGGATTAACCACACTCCGTATCACGAGCGCTACAAATTCATTCCGCTCAGCCAAATCTCGCCCGATCTCCAGCACGCGGTAATCGCCGCGGAGGACGCGCGCTTCTACCAGCACCATGGGTTCGATTGGCACGAGATCCAAATCGCTGCCGAAGACGATTTGGAAGGCGATCGCACTCGCGGAGCGTCCACCATTACGCAGCAACTTGTGAAGAACCTATTTTTCGGAACGGGCCGCTCGGTCCTCCGCAAGGGTGCGGAGTTCACGCTGGTACCGGTGGCCGAATTCGTCCTCGGCAAGCGGCGCATTCTGGAGATCTATCTCAACGTGGTCGAATGGGGCCCTGGTATTTATGGTGCAGAGTCGGCGTGTCGTTACTACGACGGAACCGCGGCCCGGAATGTCAGCCGGGAACAGGCGGCACGGCTCGCCGCGATTCTGCCGGCTCCCCTGAAGAGACGGCCCGAGCGCATGAATAACTACAGCGCGCGCATCCTTGAGCGGATGCGCCAAATGGGTCGGTAATCGCGAGTAACTTCTTACCCATGCAGCGCGTATGATTTCTCTCGCGTTGGCACTGGCCGGATGGTTGCCGATTTGGAAATTACTACCTCGACAACGGAGCATATGGCCGGAATCGACACGGCACCATTCCTGAGATACCTTGGAAGATTCGTACCGAGAAATGTCCTCGCGGAAAATATCGGCTCGGTTCGACAAGCCGACTCCCCAGGAACATCACCCGTTCTGTAAGGGGATGAGTTGAAACCCGAGTTGGAAGGTGACGAGCGTCATCACACGTCTGTACGTAAACCTCGGACCCACGCTTATAGTCGGGCTTCTTAAGCACCAGTGTCGGCGCGGGCTGTAGCTGTCATCCGACCGACGCCGACCATCATCGCTCTACTCACGCTCCTTTTCATCCTGTCTGGCAAACGCCAGTTGCAGGCTTGTCGGGACTGATTTCGTCGTGGCGAGCCAGATTACTTTTAGGTTATCGACGATTCGTACAGAACTTCTTCTTTCTAGTCTTTTTGTCGGGGAACAGAAACTCATAGACTTGGAGGGAATCGTACGTGGTCTTGTGCTCGTCTTTAACGAGCTTCGCCTTGTAGTCGCCGAGCGCCAATAACCGGCCAATGCGCAGCTCAGACCCCAGCTCATATTTTTTCCCGTCGATGACGACATTCAGTAGCTGAAAGCCGCGCTCTATGTCTATGCTCGACGAAGTGACGTGGACGATGATGGGGCAGTCGGCCGGGTTAGGATCTCCCCCGGCCGAAGCCAACGCGGAGAACAAGCACGAGTTCTTCACGATTTCCTCATTTCCGTCTGCGGAGATACCTCGCAGTATATCGCTGGTTCCGGCGCAGCCCTCCCACCCCGCACTTGCCCCCTTTACCAATTCCCGTCGCCCGCCCTCGCGCGTAGCGCATTCGCATGTGCTGCTAATAAAGCAACCAGCGGAGTGGTTTAGCATCGGTATATGGAAGGAGAAATCCATGAACCAGTCAAGTTCCGCAATCGCACTACGTGACGAAACACAGTCGGACGCCAAGAAAACTTATTCGGCAAAGGTCTATTCAGCCCGAAGCGCAACTTCGGCGCTCGCGCCTAGCTCCATCCAGCGCCGCACACCGCGGCCGCAGGATATACAAATCGAGATTCTCTACTGCGGGGTTTGTCATTCGGATTTGCACCAGGCCCGCAATGAATGGGTGAGCGTCATGCCCACGGTCTATCCCTGCGTTCCGGGCCACGAAATCGTCGGCCGGGTGGCGAAAGCGGGCAGCGCCGTCAAGAAGTTCAAAGAGGGCGACATTGCCGCGGTGGGCTGCCTGGTGGACTCGGACCGCGTCTGCCCAAGTTGCCGCGCCGGAGAAGAACAGTATTGCGACGGTCCCGCGACCTTCACCTACAACTCGGAAGATAAGCATATTGGCGGCGTCACCTATGGCGGCTACTCGGAGAGCATTGTGGTGGACGAGGCATTTGCTCTACAGGTATCGAAGCAGCTCAATCTTGCCGCTACGGCTCCCCTGCTCTGCGCGGGGATCACGACCTACTCGCCGCTGCGTCACTGGAATGTGAAGAAAGGCCAGAAAGTGGGCATCGTGGGCCTGGGCGGTCTGGGCCACATGGGGCTGAAATTCGCCCATGCCTTCGGCGCCAACGTAGTGTTGTTTACGACTTCTCCCAACAAAACGGAAGACGCGTTGCGGCTCGGTGCCGACGAAGTGGTGATTTCGAAGAATGAAGCCGAGATGCAGAAGCATCTAGGGAGCTTCGATTTCATCCTGGACACAGTATCGGCTGTGCACGACTTGAACGCATACATCGCCCTGCTGAAGCGAGACGGGACGCTGACGCTCGTGGGAGCGCCGCCAACGCCGTCGCCGATTCTCGGCTTTGGCCTGCTTTTCAGGCGGCGGCAGCTAGCCGGCTCCGCAATTGGCGGTATTCGGGAGACGCAGGAGATGCTGGATTTCTGCGCCGAACATGGCGTCACCTCCGACATCGAGCTGATCCGCATCCAGCAGGTCAACGAAGCCTACGAACGGCTGCTTAAAAGCGACGTGAAATATCGCTTCGTCATTGATATGGCATCGCTGAAGTAAAAGCCAAAACCTCTGAGGGCATGGCGACCGCTGAAGCCATGCCCTTTCAAAGCCAGCAAATCAGATTTGCCCTAGCGTATCCCCGCATGAATGAGATCGTGCTCGGGAACCTCCTCATACGCATGCTCGCCATGGATCGATTCATCGAGGCCCATCGCCTCGCTCAATTCGTCCACTTTCACGGGCGTGAACCCGTCGATGATTCTTAACATCGCATAGGTAAACACGAAGGCCCATACCGAAGCGAAAGTCACGGCCACGACCTGTTTCAGGAGGAACGTCGGATCGCCGTAGAGCAGTCCGTTCGCCCCCTCGGGATTAAATTGCTTATTGGCGAAGATTCCCAGCATGACGATGCCGAGGAAGCCGCCTACCCCGTGGACTCCCCAAACATCAAGGGCGTCATCCCAGTGCAGTTTGTTTTTCATCTCAACCGCGTAGTAGCACACCACTCCAGAAACTACACCGATGATGACCGCGGTGGTGGGAGAAACATATCCGGCCGCGGGAGTGACGGTCGCCAGTCCGGCAACGGCTCCCGTGAGCAAGCCCAGGAGCTTCGGTTTCTTTTCATTGATCCAGGCCACGAACATCCAGGCGACAGCCGCAAATGATGCTGCCAAGTCGGTATTGAGAAATGCGGTCGCGGTCACGGAATCGACTCGCATTTCACTACCGGCGTTAAAGCCGTACCATCCGAACCAGAGCAGGCCGGTTCCGAGGGCAACCAGCGGGATGCTGTGGGGACCGCGATCCGCGGTGTGGCGCTTCCCCACATAGAGCACGGAAGCCAAAGCGGCGACGACGGCGATGTTGTGCACCACGATGCCGCCCGCGAAGTCCAACACGCCCCATTTCTGCAGAAAGCCTCCGCCCCAGACCATGTGCACAAACGGGAAGTAAACAAAAGTGAGCCAGCCGGTCAGAAACAGCATGTATGCCTTGAAGGTGACCCGGTTGGTGAACGCGCCCGAGATGAGCGCGGGAGTGATGATGGCGAACATCATCTGATACGCAATGAACACAAAGGCTGGGATCGTGTTATTCGGCGAGGGGGTGGTAAGATCGACGCCGCGCAGAAACGCGTTGTGGAAGTTGCCGATGACCCCGTGCCAGTCGCCACTGAAACACAGCGAATAGCCGTACAAATACCAGATCACCGTCGTCCAGCCCATCGAGACGAAGCTCTGAATCATGATGGCGAGCACGTTCTTGCGCCCTACCAGCCCGCCATAAAAAAATGCGAGACCGGGTGTCATCAGCATGACCAGGCTGGTGCATAGAATCATGAAACCTGTATTACCAGTGTCGAGATGCAGCATAGAAGGTTCTCCAGGCAAAAAGGTTAGAAGGCATAAGAGTTTGCGGTCCGAATCAAGAAAACACATCCTTCGCGCGTTCACTGGTCGAGGAGGCGCGAATTGGCCAAGCCCGGCCAGGAACTCTTCCGATGACTACTTAGGATGACCACTAGGAAACGTGAAGACCAGAACTTGCGTGTACTGAAGGGCTGGAAGAGAAGAAACGCCAGCGCTCTCCAGAGCCACGCTGACTCAGACTTAGGAGGGTATCCAGTCTCCTCCTTTCTGTAAAAGTGTACGTTTTGGCGAGCGCTAACACCATGAGGCCCGTCACGGTTGGCCGTGACCAGCGAACATCGATGCTGTTAATGCGGGTCCCAGCCGCCAGCGATGCGGGATATCTCCTTTTGGATATATGTGCAAATCTCACTTCTTGTGACGAAAGTGCTGATTTCGCAAGCATTTCCGGCGAATGCTGCCGAAAAATAGTTAACCAACTTAGAAACATAGCTTTAGGAATGCCGAGATGGCGCCGAAATATCCCGGGCAACCGGTCGGTGGTGATAGATTTCGGGGGCCGTCCCTAGCATCCACAAAGTTTTCCACAGGGTAGAGGTGTCTCAAGTTCGGACCTCCCAGGTATCTAAGCCGTAAACAGGTAGTCCGTTCCCGGTCTATCGGTCCCTCTGGAGGCCGGTTCCGGCTCACTCGCCCGGTTCGTTGTTGCCTTCGGCCAGGTTCCCGAAACGCGTGAAGTTGTGCATAAAGGCAAGATCGAACTTGCCAATGGGACCGTTCCGCTGTTTGGCAATGATGATTTCGGCACGGCCTTTGAACTTATCGTCGTCCGGCTTGTAGATCTCTTCGCGGTAGATGAACATGACGACGTCGGCGTCCTGTTCGATCGACCCGGATTCGCGCAGGTCGGAGAGCTGCGGTAGATGGGGATGGTCGCCGCCTCCACGGTTTTCGGGGGCCCGGCTAAGCTGCGACAATGCCAGCACGGGCACCTGAAGTTCTTTAGCGATGGCTTTCAGTCCCCGCGAGATGGAGGAAACTTCCTGCGTCCGATTCTCAAAGCGCTTGCTGCCGCCGGACATGAGCTGCAGATAGTCGACGACCAGCAGATCGAGGCGTCCTTGCGAATGTTTGAGCCGGCGGGCCTTGGCGCGCATCTCGCTGATGGAGGTTCCCGGGGTGTCGTCGATAAAAAGGGCGGACGCTGCCAGTTCCTCAGCCGCGCGTTGAATCTTGGGCATGTCGGACGAAAACAATGTGCCTGTGCGAAACCGCTGAGCGTCCACCATGGCGCGCGAGCAGAGCAGACGCTGCACCAGGGCCTCGCTGGACATTTCGAGCGAGAAGATGCCGACCACCTTTCCGTCGAGAATAGCGGCATTTTCGGCGATGTTCATGGCGAACGAGGTTTTGCCCATGGAGGGGCGGGCGGCAAGGATCACTAGTTCAGATTCCTGCAACCCAGTTGTCATCTCGTCCAAGATCGGGTAGTGCGTGGCCAGTCCGGTGATCCGCTGCCCCCGCTTGAGCAGGGCATCCACCGATCCGAACGAGTTGCGGACGATCTCCTTGATTCCAAGGAATCCTTTGCCAATGCGCTTTTCCGAGAGCTGGAAGACGGCGGCTTCGGCCTCGTTCAGAATTTCGTCGGCGGGATCGGCCTGCTCGCTTGCCTTGGCGATGGCCGTATTGGACACGTTGATCAGCCCGCGCAGGATGGCCTTGTCGCGGACGATCCGGACATAATGCTCGATGGAAGGCCGGTCAGGAACGCCGTCCAGCAGTCCGGAAATGTAGCCCACATCGCCGACCGCTTGCAGATCCTTCTTCTGCTCCAGTTCCTCGACCAGCGTGATGATGTCAATAGGCCGAGAAGATTCGGCCAGATCCATCATGCGCGAATAGATGCGCCGGTGCGAGTCAATGGAAAAGTCATCCGGCTTAAGGTGCTCGGCGGCGTCGTTGAAGGCGTGATTGTCGAGCAGCACAGCGCCCAGAATGGAGCGCTCGGCCTCAATACTAGCCGGCAAACGGCCGATGCTGGTTTCGAGAGTAGCCACGATGTTTAAGTGAGTGCGATGCATCGTAATTTATTTCCGCCTGTGGACGTATGAGGAGCCAGCAGGAAAACCCGTCCGAAAATAAATTTTCCCGGCATCTGCTGTGCCCGTGTGGGGATGGCCGCCTCGGCCGTCCAGCCAAGCGAAGCTCGGCAGCCCTCCGCAGCGGAGTATGCCACAGGGCGAATAAAAAGCAAATAACTTATTAAGCAACAACCCGGCAGGCTGCGGGTGGTCGGCGAGATGACGACGTTCCGCCAACGACGGAATCACTCTCAATCCCAATTTCTGCCCTGGAATGGATAAAACTTTGGCTTCTACGGCGTCCGCTTGAGGACGAGATCCAGACTCGCTCCGGCTTGCTTTATCGTGCCCGTGATCGTTGACTTGTCCGCGCTCATGGTTCCGTCATAAACAGTCAGGCTGGGAGTGCTTTCGAAGTGCAGAACAGAATGCTTGTAGGTGATGCCGGTGATTTGAATGCCGGAAGTGTCTTGGTCAGGGTAGTCGATCGTGCCACTCAGAGTTCCGTCCTGCGCAGCGGCGATGTGCACAACAATCCGCTTCTTAGGCTGGGCGCCCGGATCCAGAGTTCCGCTCCAATCTCCGACGATCGAACGTGTAACCTGCGCCATCGTGAGAGCGGGCACCAAGCCCAATGCGAGCGCCAGCGTTAATCCCGCGAAAAGCGCGAACGATGAAGCGCGAGGCTTTTTCATGGTCGAACCCCCTCTTGCGAGACTGTCACTCCCGACAACTATTCTCCGACCGCTGGTAAGGGATTGTCCAGTCAATGAGTGTAAAGGACGGAGTGTAAAAGACGGAGTGTAAAAGAAACAGTCTCGATCCGCCGGAATACAGCCACCAACCGGGCTCTACCGCGCGGCGCCGCCCTATTTCGACTGTTCTTTCGGCTGTTCTTTCGGCTGCGCGGAAGGCGCGATCTGAACCTGAATGGCGTGTATGTTGTCGGACTTTGTCGTGTCCACCGAGATTACTGGAAAACTCCCGTTCGCATCGCGCGCTTGAATAGTTCGCGTGGCCTGCGCTCCGGAAGCGCCTGGGCGCACCGTATCGATGGCGACAGTGGTCACTTGCAGGCCGGAGCCGGGGTCGCCGGGGTTAGCTTGCTCCACTCGCTGTTCGGTGACTTGCTGACCAGTCGAGCTCGTCTGCTGGGCTGTGATTGCGCGCTTAACCAGGTGCAGGCTGCCGTCCCCAACCGCCCCTGGAATACTGACGGAATAGGTATCCACTGTTTTGCTCGTGTCTCCTGAAGCAGTCGCCGTTTCGTTGCTCACGGTACGAGACACTTCGCCAAGCTTGCCTTCAGAGTCGGGGAGGGAGACTTGCTCCTCGGTGCTGCGTTGATCACCTTCTTGCCGGGTGGTAGCTCGCTTTATTTCGCCCACCGCCCAGTTTCCGGCGCCGTCGGGAAGCAGCGTAGTTTCTTGAGAATCAATCGTGCCATTCGCGCCTTGTTCGCGGCGCTCGTGTATCTTCACCGCTGGAGCGAGTCCACCGTTGACGTCGGGCAGCAGCACCGTGGTTTTGCTGTCCTCCACATTCGGACTTAACTTTTTTGTCTCTTCAATTTGGCGCCGAATCACTTGGAGATCGCCGTTGACGTCGGGATCGGACGTCGAGCGGACTACGTTCGAGTCACCTCCGGCCAAAGTGTGTTTTTCTTCTTCGACTACTTCCACCAGCGTTCTCCCCCCATCGGCATCGTGAGCGAACGTGCGGGTGGTGGTTCGGACCGTGCCATCGTCCACTTGCACCGTTTCTTTTTCGATGTCCTGGTAAGGTTCGAAATGTCCGTCCGACCCGCGGCGCTCGACCGATTGCTTGTCCAGGGTGCGATTGCCGCTCTGGGTGTGACTTTCGATGGTGCGCAAGGGTTCCGCATTCTGACCGTTCGACTCGGTAGAGGCCGTCCAGGACTTGTTCGCTCCGTCGCTTTGGGAATCGGATGTTTGCGCCCAAAGCACGAGACTACAACAAAAATATGCCGCGGTCGCGAGCAGCGCGGAAACTTTTGTGGTAGGCACGTCGATTATTCTCTCGCCGCGGACATTCAAGGTCCAGCAAAAACTCGCGTATTCCAAAAAACACGTAGGGACAGACGCCCTCGGCCGTCCAGCCGAGCGAAGCTCGGCAGCACCTTGCAGCGCAGTATGTCACAGAGCGAATAAAAAGCAAATATTTCGGGTGAGTCTAGGCGGTCGTTGGTGAAATGGCAGATCATCGCCCGTACTCATCATGGCGCCGCACCCAGAATTGCCCCCGATCACCCTCGTCGCGGCCCTTGGGCGCCAGGTCAAGGTAGTTGTAGGCCGTATTCAACAGGTCGATGCCACGCCCGTGAGTCGAATAGGTGTGAAACACGCTACCCTTTGAGTCCTTGAAGAATGCGCTGACCCCCTGCTGCTCAGTGCCATGCGGAGCTTGGGTTCCGAAGTTGTAGAGGGCTTTTTTCTGGACCGCCTCTTCCGGCGTGAACGACACGTGGTAGTCGAAATTGAAGTCTGTCTCAGACGATGAGACCCACTTGAAATTCCAGCCCATGCGCTTTTCGTAAGCCAACAACTTAGTGTACGGCGCCCTGGACACAGCGATCATTGTCACATCGCGCTGGTTCAGATGCACAATAATCCCATTGAAATTATCCGCCCAGAAGGAGCAGTGCGGGCATCCTGCATCCCAGTTCGGGTCGAACATGAAGTGATAGACGATCAACTGGCTTCTTCCGTCAAAAAGTTCCGGCAGACTTTGCTTCCCATTGGGCCCCTCAAAAACATACTTTTTGTCAACAACCTCCCACGGCAGATCGCGCCGCTGCCGGCTTAGCTCGTCTCGAAGCCGTGTAAATTCCTTTTCCTTGGCGAGGAATGATTTTCGGGCGGAGAACCACTCCTCGTGGGAAAGCACGGGATGATCCTTGTTGCTGTCGTGTGCAATTGTCTTTGTCTTCATTTCTTTCTCCTTTTACTGTTTTTCATAACCAGCGGCCCGGTAGTTCTGCTTCGTCTGGCGAGATAAGCGGCCAACTTGTTCGCGATTTGTCCCCAACCGCCCTGGTAGCGCTTCATGGCATCCGCGTCGGGCAAACGCTCGTGAGTAAGAACGAGTTCACTTTCGCTACCGTGAGCAAAGAATTCGACGGTTACCAAACTGACGGCTTCATCCTCTTCTCGAGTCCAGGTGAACACCAATTTCGAGGGTGGCTCAACTACCTGGTAGACGCCGGTGCGCGCATAATCACGGTCCTTACCCTTCATGACGATCCGGTAAGAGCCTCCAACGCGTACGTCGAGCGTCGCTTCTGCCGAGACAGCGTCTCCAGGGCACATCCACTCTCGGATGCCTTGCGGATCAATCCAGGCTCCATAGACAACTTCTCGCGGTGCCGGCATCCTGCGACGGACTGAGAGCCGATACGTGCTCTCAGTAGGCTTTGCCATGCGAGCCTTCTTTCCTCGTTGCACCCTTCACCTTTCGCGCCACGTAACGCTCCAATGCATCTAACCGCACGTCCCAGAACTGCCGGTAATAACCGAGCCAGGCGGTAGCATCCCGGAGCGGACGGGGCTCGAGCGTGCACAGGTGTTCTCTACCCCGTATCTCACGGCGGATTAGCCCGGCACGCTCCAGCACCATTATGTGTTTCGAGACTGCGTTCAGGGACACTGGGAAGGGCTTTGCAATCTCTGTGATGGTTGCGGGATTGTCTGCCAGGGCTCGTAGGATCGCGCGTCGCGTCGGGTCACCGACCGCGGAGAAAACCCGGTTAAGCGAACCCTCGGCACGCGAATCTTCGGTACATTCAACCATCCGGTTGAACATACGCGCAACCCCTCAAAATTGTCAACCTAACATCGAAATTCAGCCTGTGACCGCAGCAACAGTTGCCCGTTTTGCGTTCTTGATCGCCCGATGACCAGATCACCCGATCTGCTATGGCGATCCGCCTACACCCGTAACTCGACCACCGTGGCTCCGCCGCCACCCTCGTTCATGGGCGGTTCAGTAACCGACTCGACGTGCGGATGCTTCTGCAGGTACTGGCGCAGGGCTTTCCGCAAAATGCCCATGCCGCTGCCGTGGACGATGCGCACCCGCGTCATGCCGGCCAGAAACGCGCGGTCCACAAATTTTTCGACTTCGCTGGTGGCTTCGTCCACGGTGTGGCCGATGACGTTGATTTCGGTGGGCATGTTGCGGCCGCTGATTTCGCTTTGCAGCGAGACGCTGATCCCGCGGGCGCGCGCGGCCTCGACGGGCGAGTCGGAGACGCGCATTTGCACTTCGGCGATATCTTCGCGGGCGATGCGCATTTTCATCGAGCCGATCTCGACATCGAAGTGATTGTCGCCGATTTTCTTCTTGACCACGGCGGCGCGGCCCATCGACTTGAGCTTCACCGTGTCGCCTTCGGAGACGTGCTTCACCAGGCTGGGCTGTGCGTTCGGGTCGCCGCGATCGGCGCCGGTCGCGTGCGCGACTACGGTGGCATCGAACTGCTCGCGAAATTCGCGGCGCATTTTGGCGATGCGGCGTTCGGCGTCTTTCGATAACTTCTGCGCGGCGGCGCGGTCCTGGACGGCGTTCACAGTCTCGCGCGCGTGGTACTCGAAGTCGCGGAACAGAGCTTCGAGTTTCGTCTCCATCTCGCGAATCTTGGCGTGCTGTTCTTTGCGGCCCTCCGCCGCGAGTTGCGCCTTCTCACGGTCGAGCGCCTCCTCGCGGGCTTTCATGCGAGCGCGCTCTTGTTCAAGCTCGCGAAGGTCGGCGTGCAGACGATCGAGGAAGCGCGCCACATCTTGCGTCTGTGAACCGAGGCGCGAGCGCGCCGAAGCGATGATTGCCGGATTCAGCCCTAGCCGTTGCGCGATGTTGATTCCGGCGGATGCTCCGGGGATGCCGATCTTCAGTTCGTAAGTCGGCTGCAACGTGGTTTCGTCGAAGCCAACCGAGGCGTTGGTCACTCCCGGCGTATTCGCGCCATAAACCTTGAGCGAAGTGTGGTGCGTCGCAATCGCGATCATGCACCCGGCTTTACGAAAATGCTCGGCGATCGCAACCGCCAGCGCCGCGCCTTCCTCGGGATCGGTCGCGGACCCAAGTTCGTCGAGGAGCACCACCGAATTGGCAGTCGCAGTGCGCGAGATGAAATCGATGTTCGTGACATGCGCCGAAAACGTCGAGAGATTCTGCTCGATCGATTGATAGTCGCCGATGTCGGCCAGAACGGAGTCGAAAACCGGCATGTCAGCGCGATCCGCGGGAACGGGAATGCCCGATTGCGCCATTAGAGCGAGCAGGCCAAGCGTCTTCAGAGCGACGGTTTTGCCGCCGGTGTTGGGGCCGGTGATCACTAACTGGCGGTGGTCACCTTCCAGCTCAATGGTGATGGGGACAATCTTCGCGTTCTTAAGTTTTAGATTGCGCTCTAGCAGCGGATGTCTTGCGCGGTGGAGAACTAGCCGGGCTGGGACAGACGAGGGCGTCTGTCCCCCCCGTGAATCTGGCTGGTTCGAAGTTACGTGCTCGACGGCTGCTTCCGCAGACAAAGTCACCCCTACGCAGTTGTAGTCTTCGGCGAAACGGGCTTTGGCGAACTGCAGTTCAAGTTCGGCCAGGATGTCGGCGGCGGCTAGAATGGCGTCGGCATTTTCGCCGATTTGGCGCGTCATCTCGAGGAGGACGCGATGAATCTCGGCCAGTTCTTCATCCAGCAGGCGGACGAGTTCGTTGTTCTGATCGATGGTTTCGAGGGGTTCGATAAACACGGTCTGTCCGCTGGAACTGGTGCCGTGTACTACGCCCTGCACGCGGCGTTTCTGCTCGACTTTCACCGGGATCACGAAGCGCTCTCCGCGGATGGTGATCAATTCGTCCTGCACGGTGCCGCCTTCGGCGAGTTTCCGCAGGTAGCCGCGCAGCGATTCCTGAATCTGACGCTTCTGCTTTTCGATCTCACGGCGAATGCGGCCGAGTTCGGGAGAAGCGCGATCGTCGAGCGTGCCGTCGGGCAGGATCTTGTTACGGAACGAACGCAGGAAGCCGGTGAAATCCTCGATGCCGGCGGAAAGCGCGTCCACGGCGGTCCAATCGGAGCGCATCGCGGCTGGAGGTTGACGCACGATTTCGCGCCACTCCGCAGCGCGGTCGGCGACTAGGACAACGTCGCGGATCTCGCTGGTTTCAAGAGCGGCTCCGGCGATGCGGGATTTTTCGATCAGCTTTCGGACTTCTGGCAGTCCGGCGAACTCGAACCGTCCGCCGACCCGGCGATACTCGCGGATTTCCGTGGTGAGCTGGTGCTGGGTTTCAATCCATGCGTGGTCGAGCGAAGGCTGAAGTTCGGCGATGCGGCGCTGGCCCAATGGCGAAGAGGCGTAGCCGGCTAGCAGCTCGCGGAGCGTCTCGAACTCGAGCAACCGCGAGCTGGTATGGGTCACGGGATGGGGCACGAGATTGGGCGCAAAGGACATGCGTTTTGATGTTACAACGCGCGGCGGATTTCCGTGGGCATTCGGGGCTGGCTGCGGTGTAGAATCGACTCCGCCGGTTCACTGTGACCTGACTTCCGGCGGACGGCCCCGTAGCTCAATTGGATAGAGCATCAGCCTTCGGAGCTGAGGGTTGGGGGTTCGACTCCCTCCGGGGTCGCCATTTCGAAGCCCGTTTGCCATTCCTGCAAACACCCTGCAAATGACCCATCTGGAGACTCGTATCAGGGCATGCCAGTCCATTAGCGTCCACGCGCCTTCAGGCGCTAGATTACGAAATATGAATTGCACTCTAGTTACTTGCCCGGCCTCCCTGTTTCGAGGTGCAATAGCATTTGCGGGGGCGAATTATGGGACGTGTTCTTGGCTTTGTGGGCACGATCGTCACCATGGCGATCGCTATGTACATCTACTCTCTGCAGGTCAAGACCCTGACTCCGAGCGGCGGGAGCGGCAATCCTGAAGAATTTGCCACCATCACGGGCGTGAAGAACGATCTGATCGGCATCGCCAACGCCGAGCGTGGGTACCTGGCGACACAAGGGAAGTATGCTTCGTTAGATGAGCTGCGTTCAGGCAACTACATCAGCATCAAGGGCGAGCGCCCTCCGTACATTTACGATGTCGAAACCACTTCCAGCAGCTTTCGTGCGACTGCCACTCGCACCACCAAAGGCGCTCCGGCACAGCTCTGGATTACCGAAACCATGGAAGTTCAAGCTTCGGACTGAAATTCGTTTTTGCCCGCAGTCCAGAAAGCGGCTGCGCGGCCGCGCGGGTCATGGCTTTTTCCAGTCAGTCAAGGACATTAATTCGTCCATGATTTCCTGCAATCTTTGGAGCCGCCGTTCCTGATCGGAAGCTCCGATCGTCTTTTTGCCACCTTGCAGGTACAGGCGGTTCGCTGCACTGATTTCCGCGATTTCTTCTCTTAACTTTCCAACGCGCTCTTTGACGGACTGCGGCATAAAGATACGCTAGCAAAGCATTTTACAACTTTTTTGGGACGCTGTTGACAGATCCCCCAAAGCTCCAAGTGCAAGGAGCGTTCCCCTTCAGCGTGACCGCCAACGACTAACGACCAACGACCCGCGACCGGCCAAGAAAGCGCCAGCCCCCGGGTGCTATCATTATCAGGCTCACCTCCTGTTCACAGCGGATGAGCCGAGCACCCGCCGAAATTCGATGCGCATTCGACGCCGCCTCCTCATTCCCCTGACCGTTTTGTTGATTGTGGCCGCCGTAGCGTTGATCGTGGTCCTGCGCATGCACGCCCCCCCGGAAGCGGCCCGCCTGCTCCCGGGCGCCGACGGTTTCCTCTACATCAATCTGAAGTGGATTCGGACATTCAACGCCCCCGGCCAACTGCCGCCGGTTTCCCGCGATCCCGAATATCAGAAGTTTATCGAGGAGACGGGCTTTCAGTTCGAGCGCGATCTCGACCAAGCCGCCTTCGCCGTCCACTATCCCCAGAGTTGGGGGAACGGGATCGCCGGATCGGCTTCCGAACCGCGCTTCTCAGAGGTTTTCGTCGGCAAGATCGATTCCGTCCGGCTGACCGCGTACCTCAAGAAGCTGTCTTCTTCCATCGACGACTACCGCGGTTTTGAGATCTACAACATCCCCCTCGAAGGCCGCACCCTTCGCGTCGTCATTCTTTCGTATGACAGCGTCGCGGTTTCGAACCATCCGAACCCCGACGTGATTCGCGGCATGCTCGACCGCTCCCGCAAATTGGCCTCGCCTTTTGGCGGACCCTGGTTGCTGCGCAAGTTCTACCGGAAAGTTCCTCTGGCCAGCCTGTGTTTTGCGATTCTGCGCGTGCAGCCCGCCGCAATCAGTTCTCTGGGCGGACTGGGCAGCTGGGGCCTCCTGTTTCCGAAGCCGGCGGTCGCGGTAATTTCTGCGCGCTATCTCCGCGCTCTCCACCTGCGGGCCGAAGCGTTCACCGACAGTGCGAAAGACGCGCAGGCCATCACCGAGAAAACCGCCGCCTTTCTTAGCATCTTTCACGCCGCCGAAGGCAGCGTCCGCACACAGGGTACGGATGCGGATGTAAAGACATTCTTCGACAGCCTCAAAGTCGAACAGTCCGGAGATCGCGCCATTCTCACCGCCACCGTCCCGCCCGGCTTCATCCTGAAGGTTCTGAAGGAAGGTCCGCCCACGACCGTGACGCCGCCCAAGGAGCCGCCCGCCCCGAATCGGCCATAGACGCCCGTGTCGCGATAACGACAATCGAATAGCCTCGTCCAATGTACAAGGTGGAATGGTTGTAACAATTCCACCGTCCGTAGCATCTGCATCTGGTAGTTAGTCGGTGAAGCTCTGGTTCCGTATCAGGGCATCGCTTTACAACTTGCGGAAAAACTCGGATCTTGATCTTGTTTTGAAGGGGCGCGGCTTCAGCCGCGCCGTAAGCGCAGCAAAATCAATCGCGGCTTTAGCCGCTGCGGGCTGCACAAGCGTGCAATCCGACTTTTTTCGCAAGCTGTTTAGCGATGCCGCAGTACATCGGGATTAGCCGCCCCTTCAGGGGCAGGGATCGTGTCGACTTCTCCTCGGCTCGCTACAATAGAGAGATATGACGAGTTTGCCGTTACCGCTCGCCGCCTTCGTCGCAGGACTGATCTCATTCCTGTCGCCCTGCGTGCTTCCGCTCGTCCCCGGGTACGTTTCCCTGATCTCGGGCGTAGGCGTCGAGCAACTGAAGCTGCAAGAAGGACAGCTCTTCCGCAAGGTGATGCTCAATTCCGCCGCCTTCATCATCGGCTTCAGCATCGTCTTCATCACGTTGGGCGCGATCTCGACCGAAGTCGGCCAGATCCTCGCACAGTACAAATCCCTGCTCGCCCGAATCGCCGGTGTGGTCATCATTCTCTTCGGTCTTCACCTGACCGGCATCTTGCAGATCAAGGCTCTGTTGGCCGACACTCGACTGCATGGGCTCAAAGGCAGTTCTTCCGCCTGGGGCGCGTTTGTCATTGGATTTGCTTTCGCTTTTGGATGGACGCCGTGCGTCGGTCCGATTCTCGCGGTCGTGCTCGGATTCGCCGCCGCTCAGGACACCGTCTGGAAAGGCATCTTTCTTCTGGCCATCTACTCCGCCGGACTAGCTGTGCCTTTCCTGCTGACTTCGCTTGGTATCGAGCGTTTTCTAAAGTTCTACAACCGCTTCAAATTCCACATGCACGCCGTGGAAGTAGCGAGCGGAGGCTTGCTGATCGCATTGGGCATCCTACTGGTAGTGGGCCGTTTCGCGCTCATCTCGGGCTATTTCTCGTTCTTGAATCGCTTTGCGCTGTAGCTGGGTGCACAAGCAACACCCATAATGAATTGTCATCCCGACCCTGAGCGAAGCCGAAGGGGAGGGATCTGCAGTTCGCCGCAAAATGCAGATCCCTCGCTCCCCCACCGGTCGCTCGGGATGACAAACTCTTGATAGTGACAGATGGTTTGAAGGGGCGCAGCTTCAGCCGCGCCGTAAGTGTCGCAAAATCAATGGCGGCTTTTAGCCGCCGAGGTTACCAGTGAAAAGAAATCCTCTGATTCTGTTCTTCATCGCCGCCATTGTCGCAGCGATGTTATTCGCCGGCATTCGCATCGCTCGTAACAACCGCGCGAACGGCCCCGCCAAGGGACAACTCATCGGCAATTTGGCCCCTGACTTCGAACTACAGACGCTCGATGGCAAGAACCTCAAGCTCTCCAACCTTCGCGGCAAAGCCGTTCTGCTGAATTTCTGGGCGACCTATTGCGGCCCCTGCAAGATCGAGATGCCGTGGTTTGTCGAGCTGCAAAAAGAATACGGCCCGCAAGGATTCCAGATCGTCGGCGTAGCCAATGACGACGCCAGCACCGAAGACATCGCCAAATTCGCCAAGGAAATGGGCATCAATTATCCCATCCTGATCGGCAAAGACTCCGTCAGCGATAGCTACAAAGTCAGTGTTCTGCCGACCACGTTTTTCCTGGACCGCAACGGCAAGCTCATCGCCCGCGAATTCGGCTTGGTGAGCCGCAGCGTCTTCGTGGACCACATCAAGAAGGCCATGAGCCAGGGCCAGGCGGTACAGGCTCAGAAGTAACTACGAATCGCCCCTGTTCGTGGAGTACTCTGGAGGTGGGTTCGTATCAGGGCATCGCTTTAGCGATGCCGCAAGCTTCAAAATCAAACGCCCCCTTTAGGGGCTGGACGTCGGCATCCGACTCCAAGAGCGGGGTCAGCCCAATGAAGATTTTTCTGGCGAGCGCGCTTCTCCTGTTCGCCGCGTGTGCTTGGGCGCAGGACGACCTTGGCCCGCAAGGTCCCGCCGTAAAGATGGCGCCCGCTCCGGTCGTGACCGCCGTGCAGGGCAAACCCGCCACCGTTTCGCTTCAGTTCCGCGTCGCTAGCGGCTACCACATCAATTCCAACCAGCCGAAGTCAGAGTTCCTGATCCCGACCTTGCTCAAGGTCGAAGCCACCACCGACATCGTCATCGGCAAAACCACCTACCCTCCAGGCCAGGATATGAGTTTCGCCTTCGCTCCTGACGAAAAACTCAATGTCTACACCGGAGATTTCAAAGTGGATGTGCTGGTGCGTCCTCTGCACTCCGTGCAGCCCGGCAAATACGTCGTCCGCGGAACGCTAAAATACCAGGCCTGTGATAACCAGGCCTGCTATCCGCCCAAACAGCTACCGGTCAGCTTCGAGGTGAAGATCGCAAAGGCTCCGCCAGCACCAGTCAAGAACCCCGCCCAAAGTCCGCACGCGCACTAGTGGAGGGACGGGCGTCTCGCCCGTCATCAGAGGAAAATTTCCGGCTGAAGTCATCTGCTTGAACTCATCTGGCAGAAGGGCCAACTCGGCGCGGAATGCGAAGAACGAATCCAGTAGGACCGGCGTCGCCGGCGCCGAACACCAGCGATACTCCGGCGGTTTCGAGCACACGCCTGGCGATCGCCAGCTTCACCCTGCGTAAAGTTGATATTGAGGCCGATGTTGTCCTCGCCCGATCGCGCTTTGCGGGCGGGTTGGTTGCGCTCTGTTCCGTCTCGCGAAAATCCGTCTCGCGAAAATCCGGCTGGCGAAAGCCGCGTTCGCCTTCAACCCGCAGCACTGTCCCCGCCGGACCCTCCCCCAGCAGAAGCGTCACCTTACCGCCCACCCCTTGCGCTTCGATCATGGTCGCAACCAAATACTGCAAAGCCAGCCGCAGTCGCGATTCCGGCACCGGCAACGTGGCCGTACAGGTGCCCGCCAGGCGCAACTGGATGCCGCGCACCGCCGCGATCGAGGATAGTTCTTCGATCACGCTCCTCATGGCGGGTTCCAACGCCACCGGGCAAATTTCCGGGCCCGCGTGCTCGGCGTCCAGATACTCCCGCATCAACTGGATCATGCCAATAACTTTTTCCGTCTGTTGCAGAGCAACCGCAACACTCGCCTGCTGCTGCTCCGCGACTTGCTCGATCGAGAGGTCGAGCGGGAGTTGCAGCGAAAGCTCGAGCGAACAGCGCAAGCCGGTGAGCGGCTGACTCAGCGAGTGCAGCAATTCGCCGAGCACGTCCGGGCCCCGCGACGCTTTCTGGAAAGAATGCGAGCTCGTGCTCATGCCGATGCCCCGTCAGGACTCAGCTGATACCCCACCCCGCGAACCGTGTGAATCAAAGATGGCGAGAAGCCGTCGTCCACCTTGCGCCGCAGATAGTTGATGTAAACATCCACTACGTTCGTCGTGGAATCAAAGGTCAGGTTCCAGACGTGCTCGATGATCATCGCCCTCGTCAGACGGCGCCCCGCATTGCGCATCAGGTATTCGAGCAACGCGAATTCCTTAGTCGTCAATTCAATGTGACGCCCGGCGCGCGCCACTTTGCGTTCCACGCGATCCAAACACAGATCGCGGACGGTGAGCACCGACTCCGATGGCAGGTGGCTGCGCCGCAATAAAGCCCGGGCGCGCGCCGAGAGTTCGAGATAGGAAAAAGGCTTTACCAGATAATCGTCCGCTCCCGAATCCAGGCACTGCACACGATCTTCGACCCGGCTCCGGGCGGTGAGAATCATCACCGGCAAGTTCGCCTTGCGCTGCCGCAAACTTTTCAGAACCGACAACCCGTCCATCCCCGGCAGGTTCAGGTCGAGCACCACCAGATCGTAGTCAAACTCCATTGCCATCGAACGGCCCAGGTTGCCGTCGTTGGCAACATCCACCGCATGATGTTCCGCTTCCAGGCCCTTTCCGATAAAACTGGCAAGCGCCGCATCGTCTTCCACAATAAGAATTCTCATGAGCTTCTTCTAAGTCGGCTAACTCTGAACCGATTCTCATTCTCGACTCACTTGCCCGAGCACACAAGATAACCAGCCCGTACAAAAGGACGTACTCACGCAAGTGAAACAGAAAAGTTTGCAGGACAGGTCGGGGCTGTGTGGGGATGGGACTGTGTGGGCACGGGCACCTCGCCCGTCCAAGCCGAGCGCAGCTTGGCCTCGCCCTCGCCTCCAGCGCCATTCACGACAGGCGGGAGCTTCGGACGCGCTGTAAGGCGTTCACAGGAATGCGGATCAACTTCTGAATTTCGGAGCACTACGCGCCCAGCGCCGTCCGAATCGCCCCGACAATCGCTTCCGCGACCCGATCCATCTGCTCCTTCGACTCCGTTTCAATCATTACCCGCGCCAGCGCTTCGGTGCCGGAATAACGCACGACCACTCGGCCATTGCCGTCGAGTTCGCGCTCCGCGGCGGCAATCGCCGCTCGCACCGCTGGAATCTCCGCGAAGGGAATTTTTTTTCGCACCCGCACATTTCGGATCGTCTGCGGAAACACCTTCAGATCGCCCACCAGATCGGCCAGCGGCTTGCCCGTACGAACCATGATCTCCAGCACCCGCAGCGCGGTCAGCAATCCGTCGCCGGTGGTCGCTTCCCCATCGAGAAATAATATGTGGCCCGACTGTTCGCCGCCGAGCGTAGCTCCCACGCGCTGCATTTCTTCGAGCACATATTTATCGCCGACATTGGCACGCAGCATCCGAATGCCCGATCGCTTGAGCGCCAACTCCAAGCCCATATTCGACATGGTCGTCGCCACCACGGTGGCATTGGCGAGCGCACCGCGCGACTGCATATCGCGCGCCGCCAGCAGCAGAACCGCATCCCCGTTTACCACCCGCCCATGGGCATCGCAAAAGAGCGCACGGTCGGCATCGCCATCAAAAGTGACGCCCACATCGAAACGTCCCTGATTTTCAACAAAACTCTCGTAGACACAGCGCGTCACTACTTCCGGATGCAGCGCCCCGCAATTCTCGTTGATGTTCTCTCCATCCGGCGCGGAGTGCAGAAAGATCGCGTCGATCTTGAGCGCTCCGAATAACTCCGGAGCTTCCGCCGCCGCCGCACCATTGGCGCAATCGACCGCCACGTGAAGCCCGCTCAAATCGGTCGACACACTGCTCGCGAGCCAGCCAACGTAAGCCTGGCGCAGGCTTTCCTCTCCCGGAAGGCTCGGAATTTCGGGAGTGGAATCCGGCGCCGCAACCGCCTCCGAATCTTGCAGCAGCGCGAAAATCTCTTTTTCAATGGCCAGTTCGCGCGCATCCGGCAGTTTGTAGCCATTGCCGGAAAAAATCTTGATCCCGTTATCGGTCCAGGGATTGTGCGAAGCCGAAATCACGACCCCAGCATCGAACCCCTGCGAGCGCGCCAGAAACGCGACGCCTGGCGTTGTAATCACGCCCGCGCTGCGCGTTTCCACGCCCACCGACGCCAGCCCTTGCAGAAATCGGTCCGCAATCCATTGGCTGGAGACGCGCGTGTCCTGTCCAATCACCACCCGCGCCTGCGCCTTCACGCGCACCAGATCGTGCCCCAACGCCCGCCCAATTAAATAAACACTGTCGCGCGTCAGCGGGAACTCCTCTGCCACACCACGAATCCCGTCAGTACCGAAGAGTTGTCTGGTTTGCGTCATTCTCTGGTCTACGTCATGCTCATGCTAACGACCGCGGAAGAAAATCCCCTCCCTACTTTTTCTCGTCTCCCGCATGTTCCATGATAACCGTCACGCGAATTGGGGTGGGGTGCACAACTTGGATCAGAGGATCGGAGACATAGGCCTGCGTCACCGAAGAATATCGCGTCATGGTTCCGCTCGCCTCTACCGGATCCGTGGTGGCGGCCTCCACCGCTTCGACGCGGCGGCGAGGTCCGGTGATCACGACATTGGGCGGGTTGGCGATCACCTGCGCCACTCTCATGCCGCTCGCAAAATTTCCCGTCACACGCGGTCGAACCTCGACGACGCGGGTCTCGCGATCGTCGAAAGAGAGGTGAAACTGACCCGGAATGATCTGCACGACTTCCAGATCCTGCGGCACATGAACATGCCGGACGGTCAAATCGAAAGTTCGTTCCCCCGGACGGACGTTGGCCAAATCAATCTCCGCACGAACATCCTCCGGCTGCAGCCGATGAATCACGCGCTCTGGCCCGCGCACCCGGATCTGCGCTTCGGTGAAGCTGGCGGAATCGATCTCCAGATTGTCCGGAAGATTGTGGAACTCGATGGGAACCTTTATTTCGACCTCGGCGATGGGATCGCGCGCCACCACCAGCCACAGGCCGATGGCGAGCAACAGGGAAACCAGCTTGAGTACGACATTGTGACCGAAAGTGCGTTGGAAAAAGCTGCGCTGCAAAAAGCCCGGCATCGTCAGTCGTCCCTTCCGGAATCCTGCTTGTGGGAGAATTGCGAACTGGGCGGCTCCTCTTCGATAAAGCTCTCCTCCACCGGACTCGGCAGCGTAGCCGTGGGTGCGTAGCGGCGCAGCAGAGCGCTCAACCTTTCGCGCAAACGTTCCACCGTCAACTCGCGTTCAATGCTTCCCGCCACCGCCATGCTGATCGTGCCCGTCTCCTCGGAAATGATGACGGCGACCGCGTCGGTTTCTTCCGTGATCCCGATCCCCGCGCGATGACGCGTCCCCAGTTGGGTCGAGAGCACGGGGTTCATCGACAGCGGCAGGAAACAAGCCGCGGCCGCAATGCGGTCGCGCTGCACAATCACGGCGCCGTCATGCAAGGGAGCGCTCGGACGAAACACCGTGGCCAGCAGGTCGTACGACAGCCTGGCATCGAGCGCCACGCCACTTTCGATGTAGGTGCGGAGTCCAATCTCACGCTCGATCACAATCAGCGCGCCCGTCTGATTCTGCGAAAAAAGATTGGCCGCCAAAACAATGTCGTCGTAAACGTCGGCCACCGAACGCGAAGCCCGCATCAGCGAAATGCGGCTCCCGAGGTTAGCCAGTGCGTGCCGGATCTCCGACTGGAAGACAACGATCAGCGCGAAAACAACATACGGCAGCAGTGTGCTGAGCAGCCAGTTCAGCGTCCGCAATTCCCCCAGCCGCGCGAAATAGAAGGCAAGCCCCAGCGCAGCCACCCCGACCAGCATCGGCGCCGCGCGCGTGCCCCGCACCAGAGACAGAAACTGGTAGATCAGGATCGCGACCAGCACGATGTCCAAAATCGAAATGAACGAAATCGCCGAGATGTGCGACCAGATCAGCGACGGCGTCACAACACCCTCACGTCGGAACTTGAATTGGTCTTCATTCTAATGCAGCCCCGCCGGATTATGGTTTGCCGGATTATGGTTTGCCGGATTAGGGTTCGGCGGATTATGGTTCGCCGGATCACGCTTCGCTGCGCTCGGTCCCGGTCACCCGGGCGCGAACTCGTCCCCGAGCCAGGCGTGCCGACACCTCGTCCCCAGCTTTGAGTCGCGACGCATCTTTCACCAGCCGGCCTTTCGCATCGAACACCAAAGCATATCCGCGATTCAGAATCGCCACCGGCGAAAGCGCCTCCAGGCTCGCGGTCCGGCGATCCAACGCCCCACGGCTCTCCAGCAACCGTGTGCGCGTGGCGGCGGCCAAGTTCGCAACTTGCCTCTCCAGACTCTGTCGCACCACGGCCAGACGGCGTCGTGCGTCATAGTGACGGACGGCCGCCGCAACGGTTTCCGAGCGCCGATGGCATCGCTCCAGAAGTTGCCCTTCCGCTTTTTCCAGGCGGAAACGCTGTTCATCCAGCTTCTGCTGCCGCCGGTGGATGCCGTCCATCATGCGCGCAAACGCTCCGTGCTGTGCGCGCTCCGTCAGTTCCTGGCGCGCCATGAGCAGGCGGTAGCGCAACCCGCGCTCCAATCGCGCGTATAAATCCTCCGCCTGCGCTTCGATCTCCTGTCGCGACCGGATCACCAGTTCCGCCGCCGCTGAGGGCGTAGGCGCCCGCAAATCGGCGACAAAATCGATGATCGTGAAATCCGTCTCGTGCCCAATCGCCGAAATCACAGGAATCTTCGAATCCGCGACCGCTCGCGCCAGCCCTTCATGATTAAAACCAGCCAGGTCTTCGGCCGGGCCTCCGCCGCGCGCAATAATGATGACCTCGACCGCGCGCCTGCCACGCGATTCTTGATCAAAGTATCGAAGCCCGGCCATCACCTCGCCCGGCGCCGCGTCTCCCTGCACCTGCGCCGGATAGATCAGCACATTCGCCGAGCGATGCCTGCGCGCCAGAATGTTCAAGATGTCCCGCAGCGCCGCCCCCTGCGGTGAAGTGATGATGCCAATTCTTTGCGGCAACGGCGGGATCGGCTTTTTTCGCGACGCCTCGAACAATCCCTCCGCCTGCAATCTCGCCTTCAATTGTTCGAACGCCAACTGCAGAGCGCCCGCGCCCTTCGGCTCCATGAATTCAGCGGAGATTTGCAGCTCCCCGCGATCTTCATAAACGGTGATGCGCCCGCGAACCGTGACCCGCAATCCGTTCTCCGGTCGAAACCGCAGCAGCTTCGCCGACGAGCGGAACATGACCACGCGAATTTGCGCGCTCTCTTCCTTAAGCGTGAAATATAAATGCCCGGAATCGGGAATGCGCAAATTGGAAATTTCGCCTTCCACCCAGCAATCCGAATACTCGCGTTCGATGTGCGACCGCACCGCCGAGACCAACGCCCGCACCGTCCAGATGCGCCGCTCCGGAGGACGAAACTGAAACCCAAGTTGGTCGGATATCGCCATCAGGCCCGAACTTCTTCGGCCATCTTTACCGGTACGATCCGCGCGACGCGAGCCATCACCTTCTTGTTTTGCTCAGACTTTTTCAGGTCGTAGGCGGCTTGCAATCGCATCCATACTTCTGGGGAGCCGCCGAACAGACGGGCCACCTTCAGGCACATGACGGCAGACAGCGGTTTGCGCCCCGCCAGAATGCCGTGAAGCATCTGGCGCGACACGCCCAGAGCTTTGGCCGCGGCCGTCACGGACAGTCCGACCGACGGCAGGATATCTTGCTTGATAATCTCGCCCGGATGGACGGGCGGCAGTCCATTCTTTCTCTCCATAACTTCCTCTCTAATGGTAGTCTTCAAAATCGACATCCAAAGCGCTATCGCCCAACCAGCCGAAAGTGATCCGGTAATTCCCAGTCACGCGTACCGACCAGCGTTTCGGCTTGCCTTGCAGACCGTGAAACCGGAAGCCTGCGATGTTCATGTCCTCCGGTTGTCCCGCCACTTCCAGCAATTGCAGGATACGCACGCACTTCCTGACGTGATCGGCGCCGATCCGGCGTGTCTTGCCAGTGAGGTAGATCTCCTCAAGCCCTTTGTGCCGGAAGCCGCCGATCATTCTCGCAGTGTAAATTAAATAGTTGACACATGTCAACTAAATAGTTGTCTGTCTGGCGTCGGCTCACAAACAGGAATATTGAGTTGAGTATAGTGCCCCCGAAACTTGCCGGGCGCTACCGCTTCATCCGCCCAATCAGAAACAGAACAATGGAAAGCACAACACTTAGCAGAATGGAACTCGTAAGCGGAAAATAGAAAGTAGTGTTCTTGCCCCGATACAGGAAGTCCCCCGGCAGCCGTCCCAGCGGCAAGCCTGTCCGCCCCAGCAGCATGACGATGCCCCCAATCACCACTAGGGCTATGCCAAGCATCGCCAGCAACCGCCCCAACTCGACCATGCTTCAAGTTTAACCCCGCGGATTGCCAAACTACATTTGCCAAACGACATTCGCGGTGGTTGGGTAAAGTTTTCATCACATTTTCGGTGTGAGCGTCCTCACTGAAACAAAACGCGTTTGCAGCGAAACTGGCCGTCGCCCAGCGAAACCCGCGAAGCAGAGAAACGCTACTTACCTACAAAGGAGGGACATCACCATGAAACATACGTCCACAATGCCCAGTCTGTTAAAGGCAACCAACCCAACAACCTCTACCAGTGATCTTCAAGAGCAAATCCGTCGTCGTGCCTACGAACTGTACGAGCAACGAGGGAGAAACGACGGGTTTGAACTAAACGATTGGCTGCAAGCAGAGTCGGAGATGACTCAACAGACGTCGAATACCATCGCCGCATAGAACCAAACATCCGGGTGGGGCTTACTGCGAAACCGCTCCACCCGTAACTTACCCGCATGCTGTCGAACGGCGCGGCTAAACAGAGTGCTGAAAAACCCGATTTTGTTCTTGCTTTTGGGTGGCGCTGCGCCGGGGTCCCCAGCACGCCCGCTTTTGGCGTGATGGGGTGGAGCGGTTCACCGCTGCGATAACTGGCTTGTTTTCAGCGACGGCTTTAGCCGCTGAGGGCGACTGCGGCGCGGCGCGAGTTTTTCAGCAATCTGTAAAGCAGGCTACGCCGGGCAACGTCCGCAGTCTAGCGCCGAGGCGGCACGGCCGCAATCGGTCCTGGAGGTGTCTCTGTGCGGAAGTCGTTGGCCGATGCTATGGCGAAGAGGAGCCGCCCGCGTTCAATCGCGCACGATTGCCCAATTCCACCGCTATTGCGGCTGGTCTCAGCCTCGCACCCGCGGCCACCATCGATTCACGTTCCGGCAATACGCTTCGTAGTCTGCCCCGAATTTCCCGCGCAGAGTTGGCTCTTCATAAAAGACCACAAACAAATGAACGCCGAAGGCAACCGCTGCCACGGCAGCAATCGCCGCTGGGTTGGCGTGTCCGAACACAACCCATAGCCCGATCCAGCCCACTGCGAAGCCCACGTACATCGGGTTCCGCAGGTAGCGGTAGAAACCCACCACTACCAATCGCTGCGGCGGAGCCATCGGGGCCGGTGTGCCGCGTCCCGTCCACCCGAAGTCCCAAATGCAGCGCAGGGCAACCGCAAATCCCAGCACCGACGGAAGCGCAGCCAGCCATCGCCAATGTGCCGTGCCCGCCATTTCCACGCGGAAGCCGAGCCACTGCGGCAGCAGCCAGAACCACAAGCCGAAGAACGCCCCGCCTACTGCCAGCGAGGCGACCGCCGTTAGCCATCGCTCCCCGTGCGCGCCCCCTGGAGCTCTCCCAGACTCTCCATCCGACATAGGCCCTCCGGTTGCACTTACTGTCTCACTACTCTGCGATTCCTGCTACTTGATTGAAGCATCCGATCAGGTATTTCCAGACCAGGTAATAGACGATCAGCACGGCGGGAAACACCAGCGCCACGTGCACGCAGTGCGGTGTCCAATGAGTTAGGGACTACAAGGGAAGACGCGGAGGGAAGCTCTTAGTTCTGGTTTCCGCCGCCGTGGGTTTGGCGGCAGAGCTTGCAATACGTTGGCGGCTCGGTGTTGTCTACGTGGTGCCGCACCGGTCTGAACGTCTTGATATAGGCGAACATCCCGGCGATATCTTCGTCGGTCATCCCGCGGTAGGTGTGCGACGGCATGATCTGGTTGAGCTGCCTCGCCCCCACGTACCCCGTGCGAATCGCCTGCGTAAACATCGCCTCGTCGTAGTAAGGAATCCCCGACGGGTCGGGAGTGATGTTGGCGCTGGCCACGCGGCCCCACGGTCCTTCGAGTATGAACCCACCGCCGAAGTCCATGCCCGGCAGCGGCTGCCCATGTGCATCCTGCGGCGTGTGGCAATCCGTGCATGCGGCGATAGTGACCAGGTATTTCCCGCGCTTTCCGGGAGTCGAAAGGTCGGGTTCCGGCACCGGTGCGTCCAGCGGCTCGGGCACGTTGCGGATCAGGTATTTCACCGGGAAAATCAGCTCCGTCGTCGGCCACTGCTTGCGCACCGGCGGCAGCGACCGCAAGTACACGACGATCGACGCCAAGTCTTCGTCGGACAGGGCCCGGAAATCCGGATACGGCATGAACGGAAACAGCGCCCGGCCGTCGTGCCCGACGCCCTCGCGAATGGCCCGCGCCAGTTGGTCGTCGCTCCAACTGCCCACGCCGGTTTCCGGATCCCGAGTGATATTCGGCGCATAAACCTTTCCCGGAAACCCCTTGAGCATGTTCATATCCTGGCCCGCGCCGAGCGAGTTCGGCAGAACGGGCGCATCGTGCGCTGTCCAATCGTGCTCGGCGTGGCAATCCATGCAGTCATTAACGTCCCGGACGAGGTACTCGCCCCGCGCCAGGCGCCGCGGCGTGCTCTCGAACTTCCGCGACGTAAGCGCCCGCGCCCCGATGAACGGCCGCCAGCCGATGGTGAACGTGATTCCCGCCGCCAAAACGACCGCCAGCGCGGCGAACACCCACCCCAGAATTTTCCCGAGTCTTTTCATCAAATCCGGAATTTCCTGCTCGATCTCGAAAATGGCACCATAGTACCCCATCTCGCCCGTTCGCGACATTGTGAAACGATTTCTCATCGGAGTACTCCTGGCGGTCTGGCCATCCGCACCGGCACGGCCGGAATCCATACCCTAAGTCTCGGCCGGCAGATCGTCAACTGGAGCCTTGCCCAAAATCCCCGCCAGCGTCGGCGCTTGCACGTGCCTCAATCCATGCGGTCACGCTTAGGCATGGCTTAGTCCTGTCCGGCGCCGGCGGCGAATGGTCTCGCGATACTTATCGCCGGAGAATAAACATTCTCGGCGGGTTCGTTCTGCACAGGTACGGCTTCCGGTTGGTAGGAGTACTCAGGGATGATCTCTTTCATCTTCGCGCGGATTGATACCTCGGTTCCTGAATTCGTCAACCAAATCAGGTCTTCCAAATGGGCCCGCAGGGCTGCCCACGGGATGATTTCAGACTGGGTTCGCTTCACTTTACGGTGGCTGGTCGGTAGTTGTCTTTCCCCGGCATAGAACAGCTCTTCGTGCAGTTTCTCTCCTGGACGCAGGCCGACGAATTCGATCTTTATTTCGCTGGGAGATTTCCCGCACTGGCGAATCAAAGAATGCGCCAGATCGAGTATGCGCACGGGACCGCCCATGTCCAGGACCAGAATGTCGCCGTGCTCCCCCATCGTAAATGCCTGCAAAACCAGCGACACAGCTTCTGGAATTGTCGAAAAAGAGAGGCGCATCACGATCACCCACCCGGAAGTAACCAGATTTTTCATGGAAAATAATGTCTACCGCTCCCTCACCGAGTATCTGGCGCGCATGCGCGAGGTGTTGGCCACATCGGCGACCGCATACACCACTCGATCGCCGGCCGCCTGTTTCGTGAGCTGCAATTGCAAATAGAACATCGGCGTTTCCGCATGGTCCAACACGATCAACTTAGTGGGAGAGTACGCGAGAACTTGACGGCAAAGCTCGGAGCCGATCGATCCGGCAGCACCAGTTACCATCACCACTTTCCCGGCGATCTGGTTGCGAACCAGGCTCAGGTCGAGGTGAACCGGGTCGCGGCCCAGGAGGTCCTCAGCGGCGACCTCTCGCAATTGCGAAATTGAGCCGCGGCCGAGCAATAGTTCGTGGAGGTTGGGCACCGTTCGATAACGCACACCGGCCTGCTCGCATATTCTGCAGATGCGCTGCATTTGAGCGCCGTTGGCCGAGGGAATGGCAATGAAGAGTTCGGTCGCGTCGTACCGGTTGACCATCGCCCCGAGAGCGTCCATCGTGCCCACCACCGGCACCCCATGGAGCTTGGCTCCGCGCTTGAAAACATCATCATCAAGACACGCCACCGGAACGAATTCTGTCCCCAACATTTCGCGGATCAGAAGGCTGGCGGCCTCTCCCGCCCCGGCGACGATCACCCGGCGCTTCTGGTTCAGGGATGGATTGCCCAGCGTCCTGAGCTTGAGAACCCTGATCTTGAGAGCCATGGCGCATAAGCGCGCTCCCGCCAACCCTATTGTCGTAATGATCGCTTCGAGTATGTAAATCGAAAGCGGGAAGTCGTACCGCAGAAGGATGTAGCGGGTGGTCACGAAGAACGCCAGGCTGCCCAGAGCGACCGCTTTACCAATGTCAATTACATCGGTCACTCCACTGTGGCGCCAGTAACAGTTTAAGAGATTGAAGCGAGCCATTGCGGAACGGGCGATGAGGACAACCACGTCGGCGATGCGCGCGCAGACCACAGCGTCGGTAACCGCCAGCACGGGTGGGGTATCGATTACGATGTAGCGGAACTGTTCCCGCCAGCGCTCGATCAGTTGAGGCATTGCTTCCGAGGCCAGCATTTCCGATGGATACGGTGGCATGTGACCGGCTGTGACCACGTGCAAGCCGGGAATCTGCTCGATGGCCACCGGGGCCTTGTCCGCGGGCCCGGTTCCCGCGAGGCAGGCGCTGAGACCGTTGTCCATGGGAATTCCAAGACAGCGGTGAACCGCGGGACGGCGCATATCGCAGTCGATGAGCAGGGTTTTCTGTCCAGTCTGCGCTAGCACTACGGCGAGGTTGAGAGCACTAAAGGTTTTGCCCTCCTGCATCATGGCGCTGGTGAGCAGAATGACCTGAGGCGGAGCTCCGGGCGACGAGAGCAGCAGGGACGTACGCAAGGCGCGGAACGCTTCGGCGCTGCCCGAGTTGCGCTGTTGCAAGGTGACAGGAGGGGCAAACTGGCGTTCTCCGCGAACCCGCTGCTTGCCTCCAGTTCTGCCGTTCGCGGCCAGTCTCGGAATCACGCCGAGCGAGGGCAACTGGCATTAGGTTTCGATGTCCTGCGGAGTGCGGAGCGAGGTGTCGATGTTCTCGACCACGAACGCCAGTGCCGCCCCGCCGAGCAACCCACCCATCAGGCTGAGCGCAAGGTTCAGCGGAATATTGGGTTCGACAGGCTCGATCGGCTGGCTGGCCTGGTCGACGATACTTATGCTGCTGGACTTCAACCCCGCCATGATGCCGGCTTCTTTCAGTTTCTTGAGCAGGCCGTCGTAGAGATCGCGGCTGGATTCGACATCGCGGCGCAGGATGGCATACTGGATGGCGTCCTCGTTGAGCTTGTAAGCCTCGCCTTTCTGCTGGTCGAATGAAGCCTGCAGCATCTGTTCCGATTTCAGGGAGGCCTGCTACTCGGCGCGAATGGCCGCGCCGACTTTCTTGATTTCCGGCGGAATGGCCTCGTCCAGTTCTCTGAGCTCGGACTGCAACTGAACGACGCGGGGATACGCAGGCCCATACTTCGCCGTGAGTTGGGCATAGTCTCCGCGGAATAGGGCGCGCTGTTTGTAGAGCGCGGCCAGGATGCTCTCGGGCGCGATGTTGGCGATCAGTTCGGGATTCTCGGTCACGCCGATGCGATACTTGGCTTCCTTGACAATGCGATCGCCCTCGAGGCGGAGAGTTGTTTATTGAGCTCTTGCAGCTTGTCGAGGATGATGTTGTGGGTTTCGTCCGTAACCGAGGATCCCGGTCTTCTTTTGGTAGTCGGTCAGTTTTTCCTGCGAATCCGCGGCATGCCTTTTGAGGTCGTCGAACTGCTTGGTCAGCCAGTCGGAAGTTTGCAGGGTCGCTCGATATTTCGTCTGGAAGTTGTACTCGATATAGGTAGCGGCCACGGCATTCGGACCTCGACAATCTGAGTTTTCGGAATCAGCTTTACGCTGAGCGATTTGTGGAACGCCTCCGTCAATTTAGCGCGCGTCTTCAAGTCCACATTATCGAAGTCCCGATCGGGCGGAACGGTGCGCCGTCCAGCGAAATCCTTCTTATGGTGCAACCCCAACTGCTTGATGACGCTGATCGCGATCGTGTTGCTCTCGACGATGCGGATTTGGGTTTCGAGCTTGGTGTTAAGGTCCAATCCGATGGGCATGACAACCTGTTCGAGACTAAGGGCATCATTTCCGTTCAAGTCGAGAAGAAGTCGAGCGGAAGCATCATAGCGTTTGGGGAGAATCAGCGGAGACCGCCATCACCAGCAACACCACGAAAGCGAGACTCCCGAGGACGAGCCAGCGCCGCTTCTGGAGAACGCGCCAGAACTGCATGATGGAAATCTGATCGTTTGGAGAATCGATCGTCATGGCAAGAGCCCCGGGTAAACCGAGGCGCTCCAATTCATTCCCTTTGCTCAAGACGACTGCCTGCCGGTCGCTCACTTACTTGTCCTGGGAGAGCTGTTCTCGGTTGCAGAATCGTAGGCGACGAATGAATTGCCTCCGGTCACAACCATGGCGGGAACGAACCACCAGCGATGGCGATGCTCTTTTAGCTTGTAGCTAAGATATGCGACGCCGAGTTCCGCCGGAATGCCGGCGCCGTAGAGTGCCCCGCGACTGCGAAATGCCACCGGAACGAACGAACAAGTATGCTGTTCAAGACAGGAATTGGTTTTTTCAACATTCACAATCGACGAGGCAAACATCGCGCTCATAGCAACTATGGACTTGCCGTCAATCGCACGACTCAAGCCGCCGGTCGCGGCGGGTGCGGGCGCCCGGAAACCAGCCTGCTCGGCGCCCATCTCCGGAACGCCCGGTGCGCCCGGCGGTTTTACCGCGCTCGGAGCATCCGGATAACTTGAGGCTGCCGGGGCGGGCGGCGATTCTGCTCCGGCGCCCATTGCCGGGCCGTTCGTTGCCAGGCCATTCTGAGGCCCGGCGAAACCCAACCGGCTCGACGCCAGCAACACTGCAACTGCGAGACTGATTCGAAGACATACCTTGTTCATGGACCTCTCCAAAAGTAGTTGTGGAATTAAGAAACCCTAACCATGCCCACTGCTGGCGATGGGGCGCGGGGATGGGAAACGAAAGCCATCGGCTCGACGTCTTCGGCACTCATTTCTAACCGACGCTGCCTGCATGATCAGATCGACATTAAGGACGAAACGAAAGCCAGTTGCCTTGCGCAGAAGAATCCCTTCGATTCCAGCCAGACATCCCGATTTGATCCGAACCCGGTCGCCGAGTTTCAAAAAGGGATGGGGCTCGGCTTTCAGGGTCGACAAAACTACTCTCAGCGCCTCGATATCTTCCGTGGGTAACGCCACAGGAGAGCCCCCGAAGCCGATCAGGTTCACCAGGTTAGGTACCTGCAGAACGCAACTGCTCATGCAGTCGGATGCGGACGAATAGGTATCCGGGAAAAAGCGGCACCTGCACTTCAACCCTGCAGCCATTGCGCCACTTGTGAAGAACGCGATAATACGGCAGGAAGCTCTCGATCTGAAGCACAAGCTGCTCGAAAACCTTTTTCTCGTGGCGCGGGTAAGTGTAGACGGCGTACCACTTGAACTGATTCATTGCTCTTACCGATCCTCGGTCTTGCCGATCCTCGCTCTTACCGATCCTCAGGCAGCGAGTTGCGTGCTCCACTAGGTTGCTGGGCCGCAACGGGCATAGCTTCGCAGCGTCACTTAGATTGGCTTTGTTTAATAAAACCGATCAGCGCCTAACACGTGGTTCGCAATTTCAGGGCCCAAAGAGGAGGGGAGGCTTGCGCAGTTGGCACAAAGGCAGCGGGGCATTCTTACCCCGGCCTATCGCAGTCATTTGAACTCTGAAGGTGCCCATCTCTGCTGGCATGGGCACCCTTCACAGTTAGTAACGACGGTTAGGAGGGCAATAAGGAGACGGTTAGGCGTGACGCGAAGGCCCGGCCGTCCGCCCTTCTCTCTAGCCGCGGAAACGTGCGCCGACCGTAAGGACAGGGCACGTCGCCTCGCAGGCCACCTTATAAGCGACGCCTGCGCCCAGGTGTTTGGTCAAAGCCGCCGACCGTTTCACGCCTAGCACTATCATGTCGACCGACTGCGCAGCGATGCTCACGATCATCTCAGCCGGGGGACCAAACTGCACCATGTACTCGGGCTCATGCCAAAGCGTTGTTCCGTAGGGAACCAGGTCGCGGAGTTGCTTCTCCGTCGAAGCAACCACCTCTATCGGGTCAACCACGGGCATAACTCCAGGTTGTGGTTCTGGCAGAACGACACTGGGTTCGGGCGCCACATGAAGGAGGGTCAGGCGAGCGCGATTCTCCTCTGCCAGGGATAGGGCGTAGGGCAGACCGTGCACCGACTCCGCTCCGAAGTCGGTGGCATACAGAATGTGCCGCAGTTTGCCATCGATCTCCCAGCGGGTAGCATGCGGACCCACCGTGAGCACGGGGCACTGGGCATTGCGAAAGACCTCTTCCGCCACCGAGCCCATCAGCACTTTCCCGAGTCCCTTGTGGCCGCAGGTGCCAATGACGATGAGGTCAATCTCATACTCCGAGACCAACGTGTCGAGCGCTTTTGCAACTTCGCCCTCCTCGATCAGTTCCTTGTGCCGAATGCCCTTGAACGACTGGGAGCCCACTAAGGCGGCCATTTGTTTTTCGGCCAACAACCTGATTTGCTCCGGATCGGGCTGCACCGTTTCAACAAACGGCAGGTGCGGCAGCACGTTCACCACGTACACCTCAGCATCGTAGTGGTGAGCCAGGTTGAGGGTATAGGACAGAGCTAATTGCGCGGATGGAGTGAAATCCGTGGCGAACAGGATGTTTTGCAGTCTAACGCGGGTTGGAGCAGTTACAGTTGGCATAACAATCTCCTTCTGAAGCCGGAGGCGCAGTGCCGGCAAAAATTCTCTCAGACGCCGCAGTCTCCAGCTTCGATGTTGCCTGCAAGCATCCGGAGTGTGGATACTCCTTCTGCCTGAGGGCGGGTAGAAACATCACGTGACACCTCGGAATGACTGCAGAGAGTCACTCTGCCAGTTCCTCTTCCATTTCCTGCGTGACCGCGGAATTGAATTCCGACACTGGAGTGTGGAGCGTGACATACTCCGTCTCGCACGCTGTGCAGCGTACGCCCGTGTCGCGGATTTCCCAGGTTTGGTTGCCACAGCTGCAGGTATATAGATCAGCCATAAAATACCTCCTCCAAGAATGTGACGCCCTTCACCACCATCAGAGCCGTCAGCGGCCTGCATTGCTGCCTACAGGAGCAAGGCATGCGCTTCCATTCTGCTGACGGTGGACGACGGGCAAACGGTTGGGGATCTTGAGCGCCATACCTCTCCCTTCGAGGTGGAACTCACGAATAGGCTGATGGGGGGCCACGAACATCGCGGCCAAATGCAGGAGTTTCTTTTCGCCGCTGCAGGGTTCAGGCGGACAGTGTCTTCTCGCTGCCCGCTCGTCACAAATTATACTCGTTTCCAGTTCCGATGCGGTGATACATGTCACTGCGCCGTGTGAGAGTCTGAGATCGCGATCGGGACAACCATCGCCATGTTGCCGCGATCAGGCGAACGTTGCTCGGCGGAAGTTTTTTCAACTGCCAACCCCTTTTGTGGCAATACGTTATGCGCAGCTACCATTTTTGCAGAACACCCGCAAAAGGCGGATAATGAAGGTAGGGGGAGGGGGATCCTTCACAAAACTCCCGAAGTTGAACCTTAAGAACCGCGTCTAGTTAGGCGCGGGGAAAGGAGGGAGCGATGTCCATTCGCAGAGTCTTTTCACTCGTTGTTCTCTTCCTTGGTCTTGTCGCATTTGCTGAATCTCAACAAAGGCAAATCAAGTATATGCCGGTGAGACCGACATCGCCTGCGTCGGCTCAAGAGATGTACACCGCTTATTGCGCCGTCTGTCACGGCAAGGATGGCAAGGGAAACGGTCCGGCTGCTGAGGCGCTAAGAGTCGCACCACCGGATCTCACGATTCTCGCCAGAAAAAACGAAAACAATTATCCCTATGATCGCGTTAGAAGCGCGATAGTGGGTGACGTACGCTTGCCGACAGATGGCGCGAAGGAGATGCCGGGTTGGGGCGAACTCTTCTGGTGTATGAGCCAGGGACACTCCTCCGAAGTACAGTTGCGCATCAACAACTTGAATAAGCACATCGAATCGATGCAGCGAAATAACTGAAACCCTGTTTTGGGCGGCTCTGATTCTGGCGGGGGCCGCCCGCCAGGAACGTTTTAGGAATTTGGACCGGCATCCCTATCCTGGAAAAAGTCTTTCCTCGTCGCCTACCGTCTGCTGATGGTACTTCGCCATAGGCAGCGTGCGCCTGCAGGGGTTGGGCTCATGCGCGGGCCTAACTCTCGATCTTCTTGATGTACAGCCGAAGCCCAGCCAGCACTATCCCGATGGCAATGACGGATATTCCGAACCCGAGACGGCGATAGTTGCGTTCCACCATGGCATCCTTCCCAGCTCGCAGGTTCTGGGCCGCGATTTTCAGGCCGGCTTGAATATCCTGATCCACCAAGTCGGTGCGGAAGCTATGGATCGTGACGCGCGCCTTGGTCAGCGAATCCCGTGCCTGGTCCTGTCCCAGCCGAGCCTCGCTCACCTCCATGCCAGAAGACTCGGCGACACGGAGAACCGAGTCTGCGCTTTTATTGGCCTCGTCCAATCGACGCAAGTTACTCAGTAATCCCGCCCTGGCTTGATCGCAACGGTCACCTGGGGTATGACACCGCATGCAGACGGCGTCAGGGCCAGTGCCAAGCATCGCGTCGGTTGGATGTCTGATGCCATGGTTGCTATGACACACGACGCATCCGGGAAGAGAAGCCGCGTCAAAGGCCTTTTGGTGCGTACTTTTTTCGTACATCTGGGCTTGGAAAGCGTGACAGTTCGAGCACACATTCTGAACCTTGTCTACTCCTGGCGGCGCGGCCCCATGGTTGCCATGACAGGTTGTGCAGGTGGGCGCACTCAGATCGCCTCGCACCGCCAGCGCTTCGTGGTGGACGCTAGTGCTGTACTTGGCGAACTGATCCGTTGGAATGGAATATCCCTGCATGTAACTGGCGTCCGCATGGCAGCGGGCGCAGGTCCTCGCCACGTTGACCGGGTTAACCGTGGAGCGGAGATCGCTTGGCGCCCTTAGATCGTGGACACTGTGACAATCCGTGCACACGGCTACCTTCGTGTCTCCAGCCGCGAAGCGCTTGCCGTGCACACTGGTGCGGTACTGGTCCAACTGGTCGGTGCGCAAACTGGGGTTGAACTGCCGAATATAGGCGGGATCCGAATGGCAACTTCCGCACAACTGCGGGATCTGTTTGCGATCGATCTTGCCCTTCCAGCCCGCCTTTGGGCTCATGGCTTTGTCTGCATCGTCGGTGGTTGGGTCGCCGCCGTGGCAACTGGCGCAAGTCAAACCTTTTTGTGCGTGTATGTCCTGGCTGAACTTCTCCTGGCTCACGCCCAGGGGATCAGGCAAAGTGGAGTGACAATCCAGGCAGGTGTTCTTGGTTTGCCCATAACTTTGCCCATAACTTTGCCCGCAACCCAGGCACGCTGCGAGCACGACGAAGCCCGCCAGCCCGACATGGGCGGCGCGGAACGGTCGGAGCTTATTTCGCAAGAAGGCCATAAACACTCATCCCTGCAACGTACGCAAGAGCAAAAACAGAAAGCCCAGTGATCCACCGTTTCATATGTGAAGGTTGGTCACTCTCAAAGAAGGGCAGCAGCAGCCACAAGAGGCCGACCAGGCCGAAAGCAATTACACCCAGAACCTCCCCATCGATGAACCACACTTTGGACGGGATGAGCTTGAGCGTCTGAAACATGAAGAGGAAGTACCACTCGGGCTTGATTCCGGCTGGGGCAGACACAAAAGGATCTGCCTTGACACCAAGGTTCCACGGGAAGACTGCCGCCAACGCGCCCAACACTCCCAGGGCCACGTACCAAGCCATCAATTCCCGCAGCAAGAAGTTGGGAAAGAATTTCATTTCCCGCCTGGCAGACGGATCCGCGGTCCACTGCACTTCCAGTTTCGGGGGAATGCTCATGCCAAGGCGTTGCACCAGCAACAGGTGCACCAGGAGCAGCACGGTTGCAATTCCGGGTAGAACTGCGACATGGAATCCAAAGAACCGGGTCAGCGTGGCTCCCGTCACATCTTCACCGCCCCGGAGAAAGATCATCATGGGCTTGCCGACGATCGGAATCTGCCCCGTAATCTCGGTGCCGACCTTGGTGGCGAAGAAGGCCAGCGTGTTCCAGGGCAACAGATACCCGCTGAACCCAAATCCCATGACAAGAAATATAAGCAGCACACCGCTGACCCAAGTCAGCTCCCGCGGTTTGCGGTAGGCCTTGAGAAAGAGCACGCTGAACATATGCGCGAAGGCCGTGAAAATCATGAGATTGGCCGACCAGGAGTGGATGGAGCGAACCAGCCAGCCAAACCTGACACGAGTCATGATGTACTGCACGCTTTCGAAGGCTTCGTTGGCGCCCGGACGGTAATACAGAAGCAGCAAGATCCCGGTCAGCACCTGGATCACGAAGAGAAAGAGAGTGATGCCTCCCAGGAAATACCAGTAGGAGAGGCGATGGCTGGGGACGGTCTTGTGGCGGAGCGGAGCGGTGAGGTCGTCCAAATCAAAGCGTTCATCAAGCCAGCGGCGGACGGCGGCGAACAAGGTCACGCCTCCCGCTTCCGGCTGACGACAATCTCATCGCCGCGCAAGTGGACATCAAACACATCGAGCGGCCTGGGCGGAGGACCGGAAACGTTGCGGCCATTGAGATCGTAGATTCCATTGTGGCAGGCACACCAGACCTCGCGCAGATCGCTGCGATACTGCACCGTGCAAGCGAGGTGGGTACAAGTGGCGGAGAGAGCACGATAGGTGCCGTCGCTCTCCATGATCAACAAGCCGGGACGGCTGCCGAACCGGAAAATCTTGCCCGAATTCGGCTTCAGGTCGGTGACCTTGGCGGCGACGACCTCGTCCCCGCCGAGATCCACCACCGCCGGAGGGACAAGATAGCGCAGCACGGGATAGATGAAAGAAGCAAAAGAGGCAAGCAGGCCGCCGCCGAGGAAGATTCCAACCATGCGGCGGCGCGTAGGTTCGGGTTGGGAAAGTTGGTCAACGCTCATCTACTGCGCCCCCCTGTGGGCCGATTCCCCGCGTCAAGCAGAACGCACTTCCACGGTACGCTGCATCTCGCGCAACCACATCGTCTGGAACATTTGCAGGCGATGTCCAATGACGACGGCCAGATTCAGAGCGATTTTATACCCAGCCGCCGGATTAGCGGCAAGATACTCGCGCAACGCCTCCCGCGGCAGGGCGATAACTACCGCTTCAAGCAGCGGCGCGGTGGCGGTGAGGGTGAAGCGGTAGGGCGGAATCAGGGCCGACCAACCCACGGTCTGGCCGGGAGATCTTTCTTCCACGAAAATATCCTCTTCCCGGCCCCG
>CAVVNA010000051.1:0-34715 GCA_963749275.1 uncultured Acidobacteriaceae bacterium
TCGCGCTTTTCGAGACCTGAGATTCCACTGCCTCGAACGGGACCCTCGACTGGGACGCCCGCCCACCAAATCATGAGTTTTGTAAAAATTACAGCGTAATAAGTACCCGCTAGTGGCTATTTAACCACACCCAAACTCTGAGCATTATCAACGACTTGGGCGGGCGGCTCAGAAGCGGTTCCGATCGCCAAAAACACCGGCAAACCCCGTATTTTCGCTTTTTGTACGCCTGTGCCTCGTTCCAACCACCCTTGAAATGTACATTCTCATACGTACAATTAAACCTGCACAAAATGTTCCACGTGGAACACTGTACGTACAATTGGAGGCGGGCGAGACGGCATGAGCTGAAGGCTAATAGCTGAGAGCTGCGCTACTTCCCCGCCAGCTTCTTCGCAATCTCTTCTACGATCTTCGGGCGAAGATCGGCCATTATGCTGTCCACGATGCTGGCAATCGTGCTGGCGTCCGGTAGCGACGCCGCCGGAGACGAAGTCGCAGAGCCCTGTGCGGTCGCTGCGGCTGCCATTGCCTTCGGAGCCTCTTCGGCTGCGGGTTCTGCGGCTCCGTGTTCGGCCTGTTTCGCCGCGTCCACCACGTCACTGTTCGCGGCTTCGCTGGTGGGCGCGGTGCGGATCTGATGCCACTTCGATTTCCCCGATTTCGCTTTCCCGGCCTTTCCATGGCTCCCCGACCCCCAACATCTGAACTCGAATCCTGATTCTCTTCCACCGTCACAGGCGTCGCCACCGCAGTCCCCGTCCCTCTGAGCGGCTCCTTTCTGTTCCCCCGTAATCCTCGATCGTCCTTCTCACCGCATCCGCGAAGGTCGCTGCCGCGACTTCTTCCTCAGGTGCCTCCTCCGCCACTTTCGCCGGAGAATCTTTCTGCTCCGCTTCGATCTTCTCTGCTTCGATCTTCTCTTGCTCGATCTTTGCTGCGATCTTTTCTCGTGCGGTCTCTGGTGCGGTCTCTGGTTCGATCTTTGCTTCGATCTCTGGTGCGATCTTCTCTGCTGCGCTCCCGTCCACCAAAGAACTCGCAGCGTTCGAAGCCGTCGTCATCACTTCTCCCGGTGCTTCCACGGCTGGCGTTTCCGCGGCTGTGGTCTCTGAACCATGCTCGGATGAACGGCGCTCGGCCCCTCGTTCTGCCCAACTGGTCGAAGTGGCCGCCAACCCTGCTGCCGCCAGTCTGTTCTCAACCGCAGCCGCAATCGCTGAAACTCTGGGAATCCGTACCGGTTCAATTTCGCCGTCGGGCGCCGCGGCGGGTATTGTCGCTGGCATGGTCGCGGGCATGGTGCCGAAAGTGCGGAACATCTCCGCTTCCAGCGAAATCGCCGCTTCCTCCGGACTCAACGCCACTGACTCCGCCACCCACCTCGGACCGGATGCCGCAATTTGTGTCGCTTCTTCCGCCAGCAACTGGCCGGCCGCCATCAGGGTTGCGTGCGACGGAGCCGTCGAGACATCCGCGTAACCGGCAGCGGGTGTCAGCCAGCGCAACGCTTCGGCCAGCTCCGCATCGCTCGGCAGCGGCTCTTCCACCTCCGCCGTCTCTGGCACGCTCGCCGCAACCGGGACGGGTGGCTCAATCTTCTGCGCCTGCCTCTTCCCCTTCACCTCTTCAACTCTTCGCCCATCAACTCTTGGGCCTTCGATTCTTCGGGCTGGGATTCCAGGCCCTTCGCATCGTCGGCTTCCGCCAGCGTGCTCGCCGGGGCCGCCTCGCAATTGGCGACGGCTTCGGCGGGATTCGCTTCAATCTTTCGTTCGCCCTTGTCTTCTGCCGCCTTTTCTTCCGCGGCCTGTCCAATCGCGCTCGCAGTTGACGCGAACATCGGCTCGTCGGTCTGGTCCACGGGCGCGGGCTCCTCCCCAAGCAGGGCGACATTCACCGCGACAACGGCCACCCCAGCCGCCGTTTCCGGATCCTGGCTTTCGGCAACTGCCGCAGCGCCTTCGCTCGGCGGTTCCAGGTGCTCGACCGGAATTTCGACTTCACTCTTTCCTTCGACCTTTCCTTCGGCCTTTTCTTCAAAGCCTGACGCCGGGGCCTCGACCGCTGCCTCCGCGGCCGCCACGACCGGCGCCGGATTTTCAACTTCTTCCTTCGATTCCGCCGCAGCAGCAGGATCTTCCACTTCAGTCTTTGCCGCCGCCAGCGCATCCAACGGAGCCTCAACCGGGCCCATCTTCTCCGCCAACTGTTCCGCCAGCGGCGCAATATTCTCAGCCTCCGGGATCGGTCCATCGAGCTTCGCGGCCAACTCACTCAGTGCGTCCAACTCATCCGCCGTGATGTCGCGCGGAATATCCGGGACCAGCCCCGGCTCCTGTCCGGGAGGCGGCGGCGCCTTCACCGTAAACGCCGCGCTCGCGCCCGTCTTTCCCTTCCCCTTCCGGAAATCCCGGAAGGTTGCTCCCGCCGTAACATCTTCTGGTTCTGGTTCGGGTTCTTCTTTCTTGTTCTTCGACGGAAAACCCAGCCGGCTCTTCCATCCCGTATCGGCCATCGTGTTTCTTTCCGTTTTCCTGCCGCCATCCTCGCCGCCGAACCTCTCCATGCCTGAAATCGACGTGCTAAAGCGCCCGCCCTCGGATGCCTGCGGCACCATCCGATCTTCGAGTCGCGTGATCGCGGTCAGCAACTCGCTGGCTTCAAATGGCTTCACGATATGAGCGTCGGCCTTGACCCGGCGCGCTTCATCCGCCTTGAAAGGTTCCAGTTTGCCCACCGTCAGCAGCACCGGAATGTGCGCCGTCTCCTCCGAATCCTTCAGCCGCTGGCAGACTTCCAGCCCGCTGTAGCCAGGCATGTACACATCGAGCACGATCAAATCGGGCTTGAGTTCGGTGATTTTCTTCAGGGCGGCAGATCCGTTATTGACCGTGACCACGTCATACCCGGCATCGGCCAGGATTTTTCGCCCCATGTTCTGGGCTGTCACACTATCATCGGCAAGCAGTATTTTCCGCGCCAAGCGTCATCCTTCGCAAAAAAGGAGAGATAACGCGAAACTATCCTGTCCCTTAACCTAAGTCAACGATTCCCGCACGGGTAATAGGTTACGACCGTTCCTAGTCCGTTGGTGGGGTGGAAGAGGTCAGAGTTAAGAGGTCAGATTGAGGAACTGAGAGACAAGACTTGAAGAGTTGAGGGACGGATTGCAGAAGTCAGCTGGCAAAACCGGTAGTAACCTCTGTAATCTGCCCTCTTAACTCTGATTAACTCTGACCTCTCTAGAACGGGTTCAGCTTTGCCAATCCCTTCTTCTTTTTCTTTTTGCTCGAAGAAATATCCGCCATCTCTTCGGTTTTCGTCGTTTCGCTCGAAGAAGCAGCGCTCGTTGCTCCACTACCACTGTCCATTTGATTGCTCTGCTGTAGTGGGGGAAGCGCGTTCGGATCGGGCTCAACGTTGGGCTTCAGTTCATTCGGATCCGCCACACCTGGCTTCAACTCGGCTGTCGCAGCCGGAGCCGCTGCCGCCGGAGGGACTGCCGTTGCTGCCGGGGCAGCCGAACGCGGCGCCTCCTGGTTCGGCTGCACCGTCCCGTTCACCGTCTCCACCTTCAGCTTGCTGTCCCCGCCGCCCGCCGAACTGGCAAGCTCTTTCACCACGCCCGTTGCCGTCACCGGCTCCGGATCCACCATCGTCGGCTCGCCCACGCGCGCGGCCCTGGACACGTCGGGAAACTTCTCGAAGGTCCCCAGCCCCTTCGACAGCATACCCGTCTCTTGCCGGCTCGCCTCTTCCTTCTTGCTATTTTCGAGCGCCGCCCGGGTCGGCCGCGGTACCGGTTGATGCAGCGCCTCCAACCGCGTCTTGGCATCCACCGCCCGGTCCATTGCCGGATACCGTTTGATGATCCTCCCGTACGCATCCCCCGCAGCCTTCGTCAGATCCTCGATCATCCTGGTCTTGATCACTTCGTTCAAGCGTGGATTCTTCCGGACCATATTGATCTCGCCTTCGTACGATTGCCCCAGTAGATACAGCGCCTCGTCCGCACCGCTATATAACGGATAGCGGTCCACCAGGGTTTTCAGCCGCGCAATCGCCGCCGGATACGCCAGCCGGAGATAATAGAAGTGTCCGATCTCGAACTCCCGTTCCCCCAGCACTTCCTGCACTTCCCGCAACCGCTGTTTCGCCTGCGGCACCAGTTTGCTGTCCGGATACTCCATGATCAGCGCCCGGTATTCCTCCTCCGCCCGCATCGCGTGTGTGTAGTCGCGGTCCGGCTTTTCCATCTCCTGATAGTGGATGTTTGCCACCTTCAGCTGCGCCTCGGCCGCCTCCGGCATATTGGGAAAGAACGTCCGGAAATCCTTGTATTCGATCTCGGCCTGCTGCAGCGCCGTCGAACCGCCCTCGGCGTACCACGAATCGGCCACCGCGAGCTTCGCCCGCGCGATAAATTCCGAATCGGGATAGGTGTTGATCAGCGTCTGCAGCGTCATCCGCGCCACGTCGAAGCGGTTGTGCTTCATGGCGTCCATGGCCCGGTCAAACAGCACTTTGTCGGGCTGTTTCGACCCAACGTTAGCCAGCGGATTCACCGACTTCTTGTTGGTGCACGCTACCGTTAACGCCAGCAGCAACCCAAGAAACACAAAAACAGAATTTCGACGCATTAAGAACCTCTGCAATCTGACGTCAACCTCTGCAATCTGACCTCTAACCTCTGACCTTCCTACACTCTCTGCAAACTCGCGCTCCGAGCTGCTTCCAGCAGCGCCTGCGCGTTCGCCTTGGCATCGCCCTTGCCGAACACCGCATTGCCCGCCACCAGGATCTCCGCTCCGGCGTGCACCACCTCCGCCACCGTGTCCATCCCGACGCCGCCATCTACTTCGATGCGGTACTGGTAGCCCCGCGCCGCGCGAATCTCCGCCAACTTCCTCATTTTGTGCAGCGTCGCCGGGATAAACTTCTGCCCCCCAAACCCCGGATTCACGCTCATCACCAGTACATAATCCACCATGTCGAGCACTTCGCCGAGCGTCTCCACCGGCGTCGCCGGATTTATCACCACGCCCGCCAGGCATTCATGGCTCTTGATAAGGTTCAGCGTCCGATTCAAATGCCGGCACGTCTCCTGATGCACCGAAATCCAGTCCGCGCCAGCTTCCGCAAATTCCGCAATGTACTGGTCGGAGTTCTCAATCATCAGATGGCAGTCCAGCGGAAGCCGAGTCGCCCGCCGCAAGGATTTCACCACCGGCGGCCCGATCGTTAGATTCGGCACAAAATGCCCGTCCATGACGTCAACATGGATCACGCTGCCGCCGCCCGCCGTTGCCAGCTCTACCTGTTCCGCCAGGTGGGCGAAATCCGCCGAGAGTATCGAGGGTGCGAGTTCAATCAAAGTAGGGTCCTGAGTATAGGGTCAGAAGCTGTGGAAATTCTAGCACGGTGTGGCCGCGCCCATCTCCGTTCGTGCTCGCAATCAGGCGCTCGATTTCGAAAATCGATCTTCCTCAGAGGATGCCAGCGCCGTCCGCACCTTCTCTACGCCCTCCGCCATAGCAAACTTCAGCTTCTCAATCCCCTCGCCGGTGACCGCGGAAATCGCATAAAGCTTCAGCTTCCGACGAGTAGCCCATTGCTTCAGCTTCTTGAGCTTCTCCGGATTCGCCACATCGATTTTGGACGCGACCATTAAAGTCGGCTTCTTCTCCAGCCCCGCCCCGAAGCTAGCCAGCTCGCCCCGGATCACGCCAACGTCTTTCACCACGTCGGCCCGGCCGCTGCTGTCGGAAACATCCACCATATGCACCAGCAAACGCGTGCGCTCAATGTGCCGCAAAAATTGTGTGCCGAGACCCGATCCGCTGTGCGCTCCTTCGATCAAGCCCGGAATGTCGGCGACCACGAAACTCTCTTCTTTTCCCTTCTCACCCGCCAGCACAACGCCCAGGTTCGGCTCGAGCGTGGTAAACGGATAATCCGCCACTTTTGGCCGCGCCGCCGAGATGCGCGAGATCAGCGTCGACTTGCCCACATTTGGATATCCCACCAGCCCAACATCGGCGAGCAGCTTCAACTCCAGCCGGAAGTTGCGTTCCTCGCCCGGGCGCCCGTCTTCGTGCTCGCGCGGCGCTTGATGCGTGGAAGTGGCAAACTGCGCGTTGCCGCGTCCGCCGCGCCCGCCGCGCGCGATCACGACACGTTCATCGGGGCGCGAAAAATCGTAAACCTTCTCGCCCGTGTCCTCGTCGTAAACGATCGTGCCCACCGGCACCTTCAGCACGATCCCTTCACCGTCGCGACCAGTCTTCTTCGCGCCCTCGCCGTGCCGTCCGCGCTCGGCCTTGTATTCAGGATTGAAACGGAAATGCACCAGCGTATTGTGGCGCTCGCTCGATTCCATCCAGATGTCGCCGCCCCGGCCGCCATCGCCGCCCGAAGGCCCGCCCCGCGGGACAAACTTCTCCCGCCGGAACGCCATGCAGCCGTTGCCGCCATCCCCAGCCTTCACTCGAATTTTGGCTTCATCGATAAACATTGAGGATAAACATTGAGCTTTAGACATTGAACTTCGAACATCGAACCTAGCCACGTGCCAGAATCACAATCGCCTGTGACCAGCCGTACCTTGAAGGTACTCTGCCATCACTGCGCTTTGTGAGGCTTCGCGCTTCAATATTAGGCGGGGTGTTGTATGGACCCCACCGGTATCACTCAAATAGCCTTTGAGCTATGCGATCTTTTACAACTGCAACTCGATTCGATCATGGGTCGCAAGTTGACGGATTTCACGCCCGACCAATTGAACGCCTATCAGAAGAGAAAATCACGAATTGCAGAACTACGCTCCAAATTACAGCGGATCGCCAGCGCAGCATAGTGAACCCTATTCGGAGATTGAAGTCGGCTTGACGCGGCCACGCCGGGAGGTAGGACGCGGCGCTTCGCCGGCAGCCGCTTTTTTTTCGCACTCGCTGAGGAGCCGGTTCATCTCGGCGATGATCGCTTCCAGCTTCCTTGGGTCTCGTTCGTCTCCGGGCTCGTTCCTGAAGCTCACGCCAGCCCTCGGGTTCCCCGGGAAGATCGGGCCACTCGGATTCGCCAAACTTCGCTCTTGGCATCGGCGCCCCCACCCACTAGTGCGCTCATTATCCCACACTAATAGGAAGGCGGCGTTTTTCCGGCGAGTCAAAGTGCCCAATCTATTTCGCTTCGATCGCCTCGGGCTCGATCAGCACAAACTTCCCCATCGATCCCTTATTGACAAACTTGATCCGCCCCGTGATCTTGGCGAAGAGAGTGTCGTCCTTGCCGCGGCCAACGTTCAGCCCGGGCTTCACCCGCGTCCCCCGCTGCCGCACGATGATCGTGCCGCCGGGCACCAGTTGTCCGCCGAAAGCCTTAAACCCAAGCCGCTGCGCGTTCGAGTCGCGCCCGTTTCGTGAAGTGCCTTGTCCTTTTTTATGCGCCATAAAATCAGTTCCCGGTTCCGAGTGGCCAGTTGCCAGATTAATCTAAAAACCAAAATTGTCATCCTCAGCGGAGCCAAGAAATGCGCGGAGCACATATCTTGGCGGAGTCGAAGAGCCTGCCGAAGGGATCCCTACTCATCATTCCCAAGCTCGCCGCCGCAAGGAGTTCTCACGATGAATTCGCGCTACTTCTTTTTCTTCTTCGCGGCTTTTTTGGGCGCCGCCTTCTCCGCCAGCGCATGCGCCGCCGGTTCCGTCGCCTTTTTCCCCGGCCTCTTCGAAGTCTTCACTTCTTCGCCGCCCTCGGCCGCCGGCTTCGCCTTCTTCTCTTTTTTCGGAAGCTCGGGCGCTTTGAACGACTGCCCATCAAAAGCAATCTCGGTGATGCGGACCGCGGTATAGTCCTGCCGGTGTCCACGCAGCTTCTTGTATTGCTTCTTGCGCTTGTAGTGGAAGACCAGGATCTTGTTGCCGCGTCCCTGTTCGACGACCTCGCCGGTTACCAGCGCCCCCGATCCCGCAGGCACCACGCTGCCCGCCTCGGCGGAAACTGCCAGCACGTCGCCGAACTCGACCTTTCCGTCCTTGTCTTCTTGTGTTTCCACCCGGATCACGTCGCCCGGGGCCACCCGATACTGCTTTCCACCTGCGCGGATCACCGCGTACATAGACACTCCTTAATAACTCACGTAGGGGCAGGTGCCCTCACCTGCCCACCGAGCGAAGCTCGGCAGAAATTTGAATATGCTTGCTGTTTTCCCGCTGCGGCTTCTGACCGGAAACGCGGCGCGGCCCCAGAACGGGTCCGCAAGTACAGGCAAACTCATTCAGTCTATCGTGCACTGTGGAAATCGGTCAAACGGAAGTCGCAGTTGGTAGAGCCTACCCACATCGTATCCCCCTAGCGAGGTTGCAATGTTTGAGTGAGAGACGCGTTAGGGAGCTGGCCGTACGGCTCCTCAAAAGCCGGGAGGCCAGCGACCGGGATTACAATCCGCTGTGTCTACCGCCTACTTTGTCCTGATTCGAGAGATGAGAGACGCCTACAATCATCGCCTGCGTCTGGTGCAGTCGGCCCGGCAACGGGGCATCAAGCCCACCGCTCGTCTTTTCCAAACCAGTGTCCCCACCGTGCGCAAGTGGCTGCGCCGTTATCAGCGGCAGGGACTGCGTGGCCTCATCGAGCTTTCCCGCGCTCCTCAGCACCAGCCCGGAAAAACTCCCGCCGAGGTCGAACAGCGGGTCGTCGCTTTGCGCCAGCAGTTGTTCACCTTCGGCGCTCGTCGCCTCATCCGTGAGTTCGATCTTCCCCTCAGCCATCGGGCTTTGGAGCGTATCTGGCGCCAGCATGGTCTGCTGAAAAAACGGCAGCGCAAATATCAACGCAAGCAAGACCTCGCCCACATCAAGGCCACCGGGCGCGTCTTTGAGCAGATCTCTGCCGACACCAAGGATCTCGACGACATCCCCCGCTACTGGCCTCAGGCCCAAGCCTTCGATCTGCCCACGGTCGAGTACACCGCACGCGAGGTGCGCAGCGGGCTGCTGTTCTGGGCCTTCGCGCAGCGCCGCTCTGCCGCCGCCAGCTCCGTCTTCGCGGCTCGCATGCAACAGCACCTCGCCCGTTGCGGTATCTCGCTGCGCGATCTGGTCTGGCAGACCGACAACGGCTCCGAGTTCATCGGCGGTCACGATCGCCGCGGCCGGCCCACCGGCTTCCCCAGCGCTTTAGGCGACAGTCAGCACGTCCGCATTCCACCTGCCGCTCCCACCTTCCAGAGCGATGTTGAAACCGTTCACCGCCTCGTCGAAGATGAGTTCTTCGACTTGGAATGGTTCGCCGGCCGCGGCGATTTTCTCGCCCAAGCCTTCCCCTATCAGCTCTACTTCAATCTTGTCCGCCCCAACTTCCACAAACAAAACCTCAGCCCCTGGCAAATCGTCGAGCAGCTTCAACCGCGCTGGCCCCTCCAACTCTGCTTGCTTCCCCCGTGTGGGCTACTTTCCTAATCAAAGTAGCTCGCTACCCCGTCATAGAAACAAGTGCACTCACCGAGAGCGCACCACGTCGCGCAAAGTCAGCTCCAGCCCGCCGAATTCAGGATGGTCGTTCATGCCGAGCGAGTAGGCGATGTCCAGGCGGTCCCCGGCCAACAACTGCAACCGGTCGCAGGATTCCTTCAGCCCCCAGCCCATCGCCTTGAAAGCAATGTTGTCGCGCCAGGAAGATGATGATTGTGTGGTGGCGGGGCTCTGCCCCGCCGGGACGGTGCGGAGCCCCGTCCCCAAACCATCTCGTTTTGGAATCGCCGCCGCATCAGGATGGCACCGGGGAGTGAACTCTCGCACCGCCGCAACCGCGCCCGCAGCGCTGCCATTGACGGCCGGCGCCACGCGCAGCCGCACATGCTTGTCTTTCACCGCCAGCGGAGGCGCCATCAGCCGCACCGCCCGCGCGGCGAAAATCGGCTCCCGATTCTCCATCCCAAAAGGTTCCAACAAAAGCAGCGCCTGGTGAAGTTCAGGAGTAACTTCTCCCAGCGGCAGATCTCGATCGAACTCCAGCTGCGGTTCGAAATCGGCGGGAGTGAGCCGGGCACGCGCGTAGCCATCCAGATGCTCGCGCAGTTTCTCCACGTTGGCGCTGGGCAGCGCAAAGCCAACCGCGTGCGCGTGCCCACCGTAGCGGGAAAATAGCTCTTGGACGATTCAATCGCATGCAGCAGATGAAACGCCGGGATCGATCGTCCCGAGCCGTGCGCTTCGTCGCCCTCACGCGAGATGACGAGCGTTGGCCGCCCGTGCCGTTCCACAACGCGAGACGCCGTGATGCCAATCACGCCGCGATGCCAGCCTTCGCCATCCAGCACCACGCAATACGCTTCGCGCGACGCGGGCTCTTCTTCCAGACGGCGCTCGATGCTGTCCATGATGCGCCGCTCTTCTTCCTGGCGCTCGGCGTTCAGCTGGTCGAGCCGGCCGGCAATCTTCCGCGCGCGCTCCATGTCTTTCTCGTTGAAAAGATCCACCACGTCGCGAGCCACGTCCATGCGTCCGGCAGCGTTCAGGCGAGGCGCAATGCGGAAGGCGACTTCGGTCGCGGTCAGCGCCCGCCCGTCGCCGAGCTTCGCAACTTCAAGCAGCGCCTTCAGCCCAACGTTCACCGGACGACGCAGCCCCTGCAATCCCAGCTTTGCGAATACGCGATTCTCGCCCAGCAACGGAACAGCATCGGCGATGGTCGCAATGGCCACAACTTTCATAAACGACATCAGCAGGCGCGACAGATCTTTGGCATCCAGCCGCCGCTGCATCAATCCCTGGGCCAACTTGAACGCCACGCCCGCGCCGCACAGATGCTTGCAGGGATACTGGCAACCCTCTTGGTTTGGATTAACCACGGCCAACGCCTGCGGAACGCCGCCGATCCCCGGCAGGTGATGATCGGTAACGATCAGGTCCACTCCGGTGCGCCGCGCAGTTTGGGCCGCGTCGAACGCGCGGATGCCAGTGTCCACGCTGATGATCAGCCGCACCCCGTCGGCGGCGGCGCGCTCGATCACCTCGTCGCGCATGCCATAGCCTTCGCGGATGCGGTGCGGAACGTGAAAGTCAGCCGCCCCGCCGCAAAGCTCGATCGCTTTCTTGAGAATGACGATCGCCGTCGTACCGTCCACGTCGTAGTCGCCGTAAATAAGAACTTTCTCTTTGCGCTCTAACGCCGCCTCCAGCCGATCAAGTGCGGATTTCATCCCGCTCATCTGCAGCGGGTCATGGAGGTCGCCAAGTTCAGGCGAAAGAAAACGGGCAGCCGCCTCCGGCTCTTCAATCCCACGCCCGACGAGCAGATCGGCAAGCACGGGCAAAGCAGAAGGAGGGATTCTAAGTTTTGAATCATGCAGCGCGGCTTCGAGCACCCTGGCTCTTGGAGAATTTAGCGGATTGGCGATCCATCGCATCTTTTAGGTCTCAGGTGTCAGGTCTTAGGTCTTAGGAAAACTGCGCGATGGACCGTACAAGGTTTTCTGAGACCTAAGACCTAAGACCTGACACCTGCCCTACCGCTCCTCGTCCTGGTCCGGCTCGTCGATCATGAATCCGCCGGCATCATCCGCCAGTTCGCGCAGCTGCTGATAATGTTCGTACCATTCCGTGCCCGCTTCATAGACAAAGACGCATCCCTGGTAAGCCCATCCGAGCTGCACGAAACCGGTTTTACCGACGTAGCTCTTCAGCCAGCGGCTTTCTTCCATATCTTCTTCGCTTTTGTAATCGCTGTCGGCGAGCTGCTGGGACAAGCGGTCCAACTCTTCGCGGTTGAGCGCCCAGGAGTGCATGGTCAGGAAGGGAGCGCCCGTCGACTTGGCCAGCTCCACGAAATCCTTCCAGCCATCCGGATTCTGTCCCGAGTCCCACAGCACGCTGGGAATCTCTTCGCACTCCACATAGCCAAAGAAGCGGCGCATGCCCAGACCTTCAATGAAGGCCGTCATATCTTCTTTCATGCCCGTCAGGTCGTCTGGGTGTGGAGACATGGGAGTGACACCATTGTAAGGCTTGGCCCAGTCAGCCGCCAGCGCGCAAGCTGAATAAACGCGCTGCGAGCTTCGAGCTATGAGCTGCGGTGCAACCAGTTTGCTCGAAGCTCGGGGCTCGGAGCTCGGAGTTCGAAGCGTCGCCAGTTTACAAGCAGCCTTGTGTTAAACTTTCTGCTTACAAAACAGCGCTTTAATCATGCTCTTTTCCAAAGAATATGTGGGCTATCTGGCCCGCGAAGTTTCCAAAAAACTGGTGGCGAGCGGCCTCATCGAGACCAAAGCCGTGCCTGCGCTTACCGAGAAGGTGCACGCCGCTCTGCTCGATGAACTGGCTCTCGAGGACCGCATTAACGACGAAGTGCGCGTCATCCTCGAAGCGTATTCCGAAGAAATGCAGAAGAGCGGCGCCAATTACCAGGAAATGTTCCGCAAGGTGAAGACCGAGCTGGTGAAAAAATACAAGGCTGTTCTTTAATGTTGGAACTGTGAGGACGCCCCCGCCGTGCGATTGAGCCGCGACAAAGTCAACAAACTCGCCCACACCGTCACCGACGCCGTAGCCGAAATGGACGGGGTTGACTTCATCGAGGACCGCAACACCATCCGCCTCGAAGTCCGCAAGATTCTCGAAGCACTCCTCATGCAGGAAGCCCGCATCGACCAGGCTGCCCGCCAGAAAATCGAAAGCCAGCGCCGTACCATCATCGAGGGCTCGGAGGAATGGTCGATCCTCTACCGCAAGTATTACAACGATGAAGTGAAGAAGTTGGGACTGTAACCGCCCAGTAGAGACGCGGCTTGCCGCGTCTCCCGCCGCGTTTATTGCCACATCCAACGGAGACGGGGCGAGCCCCGTCTCTACACGAGTTATTGCTGGCTGCTGGGTACTGGGTTCATCCGCAGCACATCGTCCTGATCCGCATCCTTGCCCTTGATCCCAGCCGCATCCAGCTGACGCGCCACAGGCTGCACCACCGCCAGAATCTTCGCCAGTGTTTGCCCTACGCCTTCCTTATCGCTGTTATCCGGCCCGCGGCGCTCAATCACGCTCTGGAAAAAAGTTTTCGCCCGTGGATAGACCACGATCTTGACGTCCTCGCCCTCCGGAACGCCCGCCGCGTTCTTCGCCAATTTCAGCGCCGTATCGTAGCCGCCGAGTTCATCCACCAAGCCCAGGGTCTTCGCATCCTGGCCCGACCAGATCCGCCCCTTCGCAATCTCCAGCACCTTTTCCTTGGGCAGCTTGCGCCCATCGGCAACCTTACTGGTGAAATCCACATAGACGCGGTCGAGCCACGCCTCGAATCGTCCCCATTCGGCGGGAGTGTAATCGTGCGTTCCGGTGAACATGGTGGCGTTCTCGCCCTGGTGCACTTCGTCCCAGGAAAGGCCAACTTTATCCCACAACCCGCTGGTCAGCATCTTTCCGCCCAGCACCCCGATCGAGGCTGTGATGGTTCCCGGCTCGGCGACGATTTTGTCGGCGGCCATGGCCACGAAGTATCCGCCCGACCCCGCAAGATTTCCCATCGAAACAATCACCGGTTTGCCCGCCTGGCGCGCCCGTACCACTTCCCGCCAGATAGTATCGGAGGCGACATACGAACCTCCCGGACTATCCACACGAAACAGGATCGCCTTCACGTCCTTGTCTTCCGCCGCCGCTCGAATCGCGCCCGCCACCGTATCCGACCCCATATTCTGGCTGTCTTCGACGGGATCGTAATCGCTCTTGCCGCGGGTGACGTCACCGACGCCGAACACCAGAGCCACCGTCTTCCCACGATCGTGCGGACGCCCGGCGCGCCCCAAATACTTATCCAGATAGAGGAGTTCCGCTCCGTCCCCCGCCTTGCTCTTTACGTCGTTGTAGACCTCGTCGCGATAGGCGATCGCGTCCACCAGTTGCGCCGTAACTGCTTCTTTGCCCAGATAAGGCCCCGCATCCACCAGGGCCTGGAATTTCTCCGGTGCGATCTTGCGCGCCTGGCAGATACCGTCCTTCATCTGGTTGAACCATGAAGTCATGATCGCGGTCATCGCTTCTTTGTGTGGCCCCGTGTACTTCGTCTCGGTGAAGAAGTCGAGCGCGTTCTTGTATTCGTAGCGATGATCGCCATGAAAAGTCATGCCCAGCTTGGAGAGCGTCCCCTTGATAAATGGCGACTCCATGATGAGGCCAGTAAGCCCGACGTCGCCCGAGGGCTGCAGATAGATGTGGTCAAACGCCGTCGCCAAGTAATAAGCGCCGTTGCCCGGACCAAACTCGCCAAAAGTTTCCGAGTACGCGACCGCAAATTTCTTGTGGGCGCGAAATCTCTGCACAGCATCGCGAATTTCCTGCGTCTGTGCCATTCCCATCCGAGCCGCGCCGATCCTGGCAATCATGCCGACCACGCGATCGTCGCTCGCTCCGCGATCGATTGCGTCCACTACGTCGCGCAGCGTCTGTTTCTCGTTCAACAGCAACTGCGCCGACGGCGTGTCCGGGACGTCCTCCAGGAACGTCTGCTCGAAATTGGCTTCGAGAATCGTCTTGGATGGAACTCTGCCTTTCATGCCGATCACGGCCACCAGCACGATGACCATTCCGATCAGCCACAGAGCGCCTAAGATGGCGAGGAAACGTACGATCAACTTGGACATGGTTTCTCCTTTGGTGAGAAAGAGCAGTCTAACCAAGTTCGGGGGCATTGAGCTATAGCGGCTGTTGTTTCTTGATGTATTAATTAGTGAGCGACCCAGTTCCCACGCACACACTGCTAGGGCTGAGGGGCTCCTTTAATTCTGTAAATCACGTACCATGTACCTGCCATCAAAGCGCCGGAAAGCAAGCGCATTAACGTGTGCATGGAGGCGAAGTAGCCAGCGTAACCGGCGGCGCCGACAACCTGAAAGAGCAACTGTCCAGCAGAAAAGGCGCGACGAAACTTAGGCGACAGCCGTTCGCACCAACTGCGCACCCTGTCAAGCTGCTCCTTAATCGGGATCGCCTGTTCGAGACGCTCCTCAAGGCTCGCTGCACCGCGTTCCGCCTGGATAGCCCCCGAAGGCTGCCAGCGCTGCTCCAATCCGTTCTCCGTCATACGGACCATAGGGAACCTCCCGGAAGAAGAACCCAAACAAATACTTGTAAACCCAACTGTCTTGGAAAAGTTGCTTGGTCGCGATTTCACCAACCATCCCGGTTCTGAGTGCAATCGCCTGGTTGCAACAGTTTGGTTTTGGCATAATGAGCTGCACCGAAACACGCGCAGGAGGGCACGGATAATGGGCGCATGGGGTAAGTTGCCGTGGGACAATGACGGAGCCGCAGATTGGTTTGGCGAGCTATTTGAAAAGACCAAGCTGGCTAAACAGGTCGAGGACACCCTAAAGCTTGCTGTGGAAGATTCTCACGAGGAGATTCGAGCAGCTGCGAGCGTTTTGCTTTTTCTAGGCCGCGTTTACATCTGGCCTGTTCGCGACCTTGACCGCCATCTTGCTCTAGCGGCTGCTCGGCTTGAAGAGGTCAGCCGTGTAGGTGTTATCGTGGAGTCGCCGGAGTTGGTTGACGAGATACGCGCAGAGATTCAGGAGCTTCGCAGTCGCATCAAGACGCCCGGCACTTCACAGCCGTCACCGCCAAGAAAGTGGTGGCAGTTTTGGACATGAACCCGGCGGAGCCACACCCCAATTGTTAACCGTTGAAAGATCCCGATTTCACTTGTTGATCCCCGACCCGGAGTTTTGAGTGAGCGCCGTCGGCTATTGCCGCTGAGGATAGAAGTGGACAGTCTCGCGCTTCGTCTTCGGGTCGTAGTGGGTGTAAGTGACGGGGTGGTCGCCGACGGCGATCGGTTCAACATCGGCGGGGATGATCCAGATTTTGTCGGGGTCGATGACGATGCTGTTGTCGTAGAGGATCGTCTGGCGATCAAACTTGGCTTTGCACTCGTCGCGCTCTTGGGTTGCAGTCTGCAATGCGGCCTTCGTGGTTTCCAGTTGAGCTTGCACCGGGTTCTTGGCCAGTTCAGCGGAGAGTTTCTGGTTCGCCGCTTTTTCAGCGGACTCAGCCGCAGCACGCTTCGCACTGGGTATGAGGAGCATGTAGAAGATCAGAATCGTGACGAAGCAGCCTGCCGCGAACCAGAGCGCGTATTTCTGCCACGGGCTCTTTTCCATGACATCGGTGGTTCCACTGGTTTCAAACATTTCCGCCTCCCTCGGCCATGAGGATTGGCCTCCTCCGAGCCAGTCTATACCGCAAAGCCGGAAAAGGTTTTTCGATGGTTGGCGTAACATCCCGATAACGCTCACAACCGGTCAATGAGCGACATCGCCCGATTGCGTCAGCAATTTCACGCACGGTCACTTGAGATGCTGTAAGCCGATCCGCACCCGCGGACACCGTGAAACTTGTCCGAAGCTACAAGCGCCGATCTCGATGGGGTTCATTAAGCGGCAGGCCGTTGCTCAGCTCAGATTTCTCTCGCCCCACAAGTGGGAAATCGAATCGTTAGTGCATGGCTTTCGGTCACTTCAGAAATGGGGCACCGGTGGTCGCGCCGCCTTGTTGGTGCTGTGGGGCGCTAACCAGGGCCGCGCCCCAAAGCTTGTAACCACCCGGACTGGCACCTTCGTAATCTTCTGTTAGTAACCACTTCCACCACATACTGGCGCTAGATTATGGCTACCCTCCCCCAATCCCACCCGCTGTGGCGTTTCCCGCGAGCTCATCTCGAGGGCCAAAATCCGGCCGTGCTTCGGTTTGCAAATGGCCAGACCACCGCGGCCAACCTCCAAGTGATTTCGGTCAGCGGTGGTCTGCTTTCGCTCTCTCAGCCCGTCGTTCAAGGATCGCAGGTCAAATTGATATTCCTGACCGGCGCCGGCGCAGTGCTCGGAGGCGCAGAGATGCTGAGCCCCGTCACCAATGAGTTGCAGCCCTTTCGCTTCGTTTCGCTCGCGGCCGACGATCACCGCCGCCTCGGAGCGCTCGTCGGGCAGCGCTCAAGTCAGAACGAAGCCGAGCCGGATTGGATGGAGAAACTGCGCGCTGCCTCGGCGCAGCACAGCGAGCGGCGGCGCTGGCGGTTCAAGGTGGCGCAAGTGGTCGGCATGCTCATGATCGGCCTGGCCACTGCGGCATACCTGCTGCACTTCAGCTTGCTCAAGTAGATTGTGTGTGACTTAACTACCTTGAAAATGGACTCGACCAACACTCGCCGATACACCCGATATCGTATGCACACACCTGTCTTCATCGCGGTCCCCGGCGCCACAAACCTAGTTGTGCCCGGATTGGTTTCTATGTTAAGCCGCACGGGCATGGAGCTCTACGCTGGCGTCAACCTGCAGCCCGGCGAGCTGATGGAAGTCGAGTTCCGAACCACCGGCAGGACGATCCGTGTCGCCGGTATCGTTCGCGATCGATCTGGTTTTTGTTTTGGACTTGAATTCTGCGCTCTGCGGATCGAACTGGAAAGGGCGCCCGCTCGTCGCTCATATGAGTGTTTGTAATAATTACAGTGTAGGAAATACCCGCCTGTGTCTGTTTAACCACACCGACGCCTGAGCATTATCAATGACTTGCAACCCCGCCCCAGCAGCGCCCTTTTCTGGATCCGGCCATTGTACTTATGTAAGTATACATACAAATATCTATGCACAAAACGTTCCACGTGGAACATTGTACGTACAACTGAACAGCCGCCGTAAACGCAGCAGGCTAGGGCTAGGACCTGGACTGACTCTGGTGGGCGGGCGTTGTAATTGCGCCTTCGGACGCCGACCTCACCAGCGCTGCGTACTTCGCGAACACGCCGGTCTTATACTTCGCCGCCGGGGCTTTCCATTCCGCCAGCCGCCGTGCAATCTCGGCATCGGAAATCTCCAGCTCCAGCCTTCGGATCTTGGTGTCGATGGTGATGCGATCGCCTTCGCGAATCGCGGCAATCGGCCCGCCCAGCGCGGCTTCTGGCGCTACATGGCCGACCATCAAACCGCGGGTTGCGCCACTGAAGCGTCCATCCGTGATCAGCGCTACGCTCTCGCCTAAGCCTTCGCCCACAATCGCCGCGGTCACGCTCAGCATTTCGCGCATGCCGGGTCCGCCCTTTGGGCCTTCATAGCGGATCACCACTACATCGCCGGCCTTGATCTGCTTGCTGGTCACCGCCTGCATCGCCGCTTCTTCGGAATCGAAGACACGCGCCGGGCCGGTTTGCGACGCCCGTTCATGGCCGCTCATCTTCACCACTCCGCCGCCAGGAGCGAGGTTGCCTTTCACGATCACCAGTCCGCCCGTGGCCTTCAGCGGCTTACTCAAAGGAGCGATCACGGTCTGTCCAGGAGTTTCTTGCGCTCGGTTCGCTTCTTCGGCAAATGTCTTTCCGGTCACGGTCATCGCCGAACCATTCACGTGCTTGCCGTCGAGCAGCCGCTTGGCGATCACGGGAATGCCGCCCGCTGCGTCCACATCCGCCGCCACGTATTTTCCCGCAGGCTTCAGATCCGCCAAGAGCGGCGTGCGTTCACTGACCCGCTGAAAATCGTCGATGTCGAGAGGCAGGCCCATTTCGCGGGAGATCGCTAGCAGATGGAGCACGGCATTAGTCGAGCCGCCTGTCGTGGCCACGCCCGCGATCGCGTTCTCGAACGCCGCGTGCGTCAAAATATCGCTCGGACGAATGCCTTGCTTCAGAAGGTTCATCACCACTTCGCCGCAGCGGAACGCAACCTCGTCCTTGCGCGGGTCCATCGCCGGAATGCCGTTGAATCCCATCGGCGAAAGCCCGATCAGTTCCATCACCGTGCTCATCGTGTTCGCCGTGTACTGCCCGCCACATGCGCCCGCTCCGGGACACGCCACGTTCTCGAGCGCCAGCAGATCCGCGTCGGTCATCTTGCCCGCCGCATTCGCGCCGACCGCTTCGAACACGTCCTGAATGGTAACGTCTTTGCCTTTGTACTTGCCGGCGGCGATCGTTCCGCCGTAGAGCACGAGACCGGGCAGGTTCATTCGCGCCAGCGCCATGGCCGCCGCTGGTATGGTCTTGTCGCAACCGACAATGCAGACCGCGGCGTCAAAGAGCTGGCCGCGGCAGACCAGTTCGATCGAATCGGCAATCACCTCACGGCTCACCAGCGACGCCTTCATGCCTTCGGTGCCCATGGTCTCGCCGTCGGAGATGGCGATGGTGTTGAACTCCATCGGCGTGCCGCCCGCTGCGCGAATCCCTTCTTTCACCTTGGCCGAAAGCCGACGCAGGTGGAAGTTGCACGGCATGGTCTCGATCCAGGTATTGGCTACGGCGATGAGCGGCTTGGCCAAATCGTCGTCGGTGAAACCGATGGCTTTGTACATGGCGCGCGCCGGAGCCTGGTCGCGCCCGTCAGTGATGCTGCGACTGCGATGTTTGAGGTCGATGTCCATGGGAGTGATGCAGAACAGGACAGTTTAACTGAATCGCTGAGACGATGGAGGGACGGGCGTCTCGCTCGTCCGTCAGTTCGGCGGGCCGGGCGCGGACGCCCGGCGCTCCATTGCTCTTTTATGCATTGCTCTTTTATGCATTCACCACCTTCTTCTTCTCCGACGGCAGCCACGACATCATCGCACGCAACTGCTCACCTACTGTTTCAATCGGATGTTGCTTCGCAGCCTCCCGCAGCTCGGCAAACTTTTTGCCGCCCTGCTTGTTCTCTTCAATCCATTCCTTGGCGAAGCGGCCGTTCTGGATTTGCTTCAGCACTTTCTTCATCGCCTTGCGCGTTGCATCTCCTATAACCACTTCGCCGCGGGTCAGGTCGCCGTACTCCGCTGTGTTCGAAATCGAATAGCGCATCCGGCTCAACCCGCCTTCATAGATCAGGTCGACGATCAGCTTCACCTCGTGCACGCACTCGAAGTAGGCGATCTCAGGTGCGTACCCGGCCGCCACCAGCGTCTCGAAGCCCTTCTGCATCAGCGAAGTCAATCCGCCGCAGAGGACCGCCTGTTCGCCGAAAAGGTCGCTCTCGGTTTCTTCTCGGAAGGTGGTCTGCAACACGCCGGCGCGCGTTGAACCGATGCCGTGCGCATAGCACAGCGCGTATTCATGCGCGCGTCCACTCGCATCCTGGTGGATGGCCAGCAGCGAAGGCACGCCGCCGCCTTGCGAATACACGCGCCGCAGCAAATGGCCCGGGCTCTTCGGCGCAATCATGACCACGTCCACATCTTTCGGAGGCTTGATGGTCTTGAAGTGAATCGAGAAGCCATGCGAGAAGCCGAGAATCTTGCCTTTTTGTAGATGTGGCTTGATGGCCGATTCGTAGAAGGCGGCCTGAGTCTCGTCGGGCGTGAGAATCTGTATCCAGTCGGCGCGCTCGGCGGCTTCCGCCGGAGCTAGCACGGTCATGCCATCGGCGCGCGCCTGCTGGGCCGAGCCCCGCTCGGGATCGAGGCCGATAATCACGTCATAGCCGCTGTCACGCAGGTTCTGCGCCTGCGCGTGTCCCTGCGACCCGTACCCGAAAACGGCGATGGTCTTGCCCTGCAGCGCGGAAGGATTGGCATCGTTTTGATAAAAGACTGTGGCCACTGGAAACTCCTTATCGATGTTCGTTAAAAATATGTTCGTTAAAATATGTTGGCTGAAATGCCGGACCATGTTTGAAGGTAATAAACCGTCCGGCCGGTCGGTGTAAGTGATGCTACCCACCTCTACCTCGCGGTGTCAATCTTGGATTCCCCGGCGTCTATTCTAGACCGCCGCCGGTTCGCGTCAGGGCCGCCTCAGCGTGGTCTTCAAGCGGCGCCGCGAGATTCGCGTGTAGAGCCCGGACCCTATTCCGCGATACCATCTCTGGAGATGCTTCGCGAAGCTACCGTCGGACGTCGTCAGGAACCCCGCCAGCAACCCCGCCAGGAAATCCTGCGCACCGCCGCCCGCCTCTTTCAACAGCAGGGATACGATGCCACTTCGATGAACGATGTCGCCGCTGCCCTCAAACTCTCCAAGGGCGGCCTCTATCACCACTTTGTGTCGAAGGACGAAATCCTGTTCTACATCATGTCGCACGCTATGGAGATCACGGAGGAACGGGTCATCAATGTGGTGCGCCGCATCGAGGGAGCCAGCGTTGCCGGAACGGAAGAGCGCCTGCGCACGCTGATCCGGTTGCACATCCAGGTGATGCTCAGTCCCGAAGACCGTGAGATTACAGTCATGCTGCACGAGAACCATCCGCTGCCGCCGACGCTCCGGCGCAAGATCAACGGACGCAAAAAGGACTACCTGCAATTCGTCGAGCACCTCATCGCCGACGTCCAGCGCAAGCATAATTCCCAGTCGCAGGTCACGCCGCGGGCTGCCGCCCTCGCCCTGGTCGGCATGATCAACTGGATCTATCAGTGGTATAAGCCCGGCGGCCCGCTAACCGGCGAAGAGATCGCGCGTCAGTACAGCGAGATTTTTTTCCGCGGAGCGATAGGGTAATTTGCCTAGCCTGGACAGGTTTCCTTTACTGGGCGCTCGCCGCTCTTGCGTCACTCTGAGGTGTGTCGCACGTCACAGATTCGTGGTAACGACCAGTGTTGTACTGACTTTCGGGAGAGCTGCCGTGTGCCTTGCAATACCAGGGAAAATCCTAGAAATTCAAAAGCTGGGTGAGATGCGGGCCGCCCGCGTGCAGTTCGGCGGGATCGTGCGCCAGGTTTCCCTGGACTTTGTCCCCGAGGCTGGCTTGGGCGACTATGTGATGGTTCATGTTGGCTTTGCCATCAGCCGCGTGGACTCGTCCGAAGCGGAGCGCACCTACCAACTTCTGCAAGAAATGGGAGCACTGGAAGCGGAATTGCCGCCAGCGGAGCCGTAATTTTTGCCCGCACCCACTACAAGGCTTGCCGGGCTCCCCTCGGACTAATCGTTCCTACTGTCCCCCGCAAGCTGGAGCTTTTGCTGCCGCACCCTCCCTGTTCTGGTTCCCATCACGGTTCTGGCGCAGATTCGGGTTCCGGGTCACATCAACGTGTGATTTCCATCACCGATAGGCGGTTTGCCTCTGGTAGAGTCATGCCTGTAGGGTTCGCGTTGGGGTTCAGTTTATGAAATATCTTGACGAGTACCGTGACCATCGCATTGCACGGGCCTTGGCGGCTGAGATCGTCCAGTCGACAACCCGGCCCTGGGTGCTGATGGAGATCTGTGGCGGCCAAACCCATACCATCATGCGCTACGGCATTGATGAATTGCTGCCGCGCGGTATCGAACTCGTGCATGGGCCGGGGTGCCCGGTCTGCGTCACGCCGCTGGAAACCGTGGACAAAGCCATCGCTTTGGCCCTGCGGCCGGACGTCATCCTGGTTTCCTACGGAGACATGCTGCGGGTGCCTGGGTCGCATTCCGATCTGTTTCGGGCCAAGGCCCAGGGCGCGGACGTTCGCATTGCGTACTCCCCGACTGAGGCGGTGAAGATCGCACGCTCGAATCCCGATCGTAAAGTCGTGTTTCTGGCGATTGGTTTCGAGACCACAGCGCCCGCGAATGCGATGTCCGCGTGGCAAGCAAGGCGCGAAGGTCTCACCAATTTTTCTTTGCTGGTTTCGCACGTGCTGGTGCCGCCGGCGATCCGCGCCTTGATGGTTTCGGGCAACAACCGGGTGCAGGGTTTCATTGCACCTGGGCATGTTTGCACCGTGATGGGGTGCAAAGAGTATGAGTCCCTGGTGCGCGATTTTCGCGTGCCGATTGTGGTCGGCGGATTCGAACCGGTAGATATTCTGGAAGCAGTCCTCATGCTGGTTCGTCAACTCGAAGCTGGAGAGGCGAAGCTGGAAAACCAGTATGTGAGATCGGTGAGCTACCAAGGGAACCTTCCAGCACAGCAGATCGTGGCCGAGGTGTTTGAAATCGCAGATCAGAAGTGGCGCGGCATTGGGTCGATCCCGCGGAGCGGTTTGCGTTTACGCGAAGAGTACGTCGCTTATGATGCGGATCGAGTCTTTGATTTGGGCGAAATTACAGTAGACGAACCTGCGGAGTGCATCAGCGCACTGGTTTTGCAGGGATTGAAGAAGCCGACGGATTGCCCCGCGTTTGGCATGCGATGCACGCCGGAGAATCCATTGGGAGCACCCATGGTGTCGACCGAAGGGGCATGCGCCGCCTACTATCACTATCGGCGCCATGCAGTCGCGAAATAGGAGGGCGCGTGTCCACGAAAACCGACGCCGAAATAAAATTCGAGCTCAGTTGCCCGACGCCGCTCCCGGCCAAAGACACAATCCTGCTGGGGCATGGCAGCGGCGGCAAGTTGAGCGCCGAGTTGATTCGCGACATCTTCCTGCCTGCGTTCCAGAACCCGGTGCTGGCGCGCCTGGATGACCAGGCCATCGTGAATGTGAACGGCCAGCGCCTCGCCATCACCACCGATTCCTTCGTAGTAAAGCCGCTGTTTTTTCCCGGCGGCAACATCGGCTCGCTCGCGGTTCACGGCACGGTCAACGATTTGGCGATGGGCGGCGCAACGCCGCTATTTCTGAGCGCCGCCTTCATCATCGAAGAAGGCTTCTCGATGGACGAACTCCGGCGCGTGGTGAATTCGCTGCGCCAGGCGGCGGCGGAAGCGGGCGTGCAGGTGGTGACGGGCGATACCAAAGTGGTCGAGAAGGGTAAGGGCGACGGGCTGTTCATCAACACGACAGGAATTGGACTGGTGCCGGAAGGAGTCGACCTTTCCGCCGACCGCGCCCGTCCGGGGGACAAGGTGCTCCTTAGCGGTTCGATCGGCGATCACGGCATTGCGATTCTGGCGCAGCGCGAGGGGCTGGAATTCGAGACTCTGATCCAGAGCGACAGTGCCGCCTTGCACACGCTGGTGGCGGAGATACTTGGCGTAACTTCCAACGTAACTCCCAACGTAACTTCCAATGTAAGTCACGCCATTCGCTGCATGCGCGATCCGACGCGTGGCGGCGTCTCCAGCACGCTGAACGAAATCGCGGAGCGTTCGCGGGTGGGGATCGAACTGGTGGAAAGTTCTCTTCCGATCCACGAAGAGGTAAGAGGTGCGTGCGAATTGCTCGGCTTGGATCCTCTCTATGTCGCCAACGAAGGCAAGCTGATCGCAATCGTGGCACCCGAGGCCGCCGATGCGGTGATGCAGGCGATGAAAGGTCATCGCCTGGGATCGGAAGCTCACATCATTGGCACGGTGAACAAAGAGAACCCGGGGCTGGTGACGATGCGAACGGCGTTTGGCACGACCCGTATCGTGGACATGCTCGCGGGCGATCAATTGCCGCGCATCTGCTAGCGTTGTGGCCGCATGATGAATCATGCGGTGGAGCGACGGGCGTCTCGCCCGTCCAGAGTTGCGTGGCCGGGCGGGGACGCCCGGCGCTCCACTAACAAATTGAGGAAATATGCACGAAATGGCGATCGCGAGTTCGGTGCTGGAAGCGGTCAAAACCGAGATGGATCTCCATCCGGGAACTTACCCTTGCAGGGTCGGTCTCCGCATTGGCGAAATGGCAGCCATCGATCAGGACGCCCTGCGCTTCTGTTTTGAAGCGATCGTTCACGAGACCGATCTGGAGTCGCTTGAGCTGGGGATCGAGGTCTGTCCCCGCCGCCATCGTTGTCAGGTCTGCGAACGTGAGTTCGTGGTGCGCGACTACGACTCCCGCTGTCCGCAATGCGCGAGCCTGGAAACCAGATGCATCAGTGGAGATGAGTTAGAGTTGGCCTATCTGGAGGTGGAAGAATATGGATCGAGTACCGTTGGAGCAAAAAGTACTCAGTGAGAACGACCGCATCGCGGCTGAGTTGCGTGCCCGATTTCAGGAGCACGGCATTCTATGTCTGAACCTGATAAGTTCTCCCGGTTCCGGCAAGACCAGTCTGCTGGAGCGCACTCTCGAAGCCCTGCCGCGGCATGATCGTGTGGCCGTTTTGACGGGCGATATTCAGACCGAAAACGATGCCAACCGGCTAAAGCGATTTCACTTCCCGGTAAAGCAAATCACGACCGGCGGCACCTGCCACCTGGACGCTCGCATGATCGTGCGTCATTTGGCGGACTGGAAACTCGAAGACCTCGATCTTCTGTTTATCGAAAACGTGGGTAACCTGGTTTGTCCATCCAGTTATGATCTGGGCGAAGCGGCTAAGGTCGTGGTGTTGAGTGTTACCGAAGGCGAAGACAAGCCGCTGAAATATCCTTCCATATTTTTCAAGTCCGACTTACTCGTGCTGAGCAAAATCGATCTGCTTCCGTACGTCCCATTTGACATCGAGGCGGCGGCGGAAAATGCCCGCAAGGTGCATCCGGGGATGGAGATTGTGAAAGTGTCTTGCCTGACCGGCAACGGTTTGCAGGAATGGATGATGTGGCTGGAGGAGCGACGCAAAGCGCGCAAGCCGCTGGCGCAGGAAACGACGCAGGAGACTATGAGCTGACGATGTATGGACGTTCGGCGCCAGATCGAAGTTTCAGGCATTGTGCAGGGAGTTGGATTTCGGCCGTACATCTATCGTCTCGCTACCGGCAGGCACCTTAGCGGTACGATTCGCAATACATCCGCCGGCGTCACCATTGAAATCCAGGGGCCGGCAGAAACCGTTCAGGATTTCGTTGACCGCTTGCCCGCCGAAGCGCCGCCCCTGGCGCGGATCACGAACTTGGCCGTCCGTGAGGTCCCGTGCGTTGTCGCGCAGATCGGGAGCGACCAAGATTTCCGCATTGTTCACAGCGCTGTGGGAGCGGAAGTCCGCACTCTCATTTCGCCGGATGTTGCGATATGTCCCGACTGCCTGCGTGAAATGTTCGACCCGAATGACCGGCGCTATCGCTATCCTTTCATTAACTGCACCAACTGCGGGCCGCGCTTCACGATCATTCGCGATATTCCTTACGACCGGCCAAGCACTTCTATGGCGGTGTTCCCCATGTGCCCAGCCTGCCAGGCGGAGTACGAAGCCCCATTAAATCGAAGGTTCCACGCTCAGCCCAACGCCTGCTGGGAGTGCGGACCTCGGGTGGAACTCTGGGATAAGTCTGGAAAGCGGAAGGAATGCCGCGATCCCATCGTCGAAGCGGTCTCCGCGCTCCATGCAGGATTGGTCGTAGCAGTGAAAGGTCTCGGCGGTTTTCACTTGGCTGCCGATGCGACGAAACCCGAGGCGGTGGCTCTGCTGCGTCAGCGGAAGCGCCGGGTTGAGAAGCCGTTCGCCGTGATGGTTCCGGATTTGCGGGCCGCCGAGGAAATCTGCGAATTGAATGATGCGGCGAGCGCGGCTCTGCAATCGATACAGCGGCCGATTGTATTACTGCCGAAAAAGTTGCGGCCGGTCGGGGACGCCCGGCTCTCCATAATCCCCGACGAGGTTGCGCCCTTCAACCGTTATCTGGGAATTTTTCTGCCCTACACGCCGCTTCATTACCTGCTACTCGCCGAGGGAGGGTTCAAGGCTCTGGTGATGACCAGCGGCAACCAGAGCGAGGAGCCGATCGCGATCGATAATCGAGAAGCAGTCGATCGATTGAATGGCCTCGCCGACTACTTCCTCGTGCACAACCGTGACATCCTGCTGCGCTGCGACGATTCCGTGGTGCGAGTTGCAGGCGGCGTCACCCGGCAGCTGCGGCGTTCCCGAGGTTTTGTTCCGGTGCCGGTTTTCCTGAAAGACGATCAGCCTTCGGTGCTGGCCGTCGGAGGCGAACTCAAGAACACCATCTGCCTCACCAAAGGAAAGCACGCCTTCTTGAGCCAGCACGTCGGAGATTTGGAGAACGCAGAAAGCTACAGCTTTTTCCACGAAGCTATCGAGCATCTGGAGCGGATTCTCGAGATCCGGCCGGAGATCATCGCCTATGACCTCCATCCCGACTACTTCTCCACCAGATGGGCGCTGCAACAGAGTGGAATGCAGTTGGTCGGCGTGCAGCACCACCACGCGCACATTGCCAGTTGTATGGCGGAGAATCATCTTGAAGGCCGGGTGATCGGGTTCGCCCTGGATGGAACTGGCTACGGCACCGATGGAAAAATCTGGGGCGGAGAAGCGCTCATCGCCGGCCATGAAGGCTTCGAACGCGCCGCTCATTTTGAGTATGTGCCCCTGCCCGGTGGAGCGGCCGCGATCCGTGAACCATGGCGGATGGCGATAAGTTACCTGGCACATCATTTCGGGCGCGAGTTTCTGAAGCCTCAGTTTCTGAAGTTCGATATCCCGTTCCTGCGCCAACTCAATCGGCCAAAGGCGGAGCTTCTCCTGCGCATGATGGAACAGGGCGTGAATTCACCGCTCACGTCCAGCTGCGGGCGTCTGTTCGATGCCGTGGCCGCGTTAGTTGGAATCCGTCAGCAGGTCAATTACGAAGCCCAGGCTGCCATCGAGCTGGAAATGGCGATGGCATCGTCAGATGTTAAATTGCCAAAGACTGCATCGTCAGAGGAAGACACTGCCTATCCGATGAAGCTCTTGCCGGAAGATGACCACTGGATCGTCAGCACTCGGCCGCTGTTTGAAGCGCTGCTGGATGATCTCGGCCGCAATCTTCCTGTCGGAGCGATCAGCCGCCGTTTTCACAACGGGCTGGTTGAGGGATTCGTCCAACTGGCAACGCTGCTACAAAAGAAAACCACTCTCAACCGTGTGTGCCTGAGTGGTGGGACCTTTCACAATATCTACCTGTCCGAACGGCTGGAAGCACGGCTGTCCGAAGCTGGATTTGAAGTGTTCACACAGAAAGAAGTGCCCTCGGGGGATGGCGGTTTGAGCCTGGGACAGGCGCTAGTAGCGGCAGCAAAACTTCACGCGTAGAGAAGCTCGAATGCGTGGTTAACCCAACCGGTTGCGGAGCGCTACTGCTGCCGCTTCGCTAAGATCTCGTAGACCGGCTTGTTGTCCGCGAATACGCGCCATTCCATCACCTTGCCGTCACGAATCACCGCCTTCCAAGCCGCGGGCGTACGCCATGTGACGCCGTCTATAGTCCCGCCCGCCTGCCCCACCGCTAACACCACGCCATCTTCCGTCATCACGTAATCGGTGCGAATCCAGTAGTCCGGACACATTGCGAAGTAGCCGCGCCATCCAGATTCCATGGATGCTGCACTGTGCGCCTGATTCCCCACTGAGTCTACGAATACATGATCGGTTGTCATGAGCGCCGCCAGGGATTGTACGTCGTGATTATTAATGGCACTTACGAGTTGCTTGAAAATTTCGGCTGAGTCCATTGTGGTCACGCGATCAGAACGTCACAATCGGAGAGGCGGTTTTTCCAAATATGCGAAAGATAGGATAGATGGATTGTGGCGGCCGGACCTGTAAGCCGAATTCTGTCTGCCGTTTCCGGCAGGACGGTCATTCCTCTGGGCCGCGCATTACTGCGCGGCTCAAGCGACCTACCCGGAGGTTGTGGCGCACCGAGCCAGCACGCGCTTAGCTGTTGTTGCGTTTCTGGGGTTGGGTTTCACGCTGCTTTTCGGCTTCTTGCTCTCGCTGGCGCTGCTGTTCTTTGGCTCTTTCAACCTCATCGATCTGAGATTGTTGCCAGCGCTTCCCGTCATGCGTCACAGCACTCCCTACGCGTAAGGGCTTACTCGCCATACCAACCTCCTAGCCGCTGCTCTGAGTATCGCCCAAGATGGCATTCGCCGTCCACCAGATATCGCCAGAAACGACCATTAAAGCCACCTTGTATATTAGATCTCCGCCGTGAGGCAGGGCCACCATTAACGACTCTGCTACGGCCTCCGACGATTCTACCCACTGCCAGCCTGAGAATACGTCGAACGCCCCCACCGGGTCGCTCCATCGAACCTGACTAGGGAACGAGGGAGCTTGCTCTTGGAGGTTCGCGGAGTAAATGAGCAGCGCTGTGCCTATCTGTTCAATAGGCACTTTTGACAGACCAATATTTCTGACTCGCACTGTGGCTCTCAGAAACGAGTGCTCGGAATGTTTTTCAACGGAAGCATCCACCGAACACTCCAGTCTCGGTTTGTAGGTTCGTCCGCGAAAATAGTTCAGGTAAGTCCAAGCTGCTCCGACCAGGATGGCTAGGATTTCGCAAATGTTCTTGAGCGTTTCCACCCCTGTGACGAAGGGAGATTTGTCAGCCAGCGCCCCGGCAAGCAAATCCCACAGGATGGTCATCTAGCATCTCCGCGACCGGTCAATCCAGAGCTACTGGAACCTAAGTTAACTTTGTGGCAGCCGGACCTGTAAGCCGAATTCTGTCTGCCGTTTCCGGCAGGACGGTCATTCCTCTGGGCCACGCATTACTGCGAGGCTCAAGCGACCTACCCGGAGGTTGTGGCGCACCGAGCCGGCACGCTTCCCCGGCGAAGCCCGAAGGCTTGCCAGGAAATCCCTCCCTATTTGGTCTTGCTCCGTGTGGGGTTTGCCCTGCCCGCCGCATTACTGCGGCGGCGGTGCGCTCTTACCGCACCTTTTCACCCTTACCTGAGCCTTGCGGCCCAGGCGGTATGTTTTCTGTGGCACTTTCCGTCGAACGATCCCGCCTATGATAGCGCGGGTGCCCTCCCGGACGTTATCCGGCACACTGCTCTGCGGAGTTCGGACTTTCCTCCCGTCTCGCGGCCACCCCAGCACGTCAAAAGCGGGCGCGCCGGGGACCCCGGTGCGACGAGCGACCGTCCGGTCCGGCTGCCAACAGATTCATTATAGTGCAGTGCAGAGAGTGCGGGTCGGAAAGGCATTTCTCTTACTCTCCTGATGTGCGGAATGCCGGTGTACTGGCCGATGTTTGCCTTCGCTGCCCCGGCCGCGGTAGGACTGATCTTCGGGATTTATCCCGCGTGGAAAGCGGCCAACCTCGATCCCATCGAGTCGCTGCGGTACGAGTAACATGCTACTAATGCCGCCCCCGCCATTAACAGCAAGAGCAGTGCTCGAGGCTGTGGCCGTGATTGGAACCGCCGGCAGCCTGTTTTTCTATTTCCTGTCCGCGCTCTCGGTGGCCAGCTTCCTCAGAGATACGCGCAAGAGAGATAAGCGCAAGGAAGACAGGCGCAAGCAACTCGAGCATCCTCCGCTGCCAGAAAGCCAGCTCCCGCCAGTATCCATCCTCAAGCCCTTGAAAGGCGTCGATCCCGAAATCTGGGAGAGCTTTTGCACGCATTGCGAACAGGAGTATCCCCAATTTCAATTGATCTTCGGGGTCAACGATCCCGGCGATCCCGCTGTCGAGGTTGTGCGTAAGCTTCAGGCCAAATATCCCAACCTTTCGATTGACCTAATCGTGTGCGATCGCGTTCTGGGAGCAAATATCAAAGTCAGCAATCTAGTGCAGATGTTGCCCGCGGCACGCCACGAACTCCTGCTGGTGAACGATAGCGACATCCGCGTCCCTTCGGATTATTTGCGGAAGGTGATCGCGCCGCTCGCCGACGCTTGTGTTGGGCTGGTGACCTGCCTCTACCGCGCCGTGGCCAGCCCGACCCTCGGCTCCCGACTGGAAGCACTGGGCATCAGCACCGACTTTGTGCCTGGCGTTCTGTGCGCCCGGTTCCTCGAGAAAGGATTGCACTTCGGATTGGGCTCAACGCTGGCCTTTCGCCGCGGTGACCTCGAAGCCATCGGCGGCTTCGAAGCGTTGCTCGACTATCTGGCCGACGACTATGAACTCGGCCGGCGCATCGCATCGACGGGAAAGAAAGTTGAACTCAGCGCCGCGATCGTCACCACATTTCTGCCTGCATACACAGTGCTTCAGTTTCTCCGCCATCAACTGCGTTGGTCACGCACCATTCGGGATGCCCGTCGCTGGGGATACACAGGACTGGTCTTCACCTTCGGCCTTCCCTGGGCACTGGTGACGTTGCTAGCGGCCCACGGGGCTGCGTGGGCGTGGGCACTATTCGCGCTGACGTTCGCCGCGCGGCTGGCCGTCGGGTTCGTCGCTGCGGTGGGCGTGCTCCACGACCGCCAGATTGTCCGCAACCAGCCTTTCCGCAACCAGGTTTTCCGCACCGAAGTATTCCGCAATATTCTCTTGCTGCCCTTGCGAGACCTGATTGCGCCGTTCATCTGGGCTGCAAGTTTTATGGGCAATCGCATCCACTGGCGCGGAGAATGCTTCGTTCTGAAGGATGGGAAGCTGATCCGGACAATCGCTCCGAGTTGAGGTTATCGGGGAAGAACCAGCGTCCGCGCCACCAAGACCGGTGTGTGAAGAACGGCCTACCCAGGCTTGACGACAGAGCCGTTGGCCCGCCGGGCGACCAGTCTGCCACCCTTGAGCAACTCGTAGTTGTTGTCCCGCCACAAGCTGCGTTTGGACAGGTAGCTGGCGCACCAGACGATAAAGCCGTGGAGGTCTCGCAGCGGATAGAGCAACGCCGCGCGCCGCGCGACGGGGTCGCGGGCAGCCCACCAGCCGACGATCCAACACTCCGCCATACGGTTCAGCAGAGCGGCGGCGAACAAGGCGACACCCCAAAGCGGGTGGCCCAGCAGGGGCGCGGCGATCAGGGCCAGAATTCCAAACGGAACCGCGAAGGTCAGTCCCGTCCCCAAGTGGCCTTTCGGACGCGAGTAACGGGTTCCCATCGCCCAGCGCAGCTGCCGTTCCCACATTTGCCGGAATGTCATGGGCGGGGAGATATGATCGACCACATGGCTGGAGAGCACGACCCGGAAGCCGGCCTTTTGAATGAAATTGCCGACGACGAAGTCGTTCGAAAGGTACTCGCGGCACGCGGCATAGCCGCCAATCCGCGCTATGGAATCTTTGCGGAGCGCGATGGTCGGTCCCAGTCCAAATTTCATGCCCTCCAAAAGATTGGCGATCAAGACCCCGGCGGTAAATTCGACGGACATTCCGATGGCATCGAGAGCGGCCCAGGGTCCCCCGGCGCTCTTGCCGCGAAATACACAGGTCACGGCTCCAACTTGGGGATCGAGCAACGGGGAAACCACGTCACGCAGATAATTCGGTCCAACTTCAACGTCGCTGTCGCTCGTGACCAGAATGTCATGCGCCGCCACTTCCGTCAGGCGGTGGAAGCAATAGTTTGGCGCATTCGGCCAGGGCGGCTGCCCGGTCACCAGGATCCGGCTTGGGATGTGGGAATAGCGCGCGCAAATTTCCCGGATCACGGGCAGCGCGGGGTCGTCCGGCTCGTCGGCGGCAAAAAGGACTTCGAATTCGGGATAGTCCTGGCGAAAGAAGCTCTCGATATTCTCTTTCAGCCGCGCCTCATTGCCATGCACAGGCTTTAGAACGGAGACCGGTGGCAGTTTCGCTGACAATTTTGCATTGGATTCGCGCTCGCGATGGGCAATGCGCCGGAATTGGATCGCGCCCAAAACGGCAAGAACAAAAACAATCGTCGAAGAGATGGTGCCGACGACGGCCACACCTAAGATAACGTATGCAATCACGCGCGTGCGCTCCTTGAAAGAGTAGGCAGTGGAAAGCGGCAGGGAACGGCGTTTTTCTCAGCTCGTTAGGCGCAACGGACAGATCCGACAAGGCCCACTTGTGCGTCCCGCCTGCCGTCGCTATTTTATCAGACCGAGGGTGGAAGAGACATGGCGCGGCTTGTGTCGTCTTGCCGGGACAAAGCACTTCCCAGGGGCAATGGGGCCGCGCCGCTGCCTCTTCGCCCAGGAGCTTGCCCGCGGTTATTCCCTTGGGTCGCGATTCGTGAAGATGAGTTTTCCCCCGCTGCGCGCCAGCGGGAAAGACCTCAGCCCGCGCAGTTCTTTCGGCTCTTCCTGGTCCGTCCACAGGAACACCTGCGCCGAGCCCCTCCACAGCGCCGCCAGCGATTCCTGGGTCTCGAAGATGCGCGGCGCGTCCGGGAATTTCGCGCCGTACCACAGGTTTCCGCTGGGTTCGTGCAAGACGTGTACCTGGACCCCGGTGTAAAAATTCAGCGTGGAAGCCTGATGGTACTGCCCATCGATCACGATCACGTCGCCCGGTCGAAACTGTTTTCGAATCGCTTCCGCGAGATTGTAAGAGGAAAGGATCGGCGAGAACGTGCGGAACGAGGAATGCACACAAGCAAGCAACACAACCATCATGGCGGCGAGCGCAACATTGCCTGCAAAAGGGCGTCCGCGCCGCCGCAGGATCCAGTTGAATCCGGTGCCGAGAAGGAGCCCGAGGGATGCCCCCAGGAGCGGCCCGCGAAACGCACCCAGCGCCCGCGGCGTCAGATCAAGCACGTGCCCCAGCGAGAAATCATAATCCTGAGGGTTCTTCTTGAGCAGGTCCGCCAGATCGGCTCCGGGAGCGGGGAGATGGGAAACGGACAAAAGGTACATTCCGGCCGCAAACCCGAGTGCACCGAGAACAAACAGAACGGTCGAGGAAATTCTTCCCGCCCGGCGATCCGATTCGCTCGCTGCCGGTCCGGATTCACGCGCCAGCCAACCGCCCACTAAAAGCGCCACTCCCGGTAGCGCGGGAATCGTGTAGTACTCCTGGCGCGTCGAGAAGCTGAAGAAGCCCAGGATCACCAGCGCCCAAAGGAAGAAGAGCAGACTTGCGCGCTGAGGCCGGTCCAGACTAGTCGCTGACTTAGTCCCTCGCTTGCTCTGAAGTTCCCGCCACCGCAGCGGAACGTCGCGCAGCGCCTGCGGCAGGAATACGCTCCAAGGCAGGAGCCACGCCAGCAGCAGGCCCCAGAAGATCCGAAGCGGAACGGTGTCGTATCCCGGCGGCACGCGCTTGTCGAGGAAACGCATCACGTGTTCATTGATGAAGTAGAACCACAGAAACCCGCGCACTTGGCCCTGCGCCGGATTGCGCATCGCCGCCAGTACGTGCCACGGCGCGGCAATGGCGAAAAACACGAGCGTGCTCGAAACCAGGCGCAGCTTCAGCGCATGCCGCAAATTCCCCGTCAGCAGCAGATAAAGCCCGATCGCGCCCGCCGGAAACACTAGGCCAATCAGGCCTTTTGTGAGCACATTCAGGGCGCATGTCGCGGCGAAACCCCAGCAGACCAGCCGTGAGGGGCGTTCTTCTTCGAGCGACCGTAAAAAAAAGTAGTACCCGATCGTAAGCCACAGCGCGACCAGCACCTCGGGAATCAGAAAGCGTGTAAAAATAAACAGCCCGAGCGATGTTACGAGCGCCACTCCCGCATATAGCCCGTCCGCTTCGCCGTAAGCATACCGGCCCAACCGGTAAGTCGCGAAAACCAGTGCCAGCACGCCGAGCATGAGGGGCAAGCGCGTGCTCCAGTCGCCGATGCCAAAAATCTTGTAGCTGGCCGCCAAGCTCCAATACGTCAGCGGAGCTTTTTCCAGGTAGCGAATGCCGTCGGTGTACATCGTCACCCAGTCGTGCCGCTGCAGCATTTCGCGTCCCGCCTCGGCATGCACCGTGTCGGCATCGTCGAGCAAGGCGGGCCACGAGAGCCCGGCCATGTAGATGACCGCCCACAGCCCGATCAGCACCAGCACGGAAATCCGCCAATCTGAAAGGAACCGGTTCGGATGGGGCGTTGTTTGGGGCATTGTCGGATGGAGCTTGGTCTCAATGGCCGGCGGTTCGAGATTGCGCACAGCGCCAGAATTCATCGCGGGAATTTTCATTATACGGGAGTGTGGGGACGGGGCTCAGCCTGCCCTGAGCCGAGCCGAAGGGCCCCGTCCGGGCGGGGCGGAGCCCCGCCATCACACAACCTCAGTCCGCGGCGACCCCGCGGGAAACACGGGCGTCCGCCACTTCCCGGTAAATTTCAAGAATTCTCGACACCGAATTC
>CAVVNA010000052.1:0-57248 GCA_963749275.1 uncultured Acidobacteriaceae bacterium
CGGCGCTGCTCGCGGCGGGGCAGGCGATCGAGGCGGCCTCCGGATCGGGTCGGGCGCCGCAAAAGCGCGTGCGGGAGATCGAGATCGTGCGACAGATCGAGGCGCTCTCAGAGGATATTCGGGCTGATGGCGCGCGTCTGCCGGCGGGAGACGCGCTGACCGCTGATGCTCAAGTCGAAGCCGACGACGCGACGGCGCCCCGGTCTCGCGGAGCGGCGCCATGAGCGTGTTTCTCGACGCGCTCTCGGACGCCTCGAGTCAGATGACGGGAACGCTGGCGTACGTCGCGCAGGCGTTTGGAGAGAATTCGCGGACGGGCTCGCTCGCGCTCCTCACGCGCCCGGCCGCCCTGTTCTATGTCGTGGGGGTCGTCGCGGTCCTCGCCCTGGCGCTCAGGGGCCTCACGGCCGAGAACCGGGTCGGCTATCGACGCGGCCGGTTCCTGAGCGCCAACGAGAAGATTTTGCTGCGGACTCTCGATGCGGCGCTCGGCCGCGACTATCGCGCGTTCGCGCAAGTGCGGCTGGCCGAGCTCGCGAACCCTGCCGACAGCGCCAACGTCCACCTTCACCGCCGGGCCCTCAACGCCGTCATGGCGAAGAGCGTCGACTTCGTGATCTGCGACGTCCTGACCCTCGACCCGGTCGCCGCGATCGAAGTGGACGACCGCAGCCATCTTCTGCCCGAACGCCGCGACCGCGACGCCTTCGTCAACGCCGTCTTCGCGGAAATCGGGTTGCCGCTGCTGCGGGTGAAGGCGCAGCGAACATATTCCGTCGCGGAACTGCGCGCTCTCTTCGCCCACGCCGATCTGTCTCCCCCGCCTCAATCTCAAGGAGCATCGTTGTGAGAATAATTGTCCTCGCCGGCTTGGCCGTCGGAGCGATAGCGGTCTTTGCGCCGGAGCAGGGCGCCGGCTGTGATGACGTCCGTCGTGCATGGATTCGGCTGGGGGATCGGGCGCGAGATCGCGCACAACATTTTTGGCCATCGCCATTGGTGACGGCGATCGCGGAGTCACCTGGAACGGTGGACGAGGACGGGAGAGCGGACCTCCAGCAGCGGCTCGGGAACGGCAAGGATCCGCCCTGAGCAGACCTCGGTCGAGGCTCCCCCGAGCATTGCATCGCTCTGCGCAAATAGCGGTCATCCCGAAGCGACGACACGACGGATCGTCGAAATTCGTATTCGGCCCGATGGAGCCGGACGACCAAAGGCAGGCATCGGGACAGCGCGGCCAATCATGCCCGCGACGAGGGTCACGTCTGACGAACTACGAAGATTCACGTCCGGCGGCCTGGGTGACGTCGAAGCCGCAGGGTGGCCGACGGCGCCTCACCATAAACCGCGTGATACAGGCTCGCAAAGCGGCCAGGCTCGCCAAAGCCATATCGTTGCGCGGTCCTGGCGACGCCTGTTGCCGTGGCGTCCGGCCCCAGCAGCGCCGTCCGCACCAATTTTAGCCGCCGGAGCCGAAGATACCGTCCGGGGCTCATCCCCACGAACTCGGCGCAGCAAGCACGCAAGGTTCGTTCCGAGACGGCGATTGCCATGCAAAGCTCCGGGATGTGCAAGGGCTGGTCGGGGTGAGCCGCCAGCGCCTCTTCAAAACGGAGCATGACCGCAGCGCGGCGGGTTCCAAGCGGCCTGATTTGCGAGGGAGCGTTCAGGCTGAGGCAGTTGACCAGCGCGCGGATCAGCTCCTGCTCCAAGGCGCGTGTCACCTCAGGGTGAGCGATGGTGTCAGGGGATTCTTCGGCCAGCCGGCAAGCGGTGGAGTGCAGGCTCAAGAGACGTTTCGTGGCAGACGCGGAAGGCCGGACAATCCGGGCCGAAGGCGGCGGGAGAAGTTCCGCGTCGGCTAATGTATGGCTCCAAAAGGCCAGGCGCTCAGCTCAAGGCGACGAAGCCCTTTTCGCTGCACCCCGCTGTCCGCTGATGCATGCGCTCTCCGAGGCCGTGAAAGACGATGTCGCCCGGCCGCAGCTCTTGCCCGCCCCAGACCGGCGGCGGGGCGAAATGCGTCGGGAAGGTCGCGAAAACTCAAATCCGCCCGAAGCCCAACAAAGGCGACGCTCGCTTGATCCTCCCGACTGCGCAGCAGTTGCAGTTGCCCCAACTCCCACTTGGTCACAGCGGCCCTGAATGGGCGGCCGCCGGTGACGACAAGCTCGATCTTCTCATCGCGGACGCTCGCCTCGTAATCGCCGGGCTCGGTGAAAACGTATGCGCCGTTTCCGGGCATGTTTGCACGCCTTCTTCGACGACACACGCACCGGAATGCCCGGGACAAGTGCGACCAGGGACTTCAAACGAACGGCAAGTTTATGAGGACTGGTCTGCGCTTGACTATGCAAATACCGGCAGCGCGTTAGAATTTCGCGCCGCGGGCGCATCCTCAGCCGGACGGCGGAGCGACGCTAGGGGCGTTTCGCCGAACAGGCCGCGGTAGGCGGCGGAAAAGCGGCCGAGCTCCCAAAAGCCATGCGCCATCGCGATCGAGGTCACCGTCGCTGATCCGTCGCCCGCCAGCAACAGGGCGCGGCGCGCCAGTTGCATCCGCCGCAACCATAGATAACGGACCGGGCCCATGCCGAGATGCTCGCGACAGCACGCCTGGATCGTGCGTTCGGACGCGTTTGTGGCCGCGCAAATCTCGGAAAGATAGAGCGGGCGGCGCGGGTGGATCGCGAAGAACTCTTCCAGCCTCGCCATGACCATCACATGGTTGCGAAAGCTGCGATCCGTATCAACGCGCATGCCATCACTCAGGCACCTGATCATCGTGTGCGTCAGCGCTTCCTCGAGCGGCCGGGTCGCCTCGGAATGCGCCAAGACTTCGGGCGTGGTCGACGCCAGGCGCCCCGCGGCCGCGTGCAACCGCCGCAACCCAGCAAGGAGGGCAGGATCAGGCCGTACGCGATAGGTGTCGGCGGGCACGGAAATTTCGCGGCCGGTCAAGGCATAAGAGGCTTGCGCCAAATCTTCCGGAGAGAGGGACATAGCTCCCCAATGACATGCCGCTGAAGTTCTGTGGTAAATCGAGACGCCTGAGCCGTAGACGACGATATCGTCCGACGACACGTCGATGCCGCCATGATGGATCGCCGGCTGGTCGGTCTCGTGAGAAAGACGATCGCGCTCCGTTGCCGGTGCATCGTGGAATATTTGATGACCGGCGCGCTTTCGGTGACGCGCTGCATCCACAGGCGACGAAAGTCGACGCGCGTAAGCTCGGCGTGGAAATCGCCGCGGGCCGTGGGCACCACGGTCACGTCCGCGGCGCGGATCGTCGCCCGGTACTCATCGGGGTCGGCGAAGGCGGAAACCTTACTCGACTGCACTCTGCTGACCCTCGGGGGAAAGCGCTGGAAGGTCGGTCGGTTCCCGACGCCAACTCGCAAACCGACATCAACAATTATCCGTCAGAGCTGACGGATTGGCATGTCCTCTTTCATGGCGCAAGTCAAGGATCAGAGGTAGCCGCGTCCGCATCGAGCACCAGGAGAGTCTGTTCGATTAAACGCAGCTCCTGAAAGCCGCGTCCAGAGCGGGGTTCAAAATAGACCAACGCGATCCGGGTGCTCCACTCTTCGGTTTTGTAGGGTGGGATTCCGTGGTCGTTTCCCGCTTGGGATTTCTTGCTGGCATCGCGGAGAGCGTTGGACGTGTAGGGGTCCTTCGACTCCGTAGCTGCTTCGCTTCGCGAAGCGGCTACTCCGCTCAGGATGACACTATCGCAGCTGACTGGGGGAATCCCGCCCCTTACAACAGACGCTAGGAGCGGGGCACCCGACATCCAAAAATCAGAGTCAAAGGCAGCGGACAGGAGTGTCCGCCCTACATGGGTCTCGGGGAGAACGGCTTGACACTTCGCGGAGGGCGTTGGAGATGTAGGGGCTTGAGGAAATCTTGGAGCGTGGCTTTGCTGGCGGCAAACTGCAGATCCCTCACTTCGTTCGGGATGACAAATTATGGGTTGGCTGACGATGACAAATTATGGGTTGGCTGACGTGGAATCCCGCCCCTTGCAAACAAACGCTAGGAGCGGGGCACCCGTGCGGAGTCGAACGGTGCCGGCGGCTCGGCATGCCACTTCTCGAAAAGCGCGAGAAGTGGCGCACCCCCCTTGAACTAGGAGCGTTGGACGTGTAGGGGTCCCTTCGGCTTGGCTCAGGGCAGGCTCTTCGACTCCGTCGCTGCTTCGCTTCGCGAAGCGGCTACTCCGCTCAGGATGACAAATTGTGGTGGTGCTAGTTCGTCGCGGGTGGTTAGTCCCTGGATTGTCGCGAGTTCCCTGCTCATCTCTGTAGTCGGAAGGATCGGTGGGTAGCTCGACTTGGTGCGCCCGTTCCAGGGCTCGGAAATATTCTGGGCGGGAATGGCGGTAATGGTCGGCTGGGATTTTTCCGTTTAGCCAGGCGGTATCCATGGGATAGACCATGGGATCGAAGATCACCATGTAGAAGTGCCAGATTAGGATGGAGAAGGTGGCTAGGATCGCCTCATACCAATGCACGGCCGTGGCCGCGTCCGTCACCCACTTCGGAAAATGGCGCAGGGCAAAATTGTTGAACCAGAGCAGGAAACCGGAGACGGCCATGACGACGCTACCCCACATAAAGGCCAAGTATTCCACCTTCTCCGCGTAGTTGAATTTCGCGAACTTCGGCTCCTGTTTGGTGAGACCGAGGTTGTAGCGGAAGACGTCCAGCATGTCGGTGGCGTCCTTGATGGTCGGGATCATGGCCCACAGGAAGGAGCGATCGGGCTTCTTCAGCGCCAGATGCACGAAGTGGTAGGCGATGGCCAGGAGCATGACGACGGCTGCGGTGCGGTGCAGGCCGCCGCGCCAACCGGCGGCAGACTCCCAGAGCAGGAGCGGCTTGGACCACCAAAGTTCCGGATACTTCAAGGCAAATCCGGTGAACACCAGCGTCGGGAAACTTACCATGATGCCCCAGTGCGCGATGCGGAACCACAGGTTCATGCGCACTACCATCTCGCCGGATTCCTTGCGCGGGCGGCGGCGAATTAGCTTCGCCAGAAAGTCGAGCAGGTTGTGCAGCAGCATGAAGCCCAGCGTCGCCGGGATCAGCACCAGGTAGGTCCAGCGAATATACTCCACCACCGGGTTATTGGGGCCCGCGCCGGTCTGGACATGGATGGGACCGATGGCGAATTTGGCTTCGGCCACGCCTTGGTGACATGCCCCGCACGTTTTCGGCAGGTTGGCGGCATTGACGGTGGAGCGCGGGTCGCTGGAGCGAAGAATGGAATGCACGCCATGGCACGACGCGCAATTCGCCGCTCTCACTTTGCCTTCTTGCAGCGCCAGGCCGTGATAGCTGCCGGCGTAGGAGGGCAGGCGATCCGCGGGCAAATCATAGCGCAGGGCGAGGCGGGGATCGCCGTGGCAACGGCCGCAGGTCTGGGCGGAGACATGCTCGGCAGTTAAGGGCGAGGCCGGGTTGGACGGGTCCATGATGAGGTGCTCGCCGTGGCAGTCGATGCAAACGGGCGCATCGCGCACGCCGGCCTTGACCGCTACGCCGTGGACACTCTCGTTGAACTCGCGGGCGATTTCTTTGTGGCATTGGCCGCAGGTCTCCGGCACTTTCCAGTGATTGACCTTGGATCGGGTATCGGTGGCGGGATAGATGCCATGACTGCCATGGCAACTGGAACAGGTTGCGGCCTCCTTGCCGAGCGCGACCGCGCGCCCGTGAACGCTGGCCTTATAGGACGCCACCGGATGCGCCACGGGAATGTTGTGCCGCGACAAAAAGCCGGCATCGCTGTGGCACTTGGCGCAGGTATCCGCTAGATTCTTGCGAGCCACCGTCGAGTCGGCTTCGCTGGAGGCTTTCACAGCGTGGATGGGACCGTGACAGGAGACGCATTTGGGGGCGTCTTTGTCGCCGTGTTTCGCGACCTGGCCGTGAATGCTGGAGGCGAGGTCCTTCACTTCGTCCGCGTGACACTCTGTGCACTTTCCGGGAATCAGGTTTTCGGCCGTGGTGAGGTCGTGCACGCTGCCGTGACACGTTGCGCACGCGGATTCTCCGAGGATGGAGTGGGCGCTGGCGGGGAAGGCTTTGGCCTCGTCCGCATGGCAGGTGGCGCATTGCACTTTGGCGATTTTGGCGGGATGCGGGAACTCTTTGATGGTGGTGTGGCAATCCTTGCAGCCGAGAACCCCGTGGGCGCTGGCGGCATGCTTGGCCGGGTCGATGGAAATGCTTTTCCCGGCGGCCGACTTCATTCCGGCTTCGCCATGGCAGGCCAGACATTCATGGTCTGCGGCGGCCGCAGCGAATGCCACGGCCGAAGTCAAAATCACAGCCAGGTAAATCAAAGCAACCCGAGTCGCGCGCATTTCCAGACCCTTCTCGTTAATTCAAGTGCAAAAATTCAACTGCAAACAATCAACCGCAAATCGGCTCTAGCGGTATGCGAACAACATCGCATAGATGATCCACAGCACAATGAAGAATCCCACGGTCAGCGCTGCCCAGGCGAAGGCTCGAATGGTGCGGGTGACGATTGGTTGATACGCCTCCTCCATGTGTTCTTCCAGCTGCCCGCTGGCGACCAGGGCTTCATACTCTCTGGGCTTGTCTCTTTCTAATTCTTCCAGCGGCATGCGCCCGGTGAATACGGTGATATCCATGGGAAACTTTTCGGGGCGCAGGTGGGTATTGAAGAAATGCACGGTAAAGATGAAGCCCGTGGCCAGGAGCGCCTCGTCGCTGTGAATGATGGTGGCGACGTTGAGGAACGATCCCGGCAAAAAGCGCGTGAAGAGCACCGGAAACCACAGGGTGAGGCCGGTGGAACCGATCACCGCGATCCCCCAAAACACCGCGAAATAGTCGAATTTTTCCCAGTAGGTCCAGCGGCCATAGGCAGGCCGCTCGCCCCGGCCGACAAACCACTTCAGCGTGCCCACGAACTCCGTTAGGTCCCTTCGGTTCGGCATCATGCTGTCCGGTCCCAGCAGCAACGCTAGCCACGAACCGTGCTCCCTTTTCTTCAACCGGTACAGGTCCACCAGATGGGTAATGAAAACTCCGAACATCACGAGGGCGGCACTGCGGTGAATATTGCCGGCGCTTTCGAATCCCCCGAGCAGATGAGAAAGCACTGCGGCCCACTTCGTGTAGGAGAACTTCAGGGTCAACCCCGTCAGCGCCAGGCACATGAAGCTCACAATCATGCAGATGTGCAGGATCCGCTGCAGCCGGGAGAACCGGACGAACTGGCGTTCTGGAACTTCGCCCTTAGGCATCCGAGCCCTCCTTAATGATTTCCTTGGCGGGGGGAGTTTCCGGCGTTGCCTCGCGTTTCGCTTCCTCGGCGCGCAACTCCTGGCGCATCTGGAAAGCTCTGGGCAACCAGAGCAGCGTGTGCATGCCACCGACCACGAATGTCACCAGGAGCAGCGTAGTCATGCCCCAGAAGGTGTAGAAGAGGAACGGGTACTTTTTCGGGTCGTGGTGAGTGGCGTGGGTCAGGTATCCGGCGAAGCGCCGGGTCGCGCCGGCATGGCACTTACCGCAGGTAGCCGCGACGTTGGCCCGGCTAAGGTGCGAGCGTGGATCGGTCACCTTGAGGACGTCGTGAGCGCCATGGCAGTCATAGCACTTTGCCGCTTTCGTGTATCCCAACTTCGAGACCTTCCCGTGATAGGTATCAAAATAGGTCTTGGCGATCTCCTCGTGGCAGCGTCCGCACGTCCCCATCACGGTCAGCCGGAAGCTATTCTCATCCGTGCGATGAATGGCATGAGCCGTGTGGCAATCGTTGCAAACCGGGAGTGGCTTGCTGTATCCGCTCACCCGCTTGGCATGGACACTGTTCTCAAACTGCTCCTCGATGCCGTGGTGGCACTGGCCGCACGTGTCCGGCACGTTGTTTGCGTTCACGCTCGATGCCGGATCACTTCGGGGAAGGATGTGGTGAGCGGTGTGGCAACTGGTGCAGGTCGCCGTCACCGTCAGGCCGTTCTTTAGTAGAGTTCCGTGAATGCTCTCGGTGTAGTTGGTGATGATTTCGTGCTGGTTCCCGATGTAGCGCACCGCAGCCTTCTGGCCCTCGCGGTGACAGCGCGCGCAAAGCCCGGGAACGTTGGTCGCGAAGGTCGCCGACTGCGGGTCTTGTTTGCCAAGGATGGCATGCGTGCCATGGCATTCCTTGCAGATCGGGGCATTCGGATCTTTCTTGGCAACCTGCTGTCCGTGGATGCTGGCAGCGTACTGCCTGCCAATTTCATCGTGGCAAGCGGTGCAGTCCACCCCATGGGTGATGGTCTCGCAAGCCCGCACGCGGGAGGCATTGACTTCCGAGTGGCACTGGCTGCAGGCAACCTTGTTGTGGCGCGAATGGCTCACCTCGCCTACGCTGACGTACATGGATTGCCCGTCGCGCGCGCGCCGCAGTTTCTCGTCGGCGTGGCAACGCAGACAGTCCGCGTTGGCCATACCCAGTTCATAGAAGACGTTCCGGATCTTATGGGGCTGATGGCAGTCCGGGCAGGAGGGGAGGACGTTGGCCTGTTTTTCCCAAAGCTCTCCACGAATGGTCTTGCGGTGGACCGCTTCGATTTGGGTATGGCATTTCGTGCAGGTGGCGGCAATATTCCGGCGATTGATCGAGGAAGCGGGGTCGGTATGGGGCAAGATGGAGTGCGCGGTGTGGCAAGTGGCGCAGGTCGGGGCCACTGCCAGTCCCTTCTTCAGCAACGCCTCTCCGTGGATGCTCTCGGAGTAGTTCTCCAAAATATTGCTCTGGGCAATTTCGCGATTGCGCGAAACAGCAGTTCCTTCGCGATGGCACTCGCCGCAAATGAAGGGCACTTTCATTGGCGCCACCGCTGATCGCGGGTCCTTCACCGGATAGATATCGTGGTTTCCGTGACAATTCACACAGCGGGGCGCCAGCGGATCGCCGCGCGCAACCGCCTTGCCGTGGAGTGAGCGGGCATGTTGCTCCTGCTCGGTGGAGTGGCACGTACCGCACTTTACCGGCGCCGGCTTCTCGTGCGGAAAATCCTTTCCTTCCAGGTCGGCGTGGCAGCCAGTGCACCCCAAGCTACCATGCACCGAAGTGGCAAATTTCTTTCCGTCCACGTACAGCGAAACCGTTTTGCCGGCTCGCGTGGTGCTCATGCTCTTGTCGCCGTGGCACGCGAGACATTCCGCTCCGGGCTGGTCGGCGGCGCGGGCGGGGCGTGCCGCAAACAGCAGGGAGAACGCCGTGGCGACGAGCGTCGCAACGATAATTCTCAGACCAGCACGGCACTTTCTTCGCACATCTTTTGTTTCAGCCATTCTTGTTTCAGCCATGTCAAACTTTCGGGCTGGTTTCATAAATGCCTTGCAACTCGGAAGGCTCGTCCCTCAGGGGCTAAAGCCCCCAATTCTTGCGGGCCCTAAACGGCACCCTTCGGCTTCGCTCAGGGCAGGCTCTGAAGCCGTGCCCTTCCAAAACCCGCGTGGACTGAGTTCTTCCGCTGCCAGCAGCGGCTAGAGCCGGAACCAATTTCAGCGACTTGCGGTGTGCCTAAAGGCATACCCTGATACGAAACCCGACTTTTTCCGCAGACTGTGAAGCCGTGCCCTCCCAAAACGGATTCATGAACCAGCTTTCGGCAATGCTTACTTCATTCCCAGGTCGGACAGAACCTTGGGATTTTCTTCCCCGGATGCTAGAACGTCGTGGCACGCGGAACAATCGTTGGTGATGGTCTGACCATCGGCACTGGTATGACTGCCGTCGTGGCAGCGGAAGCAGCCCGGCGAATCGTTGTGCCCAAGATTATTCGGGTGCGTGCCCCAGGTCAGACGCATGTCTGGGAAGACGTTGCGCAGGTAGATTGCTGCCACCTCCTTGACCGATTGCTCCACCAGTGTGCGCCGCGTCCCGTAGATTTGCGGGTAATTGGTGCGATAGAAATTGTTGAGTTCGCCAGTGATGCGCTGCTGCGCCACATCGCGGGTGGGATAATCCACCTTGAGAACCTCGACCGCCTTTTTCCTGATGTAGGGGAGATCCGGGCTAATGAGGCCGATCGACATTTGCTTGTCCACGGCGTTTTCGGGCAAGTCGAAGGCATGCGTGGGCCGGTTGTGGCAATCGACGCAATCCATCACACGATGCTCTCCCTTGTCCAATTGTTCTTTGGTGGGCTTGGCATCGCTGGAAATGAATTCGGTGGTCTTTCCCGTATCGTCGGTGTAAAACACGGCCGGGACCGTCTGCCGCTCAGCGTCGGTCGAAATATAGCGGATGCGCGCGTTGTCGGCGAGGTGGCGCCCATGGATGCCGACCGAACCCCGCCAGGTGCCTCCGCCCACCTTCAGCAGCAAGACGTCCTTTTGCGGTGTGTTTCTTTCGTCGTCCTTGTAGCTGGTATTCACCAGGAACTTGCCTCCGGTAAAGCGTTGCGGCCAGTGACATTGCTCACAGGTCTCGCGCGCCGGGCGGAGGTACTTCACGGGCGAAGGAATGGGGCGCGAATAAGTGTGGAAGGTTACCGCGAAGACCTGCCGCAGGCCGGAAAGCTTCGATCGCACAAACCACGACGCGCCCGGCCCGATGTGGCACGCGACACAATCCACACGCGAGTGGGGAGAATTCTGATAGGCCGTAAACTCGGGATCCATCACGGTGTGACAAGTCTGCCCGCAGAACTCGGTCGAATCCATGTACTGCACGCCTTGGTACGATGCAGTCCCAACGAGGAGCAGGTTGAGCACGGTCGCCGCGGCCACGTATTCCAGGGTGCGCCGCACCACGGGCTGTCCCAGGTCGATGGCGGGGAAAATCTCTGGCAGTTCCCCGCTCGCGAGCAGACTTCGCCGCCTGAGCCAGATGCCGAGTGGGATCAGCAGCAAGCTGAGTACAAACATGCCCGGGAGGATGAGAAAGACCAGAAGGCCAATATAAGGATGCGGCGGTCCCGGCAAGAAGATGTCATAAAACCAGAAGGCGATGGTGGTGAGCGCGGTGCTGGTCGTGACCACCGCGCCCGTCAGGGTAATGGGATTCTGCCCCAGATAGTAGATTGGCTGCGCCCAGTCTCGGATGCGTTCTCGCAGAGTCATTTGAAACCGCTAGTCTCCTTCTATGCGCCAGTGCGTGGACACACTCCAACACCCGGCGCCGGATCAGCCGGCACGCCCGCCAGTCTTCCTGCTTAATGACAGAACCAGCCAGGACTATTTCAGCGTCCGGATGTAAGCCACCAGGCCCTTAATCTCTTCCGGCTTCAACTTATCTCCATACTTGGGCATCTTGGGGGGCTTGCCGTTCGTAATGACGGCATCTAGATCGGCATCCGATTCTTTTTTCACGGCGGCAGATGTGAAATCGTGGCCGGCCGTTTTCTTTCCATCAGGGCCGTGGCACATGGCACATTTCGATTTGTAAAGTGCCGCGGCGTCTTGCGCATGCGCCGATGGGGGGAGGGCTAGGATGACAGCCAAGGCTGCTGCGACGATAAACACTAGGACGTTAATTCTCTTCATCTTTAAGCTCCATTCGAGTTTTAGTTGGGCGGTTGGCTCAACTGAACGAGAATACATCTACAGCCCCGCATCTACAAACTCTCATACTGAACTTCTTGAGGGCGGAGGTTCTGTGATCCGGATCACACGTGCTTGTAATCCTATTGCAGTTGCCGATTCGCCTCAGAGGAAGCGAAATTGAGCCCTCTTAAGGCATTTCAGTGGCTGGAGCCGCCCTCGGCGATTTGCAGATCGAGGGCCACACGTTCGCCATTGATGAGCACGGTTCCAGCGTCCAGAAGTTGCTGGCCGGTACAATCGTACTTCTCGTAGCAGCGCAGAGAGGAAAGCGGGAAGAAGAATTCCACGGCTTCGGAGGTGCTGGCGGCTGACTTGCCGGCAAGATGGATGGTGGTGCTGAAGCCGATTCCGTCAAAATCTTGCGCATCTTTGAAGTAATAAGGCCGAGCCGACCGGCCCTACTTTTGTGCATACACCATTCCGGAAGCATGATAGGGAGGATCGGAGATCAGGCGAATGTACGAAATCAGCGCCTCGATCTCTGTCTTGCTCAGAGTATAGCCGTACGGCGGCATCAGTGCGGACTTGTTGAGCGCGGGTCCGCCGTGGCTGATGATGGCTGTCAATTCGGCATCGCTCATTTTGTTGAGTGTGTCGCCCTCGGTAAATGGGTGCGGCTTGGTCTCCAGGTTGTCGTAATTGGAAACTCGCTCCGGAGTGGACTCCGGATCGTGGCAGCGCGCGCAATACTTGTTGTCGAGCTGGAATCCCACCTGCTCCTGATATCCCAGCGCGATTTCTTCGATCTTCAAGTCGGCCGACTTCTGCGCTTTCGTCGATGTGCGCGCGGTGAGTTGATACCGGCCCGCCATGCTGCCGAGAGCGACGTTGGTGCTGAGCTGTCCGCTGGAATCAGTGAGCCCGCTTGGAGGGTCAAAGCTGACGCCTGCGGGGCCGCTGAACTCGACCAGGGCTTCGGTGACGGCTGTTCCTTGTTCGTCGTTGACCTGCACGACCAGGGGCTGAGCGAGAACCATGCCGGTTGCCCCGATCTGCTTGCCTCCACTCGACTCTACCAGTGCGGCGCCGAAACCTGTGGGTTTCAGAGCAGAGGCTGGTCCCGGCTTGCGGGTGCATCCTGCGGTTACGAGCATGAGGGAGACTATTAAGAGTTTCCGCCAGGGTTTGGGTTGCGCAACAATCGTAAGCACTCGGTCGTCCCTCCGGGACTTAGGTCATTCTTCCCATTTTTCCCAGCGCTGAAGCGCTGGGCTAAGTTAGGTCGCCCCTCCGGGGCTGTTCTTCCGCAGCCTGCTCGTCATTTATTTCTTCGCCTCCTGCTTGCTGGAGCCTTTTTGCGTCATCAGAAATGCGGTCAGAGCGCGGGCATCTTCGTCGTTCATGTTGCGGTTTGGTTCGATGGTGCCGGGCCGCATGGTCTGTGGGTCCTTCAGCCAGTGGTAAATCCACGCGGCATTCAGGCGCGAGCCTACTTGGGTTAGCGTTGGTCCGATGTAGCCTTTGTCGACTTTGGTATCGACGATGTGGCAACCCTGGCAGGCATACTTGGAATAGAAGAGCTGTTTCCCCTGCTCCACCTCAACCGGCGGATAGCCGCTCAACGGCATCGAGTCGCGGTCGAATGCCGGGGTCTGATAAACGGTCATGATGTAGTCCGTCAGTTCCTTCGCGTCGTCATCGGAAAGATTGAACCTCGGCATGCGGCGGATCAGCGCCGGACGCAGTGTGCCGGGGTTCTTCAAAAATGCCTGCAGCCACTGGCGCTGCACCGAACTGCCTTCCCAGGTCAGGTCGGGAGCCATGTCGCCGCCGCGACCGTTGATGGCGTGGCAGGTGAAGCAGGCCATGTCCGCCATGAGTTGTCCGGCCTTGCCCGCGGGTTCGTAATTCGAAGGCGGTTTCGCCGGAACGGTCAAGGCCAGCGGCAAATCATGTGCCCGGTCGGTTAGCGCGAGCAGTGCGGTGGTCAAGGCATCGATTTGCGCGGGTGCGAGGTTGAACTGGGGCATCTTCAGGGCCGCTCCAAACGAACGCGGTTGACGGATCTTGGCCGCAATGTAATCGGGTATAGCGTGCGTCATTCCGGGCAGGAAAATAATTTGTGTCAGCGGCTTGCTCCCGATGCGGGTCAATTCCGGAGCGAAGTTATCGGGCTTCTTGATGCCGCTGACCTCATGGCATGAGGCGCAGCCGTATTCGGTGACCAGGAGCTTGCCGTGCGCAATCTGTTCCGGCGTGGCGGCGTCGAGATGCACATTGGCCAGCAGATCGGAATCTGTCTTGTTTCCTAGAAAGGCAGTCAGCAGGGAAAGTTGCGGATCGGTGAAACGGTAGTGCGGCATGGCCGTTCCCGCATCGTAGACACGCGGATTGCGCAACCACGCCCGCAACCATTCCGGCTTCACCTTGTTGCCGATCCGGGTCAGTTCCGGACCTACATCGCCGCCCACCACATTCCCGGCAGCGTTCTGCACGGCATGGCAGGAGGCGCAGAATGACTCGCCGTACAGGCTGGCTCCAGCGGACGGATCGGGCGCCTTCTGGTCTTTATTTTTATTTTTGCTATCTGGATTTTTGCTTTCTGGAGCTATTGGCACCGTGTCTCCAGGGATCGGCGTGCTGCTGGCGATCAGGAATGCCGAAATATCGCGCGCGTCCGGATCGCTCAATTTGAAATTCGGCATCGTCGCGGTTACGGCATAGGCCTGAGGATCCTTCAACCACGCATAAATCCATTCCCTTGTGGTCTTGTCGGCGACGTGCTCAAGCGATGGCGGATCGTCGGTCGGCTTGATCGCGCTGCCATCGGGCAGTTTGATGGTGTGGCAATGCACGCAGCCATAACGGCCCAGCAAATTGCGTCCTAGGTTCAGTTGCGGCGTGCCGGTCAGAGGAGAGCGATGGCATTGCCCACAGGAGGATTGGACGTACCGTGCCGGCAGGATCGGCTGCTCCCAGGCCTCCGTGCTGCTGTGGGCTTGCTCGACGGTGGTCGCAGGGCCTTGCCCACGGTGACACATCACGCAGCCGAACTGGTCAAGCGTGTGCGGGATTACGGGATGCCGGCGGAATGGCTGGGGAAGGTTGGCATCGGCGAGGCTCGCTTCTTTCAATCCGGCGTGGCAGGTGGTGCAGCGATCTACGACTCCGAGTTGCGGAATCCAGATCTGCTGGATTCCGTCGTGGAAGTGGCGCTGTAGGGTTACCGCTTCTCCCCGGCTCCGAATCAGCGCCAAGTACTGCTTCTGGTAGTGACGCCATTCACTGAAGTAATTTTTGGCCGGCGCAATGGCCAGCGAAATCAGCAACAGCAGGCTGACCGAACCAAAGGCGCTCACCGGATGGCCGAACAACGTCTGCCAGAGGAAAGATAGCGCGGTCTTCAATTAGCTCCTCCAAGGCAACACCCAGGACCAACCCGGGCCGCGGAAGAAAGTGCCAACCGCTGTGAGTACGGCCAGTTCGAACAGAAACCACGTCATGATCCAGTATGAAAGTGGCTTGGAGGCCAGATAACTCCGGAAGGCCGAAGTCGACTGCGGAGAACTTTGCGCGGCCAGCACCATGAACCCGGCGACGATCAGGGTCGGCACCAACGCCACGTACACATCAAAGAACAACAAGAAGAAACAAAGCCCAGCCGCCGCCAGATAGAAAATAAGCAGACGACGCTTGCGATCCTTCAGGAACAAACCCTCCGCCTCTACGTTGATGTTGAAATACGGAATCACAATCAGCGCGATCACCACCAGCGTGGGAACCAGCACACCCGCGACCACAGGAGGAAAGTAGTGCAGCATCTCCTGCAAGCCGAGGAAGTACCACGGCGCCTTGGCGGGGTTGGGGGTATGGGAGGGATCGGCAATGCCCTCCAGGGGCGCGTTGAACAGAAGAGACACGCCGACCAACGCGATCGTCAGCACCTCGATGGCGACGATGGCGCGGAAGAGGACTTCCGGATATGTCTGCACCTGATCTTCGTCCCTAACCTTGACCTGCGCTGAGGTGCGCCGGGTGACGAAGACGACACGTGTCGGCGACTTGCGGGCATTTGAGCCCATGCCGGCGATGAAATCTTTCGGGTTGGTCGTCTTATCGCTGATCGGATCGGTCATTGATTATTGCGCCGATTATTGCGCCCCCTAGGAGGCTGCGGAAAAAGTCTAACTTCGCGCCCCAGCCCCTAAAGGGGCGTCTGATTTCCGAAGACTTACGGCATCGCTAAAGCGATGCCCTGATACGAAACCCGAGTTTTTGATGCGAAACCCGAGTCTTTCCGCTGCCCCCTAGCTATTGCGCCCCCTTCGCGGCGGCTGGAACCGGTTCGGCCGCGATCGTTTTTGGCTCGCTTTGGTGGGCGTAGAGGCCGCCATCTTTGCGAATGCGCCAGAAGTGCACTGCGACAAAAAGGATCGCCACCAGGGGCAGAATCATGCAGTGCAGCACGTAAAAGCGCAGCAGAGCGTTGGCGTTCACCATATTGCCGCCGAGCATGAGGAAATGAACCTTGCTGCCCATCACTGGGACAGCAGATGCGATATTCGAACCCACGGTGATCGCCCAAAAAGCCAACTGATCCCAGGGCAACAGATAGCCCGTGTAGCTGAGCAAAAGCGTAATCAGCAGCAGGATGACTCCAATGACCCAATTGAACTCGCGCGGCGGCCGGTAGGCTCCGCGGTAAAAGACTTTGAACATATGCGCGAACACCAGGAACACCATGGCGTGCGCGGACCAGCGGTGCAGGTTGCGTAGAAATAATCCGGAGGAAACTACAAACTGCAGATCCTTCGTGTCGGCGTAGGCCTGCGGCACCGAGGGATGGTAATAGAACATCAGGGGAATGCCGGTGGCTACCAATATAAGAAACGTTCCGAAGGTCAGGGTGCCCAGATACCACGTGGTGCTGAGGCTGAGCATTCGGGTCCGCACCTTGGTGGAGAAAAGGTGCAGGAATACGTTTTGCTGCACCGCGAGGGCGCGGTGCAGAGTACTGGATCCGGTCCCGCTGCGGAACACCGAACGCCAAACCCGCGTGCCGCGCAACTCATCGAAATAGTTCGTGATTGTTTTCGCCACGCTTACACCCTCACAAACTGCATGGGACGAATCGTGATGGAACGGTCCACCATCAGATCCCCCTCGTCGCTGATTGAAGTCTGCAGCCAGGGCAGCGGCTTGGGGGCCGGGCCTTCAATCTTGACCCCGAAGCGCGTGAACTTGCTGCCATGGCATGGGCACGCGATGATTCCCAACTCAGGTTTCCATGCGGTCAGGCAGCCGAGGTGGGTACAGACGGCACTCAGCGCAAAAAAACCTTCTTGAGCATGGATGAGATAAATTCCTGTGTTCACGTCCATCGTCACCGAATCCACGGCATAATTTTCCGGCTTTCCGGCATTGACGATGGGGGAAGGCTCGTACAAGACATCGGGCGAGAGAAACTGGTAGGAGAACGCGGCGGTGCCGGCGGCGGCGATACTCAGCGATCCCAATCCCAGCTTCACGAAAAAAGCGCGGCGGTCGAACTCTTTGCCTGGTTCCGCCGGGTTGATTTGTTTTTCATCGGACATTGTTTACCTCGAAAATGTTTCCTCCCGGTTTGCGCCGTGGGCTGGATTCTTACTCCGCTTCGCGGCTGGGAGCATCGAGCTTGGTTCCACTTTCGCGCCGGAATTCCAGGGCGGCTCTCGCGATGCTGTATAGTGCGTACCCTCAGCGGCTAAAGCCGGAAGCCGTTTAGCTCCTGACGGCACGGCTGAAGCCGTGCCCTACCCGTTGCTGCCTTCCCTATATAGCAAATCCAGAACTCTAGTTCTCACGCACATGCTTACCTGGGGCCTCCAGCTGTAACTGGCGATTTTGGTCTGAAGGGTCCATCGATGGCTTCTACCGACATCAATCCCGTGGGCTCGGCGGAAAGCAGATTGTATGACTCCATGGTGATGGTGCTGACGGGACAGCGCGCGGCGCAGAGCCCGCAGCGAATACAGCGGGTTTCGTCTTTCAACATGGCTGACCCGGTCACGATGCCGAGTTCGTCGGCCGCGACTTCGTCGAGCTCCACCCCAAACAATTCCTGGTGTTCTTGGATCTGCTGCACGGCTTCGGGCTCGAACTGGAGGCGATCGAGGGATATGAGCGAGAGGCAGTTTTCCGGGCACACATCGACGCAACCGCCGCACAAAATGCACATGCTCCCGTCTTCGGGGCTGCCCTCGAAGACCGTGTTTACCCAGCAGTGCAGGCAACGCTGGGCTTCCTCCATCGCGGACTGCGCGTCGTAGCCGACCTCGACTTCGGTCACTCCCGTACGCCGCTCGAGCGGCAGCATGGGTATGGGCGGGCGAACCAGGTCCAACAACTCCAGCGGCATGCTGTGGCGCTTAAAGATCTCGACTTCGACAATGGGATCTGGGTGTCTTTGGCCACGCAAGAACTCATCAATGCCGACGGCAGCGCGCTTGCCGTCAGCCACGCTATCGATGATCAGACGCGGGCCGAAAACACAGTCCCCACCGCCAAAGATTCCGTCCGCCGAGGTCATAAGGGTTCTCGGGTTCACCGCGATCAGCCCACGGGGAGACAGTTCCACGCCGTCTTCGGGTTTGAGAAAATCCAGGTTCGGCGCCTGGCCGACCGCCATGATGATGGTGTCGCACTCCAGTTGCGTTTCACTGCCCTCGTAGAACGCTGGATTGAAGCGCTTGTTTTGATCGAAAACCCATTTCGTCTTCAGCGTCTCCAACGCGACAACTTTGCCGTCTTTGCCGATCATGCGCTTGGGGCCCAGGCCGGGATGCATGACGATGCCTTCCGTTTCGGCCTCTTCGATCTCTTCCAGCGCGGCTGGCATCTCTTCACGTTTCTCCAGGCAGACGAGATGCACTTCCTGCGCGCCCAAGCGCAGGGCAGAGAGTGACACGTCCACCATCTCTTTCGTGGCCACGGCACTTACACTCTCCAGCGAAGGCTCAAGGTCTTCTACTCCGGCGACATGCTGCCGGACGACTTCTCGAGCCGCCGAACGCGCCACATCCATAGCCACGTTGCCGCCGCCGATCACAATGACCTTTTTGCCGATGGTGAACTTGTAGCCGAGATTCACGTTGAGCAGAAAATCGATGCCCTTGTAAACGCCGTCGAGGTCAACGCCGGGGATGGTGAGATCGCGGCTGCGATGCGCGCCCACGGCGATCAGCACCGCATCGAAGCCCTGGTGGCGCAGGTCGGAAACCATGAAGTCGCGTCCGGCGGCCTGATTGAGCTTGAGAGTGATGTCGCCGGTCGCGAGGATTTCTCGCACTTGCGCTTCGACCACGTCACGCGGCAAGCGGTATTCGGGAATGCCGAGGTAAAGCATTCCTCCGGCCACGGGTGCGGCTTCGAAAATCGTGACCGAGTAGCCCATGAGAGCCAGGTCATGCGCCGCTGATAGTCCCACCGGGCCGCCGCCGACCACGGCGACTTTGAAGGGCAGCTTGTTCTGGCCGCGTCCCGCATTGACGTCGACAGGGCGCTTCGATTCAGGGCCGTGCCGCTCCGTCAGAAAGCGCTTGAGGGCTCGTATTGCGATGGGGCGATCGATATCCCCACGGCGACAGGCAGTTTCGCAGGGATGCGCGCAGACCCGGCCGCAGATGCTCGCCAGCGGATTGGGATCGCGGGCAAACTTGTATGCTTCCTCAAATCGCCCTTCCGCAATGAGCGCGACGTACCGGCCCGCGTTGGTGTGGGCGGGACAAGCCATCATGCAGGGGAAGTTCGTGTTCAACCAATCCCGGTCCACTTTCTTGTCTTTGAAGCGCTTCAGCAAGATGGCAATCCCCAGTGCGTTCGTTAATGGAAAGCATTCTACTCGAAGCTGGTGGGGAGCGGACGTGGCCGCCCGCTCCTTGTTTTCCTATTTGCTCAGTGTGAAGTCCGCCTTGCTACTGCCCGCCACAGCGACCGGCTTGGACTGGTTCTTGGCGCCTTCATGCCACGCGGTTACGGTGTAGCTGCCGTCGGGAACGTCTTTGATCTTGTAATTGCCGCTGTCGTCGGTTTCGGCAAAATAGGGAGTTGGGCTGACAATGATATATCCTGCCATTTCCGGGTGCACATTGCAGAGCAGTGGCACGACGCCCACCTTATCGAATGTAAAGGGACGCTTTTCCCCCTTGGGCCACGTCCCGAGATTGTGTCCTGCCTTCTTGTCGCCGGCGATAGCCGTCCAGAAGACGTTGTGTTGCACATTATCGCTATTCAGGAACTCCACGGTTGTGCCCTGTTGTACGGCCATGATGTGCGGCACAAAGACCAGTCCCTTTTGATCCATGACCGGGTGCTCTTTGGGAGCGGGAAAGGTTTTGCCCGCAATGGCGTCAACGTAAACCACCGACTGGCCCTTCATTCCAGTGACTTTTCCCTCGATATCGCCGGCCTGCGCTGCGATGCACAACCCGGCTGTCAGTACCGCCAATATGAATCCCTGGTGTCTCATTTGTGTTTTTCTCCTTTGAATTTCTAATTCGTAATTGCTCGTGTGCGTGTCAGAAAAGGAATTTCGCATCCAGATAAATGGTATTGTTGGCGCCCGCGTTGCGACCGAAACTATCATAGTTGTTTCCGGCGCCATTGAAGCGTGTATATCCGATGTATTGGGCGGCGAGCTGCAGATTCTGCCACGGCCAATACGACAAGTTTGCGATGTATCCGGCGGCTCTCGGGTCGCCATTGGCGCTGCCGCTCACCGGATACGGCGCATACAAAAGGATGTCGGGCGTGCCCTGGGTCTCGAACCATCCGAATGTGCCCGTATAGCGATTGCCGAAGTGGAATTCGGCGTTGGCCATAAAAGTGTTTAGATGGTGCCCGCCCGCCGATGCCGCACCCGCATTGACGCTGGATGCCAAATTGGAATTTTCGCGGATATACGTGCCTCGCAGCGAAAGAATGTCCTTCCTGAATAATGTCCTATCATACTGGGTGTCGAAGGCCCAATCCGTGTAATCGTCATAGATGTCAGTCGCCCCGCCGGCGGGGATCACGTTGGGGCTGTTCTTCAGGTGCATTCCATAGCTGCCGATCTCAAACTGTGTCGTCCCGGTCGATTCCTGCCAAGCGACGCGCCAATACGGCGCAACCCCGACGATGTTGTGTGAATAACCAATTCCTGGATTCGGCTGAGGACCGCCCACGTGTTCCGAGCGATAAAGCTCTAGATTTAGATACAGATGACTGTTCCACATCGCATAGCCACCGAATCCCGCGACGTCCTGCGCCAAACCACCATTAATGATGGGTGTGGCGGCAGGAGTGGGTGCAAAATCGCTGGCGATCCAGGGGAACCCCCATGCCGGCGTACTGTTCCAAAGGTCCTCCACGGTCGGATTGTTGTTGAGGTCCAAACCGTAAACCAGTTCCTTGCCGCTCAGCTTCGTCTTATTGGCATAGCGTATATCGGTATTGTCGCTCGTGAAATGGTCGTCCCGGGTGTCATAAGTGACTTGAAGAAAACTGCCGACGTTGCTTGTCCACGCCCCAGCCAGGAAGAGCGATATGTCTTGAGGAAATTCAAAGCTGCCATTCTGGGTCGGCGTCAGCGTATACGTCGGTGGGGTCGTTGGATTGGTGGTTACGCTCGGCACTGGTGAATTGGTTGCGGTAAATGAGGCCTCCAGCATTACGGAAAGGGGCAGCGAAGCCAGAAGATCAAGCGCTGCATGCGTTTTGCCTCCCTCCGATGTCACGGTTTTGGTCTGATCCCCTCGATCAACGTAACCGAGCAGCTTGAACCTTCGTCCGGCCGGGTTGAGTTCCGGAGGCGCGTAGTGGCAGCCACTGCACGCCAAGCCCGTTTGCCGCGCATAGCTTGGAACCGCCAACGCGCTGGGCGGATTCAATGCGGCAAATAACAGCAGAACCATGATAGCAACTGTCGCAAGCAAAGAGCCCGCCACTTTTTTTATTTGGAATCTCATTCCACGCGTATCCATCTGATCGCCTCCTTGGCGGCCGAAGTTGTGGGTAGTTCGCTCTAATTTATGCTATTAAGGCCTGAAGGGGGGCTAACTAGCGAGGCACCAGTGCAGACGTGCAGTCCCGGCATCACCAGCGCGTGTGCTCGCAATTTTTCGGCTGGAACAAGGTTTCGGGAGTGGATGGAAGATCACGAATGAGCGTCTGTCGGAGGCAGCATGCGTCAACTCCGCTTCCCGCGAGCCCGCGAGCGTGCTCAGTACAGGCTAGCCATTAAGAGCCCGCTCCTCTCAAAATGCGCTTCGATTTCTTCCAGAGTCTTCCCTTTCGTTTCCGGCAGGAACACCGTGGCAGTGATGAAGTAGATTACGGTGCAGGCGGCAAAGCCAAAAAACATGGCTGAGTAACCATGCTTGCCGACGGTCGGCAGGAACATGGCGGCAATGGCCGTTGAAACGGCCTGGTTAATCAAGAGGGCAATGCTCATGCCGTTGGAGCGAATCCGGGTCGGTATCAACTCCGAAAGCGCCAACCACACGCACACTCCGGGACCGATCGCGAAAAACGCCATAAAGACAAAAAGACTGATCGCCACGAGCCAACCATTGTGAGTGGTCGCCACAGGGGTAATCAGTGCGTTGTCAATTCTTAGCGACGCCTTGCGCGACGCATCGAGATTGCTGAACGGGTTCGAGAAAAACGCGACTACTTTATTGGCGGGCACGCAGCTTTCGCGCGTGATTTCAATCGGCTTAGCGGACTTGTCGTCGGAACGCGCAACCCTGGACGCGGCGCGGAAATCTCCATACGAATAGATGACGACCAGCGATGTGGGCCTGCTGCCGATCGCCTTGCCGGCGTCTCCCTGCGCAGCGAGGAGCGCATCCGCAGTCTTCTTGTCGTACAGCAGCGTGACCTTCTGGCCGGCGTCAACTTCGGCATCAAGTATGGACTGAACCGCATCCCGCGAATCCACACGCAGCCTTTCCGTTCGCCGAAACAGCATGCCGGTGCAGATTAGCGACACGATAATGCCAGCGCTGCCGACAGACAGCAGGAACTTACGCCCCTTGCGATCCACCAGCAGCACGGCGCCAATGGTCGTCAGGAAATTCACGATGGTGAAAAGAACGTAGCCCCAATGAGCCTGTACATCGGAAAGACCGGCCTGGAGAAGTATGTTGGTGTTGTAGCCAATGATGGAATTGACGCCGGTGGCCTGGTTGCAAGCGAGAATGACACAGGCCAGGACAAAGGGGATCACATATTTGCGGCGCAGAAGCGATTCCTTGATCTTCACTCCGACGATCTTCACTCCGACGACCTGGGTTCCGGTTGAGGTTTTCGCTTTCTCGGCGGCGGCCGTTTGTTCCATTTCCGCCAGTTCGACGTCCGCCTGTTCGTCAGTACGCGAGCGGAGAAGCGCGGCATAAGCGGCATCCCTTTTGCCGCGTCGAAACAACCAGCGCGGAGACTCCGATACCATCAGGCTGCCGATCACGAACAAAATGCCGGGGGGCAGCGAAACCCAGAAGATGCTGCGCCACGCTGTGTCTTTGAAGGCGAACAATCGCGCGAGATCGCCCAGCTTGGCCACCTCTTCAACGCGAAAACTGAAGAACATGCCAACGATGGCCGCCGTCACAATACCGAGTGTCAGCAACCACTGGAAGATTCCGGTCCCCTTGCCGCGGTTCGTCGCCGCCAGGCACTCCGCCAGATACAGCGGGACAACGACGCCGATGAGGCCGGCGCTGATGCCCTGTAACAGGCGGCCAAGAACCAACGACTCGTAGCCATGGGAGAGCGCAATGATGGGAATGCTGCAGACAAATAGCACTCCGCTGAGCAGCATCAGAGGCTTGCGCCCCATCCAGTCCGCCAGCGCGCCGGCAAACAGGGTTGAGATCACGCTCCCGAGGAGCACGGCAGCGACGACGATGGAAAGCTGGCCCGCATTCAACCCGGAAGTGGCCTCCAGATAAGGCAAAGCCCCCGCAATAATGCCGACGTCCACGCCGTAGAGCAAGCCGCCGAGTCCCGCTACCAGCAGGAGGAAACGGTTGTAGCCAGCCTTTTCGTTGCGCGCCACAGTGGCAGCCCTTTCGCCTTTGGCAGCAGAGGCCTAGGAATTTATTTTCTTCGAGATGGCATTACAACTCACGGAGCTCTCTATGTGCATGGCTCCTGCGATTCGAGTTCCGGATGCCGGACCCGAGCCTGCTATGGGTTGCCAAGTTCACGGAGTGCCATTTCATCGCGGGTATCCGTCAGGATGCGTGCGATGCCACTGCCACGCGCTTTCCACGATGGATTTCAAATCCGGGAACCTGGGCTGCCAGCCCAGGTCGCGCCGGATTTTTTTCGAACTCGCGATTAACACCGCTGGATCACCCGCGCGGCGCGGCGATTCGATGACGGGAAGCGGATGTCCGGTGACGCTCCGCGCCACTTCGACCACCTCGCGCACGCTGAAGCCCTGTCCGTTGCCCAGGTTGTAGATCAACGGACTGGAATTCTCGAGCGCTTGCAGCGCCAGCAGGTGTGCGCGTGCTAGATCGGCGACGTGTATGTAGTCGCGCACGCAGGTGCCATCGGGCGTGGGGTAGTCGGTGCCGAAAATATTCGCGTGTTCCGCGCGGCCGAGCGCGACTTGCAGAATTCGAGGGATGAGGTGCGTCTCAGGCTGGTGCGCTTCGCCTTGGTCTGGACGGTACGCGCCGGCAGCATTGAAATATCGCAGGCTGGCATAGCGCAGGCCGTGAATCTGGTGGAACCAGGCGAGCATCCGCTCCACCAGCAGCTTCGATTCGCCGTACGCATTGGTCGGAAGGACGGGATCGTCCTCCTCAATCGGAATGCGCTTGGGATTGCCGTAGAGAGCAGCCGTTGACGAGAAAACGAAGCGCTTGACCCGAGCGGCGAGCATCGCTTCGAGCAGGGTCAGCGCATTCGAGGTGTTGTTGCGGAAGAATTCTTCCGGCGCCTTCATTGACTCGCCCGCTTCGATCAGCGCCGCAAAATGCATGACGGCATCAATCGCACGGGACCGGAACAACTGGTCAAGGCAAGCGCGATCCGCCGTGTCGCCCACGACCAGTTCCGCGTTTTTCGGCACTGCGTGGCGATGGCCGCGACTCAGGTTATCGAAGACGACAACCTGGTGTCCTGCCTGCAGCAGCTCTTCGGCAACCACGCTGCCGATGTAGCCCGCTCCTCCTGTAACTAGAACCCTCATTCGCTTCGTGCCCACTTCTCGGGCGACTTCTCAGGCTGCTTTTTCGGGCTGCTTTCTCAGACTACTTCGCCAACCCCATCTTCAGCGGAGCAGACGTAAATCTCCGGTTTGCAGCCGGTCGAGCGTTCGTAGCCTTCCTGAGACTCACGGCAAGCCCAGGTCTTGGTTTGCAAGTCCCATTTGACGATGCGGTCCTATTTGACGATACGGTCTTTTTTCACGATACGGTCCTGGAGCGTCTCCGCAGCCGGGCGCGACGCTGCTTTTCGAACCGCCGAAGACCCACGGCGCGCGAGCAGCAGCATTCCCGCACCGAACATCAGCATGACAATTCCCCACCATAAATTGACATTGATGCCGAGCGAATGACGCGTGTATATTTCGCTTCCTCGCGTGGCCGCTCCATATCCACCCACCAGCACGCCGAACACACTGAACATCATGCCGATTGGCAATCTGATATCGAATCCCATGCGTTTTCCTCAGGGCTCTCCGGGCGGTGATTGCGGCGAATAACGTTCGCTGGTTCCATCTTACTTGCAACTTCGTTGGAGCGACTGTGGGTTATCGCCAATCGCATCGGCTACCAAAAAATCCAATTGAGCATCACCAGGACGGTCAGCACCACCACCGCCAGCACCACTGGCTTCTGGTACCACGACAGCCCTTCATCTTTCGGCCGGGCCGTCAGCGCGTAAACCAATCCCTTGAGTTCTGCATCCGGCCGCGGCTTTGTCAGCAGGGATATGAGGATTGTCACCGTGAAGCAGGTCGTCCAGGCGAAGATCGCGGTCCAGAAATTTTGCGCCATCTCGCTTGGATAGCGATGCACCACCAAACCTAGAAACCCACCTTTGACGCCTGGCGCCGAGCCTGCGGGAAGGGTAAGACCATGATGCACGGCTGCCGCGGCGGTGCCTCCGAGGAGCCCGCAAAACGCACCGTTGCCGGTTGCGCGCTTCCAGAACATGCCGAGCAGGAAGGTGGCAAACAGCGGGGCGTTCACGAAGGCAAAGACCAACTGCAGCACGTCCATGATGTTATTGAACTCGCGCGCAACGTAGGCAGCGGCTACTGAAGTTGCCAGACCGAAAACCGTAGCCGCTCTCCCCATCCACAGGTAATGCTGGTCCGACGCACTCTTATTAATGTAGCCCTGGTAAATATCGTAGGTCCAAACCGAATTGAAGGCAGTCGTGTTGCCGGCCATCCCAGACATAAACGAAGCCATCAGGGCGCACAATCCCAGCCCCAGCAATCCCGAAGGAAAATAACGAACCAGCATCATGGGAGTCGCGAGGTCGTAATCCAGCACGACTTTGCCGTCTTTGATGAGAGGCTTTCCACCTTCATCGAGTTTCGGTGGAATGATCCCTTTTCCACCTTCCAGGCTGATTCCGCCGCTTGCCGCTCGCTCCGCGACAACTGCCGATCCCGCCCTTGCCGGAACGTCGCCACTCATGCTGCCGCCCATGCTCTCCGCAGAAACAACGCCGGCAATCATTCCCGGCAGAATCACGAGGAAGGGAAACAACATCTTCGGAAAGGCGGCAATCAGCGGCGTACGACGGGCGGACGTCATCGAGTCGGCTGCCATGGCGCGCTGCACCACCAGAAAATCGGTGCACCAGTAACCGAACGACAACACGAAGCCTAAACCCATCAGCATGCTGAACCATTCCACGCCCATGGGATTCGCGCTGGGGCTGCCCAGATACTTCCAGGAATGGACCATGGCGTCGTTCCCTATGCGGGTCTTCAGGCCGTCCCATCCGCCGACATCCTTCAATCCGAGAAACACCAGCGGAATAAAACCGATGACGATCAGAAAAAATTGCAGCACCTCGTTATAAATCGCCGACGTTAGGCCGCCGAGAAACGTATACGCCAATACGATCAGCGCGGATACGATGATGGCCGCGTTGAAATTCCAGCCGAGCAGCAGTTGCAGCAGCTTGCCCATGGCGTACATGGATACGCCCGAAGAAAAGACCGTCATCACCGCAAACGAGATGGCATTTAGTCCGCGCGTTTTTTCATCGAAACGCAACTTCAGATACTCGGGCACCGACCGCGCCCGGGAACCGTAGTAGAACGGCATCATGAAAATGCCGACGAAAACCATGGCGGGAATCGCGCCCACCCAGTAAAAATGCGAGGTGGCAATGCCGTACTTGGCGCCGCTGGCGCCCATGCCAATCACTTCTTGAGCGCCGAGGTTGGCGGAAAGGAAAGCTAATCCTGTGATCCAGGCAGGAATGGACCGCCCCGACAGGAAGAAGTCGGTGCTGGTTTTCATGTACTTTTTCAGTACGAAACCGATTCCCAGAACAAACGTGAAGTAAATGCCGATTACCGAATAATCAATCCAATGGGGATGTGGGCGCATGGAGCTCGCATACGCAACCGCGTAGTGTTGAACGCACGAGAGTTGTACAGTGCGCCTGAAACGTTTGTCAAGAAGCTGCCTTAATCGCTTCCCCAACGGGCTGATTCCCGGCAGCTACGACACTTTGTCGATCAAGCTCAGCACAAACAGTGGAGCGCCGGGCGTCTCGCCCGGCCCCTCGCAGGCGTCCCACTGGCCGGGCGGGGACGCCCGGCGCTCCATCAAGAAAACGTCCCGGAGGAATATCTGGAGCGTTTTTTTGCATCCACTTTGCTGCTGTAGAGACGGGGCAAGCCCCGTCTCTGGAAGGGTGCGAAACTTCAATGTGAAATGGCGGCGAACAGCGGCGAGTTCATCAGGGACTGGAACTTCTGATCGTCGCTCTTGAAGTGGACTTGCAGGTTCGAGCCGTCGGAATCGACGGTGGAGGCGTCAATGGCAGTCTTTTCGACCGGGCTGGCACCTAGCTTCTTGTAAAGCATAACGCCCTTGAGGACCGTGGACAGCGTGGCCGCCGTCATCGAGTCGGCGGTTTGAACGCTGAGATCGAAATTTATTCCGTTCTGGAAGCTCATGGTGTAGCGAGAAGCCAGAATGCGCTTCTTGATGCTTTCGTAGTCGCCTACTTTTGCAGCATCGCCCATCACCGAAAACATCATGGTCTGAGTTCCCTGCTGGTCGAGGACGCTCCACAGGGGCGCGCTATCGACGGCCGCCATCTGGTCGGTCATCACCGGATTGGAATCAAGCGATGGGCGCTTGCCGTCGCGGGTATCGAGTGCGCTGTGCAATGAGTCCTCGACGCCGAAGGCCAGCGTGTTGTCGTCCAGGAAGGTCATCACCAAACCGTTGTCCATGGGGTAAATGCGGTCCGTGCCGTATTTTGTGGCCGTGATCTTCTTGAGCTTCAACTTCTTGAGGACGACTTTGGCCGAGAACGATCCCTGCGCCACGCCGATGGTTTGAATGCCTTTCTTTTCAGTACGGAAAGAGGCGAAATTGAGCTGGTCGAGATCGTGGTCGGAGTCAATACCGATGCCTTTAAGGGCGCTCTCGAGTTCCTTCAGGTTGTCGGGCAGCACTTTTTCTTTGAGCGCCTGCGCGGTGGGCGAATCCTTCAGCGCCCGGTAGTCGACGCCAATCAGTTGTTGAATTTCAGCAGGCACCAGGGAGCGCGCCGACGATGCGATCGGCATAGCGTAGCCGACCGTTGCGCACAGAAGCAAAACCGCAAAACACGAATTCTTCATAGAAATCCTCAAAGTGAAATCCTCAAGATGGGTCTGAGATGTTTAGATGCAAACCGCAAACCGTACGTTGACGATCCTTGGCGGTTTACCACCTGTTCTTCCCTATTCTAGTCCCTAATTCGCGAGGCCGGACCGTAACTAAAGTGCGTCCTCTCCGGCATGGTCTTAGAACGCTAGAATCGCATGAGTTTGCGTGGAAAACGGACAATGCAGCCACCTCTTTCATGACAAGCGAACATTGACAAGCGAACATCAGGAGAAACCTTGGCACCTCACTCAGCCTTGTGATTTCGCTCACTGACAGTTTGGTCGGTGTGCTCTATTGTTTGCGCTACCATAATTTGCACGTTGAGTGTTCAGAAGGTGAGCTATGAAAGTATATGAGGTAATGACTAAGAACCCAGCATTCTGCTGCCCATCCAGTTCTGTCGTGAGAGCTGCCACAACCATGCAAGAGTTAAATATTGGAGTTTTGCCGGTGGTTCTGGATCCGACTAATCCACGGCTGGTCGGGATGGTAACGGATCGCGACCTTTGCCTGCATGTGGTGGCCGGTGGTAGAGATCCGGCGGATATCTGGATCAGCGAGTGCATGACCGCGGACCCCATTTGCTGCGCTGTAGGAGATGATGTTCGCTACGCACTGGAACTGATGGAAGAGCATCAGGTGCGACGCCTGCCGGTGGTGAATGGGAGACATGAAGTCGCGGGTATTTTGTCACTCGGCGACCTGGTCGGCAGAGGGAGCATCACTAGCGTTGAGATTGCCGAAGCGCTACGGACGATCCGCGAGCCCGTCCGCGAGGCTACCGAGCCGATCGAAATGATTACTGCCGCCTAACGGGATGGGGACCAGGGAGCCGAATTCAGTAACCATGCGGTTAGTGCGCCCCGCTTTGGGTGCGGTATTTCGCATCCCGCATCCTTGTCGTGATGCACGCTGCGCCGCCAGCATGGTTACACCTTCAGAGCTAGCGCTCTCTTCCGCGTCTCTGCCACAAACGACTCGTCCTTCGGCGAATCCTTCTTCAACGACTCGAGGTTGATCTCGACGTTCGCGAGCGCGCCTTCGAGGGCAGCTTTTGCCAGGGCAATTGCGGTGGTCAGATCGGATTTCATGTTTGGGTTGGTGATCGGCTGCAGACTGGTCGCAATCTCCGCGACCTCGACTACGTTTTCGGCAACGCCTAAAGGCACGCTGGTCGCCTGTTTGAGCGCGGCGCTGATCGCGGCGACGCCGTCGTTAGCATTAGCATTGCCGTCTGACGACTTGGCCCACTTGTAGGCTTTCATGACGACGTTGTAGGACTCGGCGTCGGCGTCGATCGCGGCCTTCAGTTCTTCGCGAAGCTGGCCTAGCCGGGCGATCGCTGCGCTGTGCTGGCTTTCATACTGCAGATACGCTTTCTTGCCGCGCGACATGGACGCGACCATGCTTGCGAGTCCGGCGGCCATAGCGCCGCTGGCGGCGGCGGCACTGCCTCCTCCGGGAGTTGCGGTGGGAGCGGCAAGTTGCTCGATGAAGGGCTCGACTCCGGCGCGGAGGCCGCCTATGGCCATCTTGCCTCCCATTACCGCGGCCAGGCGGTTCTCGAGGATTAGCGAGGAATCGAAATTTTCTACTTGCAGAAACCATTCCGCAGCCTGCTCTAGCGCTTTCTTTGGAATCAGGCCGACGATCTCGCTTGAAACCGGGATGACTCCGTAGCGCAGGGCTTCCCGACTCACGAATTCGAAGACGCGGTGGATGGGGGTCTGCTCGAAGTCGGTGAGGTTCATCGAAACCTGAGCTAGGCCGCGCACCAGGAATCCCGCACCCTTGACGAAGCGCAGGCCACCGCCCGAAAAGCGCACGGCTTTCGCGATTTTCTTGGCGATCTCTACGTCGGGCGTATTGAGGAAGACGTTGTAGGCAATGAGAAACTTGCGCGCGCCTACGACCGTTGCGCCTGCTGTGGGATGCACGCGGGGCTCTCCGAAATCAGGCTTGCGCGCGGGATTGGTCGCTATTTCGGCACGGATGCCTTCGAATTGACCGCGGCGAATATTCTCCAGGTTCTGGCGTTCGGGCGTGGCCGCGGCGGCTTCGTAAAGATAGACCGGGATCTGGAAGCGTTTCGCAATCTCGGCGCCGACGTGGCGCGCCATGGCGATGCAGTCTTCAATCGTCACACCATCGATCGGAATAAAGGGCACGACATCGGCTGCTCCCATGCGCGGGTGCGCACCCTGGTGTTTCGTGAGATCGATCAACTCGGCGGCCTTCCCTACCCCGCGAATGGCGGCTTCCTGGATGGCTTCACGCTCGCCGACCAGGGTGATGACCGAACGGTTGTGGTCGGAATCCATCTCGCGGTCGAGGAGATAGACGCCGGGGATCTTCATGGCTTCGACAATGGCATCGACTTTGGCCGGGTCGCGGCCTTCCGAAAAATTAGGAACGCATTCGACAAGAGTGCTGGGCATCGCCTGAAGGATAACGGGCGGCGGTTGGGTCAGGCAACTGCGGCCGCAAACGCGCGATGAATCATATGGTAGAGCGACGGGCGTTTCGCTCGTCCTGCCGGGCGGGGACGCCCGGCGCTCCATCGGACGTAATAATAGATCGCGCAACAGGCAGACTGCGAACTATACTGCGAAACATGCGGTGCCCGCTTCGACTTTCCGGGCGCGGTTTCACCTGACGATAGTCTTGCCTAAAACGTCCGTCGGTCGTTTCCCCGGTCATCTCGCGCTCTTAGAGTATGCGTTAGAACTCGGTCGTCCCTCCGGGACTTGAATCATTTCCTGCACTTTTTCCCAGCGCTGAAGCGCTGGGCTAAGTTCGGACGCCCCTCCGGGGCTGGATTCTCGGGCATCTCGTCCCAATGGGTTGCCCGGAGACGAGTTCTCCCGCGCACACCTTTAGCGCTTCTCGGAAAGTGATCGTTTGTCGAAAGGACACGTCATGCTGCGTCGGTCCCTGCTTTTCCTGTTGCTTGTGTTGTCGTCTTTGCCGGCTCTCGCTCCGCCTGCTCTGGCTCAGAAGGAGCGCCACTTCAACTTCCACTACACATTCAGAGTGAAAAATGTCAGTCCCGGCGAGCGCGTCCGGGTCTGGATTCCGCTGGCGCACTCCGACGTTTTCCAGGATGTAAGCCTCGTTTCAAAGAGCGGCGACTTGCCGCTCAAGCAGGTTCACCAGCCGGAATATCGGAACGAGGTTCTGTACGCTGAGACTGCGAAGGCTGACCAGGGCGAGTACAAGTTTTCCGTGGACTATGACGTGCTGCGGCGTGAGCATGTGGTGCTGGTGAACGGAAAACCGCTTAGTGACGTGCGGTCTGCGCCCGCGCCACGAGTCGAGTTGGCGCGGGCACTTGAGGCGGACCGGCTAGTGCCGGTGACGGGAACTCCGGCGCAACTGGCCGCGCAGGAAACCAAAGGAGCAACCACGCCGCTCGAAAAGGCGAAGGCCATTTACGAATACGTTTTTCGCACCATGAAATACGACAAGAGCGGCACGGGCTGGGGACACGGCGACACGCTCTGGGCCTGCGATTCGAAGCAGGGCAACTGCACCGATTTTCATTCGGTTTTTATTGCGATGGCGCGGTCCGAGAAAATTCCGGCGCGCTTTCAGATCGGGTTCCCGCTTCCGGCCGATAAACATTCCGCCGAGATTCCGGGATACCACTGCTGGGCGGAGTTCTATCTGGATTCGACTGGCTGGGTTCCGGTAGACATTTCGGAGGCGTGGAAACATCAGGAAAAGCATGATTACTTTTTCGGTGCGCATGATGTGAATCGGGTGCAGTTCACGCAGGGACGCGATCTGCGACTGGCGCCGGCGCAGGACGGAGCTCCGCTGAACTACTTTGTCTATCCTTATGTGGAGATCGGCGGAAAGGAATATCCGAATGTTTCGATCGCGTTCTCGTTTGAGGATGTCGGGTCGAGCGCAACGAAAGTGACCGCCTTGCGCTAGAAAGTTTGTGGTGTCTGGAGAACTTTGGCGGGTGCTAGAATCCGGAAGTTGCAAAATCCAGAACTTCAACAACAGGAGCGCATCATGCCGAAATATGTCATTGAGCGCGACATTCCCAACGCCGGCAAATTGACGCAGCAGGAACTTCAGGGCATCTCACAGAAGTCCTGCGGCGTTCTCCAGAAGCTTGGCCCGCAGGTCCAGTGGCTCGAAAGTTTCGTCACCGACGACAAGATCTACTGCGTCTACATCGCGCCGAATGAAGAGATGATCCGTGAACACGCCCGCCAGGGAGGTTTTCCGGCAAATCGAATTTCCGCAATCCGGTCGGTCATCAATCCAACCACCGCAGAAGGTTGAACTCTGACCACTGTGCCCAATTCACGCAGGCCGACGATCGGCGTCTTTGACTCGGGCGTGGGCGGCCTCACCGTTCTGCGGGCGCTGGTTGGGCGCGTTCCAGACGCCGACTATCTCTACTTCGGCGACACGGCGCGGCTTCCTTATGGATCGAAGTCAGCCGCTACCGTGGCGCATTACGCGGTGGGGGCGGTGCGTTATTTGCAGAATCAGGGAGCGGAACTGCTGGTGATCGCCTGCAACACGGCAACCGCGCTGGCCCTGAACGAGATCAAAGCCGCGGCGGGCGTGGACGTGATCGGAGTGGTCGAACCGGGAGCGGAAGCAGCGGCGGCGGCCACTCGTTCGCGGAGGGTCGTCGTCATCGGCACGGAGGCAACCATCAGCAGCCATGCCTACCGGCGCGCCCTCGAAGCCAGAAAAGTCGCGGTGCGGGAAAAGGCTTGTCCTCTGTTGGTACCGCTGGTCGAAGAGGGGTGGGTGGAACATACGGTAACCGAGCTAGTGGCACGGATTTATTTGTCGGAAGCCTTTGCGGACGACGCGGGCGATTTTAATGCCGACGTGCTGGTGCTCGGCTGCACCCACTATCCGCTGATCAAGCCGCTGTTGCGGCGAGTGGCGCCGGAGCACGTCGCGATCGTGGATTCTGCCGAGTCGACGGCGCGGGAGGTGGCGCGTCAACTGCCGATTGAACCGCTGCCGTCTTCAGCCTATACGTCGTCAGATCAAAGAAGGAGCGAGCAGCGAGGCGTTCCCGGGCTAAAGTTCTTTGCGACGGATTCGGCGGAGAAATTCAGGATGATGGGAACTCGGTTCCTCGGGCTTCCGGTCGAGGACGTGGTGCATGTGGATTTGAAGGAATAGGCGGCGGAAGCCGTGCTGCGCACGGCTTGGACGGGCGGGGACGCCCGTCCCTCCACTAAAAACGGCCGCTTGCGCGGCCGTTTTCTGGGCTCCTAAACTTTTCCGGCACAGCCTGGTTCAGTACAAATGGAAATTGACTTCGACGTTGATTTGCACGGCGACCGGCTTGCCATCTTTATAAGCCGGCTCGAAGATCCAGGTTTTTACCGCTTCGATGGCCTTTTCATCCAGGCCCAATCCTAAAGTGCGAGCCACCCGGATATCGCGCGGCTTACCATCGGGACCGACCACCAGCCACAATACGACTGTGCCCATGTGCTTAACTTTGCGGGCTTCCTCGGAATACTCAGGGTCCGGTGCATAAATCTGTTTGGGAGCGGAAACACCACCGCCAACGTGGAACGCTCCGCCGCCAGTGCCGCCGCCGTGGCCAGGACCATATCCGGGACCTTCGCCCGAACCGACGCCGCCGCCGCTACCGGAGCCAATGCCGCCGCCAGAGCCGGTTCCATTGGAAGGCACAGACGGCAGATGCGAAAGTGGATCGCCCAGGTCGGGCATGTTGGGCTGCTGCAGGTGAATATCGGGGGGAACCACGATCGTCGGCTCGACTGGCAGTTTAGGGTCGAGGTTGCGCACCACGGCCATGGGCGGAGTGAACTGGTGCATCGCTTGCTTGGGCAAACGGCCTTCCGAGGCCTGCAGTTTGTCGCGATCGCCACCACCGCCGCCGCCGCCACTCGCGGTCTTCGAGGCTGGCAAATCGGGGATGTCTCCGGGCGCGATCAGCTCGACGGTTTCTTTCGGCTTCGCGACAGCGACGATCTTCCGTCCCAGGTAGGTGGCGGCGATGATGAGGGCCACCGCCAGCACATGGATGACCGTTGAACCAAACGCTCCGCGCCGCTTGTAGTTGTAGAAGCCCCAGATGTCGCGCACCGGGACGGGCTTCGAGGTCAGGACCAGCGGAGGGAGTTTCTTGGGAAAAAGAAATTCGTCAATGTTGCGAAACAGGGATTTCCAGAGAGGCTCGTCCAGAGTCTGATTCGTTAGCAGAAGATGCAATTCCGGCTCTGGACCCAGCGCTTGCGGATTCTGCGGTGTTTCGAATGCTGACATATTTACCCGAACACTAGCCCCAAGTTCACGGCATAAGGAGTCGCTGATTTAGATGCGCCAGCATTCCTCAAAGCTTGCAAAAAAGTTCGCTTGCAAAATGGGCGAACTGTGCCGCACCTATATTCCCCAGTTAGTTAGATGCGCGCAGATTTCTATCTGGTGAAAATTGTACACGCTTTTGCCTGACCCGAAATAGACTTTTTGCATTCGTTCCCAAGGGAGGCAGCCCCAATAGACGCGTCCTTTCGCGCTCCCTTATAATTAAAAGATTCAATCAGTTGGGAGAACGTTGCCAGTGCCGATGGATTTGAAATCTACCATCAATTTGCCCAAAACCGACTTCCCCATGAAGGCGAACCTGCCCCAGAACGAGCCCAAAATGCTGGAGCGCTGGGAGCAGATGGACATCTACGGGCGCATTCGCCAGGCATGTAAGAGGAAGGCAAAGTACATCCTGCACGACGGGCCGCCCTACACCAGCGGACCGATCCACCTCGGCACCGCCCTCAACAAGTGCCTTAAGGATTTCATCGTCAAATCCAAGACCATGGCCGGCTTTGACGCGCCGTACGTTCCCGGCTGGGACTGCCACGGCCTGCCCATCGAAATCAAGGTGGACAAAGAGCTTGGCGGCAAGAAGCTGGAGATGCACCCTACCGACGTCCGTGCCGAGTGCCGCAAGTACGCGCAGAAATTCCTTGACCTGCAGCGGCAGCAGTTCAAGCGCATCGGCGTCTTTGGCCGCTTCGACAAGCCCTACGCCACGATGACGCCACAGTACGAGTCGGTCGTGCTTCAAACGTTCTTTTCGTTTTATGAAAATGAGTTCGTCTATAAGGGCCTTCGCGCCGTCTACTGGTGCATGCACGACGAGACGGCGCTCGCCGAAGCTGAAGTCGAATACGAAAACCACACCAGTTCGACCGTTTGGGTGAAGTACGCGTTGCTTGACGATCCCGCGAAACTCGACGCCTCGCTAGCCGGCAAGAAACTTTTCACCATTATCTGGACGACCACTCCCTGGACGCTGCCCGCCTCCATGGCCGTGGCTTTCCATCCCGACGAGGAATATGTAGCTCTGGAATCCGGCGGCGAGGTCTACATCGTTGCCTCCAAGCTGGCCAAAGATGCCGCCGAGAAATGCGGCCTCTCGAACCCGCGCGAGCTCGCCCACTTCCCCGGACGCAAACTCGAGCGCCTCAACTTCAAGCATCCCTTCCTCGACCGCAAAGTTCTCGGCGTGCTCGCCGACTACGTCACTATGGACACTGGCACGGGCGTCGTCCACACCGCCCCCTCGCACGGCGCGGAAGACTTCGCCACCGGCGTCAAGTACGGGCTCGACGCCACCAGTAACGTCGACGAAAAAGGCATCCTCCGCAATGGCCTGCCCGAATACGACGGCAAGCGTGTTTGGGACGCCAATCAGCCCATCATCGACCTGGTCAAAAGCTGCGGCGCCCTGCTGCACACGGAAAAAACCGAGCACTCGTATCCCCACTGCTGGCGCTGTCACAATCCCGTAATTTTTCGCGCCACCGAGCAGTGGTTCATTTCCATGGAAACGCCCATGCCGGGCGGCCAGTCGAAGGACGAGACGCTGCGCGCGCGCACGCTCAGCGAGATCAAGAAGGTCAAATGGGATCCGGCTTGGGGCGAAGAGCGGCTCTCCAACATGATTCAAACCCGCCCCGACTGGTGCATCTCGCGCCAGCGCGTGTGGGGCGTCCCGATCGCCGTGTTTCTCTGCGTGGGCTGCGGCAAGCCGCTTAACGACCACGCCATCAACCGCAAGGTCGTCGAGCTATTCGCCCGCTCCGGCGCCGATGCCTGGTTTACCTCCGAGTCCGACTCCATCCTTGCCGACGGAACAAAATGCCCGCATTGCGGCGGCGCGAAGTTCGAAAAGGAAACCGACATCTTCGACGTGTGGCTGGAATCGGGCGCCAGCTACCTCGCCCTGATTGCGGCCGAGCCCGAATATCCTTGGCCCTCCGATCTCTACCTCGAAGGCGGCGACCAGTACCGCGGATGGTTCCAGTCATCGCTGCTCTGCGCCATGGGCGCGCGCGGCACGCCTCCGTATCGCGGCGTGGTCACGCCCGGCTGGACGCTCGACGAAAAGGGCCAGGCCATGTCAAAGTCGCGGGGCAACGATGTGGACCCGGTTGACATCGCCAGCCGCCTGGGCGGGGAGATCGTGCGCCTCTGGACTGCTTCCGTGGACTTCCGCGAAGACGTGGTCGGCTCCGAGGCACTGATGCAGCGCGTCGGCGAAAACTACAGGAAGATTCGCAACACGTTTCGCTACATTCTTGAGCAATCTCTACGATTTCGATCCGGTAAAAGACTCCGTTCCCGTTCGAGAGAGATGGAGGAACTCGATCAGTACATGCTGCGCGAGACCTGCGCCTTCACTGCGAATGTAAAGAACTGGTACGACGAGTTCGCTTTCCACAAGATTTATCACCGTGTAAATCACTTCTGCATCGTGGATCTGAGCGCGTTCTACTTCGACGTGCTCAAAGACCGCCTCTACATTTCCGCGCCGAAATCACAGGGTCGCCGCAGTGCACAGACTGCGATCTGGCGCATCGGCGAAACGCTGGTAAGGTTGCTCGCGCCCATCATGAGCTTCACTAGCGAAGAAGTGTGGCATCACTTGCCGACGGTCGATAACCGTGAAGAGAGCGTCCACCTGAGTCGGTTCCCTGAAGATGCGGACCTCGTAGGAATGCACTCGACCGCCGAAACCGATAGGTGGGAGACGGCCGCGTTGAGAGTCAACTGGGCCAATCTGCGCTTGGTCCGCGACGAAGTTCTCAAGGCCCTGGAGGAAGCACGCAACGCCAAGCTCATCGGTACGGGTCTCGAAGCCCAGGTAATCCTGAACGCTTCTGGGGGGGTGTACACGCTTCTTAAGCACAACGAAGGCCAGCTGCGCTACCTGTTCATCGTATCGGCCGTCAGCTTGGCCGAAGGCTCAGGCAATGGCACAAGCGGTGTGCAGGTAGATGTCAAGAAAGCCGATGGCACCAAGTGCGAGCGCTGTTGGAATTTCTCGATCCACGTGGGTGAGGATAAGAGCTATCCCTCGGTGTGCGAGCGCTGCAGCGCCGTGCTTAAAGAAATTGGCGGGGCATGACCGCGGCTTGCGCAAACGCGATAAGCTATAACCAGGATCCCGTGGTAAAAGTCCGGGAGCATTACACGAGTGGCACCTTTGAAGAATTGTCGTCCCGAACGAAGTGAGGGATCTGCATCTTGCCGGCGAACTGCAGATCCCTCACTTCGTTCGGGATGACAATATCTGGGAAAATGAAGAGCGAGACTTGACTTTGGCCCCCGGGCAAAATCATAGAGAGAAGAAGTTTTTCGTCGATGCGCAAATATCATTTCCTGATCGCGTTGTTCGTTGTCGCTCTCGATCGCGTCACCAAGTGGACGATCGCGCACCGGCTTTCCTTGCATGACAGCATCCCGGTCATTCCCGGATTTTTTCGCATCATTCACGCCGAGAACCCGGGGGCTGCGTTTGGTATTTTTGCGGATTCTCCCTCGGGATGGAAAGTCGGCCTGCTGATTTTGTTTTCTGTGATTGCGCTGCTGATCGTCTCCGCGCTGCTCTGGAAAAACAGCCACAGCTTGACCTCGACTGGAATCGGACTGTCGTTGATTCTGGGCGGCGCGATCGGCAATTTATGGGACCGCCTCATCAGCCGGCACGTGGTCGATTTTCTGCTCTTCTATATAGGCCCGCACCAGTGGCCGGCGTTCAATGTGGCCGACAGCGCCATTGTGGTGGGAGCGGGGCTGCTGGTGTTTGAGATCGTGTTTACCAAGTCGCCCAGCCAGCAGTCCGCCTAGCAACCCACTCATTCGCAAAGAACGCGAATGAGTGGGGCACCCGACCGTCGGCTTTGTACTGACGGCGAAGAAACCCTGCCGAGCTTCGCTTGGCTTGGACGGGCGAGACGCCCGTCCCCACACAAACAAAACAGCCGCCAACTTTCGCTGACGACCGATCCGCTACGGCGTTCCGTAGAGCTGGCGATACATATTTGCATTGCGCAGGATGGCTTGCACGTATTCTCGGGTTTCGGTGAAGGGGATGGACTCGACGAACTCTTGCGGATCGCGGTAGTGGCCTTGTCCCAGCCAGTCTCCTACGCGGTCGCTGCCGGCGTTGTAGGCGGCTAGCGCGTACTCGAACTGTCCGTTGTACTTGTCGACCATATCTTTGAAGTAGCGGGTGCCGAGTTCGAGATTTACGGCGGGCGTGTACAGTTGCGGGGCGCTGTATCCCTTGAGCTTGACTTGCCTGGCTACGGTCTTGCCGGTCTTTGGCAAAAGCTGCATCAGGCCCACGGCGTTGGCGCGAGAGATAGCCAGGGCGTTGAATTCGGATTCCTGGCGGATTAGCGATGCTACCAGATAGGGATCGAGTCCGTTGAGCACGGAATATTTTCGCAGATCGGGCCAGTAGGCCTTGGGAAAAAGCGCTTCCCAGTAGGGGCGCGGCAGGTCGGGAATGTCAACGGCGAAATAGTTGGGGGTCGAGCGCTTCATGATTTCGATGCCGCGATCATAGCGGCCGCCGTCCTGATAGACGCGGGCCATTTCGGGGGGCGCCCAGCTTCCGCCCTCCTGGCTGGCGGCGGCCTGCAACTCGCGCACTGCCATATCCGCGAGGCCGCCGTTTGAGAGCAGACGCGCTCGGGCGACGCGCAGGTTGTCGTCGGGAGGGTCGGTCGCGGTAATTTTTCCGGCGGTTGACAGCGAAGGAACGCGATCGAGCAGCGCGTAGTGCGGCGGAGGTTCGGTTGGGCTTGCTTGCGACACGGCGCCTCCGCTCGGCAAGCCTTTTAAGCGCTGCCGGCCGAACTCCGCGTAGTAGTAGTTGTGAAAGCGGTCGGAGAGTTTCTGATAAAAGGCCCGCGCCATCGCCGGGTTGCCTTCTTCTTCGGCGAGACGCGCACGCCAGTAGAGGGCGGCGGGAATTTCCGCGGAATTGGGATAGAGCGCGATTTGATTTTCGAAACCTTGCCGCGCCTCATCGTTTCGGCTTTGCCGGAAGGCCAGCCATGTAGCCTTCCAGTGCGCGTAGGATGCGCGCGCCCCATTCGGAAAGCGCTGCTGCAGCTCGCGGAAGTAATCGATGGCGCGGTCATAGTCGCGCTTCAGCAGGTACATATTGCCGGCCGAAAGCAGCGCTTGTTCGAGCCACGGGCTCGCCGGACCAAACTGCCGCAATTCGTTGAGTGTTCGCTGCACGGCTTCTTCATCGCTGGTGGAACGCGCGGTCTCACTCAGCAGGTAGAGGCGCTGGGCTTCAGTGTCGGCGGTCTGCACTCCCATGGCAAGCAGAATCTGGCGCGCGTCGTGGCTGCCACCGCTTTTTTCGAGCGCTCCCGCCAGCGCCAGCTGCACTTGCGGACGCTCCTCGGGACTGAGTTGGTTTTCATTAATAAGCTCGCGGTAATCGTGGGCCGCATCGCTGTAGTGCTTGGCTTTGAACAACAGATCGGCGCGCGTGAGGCACTCGGCGATGGAACCGGAGATTCCGAGCTTGCGCAATTCCGTTCCCGCCATTTCCGCTTCGAAACTGTTGGGGAGGTTGAAGTAAAGATTGCGGAAGGCGCTCTCCGCCTTCCGATTATCGCCCGCCGCCTCGTAGGCGCGCCCAATCGCCAGTTCAATATCGCTGCGCACCGGAGCACGATCTTTTGCGAGCAGAGCCGCGGCCTCCGGCGCTCGGCCTTCCTCCAGCAACGCGGTCGCATAGACGAGGTGGGCATCGCGGATCAGAAGTGAATCGGGAAAGTTGTTGCTGAAATCGGCGAGCGTGGAGAGCGCCTCGGCATTGTGCGCGGTTTTCAGGTACGCGTCGCCGAGGTAGTAGGCTACGTAGTCTCCTAGTTCGCTGGCTCCGGCCTTGGCCCGGTTGAGCGGGTCGATGGCTTTGGCGTAGTCGCGATCGAGCGTGCGCGCGTAGCCGACGACGAGCCAGGCTAGCGCTCCGGCATCGGCATCCTCCTTGGCGTGACGGCGCGCGTAGGCTTCGACTCCGGCATAGGCGGTGGGAGTGCGGTCCTGCAACAACTGCTGCGCCATGAGACGAAGACTGGCGGAGGCGACAAAAGCGCGCCGCACCCGGCGCACGCGCGGAGAGATGGCTTTACGCTTTTTTCTAGTCGTGTTAGTGCGGGTGGTGGAAGCGGCGGGCTTCTTTCTTACCGGCGTGTTTTTTGACGCCGTGTTTTTTGACGGCGTGCGCTGAGCGGGCGCGCTCTTGGCTGGGGCGTTGTCAGGTGGAGTGGACGATTGGGACTGGGCAGCTGCGGGCGGCAAAAAGCCGAGCCAGAGCAGGGAGAAAATTCCAGCAAGAACCAGGACTGCAAAACGGCGCACTCAAACCTACCTACTGCCGAAAGTTGGCACCCATGATGGAAGGGTCGTCTTCTGCGAGACTTCTTATTATTTCATGTTGAAAGTAATTGCCGGAAGCGGCAACGGTGTTGCCGTAACGCTTCTGGTACGTGCCACGGCTTTTCTCGATCGCTTCTTTCAGACGGTCGTAGAGATCCTTATTTTTCCGGCCTTCGGCGACCTTGACCTGATTATAGAGTTTGATCTCGTCGACCAGAAGGCGGGCAAAACGCTCGGCCTTGCGGTGAACGCCCTGATCGTCGGGCGCGATCGAGGAAACCGGCAACGGGTCGGGAGTTGTCGCGGTCTCCGCATGGCCGATGGGCAGCGGCTCGGCCAGCGCAGGCTCCATTTCGGCAACCGCAGACTGGACTTCGGTCTGGAATTCGTTCTGGAATTCGGTCTGGACTTCGGCGAGCGCGCTTTGGGCTTCGGTGGCCATGCCCTCGGCGGCCGTCGTTGGAATTGGAATGAAAATTGGAATTGGAGCCTCAACCGCGGCCGTGGCTGACGCCGAGGCTTCGCCCGCTGACGCCGCTGCCGCCATGGCGTAGCCAGGAGCATGAGAGGCGAAGGGGTCGTTGGAGTGCGCCACAGTGTTCGCAGCCGCGTATGACGGCGCCTCGGCCGCCGAGCCGCCATGACTCTCCAAATGATGACTGTCGGCGTGCGCCGCGGACGGTTCCTTCTGCGCTTGCTTGCGCAGCGAATTGACCTCAAGCCATGCGCTGGTGGAAAGCACGAGCAGTTCGAGCGAGCCGGCGTCGAGAAAACCCGCCGCAGGGGTTCCACTGTCGGCGTAGACCAGCGCGGCAACTTTGTCTTTCAACATCAAGGGGAAAATCCAGACTGCTCCGCTGGCTGGCGTTCCGAATACCTCGAGGAAACGCGAGTCGAGGTCGGCAACCGGCACGCTGGCCAGGGCGCGATCACCGTTGGCACGGCCGATCACACTAACGACGGCGGGAGCGTTTTCGTCGAGCGCGAAATCTTTCATCGCTTCGTTGTTGGCAAAGCCACGGGCCTGCCATCCGATGGCATGGCTGCCCTTTACGACAAAGAGAGCGACTCGGGCCGCGTAGCGGGCGCTGGTGTCGAGCAACGCGCGCAGAATCTCCCGTTGTGAGGCACCCAACTGAATTTCGGAGACGGCGCGCGCCAGCTCTGCCGCGCCGGAGGCGGGAGGAGCATTGTCGGTGGTGGGTGCAGCTACGATCTCCTCCATCACCCGGCGGGCAATATCGGTGCGTAGTTGGGCCGCATGGCTTTCCAGCACCTGGCCTACCACCCGTTCCACAATGGGTTCAATCCAACCGTGCTCCTTCATGCGTGCTCCGAGGTAGACCTCTTTGGGGGGAGAAGGAGTAACCTTCTAATCTCTGATTATAGGGCCGATGGCAGGCTTTCACGGGACACCTTAGTACTTGCCCTTCTGGTTACGTGAGACTTTTCGGCCGTCCCTTTGGGACTTGAATCATTTCTTCCACTTTTCCCAGCGCTGAAGTGTGTGCGTGAGAACTCGGTCGTCCCTCCGGGACTTGAATATTTCTTCCACTTTTCCCAGCGCTGAAGCGCTGGGCTAAGTTCGGACGCCCCTCCGGGGCTGGATTCTCGGACATCTTGTTCCACTGGATTGCCTGAAAACCAGTTCTCACGCACACACTGAAGCGCTGGGCTAAGCTAGTTCGCCCCTCCGGGGCTGGATTCTCGATGATTTTGGTTCTACCGGATTGCCCGTAAACTAGTTCTCACGCACACGCTTCCGTTTACCTGCAGCAGGCAATCGCTAAGCGGGGGGAACTTTTCTGGCAGGCGCGCGTGGAAAACAACGCACCTAAAACCGCGGCCAGCAAGTACAATAGCACTGCGGATTGAGTCGGGCTGTCTTAAAAATCTGCATCAAGTTACGAATGAGTACCATCCAACCCAACATAGAGCAACCGGTCAGCGACGAAATGGCGCTGGTCCGGCGGGCCAAGCGCGGCGACGATCAAGCGTTTGAAGAATTAGTACGGCGCTATGATCGCAACGTTTTCCGCATTGCACAGCACATTACGCAGAATCGCGAGGACGCTGAAGATGTGGTTCAGGAAGCGTTCCTCAAGGCGTATGGGAATCTGGCGAAGTTCCAGGAACAGTCCAAGTTTTATACCTGGCTGGTGCGGATCGCGGTTAACGAAGCCCTGATGAAGTTGCGCCGGAGGAAGCCGGAACGCACGGTTTCTCTGGACGAAGACGTAAAAACCGAAGATGACTCGCTGCCCCGCGAGGTTGCGGATTGGAGCCCCAATCCGGAGCAGATGTACAACCAGGCGGAGTTGCGGGACATACTGACGCGCACCATTCAGGGATTGCCCGCGGGATTCCGAACGGTGTTCGTGCTCCGTGACGTGGAAGGGCTGTCAACAGAAGAAACGGCCCAAGCGCTGGAGCTGAGCGTTCCGGCGGTGAAGTCGCGGTTGCTGCGAGCGCGCCTGCAATTGCGCGAGCGGCTGAGCCGATTCTTTCAGAAGCGGGCGAGTGGAGACGGTGACAGTGGAGATGGCGACCAGTGAAGTGTTCTGAGTTTCTAAACGAGCTGACCAACTACCTTGATGGCGCGCTGGACGCCCGGACCAAGTCCGAACTCGACGATCATCTGGCGTGGTGCCACAACTGCTACGTCGTCTGCGATACCACTCGCAAAACTATCGAAATCTACCGCAACTCGGAACTCTACGAGCTGCCCGACGATTTGCGGGTGCGGCTCCGATCAGCCATCATGACCAAGTGTTCGGGGCACAAGAAGTCCGGCTCGCCGAGTAGCTGAGCGCCCAGTCTTGCTCCTCTTGTTTTTCCTGCCGTTCGCCACTGTCGTTCCGCTGAAAGTCGTTCCCCTGCAAGTCGTTCTCCTGAATGCCCGCAAGTGCTTGATTCCCGTTCGCCTTCGGAGATGTACCTACTTTGCAATTACTGGCGCGAACCTTTTCCGTACTCCTCGAATCTAAGTGATTAGAGCCCATCTTTGATATTCAGGCGAAAGGGATGAGCCAGTTTCGTCGCGTTTATTCTGTGGAGGTCAACCGATGTTTTCAAAGCTGATGGACGCCATGTTTGGCTGCCGGCACGCTCGCTACAGTTTTCCGATTACGGTGCGCGCCGGTTCGCGTCGTACCCCAGCTCCGCGGACAGGGACCTACGTCGTGTGCCTGGACTGTGGCAGAGAATTCGGCTACGACTGGCAAGAAATGAAGATCATGGGATCGCAGCCCAGACAAGCCGCGCATCCCTTGGTTACGAAAGAAGCCGCGTAAGGACCCGCTGGTCTCTTACAGCCCGTTCTTCGAGGCGTTTCGCGGCCAAAAGTGAACATTCCTCGCTAACCCTTGCCAATTCTTGCTCTGCGCTTTCCCGTTTTGGGTCAGCCCCAGCCTCTAAAATTTCGCTAACTCCTTGCCCTCCGACAGGCGCATAATTGAATCGGCGCCGACCCGCGGAGCTTGCTTCGGCTTTCGAGAAGCCTTCCCGCTTGCGGTCGGACGGGAGGTGTCTGTGCCTCTTTCCATGCTTCGGGAGTTCTTGGATCGTAACCGCATTCAATACATGGTGATCTCGCACTCAGTGGCCTATACGGCCCAGGGGATTGCTGCCCTCACCCACACACCGGGAAAGGAGCTGGCCAAAACCGTCATGGTTATGGTGGATGGTCGTCTCGCCATGGCGGTAGTGCCGGCTTCGTTCCGGGTGGATTTGTACCGGCTCAAGAAATATTTGGGAGCAGACTCAGTAGAACTGGCCAGCGAGCTTGAATTTCGCGGTCGTTTTGCCGACTGCGAAACCGGGTCCATGCCACCCTTCGGCAATCTCTACGGCATGGATGTTTTCGTGGACCAGGCGCTGGCTGAGGACAAGGAAATCGCGTTTAACGCTGGTTCGCACCGTGAACTGGTGCGGATGAAATTTGCCGATTTCCGCGATTTGGTGAAACCGGCAATCATCGCGCTGGCGGCGGGCAAGGCCGGTGCTCACGCGGCTTGAGAGTTGCGGGAGCGGATTCTTTCCCTGCGCGAAGCGGTTGCCGGCCAAGGGCCATCGGTGCCAGCACCCATAGCTCGCCAAGCGAGCGGTTGTGGGCGAAGTGGGCTATCCCTGTTTTTTTTTCATACAATCTTCACAAATCCCTGTGTTAGATTTGCCGCTCAACTCAAAATTTTCTGGAGGCAACTGAATTGGGCAAGGACATGGTCCCCAAGAAGATATTTTTCACCAAAGGGGTGGGGAAACATCGGGAGCGCCTCACCTCTTTCGAACTCGCGTTGCGCGACGCCGGCATCGCGGCGCAAAACCTGGTGCGTGTCTCTTCCATCTTTCCGCCCAACTGCAAACTGGTGCCACGCTCGCAGGGACTGACGTATCTGCACCCCGGAGAAGTCGTATTCGCGGTGGTTGCCGAAAATTCCACTCACGAGCCGCACCGCCTGCTCGCCTCTTCGATCGGCGTTGCCATCCCTGCCGATCGCAATACCTACGGATATCTGAGCGAGCACCACTCGTTCGGTGAGACCGAAGACGCGGCCGGAGATTATGCAGAGGAACTCGCCGCCGAAATGCTGGCCACCACTTTGAACGTCGAGTTTGATTCCGACCGCTCGTGGGACGAGAAGAAGGAGATTTATCGCATCTCTAACAAGATCGTCCGCACCGCCAACGTGACGCAATCGGCGGTGGGGGACAAGCGCGGGCTGTGGACGACGGTGATCGCGTCGGCCGTGCTCATCTTTGATTGAATTAAGCTGGCACTGAGCAGTTGCCTCGGGGCGGGTTCTCTCTTACCCTATAGGGGATAAGGAAGGGAACGGGAGAGGGACCACCATGAAAATTAGCCTCACGCCAGAACAAGAGCGGCGGGTTCAGGCGGTCATGAGTCGCGGCGCTTATGGGTCCGTTGAGGAGGTGGTTGAGGCTGCCTTGGCTGCCGTCGAACAGCGCACCCTACCGGGTTTTGCGGGCACATCGGACGAACTTGACGCCCTGCTTGCGGAAGGGCTGGTATCCCAGGAACTTAGCGAAAGTGAATTTTGGGGTTCGGTAAACAAAGAGACGGACGCCTTGCTCGCCAAGCATAAAACCGGTTTGCGTTCGTGAAGGTTGTTTATCGGCAAGCCGCCAGCGACGATGTTGTTCGCCAGTTTCGGTATTACCTCGTTGACCAGAACCTTCCAGAGGTCGCGGTTCGTTTCAGGGATGCCATCCGGCACACCATTGAGTCATTGCGCCAACATCCTTTGGTCGGAGCGCGCTATCATTTGAGCACCGCGCAACTTCAGAATCTACGCTCATGGCCGGTTGCCGGATATGAGGCCATTCGTATTTACTATCTTCTGGACAGTGGTGTAATCCACGTTATTCGCGTTCTGCACGGAAAGCGTGATCTGAAACGGATTCTCGAATCTGAAACAACCGTTTAACGCTCCAGGCGGAGATCGTTCACGCTGGGGCAATTGCTTTCAGCGACCAAGACGGGGCAAGCCGCGTCTCTGCTTTGAAATTTGCGCAACCATCTTTTTCGCGGCCGGCTTCTTCTTCAGCCGTTCCAGCACTGCGGCTACAATCAACGGTAGGCCTACGGTAGCATCCACGAAAACTTCTCCAAACTTGCCGCCTTCAGCGGGAGGCACAAACTTGCCCCATGAAACCGCCTCACTGTAGGGACTGCCCGAAAGTCCGCCCCAGAACACTGGCTCCGGGCAGATGCGGAGGCCGTAGTGATAGCGTTTCAGCGGTAGGTCTTCCCCGCCCCGGCGGTGACGCAATTCGATGAATGGCCCGAATTGCTGCGACCAGTTGCGGGGAACGCCTCCGCCGATGGTGAAGATTCCCAGGCGCTTTTGACTCAGCAGGGTTGCGGCGAAGTGCTCCAGGTCTTCGAAGGGATCAAAGCGGAATCGCGGCTTCTGCTTCTTATCGCGTTCACGGTTGGTTAACGCGTAATCCAGACCGAGCTCGGAATCGGAGAACGCGGGCACAAATACCGGAACATTCTTTTCGTAGGCCGACTTCAGAATGCCACGTTGTCCCTTGGCGTACCTCGCCAGATGCGCACCGATCGCGCGATTCAACTTATATGAGCACATTACCTCGTCCGCGTCCCAGCCGCCGAACACCGCAGCCATCACGCGTTCCACGTCGTCGAGGTTCTGCTCGGGCTCAAGCGTGTCATAGACGCGGTTGTATCCGGCCTCGTAGAGTTCCTCGTCGGTGAGCTCGGGATTATGCCGGAAATGTGCGCGCCCGGTCGCTTCGACCAGCCCATGCGCCATCAGCGCGCCGGTCGAAACAATGGCATTCACGATGCCGCGATCGATCAGCTCCGCGATCACCAGGCCCTGCTTGGCCACGGTCATGGCGCCCGCCAGCGTCATGACGACGAAGCACTCTTGGTCGCGCGCCATCGCCTCCAGCACGTCGGCGGCTTCACCGAGCTGACGGCCGGTGAACGCAGTCCTCGACATCGCGCGTACTAGGTCGTCAATGGAACGAATCTTGGCGAGATCCAGCGGCTCCAGCGGAATCAGCCGGTCCGCAACCGGATCGTGCAGTTTGCGGTCGATTCCCGCGCCTTCGCGATGATGGCCGTGCTTTGCGGCAGTTTTGTGCTTCAAAAGACGAACCTCCAGAATGAGAAACCGATTTTGACCGAAGAAACAATTTACTAGAAGTGAGAGAAACTCGGCGACCAGCTTTCACAATCTCGGCGGTGTCCTGAGAGTGCGTTGAGAAAAGGTCACGACTGGGCCAAGGCCGTTGTCGCAAGACAGCGTCAACCCGCCCGCAGGAGCACTGAGGCGAAGTGTGCGCTACCGTACAGCCAACGCATCCGAACTGGTATTAGTATTGCGCCACTGCGTTAGTTTGCTAGTGGGGGAAGATCAAGGGGGTGTCTTGTGGAACGCTCTCGTCAGCCAAGAATTGACTGCCCAATCTGTGATCAGCCAATCGATCTGCAAACCGATACGTGCACTGATGAAAACGGCAAAGCTGTTCATCAGGACTGCTACGTGAAGCGCCTTCATCAGGGCCATTCCTCTGAAAGCGCGGCTGACTAGACCCGCAGATTTTCAACGCTCAGCACAAAGTCATACCATTCACGTCCTCATCGACCACTTTGATATCCTAGGAGGTGGCGGAAGAAATCGTCGAGGGCGCAAAAAGCACACCTCAGGCGCTGCAGCGCGAACCATTTGCAAAGACTTACGGCACGAGTAAAACTCGTGCCCTTCCCAAAACCGGTTCTGATCGGAATTTTTCCGCAGCCTGCTAAGATGCGATCATCCATGCGTAGAGACGCGGCTTGGTGCGGCTTGCCGAAGTTAGGCGAACGAAGCTAGATAAGCAAGGTTAGAGAAACATGGTTGGAGAAAAAGTGCGAGACAAGTCCACCGTCGCCCTGGTCCAGATGTCCTGCGGCCCCGAACCCGCCGACAATCTGGCCAAAGCGCTCGATCGCGTATCGGAGGCAGCGCGCAAGGGCGCCGACGTTGTTTGCCTGCCCGAGCTCTTCCAGACGCAGTATTTCTGCCAGCGCGAGGACGCCGCTTTGTTCGATCTCGCGGAGCCGATCCCCGGCGCCACCACGGAGAAACTCGCCGCTGCTGCCCTCCAGCGTAAAGTCGTGCTGATCGCATCGCTTTTCGAGAAGCGCGCACCCGGCCTCTATCACAACACGGCCGCGGTTTTCAATTCGGACGGCGCGCTCGTCGGCATTTATCGCAAGATGCACATTCCCGACGATCCGCTTTACTACGAAAAATATTATTTCACCCCCGGCGATCTGGGCTTCAAAGCCTTCGACACTACTGCCGGAAAACTGGGCACGCTCGTCTGCTGGGACCAGTGGTATCCCGAAGGCGCGCGGCTTACGGCATTGCAGGGAGCCAGCATTCTGTTTTACCCGACCGCTATTGGATGGCATCCGGCGGAGAAGGCCGAATTTGGCGAGGCGCAACATGACGCTTGGCGCACCATCCAGCGGTCACACGCCATCGCCAATGGCGTTTATGTCGGCGTGGTGAATCGCGTCGGCTTTGAGACTGGCGACATTCCTGGTAATTCCGTCCCTGGCAAAGGCCTCGAATTCTGGGGAGGGTCGTTCTTCTGCGATCCCTTCGGCCGCGTGCTCGCCGAAGCTTCGCACGATAAGGAAGAGATTCTGCTCGGCGAAGTGGACCTGCATCAACTGGAGGAGATTCGCCGCAACTGGCCCTTCCTGCGCGACCGCCGCGTTGACAGTTACGCTCCCATCACCAGCCGCATGATTGACGAGAAGTGATCGCAGCTCAGAGGGAAAGTAACTGACCTAAGATGACTGGACCTAAAATGACCGGACGACAAAATGGCTAGATCATCCGCTGCGCGCGCCAAACTCCCGCCCGCCGCACAGGGCTACCGCATGCCCGCCGAGTGGGAACCGCACGAGTCTACCTGGCTCGCTTGGCCGCATTTGCGGGGCGACTGGCCGGGCAAGTTTGAAACGATCCCATGGGTTTATGCCGAGATCGTCCGCACCCTGGCGCGGCATGAACGTGTGGACCTGATCGTCAATGACGGGAGTTGGGAAAAGCGGGCGCGCGCGGTGCTCGAAAAAGCGGGCGCGCTCTCTAGCGCACTCGCCGATAATATTCGCTTTCACCGCTGGCGCACCGATCGCGTCTGGACGCGCGACTCGGGCTGCATCTTCCTGACACCCCCCGTCGATTACGCGGATTCCGGGCTGCTCGCTCTGCACTTTCAGTTCAACGCATGGGCGAAGTATCCGAATTACAAGCTCGACGAAAAAGTTGGCGCGCGCATGGCGAAGGGCGCTGGCGCTCGCGCTGTAAACCCGTTCAGCGAAAAACACCGCGTCGTGCTCGAAGGCGGATCGATCGACGTCAACGGATGCAGCACTCTGATTACCACTGAAGAGTGTTTGCTGTCGACGACTCAACAACGCAACCCGCCCATGGATCGCGCCGCTTATGAACGGCTGTTCGCCGACTATTTGGGGGTGCACTCCGTCATCTGGCTTGATAGCGGCATCACCGGCGACGACACTCATGGCCACGTCGATGACGTCAGCCGCTTTGTCGCTCCGAATGCCGTGGTCACGATGATCGAGCAGAATGAGCAAAGTGAAAATTACGCGGCCCTGCATGCCAACGTTGGCCGACTGAAGAACGCGCGCACTTCCGATGGACAGAAACTTGAGATCGTCGAAATTCCTCTGCCGCGTGCGGTCGTATTTGAAGGCCGGCCGTTGCCTGCCAGCTATGCCAATTTTTATATCGCGAATGGCGCGGTGCTGGTGCCGGTGTTCAACGATCCGAACGATCGCATCGCGCTCAACACGCTCGCCCAACTGTTCCCGACACGCGAGATCGTGCCGATCTATTCCGGCGATCTGATCTGGGGATTCGGCGCGCTGCACTGCATGACGCAGCAACAACCGGTAGCCAACCTCTAACGGTTCCCTGGCGTGGTGGAGATCGCTTCCTTTCCCAATTCTTTCAAGTTTGTCATCCCGTGCGAAACGAGGGATCTGCATCTTGCGGCGAACTGCAGATCCCTCGCTTCGCTCGGGATGACAATTTATGAAAGGGATGGACTTCCCCGCATCATTTACACTTTTACCGGTGAACGCCGAGATCATTGCCGTTGGGTCTGAGTTGCTCACTCCCCATCGCCAGGACAGCAACTCGCTCTACCTCACCGAAAAACTGAATGAACTGGGCGTGGAAGTGCGCTTCAAGTGCATTGTGGGCGACGACGCCGAGGGGCTGACCGCAACCGCCAAACTTGCCATGCGGCGTTCGGACATCGTCATTTTCATAGGCGGCCTTGGCCCCACGGAAGATGACTTGACACGCGAAGCGGTGGCCGACGCGCTCGGCTTGAAACTGCAACGCGATCCCGAGATCATCGCGAAACTCGAAGAGCGCTTTGCCAAGCGCGGCATGAAGATGTCCGCCAACAACGCCAAGCAGGCCGACATCCTGACCAGCGCCACGATATTACCGAATTCGCTCGGGAGCGCGCCCGGCCAATGGATCGGCGGTAAGTATGACGGCCAGGAGCGACTTCTGATGCTGCTCCCCGGCCCTCCCTACGAACTCAAGGCGATGTTCGAGACCGAATGCATCCCGCGAATGCGCGGCCGGATCCCGCTCCAGCACATTGCCACGCGCACGCTCAAGATGGCCATGATGCCGGAATCGCAAGTGGATGCGCGGGTTGCGCCTATCTACAAGACTTATGCCGACGTCGAGACCACGATTCTCGCGGGCGGGGGCGAGATTCAACTCCACCTGCGCTGCCGGAAGGATTCGCAGGCAGAGGCCGAGGCGCGCGTCGAGGAACTCGCCGACAAAATCGAGGACGAACTCGGCGACGCGATCTTTTCTCGCAAGGGGGAAACCATCGAGCAGATCGTCAGTTATCTGCTGCAGATGCGCAGCATGACTTTGGCCGTGGCCGAATCTTGTACCGGCGGCCTGTTGGCCGAGCGCATCACTTCGCTCGGTGGCAGCTCACGCTACTTTCTGGGCGGCGCCGTCGTCTACTCGAACGAATTGAAAACGCAATTCTCAAATGTTCCTAAAGCCTTGATCGATCAGCACGGAGCCGTGAGCCGCGAAGTGGCGGCGTCGATGGCCGAAGGCATCCGCAAGCGCTGCGTGTCGAGCTATGGAGTCGGAATCACCGGCGTCGCCGGCCCGAGCGGCGGAACCGAGCAGAAACCAGTCGGCCTGGTCTACGTCGCACTCGCGGGAGAAGAAGGCACGCAGGTGGTCGAGCGGAATTTCCCCGGCGACCGCAAGCGCATCCGCCAGTTCGCAACGCAACAAGCGCTGGAGATGATCCGCAGGGCTCTGTTGTAGAACGCTTATATTAATGTGTGGAAACGGGGCTCCTCCCCGTCCGGACGGGCCTGAGCGCTCGTCCCCACACAACCTGAGCGAGATGCGAATATGCGAATATTTATTGGCATCGATCTTGACCCTGAAGTTCGCGGTCGCATCGCGCGCTTTCTCGAAGGCGTGCAGGGCTTCGCGCCTGAGGCGCGCTGGGTGCGGCCGGAGTCGCTGCACATTACGTTGAAGTTCATAGGAGAACAACCGCCCGAGCGGGTCGATGCCATCAGCGAGCGTTTGCGGCGGGTCGAAAGCGGCGCGTTTGAAATTCGCTCCCGCGGATACGGGTTCTTCCCTACCGCAAAGGCCCCACGCGTATTCTGGATCGGAATCGAGGCCGGACCGCAACTGGCGGAACTGGCCGAGAAGACCGATATGGACGTCGCCGAACTTGGCATTCCGCGCGAAGACCGGCCTTTCAGTCCTCATCTAACTCTGGCGCGCGCTGGAGGTAGATCGGGCTCGCCGAAATGGCGCAAAGGCGACGGCCCCAACGCGGCGTTCGCGGTGCTCGAGAAGCGGCTCACTGCGATGGGCGAGCTTGATTTCGGCAGAATGACGGCCCACGAGTTTATTCTTTATCTGAGCCAGCTTTCCCCGGGAGGATCGAAGTACACGAAGCTGCAATGCTTTCCGCTCCAGCGAGGGTAGTGGAGCGACGGGCGTCTCGCCCGTCCCGCCGGGCGGGGACGCCCGGCGCTCCACAAGCTTGAATCATTAGATAGACGAACATGAATCCCTACCTCGTCACCGCCGCTGTGAGCTATCTGCTGGGGTCGATCCCGTTTGGCTACCTGCTGGTGCGGATTTTCAAGGGCGAGGATGTGCGCTCGTGCGGAAGCGGCAACATCGGCGCGACGAACGTGGCCCGCAGGTCGCCTGCCCTCGGGGTTGCTACTCTGCTTTTTGACGCCGCCAAGGGTCTGGCTGCGGTTCTATTGGCGCGGGCGCTGTTCAGCGGGCCGCATCAGCAACTCATCATGACCACGGCGGCGTTCTTCGCCGTGCTCGGCCATCTGTTTCCCGTCTGGCTCAGGTTTCGCGGCGGCAAGGGCGTCGCCACCAGCCTCGGATCGTTTATCTTGCTCACCCCGAAATCCATTTTGTGCATGGTAGGCCTGTTTTTGCTCATCGCCGTCGCCTTCCGCTACATCTCGCTCGGGTCGGTCGCGGTGGCGGCGGCTTTTCCGCTGCTGGCGTGGGCTCTCCGCGAATACGCGGATCCGCGACAACTGATTTTTATTGCGCTGGTTTCGGCGCTCGTCATCTGGAAGCACCGCCAAAACATCGGGCGCCTCGCCGCCGGAACGGAAACTAAGTTGGGAAGAAAGTTAGGAACAGAGTCAGGAACAAAGTCAGACACGTTAGGAGCAACCCGCAGATGAGCCGCATTGCTATCATCGGCGCAGGCGCCTGGGGCACCGCACTGGCAATCGTCCTGGGACGTAAAGGGACTCATTATGTCCCGCACAATGTCAGGCTCTGGGCTAACGAACTGGAGGTTTCGGATGGCATCGCGAGAAAACGAAGCAACGAACGCTTCCTGCCGGGCTTCATCCTGCCAGAATCGATTATGGCGACCAGCGATCTCAACACTGCGCTTGATGGCGCGGAGATCGTCGTCAGCGTCATGCCCTCGCAGCATTGTCGAGCGCTATTCGAACGCATGGCGCCGACGCTCCGCCCGGAAATGCTTTTTGTCAGTTGCACTAAAGGACTGGAAGACGGAACTCTGCTGCGCATGACGGAAGTGATCGCCGATGTCTTGCGCAGCCGCAAGTTCGCTCCTCTCGTGGCGGCACTCAGCGGCCCGTCATTTGCCAAAGAGGTGGCGCGCGGCGATCCGACGGCTGTGACCGTGGCATCCGTCGATGGTGAAGTCACGGGCGCCGTGCAGCAAGCGTTCAATGATTCCCGCTTTCGCGTCTATACCAACGACGACGTGATCGGGGTGGAGTTAGGCGGCGCGCTGAAGAACATCATCGCCATCGCCGCCGGCGTCTGCGATGGCCTCGGCCTCGGCCACAACTCGGTAGCGGCGCTGATCACGCGCGGTCTCGCCGAAGTGGCGCGTCTGGTGGTGGCCTGCGGCGGCCGGCTCGACACCATGTCAGGACTCGCCGGACTGGGCGATCTGGTTCTGACCTGCACAGGGGACCTCTCGCGTAACCGCAGCGTCGGCGTTGAACTGGGCAAAGGCCGCAAACTGCCCGACATCATTGCCGGCATGCGCGGCGCAGTCGCGGAAGGGGTTTTCACCACCAAAGCGGCGCTTGGTTTAGCCCACAAGAAGAAGGTCGAGATGCCGATCACCGAACAGATGTTTGCCATCCTCGAAAACGGCAAGCCGCCGCAAGAGGCCATCGAAGAACTGATGACGCGTGCGGCAAGGTCCGAAGCTTAGCAAGTGTGGACATCCCAGGTCCCATGCGGATGGGCTGCGCTTTTCCGGCTGCATCATCCAGCAATACTCAGAAGCGGAGTGAAACACTCCCTCACCTTTTCTGCACTTTTTTTCGCAGAGTAGTTGCAGGTTAGCAGGTTGCGGAAAAAGACGATTCTCGATGCCCAACCCCTAAAAGAGTCTGATTTCGAAGGACTTACGTATCGCTAAAGCGATACCCTGATACGAAGCCCGAGGTTTTCCGCGGGCTGTTAGATATCATAAGCCAGAAATAATGAGTCGTTGCAGTGTTCCTGTAACAGGAGTAACATGTTGCGACCTTGTTGAGAGTTACAACCTGACTCTCCTGCGCGCCGATGACACTCGTCCTTGTCGCTCAAGTTTTCCGCAAAGTTCACTCGGGGAGGAGACATGAATCAAATGAAGGAAGCAGTGCACCCAGCGGCGGGTTGCCGCCATTGGCCGGCGATTTGGCTGTATGTTGTGGTGGCGACGGTGATCATAGGCGTGGCGTGGCCGGCGAACGCAAGCGGAAGGTTGATCGCGCACAACACACCGAGATATGTATTCACGGCAAAGAATCTCGGGACGGAGGACCCGTCGAAGACCATCGAGGTTAGTATCTGGCTGAATCCTCACAATCGCGGTGAACTCGATGCATTGGCAGAGCAGCTCTACGACCGCAGCTCTCCCAACTATCGTCACTTCTTGAACCGGGCGCAATTTGCGGCGCGGTTTGCACCGACTGCCGAGGAGGCGAAAACGGTCGGGCAGTTTTTCGAAACGCACAACTTGAAAGTGGTCAAGGTTGGTCCAGATAACTTCTTCGTACGGGCGCGAGGGACGGTGGGCGAGGTTGAGAACGCGTTACACGTGCAGCTCAACAACTACCAGGTGCTCGGAAAGACCATCCGCGCCAATGACCGCGATCCGTACGTGGACGGGGCTGCTGCGCCGCTGGTGATGGCCATTTCCGGTCTGGACGATGGCAAGTATGAGCATCCGCTGATGTCGCGGTCGGCTAGTCTCCCCCAGGGCAAGGGTGCTACCGTCAAGGCGAGCGCGGCGGGGGCCACGCCCGACGACCTCGGCTACTCCAATATCTGCTTCGACGGCACTGTGACCCAGACGTATTCCAACAACGGCAACGGTTCGTTTCCGATCGGAACTTACAAAGGCAATCACCTGAATGTTTACAGCTTGACGAGCCCAGGTTGCGGCTATACGCCGCCCATGATCCAGACGGCATACAATCTCACGGGCTTGTACGCGGAAGGATTTGACGGCACGGGCCAAACCATCGGGATCATCGACTGGTGCGGTTCGCTGACGATTCAGAACGATGCTAATGTGTTCTCGGCGCAGTTCGGACTGCCGGCGCTGACCTCGTCGAACTTCGCCATAACCTACATTCCGACGGCAAGTACGTGCGCGTCCGTCGATGACGCAGAAATCAACATTGACGTCGAGTGGGCGCATGCGATAGCTCCCGGCGCCAACATCAACCTCATCGTTCCACCCTCGGCTTCCTTTCAGGACGTCGACGAAGCCGAGTTCACGGCGGTGAACTATGGCCTCGCGAATGTCATCTCCGGTAGCTATAATGCGGTCGAATCTTTGCTTCCTGCGAGCCTCCTGGCCACCTTTAGCCTCATTCAGGAAACGGCCGCCGTCTCGGGAATCTCGGCCAACTTCTCCTCGGGAGACTCGGGCGACTACCACGCGGCCGATGGAATTCCCGCCACGGTCAGTACTCCCGCGGACTCTCCCTGGGCCACGGCAGTGGGCGGCATCACTCTGGCGTTGAATTCCGACAACTCGATCGCCTGGCAGGCGGGGTGGGGAAACAATGAAACCTACCTGGCTCAGGAGGGGCTCGTCTTAGATCCACCTTTCTTCTTCGGGTTCATAGGCGGCTCGGGCGGCGGCCCGAGCAACTGTGCTTTCCAGGAGGTCAGCGGCACCCCACCGACCACGACCTGCCTCGCGGGCTTCGCCAAGCCGTCGTACCAGAAGAAGCTGCCGGGCAAGTATCGACAACTTCCGGACGTTTCCTGGCTGGCGGATCCTTATACTCCGGCCGTGATTGCGATAACGGTCCTGGGGCAGGTTCCAACGCTGCAATGGCAGGTGTGGGGGGGCACGAGTGTTGCTTGCCCGATGTTCTCGGCACTGTGGGCGATTGCCAACCAGGAAGCGGGTGCGCCTCTCGGCCAAGCCGCTCCCTATCTGTATTCGCTGCCGGCGGGGGCTGTGTACGATATCGTTCCCGTTACCTCCAAAAATAATGTAACCGCGTCGATTCAGGAATCGACCGGCACCAACAAGTACACTGCGGCGGAGGTGGCCGGGGTCTCATCGGGCAAGTTCGTCAGCGCTATCTGGGACTACGCTGATTTACAAGACACTGCGCTGGTCATCTCATTCGGCACGGATTCCGGCCTGAAGACGGCCAAGGGCTGGGATAACGTAACTGGCGTGGGCGCGCCGAACGCTAAGGCGTTCGCCGATTTTTTCGCGCCTGCTAAGCAGTAAGACGAAGCAGAGGATCAAAGTGGCTTCCGCTCCCGAAAGGGTGGTGGTGGCTTTTTTGTGCAGTTCCCGCTCGGGCGAAGAGATGGCAGATCGGTTCGTTTCGGCGGAGAGTGCCGATGGCGCCCCTACTGGGCAGTGGTCTGTCTAAACAAAGTTCGGAAAGGGTTGAGTGGTGCCCGGAGACGGAATCGAACCGTCACGTCCTGTTACGGACCCGGGATTTTAAGTCCCGTGCGTCTGCCAGTTT
>CAVVNA010000053.1:0-22991 GCA_963749275.1 uncultured Acidobacteriaceae bacterium
CCCGTGCGCCTGACGGAACGCATCAATCGCATTGAGCCCTCCGCGACCTTGGTGGTGGTGGCTGAGGCGGAGAAGCTGCGCCAGCAGGGGATTGATGTCGTGGATTTCGGCGCCGGCGAGCCCCACTTCTCCACGCCGCAGCACATCAAGGACGCCGCCATCGCCGCGATCCAGTCGAATTTTTCGAAGTACACCGCCGTCGGCGGCACCACGGAGCTAAAGGACGCCATCGTGCACCGTCATGCCGTGGACTTCGATTCGGATTACCGGCGTGAAGAAGCCGCCGCCTCGGTGGGCGGCAAGCACGCGCTGTTCAACGTCATTTCCGTGCTCGTCGATCATGGCGACGAGGTCATTCTTCCCGTCCCCTACTGGGTCTCGTTCAAGGATATGGTGCGGTACGCCGGCGGCAACTGCGTGCTCCTCCAGAGCGACGAAGCGCTGGGGTTTCGCGTCACTGCCGACATGGTGGCGCAGCTGGTGACGCCGAAGACCAAGCTCATCATTCTGAATTCCCCCTCCAACCCCTCCGGAGCGGTGATGAGCGCGGAAGACATGACTGAAGTCGTGCGGCTGGCCCACGAGCGCGGGATCTGGGTCATTTCCGATGAGTGCTACGTCTATCTGAACTACACCGGCAAGCGCTTCTCGGTGGGTTCGTTGCGCGAGTTCCGCGACCGCTTCCTGGTAGTAGGATCGCTGTCAAAGACCTACGCCATGACCGGCTGGCGTCTAGGATTCACGCTGGGCCCGGCTGCCATCATCACCGCGGTGCAGAAACTGCAGAGCCAGTCCACTTCGAATCCGACCTCGATCGTGCAGAAAGCGGCGGCGGTAGCGCTCAAAGGCCCACAGCAATGCGTGGAAGACATGCGGGCGGAGTACATCAAGCTGCGCGATCACGTGGTGAAAGGACTGCGCTCCATACCGGGCGTGAAATGCACGCTGCCGGAAGGCGCGTTTTATGCTTACCCCAATGTTTCGGCATTTTTCGGGCGTAGCGGGATAAACTCGGCCTCTGAGATCGCCGGTAAACTGCTGCGCGAGGTGCACGTCGCCACTGTTCCCGGAGAAGGCTTCGGCTCGACGGAAAACATCCGCGTCTCCTATGCCACCTCGATGGCCGAACTTAGTCGCGGCTTGGAGCGCATGCGGAAGTTCTTAGGGTCGCTGTAGTATCGCGTGCCGCAAAATTCGCGCCGTGAAGAATCACGTTTTCCCGGCGTCCCCGGCGACTCGGCAGTGAAAAAAACTCTTATGCCCGCACCCATCAGCATGATCGCACAAATCGGCGGCCACGAAGGCCAGTCTGTCACCATCCGGGGATGGCTCTACAATCTCCGCGAAAGCGGCAAGCTCCTCTTCCCCCAATTTCGCGACGGCTCCGGCATCATTCAGGGTGTCGTTCCGAAAAACGCCGTCCCGCCCGAAGTCTTCGACACCATCAAAGGCCTCACCCAGGAATCGAGCGTCATCGTCGAAGGAAAAGTGCGCGCCGACAAGCGCGCCCCCGGCGGCTATGAACTCGACGTCGCGAACGTCCAAGTCGTACAGCGTGTCCCAGAAACCGATCCCTACCCCATCACTCCCAAAGAACACGGCGTCGACTTTTTAATGGACCACCGCCATCTTTGGCTGCGCTCCCAGCGCCAAGCCGCCATCCTGCGCGTGCGCGCCGAAATCATTCGCGCCGCGCGCGATTTCTTCGACAGCAACGGATTCACCCTCACCGACCCGCCCATTCTCACGCCCGCCGCCTGCGAAGGAACCTCTACGCTCTTTCCCGTGGATTACTTCGAAGAGCAGGCCTACCTCACGCAGTCTGGCCAACTCTACATCGAAGCCACTGCCATGGCGCTCGGCAAGGTCTATTCGTTCGGTCCAACGTTCCGCGCCGAGAAATCGAAGACGCGTCGCCACCTCACCGAATTCTGGATGGTCGAACCCGAAGTCGCCTACGGCACGCTCGACGACCTGATGGAACTCGCCGAAGGCTTGCTGGCCTTTTTGGTTAAACGATGTCTCGAGCGCCGCCGCCCCGACCTGCAGACCATCGGCCGCGATCTCGCGAAGCTCGAGAAGATCGACGCGCCGTTCCCGCGCATCACCTACGACGAAGCCGTCACGAAATTGCAGGAAGGCCACGCGCAGGGCGCGCTCGAAAATAAATTCGAGTGGGGCGGAGACCTCGGCTCGCCTGACGAAACTTATCTCTCGTCGCTCTACGACCGGCCCGTCATGGTCCATCGCTACCCGGCCAGCGTGAAAGCGTTCTACATGGAGCCCGATCCCCAACGCCCCGAACTTGCGCTCTGCGTGGACGTGCTGGCCCCTGAAGGCTACGGCGAAATCATCGGCGGGTCGCAGCGCATGGCCTCCCACGACTTGCTCCTGCAGCGCATTCACGAGCACAATCTACCGGAAGAAGCTTTCAAGTGGTATCTCGATCTCCGCAAATACGGCAGCGTTCCCCACTCCGGCTTCGGTATGGGCATCGAGCGCGCCGTCGCCTGGATCTGCGGATTGGAGCACGTGCGCGAGACGATTCCCTTCCCGCGCATGCTGCATCGCTTATACCCGTAGAGTTTTCACCGCCGAGACACAGAGGGCGCCGAGAAATGCCAGAAGGGAAATGCGAGAGAACGACAGACTTGATGAGATTTCACACCGCATCATCGGCGCTGCCATTGAGGTTCATCGACATCTCGGACCGGGCTTGCTGGAATCTGCCTATCAATCATGTCTGGCTTTTGAACTGAAGCAACTTGGCCTCAAGGTGGAAGAGCAAAAGCCATTGCCAGTTGTCTACAAACAAGTGAAACTCGATTGTGGTTATCGTCTTGACATGGTCGTGGAAGATGAAATCATCGTCGAGATCAAAGCAATCGAGAAGTTACTTCCCATTCACGATGCGCAACTCTTGTCGTATTTGAGGCTCACTAAGAAGAGAATTGGTCTCCTGATGAACTTCCACGTCCCTGTTCTAAAGAACGGGTTGAAAAGAATAGTGAATGAATTCCCAGACGCGGAGTGGTCGAAAAGACAAGCGCCCCAAACCGAATAAATTAAGAAAAAAGGTTTTCTCGGCGCACTCGGCGTCTCGGCGGTGAATAGGACGCGTATGGCTCAACGAAGTACGACGTACAGCAGCATTACCCCGCGGCAGATCCGCGTGATCGGTGTTCCTCTTGACCTTGGCCAATCGCGGCGTGGGGTTGACATGGGGCCTTCCGCCGTTCGGGTTGCCGGACTCGACGCGCGCCTTGAAGCCATCGGGCACATTGTCGAAGATGCCGGCAACATTGCCGTCGCCATTCCCGAGCAGAAAAAAGCAGGCGCCGCCAATTCCAAATACCTCAAGGAAATCACCGCCACCTGCACCAAGAGCGCCGACCTGGTATTGAAGACGCTCGAAGCCGGCAAGGTTCCTCTCATCCTCGGCGGCGATCACTCGGTTGCAGTGGGCACGGTTTCAGGGGTGGCCGAGTTCTGCCGCCGCAAGAACCAGAAAATCGGGCTGCTGTGGATCGACGCTCACACCGACATGAACACTCCCGACTCTTCTCCGAGCGGCAACGTCCACGGCATGCCGCTCGCCGCGCTCATGGGACTTCCTCCCGTTGAGCTTGGTAAGATCTACGACTTTTCGCCCAAAGTGCGGCCGGAGAATTGCGTGCTCGTCGGCATCCGCGACGTCGACAGTTTTGAAAAAGAAAACATCCGCAAATCCGGAGTCCAAGTCTTTACCATGCGCGACATCGACGAACGCGGTATGCGCGCCGTGATGGAGGAAGCGCTCCGCATGGCCGGACACGGCACCGCCGGCTATCACGTCTCGCTCGACATGGATTGGATCGACCCCGAAGACGCGCCTGGAGTCGGCACTCCGGTCTGGGGCGGCGCCACTTATCGCGAAGCGCATCTCGCCATGGAAATCATCGCTGACCACGGACGCATGTTGAGCTTCGAAATCGTGGAAGTGAATCCGGTCATCGACGAGCACAACCAGACCGCCGATTTAGCCGTCGAGCTGGCGCTCTCGGCGTTTGGGAAGAAGATACTCTAGAGCCTGCTAACAACCTTTGTAAATTGTCATCCCGAGCGGAGCGAGGGATTTGCATCTTGCGGCGAACTACAGATCCCTCGCTGCGCTCGGGATGACAATTCATGGAAGGTCTAAACTAACCGCTCACTGCACATCGGAAACTTTTCCGTTGATAAACGTAACCTTCAGGTCCTTGTAGACATAGATCTGTTTGGTACCAAGATTGACGATCTTGTCGGGGTTCCCGAGCGCGGCTTTCACTTGATCGGGCGTTTGCCCTTTTTCTATTTGCTGAGGCTCGGGCGGGGGCGCTTGCTGTTGCGCTTGGTCTCCACCCTGGTTGTTCCCTTGCTGATCGTTGCCGCCCTGCTGCGCGCCGCCCTGATCGCCGGCCTGCTGCGCATCGTCACTGCTGATCGATAGAAGCTGCCCTATGACGTCTTCCACCTGACCCGCGCTCGCGCTTGCCAACGTGCTAGCGGGGAACTGGAAGGTCACTTGCGCCTTGTTGTAGGTCGGAGGATCGGTTTTATTGCAGGTATCGCAAGCGACGATGCTCAAAGTAACGTTGTCTTTGGCGAGATTGACGTCGATCTTCGTGGGATATACCTTGTCTCCCTTCGCAAACAAGTGCGTAGTCTGCCCCTCCGACTGCGTCTGCGAAAAACGTCCGAAGAGGGCCTTTCGCCCTTGCACCATCAAGCCGCTGGGAGTATGAACCGTTCCATTTTCATACTTGGTGGTGAGAATAGTTTTGTCGGAGTAAGGCACACCGAGGATTCCGCCCTTCTGGATGCCCAGCAGCGTACCCGCCTCCACCACCGAAGGTCCGCTTGTGTCCGAACCCATCTTCACCAGCTTGTATTGCGCGGACAGTTGCTCCTGTAGAGAAACCGCTTGTGCATTGGCTAGCGACATCGGAAAGATGGTGGCAGCCAGAAGCACAATCCCAGCAATCAGAGCGTGGAATTTCTGCGACATCGTAAAACCCTCCGGTTCAGCTTTTCCCAAAGTTCGACTCCGAGCGGTGCGCGGAACAACCAGCGCAGAGTCGGGGAATGTCTTGCCCCTTCATTGCAGAGGGAGCGTCTTCGTCCGACGCTCCTTCTGCTTGATGGATCGGTGAACCCGCCGTTTTACAAGCGTCCGTCCTAGAGCCCCGATCCCGCGGCTTCCTGCTTGACCTGCGCGTCGGTCTGGTCAGCCGCTTGCTGTTGGTCTTGCAGAGTTTTTGCCGCAGTAGTATCCGCCGGCGGAGGCGGTACGTCCGAGGCCGTCGTGCCCGTGTCTGGCGCTTTTGGAATACCGCCCGTACCCTGCTTCTTCGCCAGTTCGCCCAAGCCGTTATTGAGTTGTTCCGCGAAGTGGTTTTGCATCTCCTGCAAGTCGTCCACTTTAACGGCTACAGTTTGCCCGGAGGCGCAATCCGACTTCTTGCTCGCCGAGACGCTGGCGTTCACCATATTGTCTGCATCGGGAGTGTCGGTGAGCCGGGTGATTACGTCACCCGCGGTCAGTCCACATTCCTGGCCGTTCGCCACTACGGTGAGATCGCTGTCCACGACAAAGGTGCGCCTTGCCGGATCCAGCGCCGGCGGAACTTCGTTGCTGGCATTCGCCGGTGCTGGAGCGGCTGGAGCGGCGGACGCGCCACTCTGTGCCGCTTGTGCTTGCTGCGCGGCCAACTGCGCCTTCACTTCATCGGCGATGGCCTGCTTGACCTCGGGAGTCATTGCCATCTGGCCCGAGGCCGCTGCCGGAGCAGGACCACCTCCACCACCGCCTCCGTTGCTGGCATCGGCGTCCGCACCTGCCTCCGCCTGGGCCGCATAGGCCGCCTGCAAGTTCGCCGCAATCAGGTAATCCGTCAGCCAGAACGCCGGCGAAGCATAGACAGGATAAGGCGTAAACCACCCGCCGTAGAAGCCGAACCACGGAGCTCCTCCCCAACCCCACGCCCCTACTCCCCAGGCAACCGGCGACGCCCAGGGATTGTAGGCCCAGCCGTAGAAGCCGGGATGGTAGAAGACTCCCGGATAGTAGCCGTAGTAGTTATGGCCGCCGTAGAAGTAGCCGCGATACACGCCGGTCCGGTAGTGGCCATGGTCATAGTAGGTGCGCGAATAATAGGAGTGGCCGCCGCGGTTGACATAGGACCGCTGCACGTATCCGCCGTGCCGCCCCGTGTTCACGACGCGCGCTCCGTTGTGTTCACCCACAACCGTGCGCCCGCCGTGGACCCCATGCTCAATGTGCATGCCGCCGCGATCAACCGAACGAACCGATCCATTCTTACGGACGGTGGCCGATCCTCCACCCTTCAGAGAAACGTTCCTGCTTCCTGCGATGTTGTGCTGTGTATTGCTACGCGAAGTGGTTTTGTTTGCGGTGCCCGCTGCACCACCCCCGCCGGCGTTCGCGGCACCACCCTTGCTGCCGCCCGCTGCACCGCCCTTGCCGGCGTTCGCGGCACCACCCTTGTTGCCACCCGCTGCACCACCCTTGGCGGTTGGTCCGTGGCTGCCCGCACCACTGGCGGTTGGCCCGTGGCTACCCGCGCCGCCAGCCGTCGGGCCATGCGTGGCGGCTCCGCCGGCGGTTGGCCCGTGCGTCGCCCCGCCCTTCCCGGCGTTCGCCGCACCACCCTTGTTCGCGCCGCCCGCGGCGCCGGGTTTGGCACTACCGGCCGCTCCGCTGGGCTTGGCACCACCGGCCGCTCCGCCAGGCTTGGCACCGCCGCCCGGGGCGGCTTTCGCCGCTGGCTTGCTCGGAGCAGGCGCACTCTTCTTGTCCTTTTGAGCCGTAGCCACTGCGGTTACTGCGAGAAGAACCAGCAATACGGACCAAATCGGCAGGACGTTCTTTCTTCGGTTGCTCGGATTCATTAGCCACTCCTGTGAGATGTGAAGCTCTAAATTCACCAGCCGGGAAAGTGCGCGGCCAGAGAAATTGCCAGCCTGCAAATCCCGCTCGCGGTTTCTTCGACGAGAGCTTCCGGGTCCGAGTGCCACAGGGAAGGTTCGGCACCGGCCTTTGAAGACCCGACAATTTTCACACCTGTTTCAGCACAGTGTCAAGCGAGCGCTAGCGGGTCAGCGGGATTAGAGACGTACTAGCCAACGAGCGCATCGCCGAGCCATGATCGACTGCGACTTCCGTTAGGGAAGCCTAGGGAGATCGTATCCCCCAGAATCGTTCAAGTGATAATCCAAAAAGACAGGGGGAAGCAAGCAGAGTTGGAGGGGCCAGCGCGGTTGAAGCTGCTCGACGATTTGCCAGGGGCTGAGGTTTTGTTGGTGGGAGTTGGGGCGGACAAGATTGAAGTAGAGCTGATAGGGGAAGGCTTGGGCGAGAAAATCGCCGCGGCCGGCGAACCATTCCAAGTCGAAGAACTCATCTTCGACGGGGCGGTGAACGGTTTCAACCTCGCTCGGGAAGGTGGGAGCGGCAGGTGGAATGCGGACGTGCTGACTGTCGCCTAAAGCGCTGGGGAAGCCGGTGGGCCGGCCGCGGCGATCGTGACCGCCGATGAACTCGGAGCCGTTGTCGGTCGGCCAGAGCAGATCGCGCAGCGAGATACCGCAACCGGCGAGGTGCTGTTGCATGCGCGCCGCGAAGACGGAGCTGGCGGCGGCAGAGCGGCGCTGCGCGAAGGCCCAGAACAGCAGCCCGCTGCGCACCTCGCGTGCGGTGTACTCGACCGTGGGCAGATCGAAGGCTTGGGCCTGAGGCCAGTAGCGGGGGATGTCGTCGAGATCCTTGGTGTCGGCAGAGATCTGCTGAAAGACGCGCCCGGTGGCCTTGATGTGGGCGAGGTCTTGCTTGCGTTGATATTTGCGCTGCCGTTTTTTCAGCAGACCATGCTGGCGCCAGATACGCTCCAAAGCCCGATGGCTGAGGGGAAGATCGAACTCACGGATGAGGCGACGAGCGCCGAAGGTGAACAACTGCTGGCGCAAAGCGACGACCCGCTGTTCGACCTCGGCGGGAGTTTTTCCGGGCTGGTGCTGAGGAGCGCGGGAAAGCTCGATGAGGCCACGCAGTCCCTGCCGCTGATAGCGGCGCAGCCACTTGCGTACGGTGGAGACACTGGTTTGGAAAAGACGAGCGGTGGGCTTGATGCCCCGTTGCCGGGCCGACTGCACCAGACGCAAGCGATGATTGTAGGCGTCTCTCATCTCGCGGATCAGGACAAAGTAGGCGGTAGACACAGCGGATTGTAATCCCGGTCGCTGGCCTCCCGGCTTTTGAGGAGCCGTACGGCCAGCTCCCTAACGCGTCTCTCACTCAAACATTGCAACCTCGCTAGGGGGATACGATGTGGGTAGGCTCTACCATAGCCACACGTCTCGTTGCGAAAAGGGCTAAGCTCCGGCATAATAATGGTTTGTCTTTATCTCGCCGGACTCTTCCGGGCAAAGGATACCGAAGTCTGTGTTAATGATCCGACTGGCGCGCTTTGGGGCGCGCAAACAACCGTATTACCGAGTGGTGGTAATTGAGAAAGAGCACGCTCGCAATGGCCGCCCGGTGGAAGTGGTGGGCACGTACAATCCGCGCACCAATCCGGCCACTTTCGACCTGAAACGGGAGCGCATTGAGTACTGGGTTGGGAAAGGCGCGCAGCTTTCGGATCGGGTCAGGAAACTGCTTGCTCTCCCCGCGCCGGCTGCCGCCGCCTCGGTCGCCTAGCAAGGTTGCGGGCGTGGATGCGCGGCCCCTAAAGGGGCGTTGATTTCGGAAAACTTACGGTATCGCTAAAGCGGTACCTGATACGAAACGCAAGTTTTTCCGCAGCCTGCTGGCACGCGGGCGTGGGCGCCCGCGCCACACGGCACTCGCCAATTCAGGAGCAAAGCGTAATGATCGAGCCCAGCGTCAGCCCACGCGTCATGATTGAGTACATCGCCAAGGCGATCGTCGACGCCAAGGGCGAGGTGTTTATTGACGAGTACGAAGACGGGGACGAAACCGTCATCGAGCTCGAAGTGGCCGAGGCCGACTTGGGCAAAATCATTGGACGCTCCGGCCGCGTGGCGCGCGCGTTGCGCAACGTGCTGACGGCGGCGGGCTCGAAGGTAAACAAGCGCTACGCGCTCGAGATCATCGAATAGATGATCGTTGAATAGAAGAGCAGCGAATAGAAGATCGTCGCATAGAAATCGTTGGTTAGAAGAGCAGCGCATAGAAGATCGTTGGTTAGAAGAGCAGCGAAGGTCAGAAGAGCAGCGAATAGGAGATCATCGAATCGCGGCACCCGACGCAAGCGGCGAATGGATCACCCTGGCGGTCGTCATCAAGACGCAGGGGCGCCGCGGAGAAGTAGCGGTCGAATTGCACACCGATGTTCCGGACCGCTTCCGGCAGAGTATGCGGCTGTGGGCGCTTGCGAAAGACGGCCAGCGCCGCGAGGTGACGGTCGAAGATCTTTGGCCGCATAAGAGTTTTCTGGTGCTGAAGTTTCAGGGCATCGAGACGATTTCCGATGCCGAACCGCTCGTCGGCGCCGAACTTCAGCTCCCGCGCAGTGAACGCGCCGAACTGGAGCTGGGCTGGACGTACCTGAGCGACCTGATCGGGTGCACAGTGTTCGATGGCCAGCGCGAGATCGGCGAGATCGAAGACGTGCAGTTCGGGGCCGGAGAAGCGCCGCTGCTGGTAGTTCGAAATAAAGAGCGCGGTGAAGCACAGAAGACTGGAGTGCAGCTTCCCTTCGAGATTCCCTTCGCCGAGGCGTACCTGGAGAAGCTGGATGTGGAGCGGAAGCAGGTCCGGATGAAGTTGCCGGAAGGTTTGCTGGAAGTAAACGCGCCCTTGGCAAAGGAAGAGAAGGAAAGAAGTCGTTAGTCGTTCGCTGTTTGTCGTTCGCTAAGAGCGAGTAGTTGATCCTTGAATGCTTTGCTCTGCGAACTCGGCGTCTCGGCGGTGAAAAAGGGTCTCGTCCGCAAATGAAGATCGACATTCTCACGATCTTTCCCGACTTCTTTCGCGGGCCTTTGGATTACGGAATTGTGCGCCGGGCGCGGGAAACGGGCCTGGTGGAAATCAACATTCACGATCTGCGGGCTTTCACCAAAGACAAACACCGCACCGTGGATGACCGCCCGTTCGGCGGCGGCGAGGGCATGGTCCTGAAGCCGGAACCGATCTTTGAATGTTTGGAGTCGTTCGGCGACGTGGCGTCGCGTGAACTCCGCTTGAGCCCGGGCGCGAAGCAGTCGGTAATTGTGCTTTCCGCACAGGGTCGCAGGCTCGATCAGGCGATGGCGGCGGAACTTTCGGCGCTCGATCGGATCGTCCTCATCTGCGGACGCTACGAAGGCGTCGACGAACGCATCAGCGAGCATCTGGCGGATCGCGAAGTTTCGATTGGCGACTATGTGCTAAGCGGCGGCGAACTGGGCGCAGCAGTGATTGTCGACACGATAACGCGGCTGATCCCGGGAGCGGTTGGCAACCAGGCTTCAACGCGCCAGGAATCGTTCACTGAGACGCCCGCCGAGTCGTTTACAGTAGGGGCGGAGTTGGCCGGCGACGGACCGAGTTCCACTTGCGTTTCCGGCGGATTGCTCGATTATCCGCATTACACGCGGCCCGCGGATTTTCGCGGCATGGCGGTGCCGGAAGTGCTGGTGAACGGCAACCACGACCAGATCCGCAGCTGGCGCCGCAAGACGGCTTTGGCAAAAACGTTGCGCAACCGTCCCGACTTATTGGAACGGGTTGTGCTGACGGCGGAAGACGAGGAATTGCTGGCCCAGATCAAGCGGGACCAGATTAAGCTGGCCCAGATTAAGCTGGACAAGCGCACGCTGACCGAGACGGGGCAAGCCCCGTCTCTACAAGAGAGCAAGGGCAAGAGTTAGGAAGGAAACGTTATGCGCAATCCGATTATCGAAAAACTGTTGGCGAAATCGCGCCGCACTGACATCCCCAAGTTTGGTCCCGGCGATACCATCAAGGTGCAGGTCAAGATCAGAGAAGGCGAAAAAGAGCGCCTGCAGGCGTTCGAAGGCGTCGTCATTTCCCGGACGCGAGGCGCGCAACCGAGCTTTACGGTCCGCAAGATCAGTTTCGGCCAGGGCGTGGAGCGTATCTTTCCCATCGACTCGAAAGTCATCGACAAGATTGACGTGGTGCGTTCCGCCAAGGTCCGCCGCGCCAAGCTTTACTACCTGCGCGGGCTCAAGGGCAAGGCCGCGCGACTGAAAGAAGTCGAACAACAACAATAAGCGGCGCTTACTCTTCTTTTGTGTGGGGACGGGGCTTTGCCCCGTCCAAGCGGGGCGAAGCCCCGCTTCCACACAGTCGTCGAACTTCTGCTCTTGCTTCGCGCGTCTTCTTCGGCGAAGATGCTGAGCAGATTCCGTGTCCAAGTCCGGCTCCAGATCGACTCCGAATGAAGACGGCATTTCTGCCTCCGCCGCCAAGATGCGCCTGCTGAAAAAACTGCGTTGCACTCTTAAGTTTGAAAATCGGGCTTGGGCCGCGGGCGCGGAACGCGTTGCCGGAGTCGATGAAGTTGGCCGCGGATCTCTGTTCGGCCCCGTTGTAGCTGCCGCCGTGATCCTCTATCAGAACGACGACCCTGTATACCGCATTCGCGGCCTGCGCGATTCCAAGCTGCTACCGGCCGAGCGCCGCGAGGAACTCGCGCTTCTGATTCGCCGGCATTCCATCGCCTGGGCCGTTGCCGCAGTGGATTCGGCCCGCATCGATCAAATCAATATCTACCAGGCTTCGCGGCTTGCGATGCTTCATGCCGTGCAGCAACTGGCGCCGGCAGCGGGCTATCTTCTGGTCGATGCCGTCCGACTCGATTGCGAGCTTCCCCAACAACCGATCATTCACGGCGACGCGCTCTCTGCCTCGATCGCCGCCGCCTCCATCATTGCGAAGGTCGAACGGGACCGCATGATCTCCGCCTGGGACCCGGTCTTTCCCATGTACGGCCTGGCATCGAACAAGGGATACTGCACGCCGCGTCACCTCGCGGCCCTGCGCGAGCACGGACCGTCGCCGCTCCATCGGCAGTCGTTTTCGCCGGTGTGGAGCGCGCCGATTCCGCAGGAAGTTCTGGCATTTATGCTGGACGAGGGCGCTCCCGAAGTTGTTTCGGGTGAAAAAGAGACGCTCACGGCGATCCCAGAGGGCTGAGGAAATTCTATCTAAAAATAAAATTGTCATCCCGAGCGCAGCGAGGGATCCGCAGTTCGCCGCAAAACGCAGATCCCTCGCTGCGCTAGGGATGACAAAGCCTGGCGAATTGAAAATTGAATATCGTGTTCTCGCCTTCGCCGCACGACATTCCATCGCTTCTTATTTCGCCCGATAAATCTCCGTGAGCAGATCCGGCTTCGACTCGTCCCGCACCAAGTGCGGATATTTCTCGCCACCGTGATAATCCAGTTTCACGACTCGGAAGTAATCCGTGTTTTCCACGATGAGCTCAATCGGCGATGGACTGGTCTTTGCTGCCCGAATGGCGTCGTGCCAGGCATCCGGTGAAAACCTGCGGCCGTTCACGGCGACAATCTTCATCCCCGGCCCGATCCCGGCCTTGGCGGCAAGCATCCCCTCGACCGTATCCTTAATCACGCCATCGCCCCCGTCCAACAGACCGACCGAGTAATGTGCGTGGATCATCTTGCCGTCGCGATCCTGGGCGCGATCCAGTTCCGAAGGGAACTCGTCGTACACCAATTTCCATCCGCTTCCTTCGATTCCGCCGAGCGGGGCGCCCGGGCCATGGTTGGACAGGCGCTCCGTCCAGAATCCGCGCCAGTCGTTGGGAGCGACTTGGGGAGCGACCAGGTTCAGCGCGTTCACCACATCGTCGAAGGTGTAGGTCTTCACCATGGGCGGACCGCTGGGCGCGCCATAGAACAGCTTGCAGAAATCGTCCAAGGATTTCACGCCCTTCGTTTGCTGCCGGATGATCACATCCGCCCACAGCCAGTTGAGCACGTCTTCGTCGTAATAATCGAGCGGCCGGCGATAATCCTCCCAGGCGTGGGGAGCGTTCTGCATGTTGGGAACGCCGTCGGCCGTATCCTGCAAATTGCGCCAGACCCGGCCCGAACGATGATCCAGATCCGCCGCGATCTGCGCCAGCGCATCACGGGCCAACGCGGGCGTGCGTTCGCCGCTGCGCGCTGCGAGCATATCTCCCAGATATGACGTCAGGCCCTCATACACCCACAACAAGTCAGTCTGCATCGGCTGTTCGTAATCGGGCGTCGCCAGATCCGCCGGACGCCGGTACTTCCCGTTCCACGAATGCACGTACTCGTGCGGCAGAAGTCCCGCGGTCAGTTTCCTTCCGTCTTCTTCGATCAGGGAGCGCTCGTCGACGCGGCTGTCGTTCGATTCGTGATGCTCCAATCCGAAATGCGCGACGTTATCGCTCAGGGTCAGCAGGAAGTGGTAATCGGTGTAATGACGCGCCCCAAACAGAATTCCCGCTTGCTTCACCAAGTTGCGGTAATGTTCCCAGAGTTCTTCCGGAGCCTCGAGCGCGGCGGGGCTGTCGGCCGCAATATCGAGTTCCGCGGGAGGATCTTGGGTGGGCGGCGTCAGGGGCACGACTTTCAAATATTCGCCCGTGATAACCGGACCATCCACCAGCATGGTCAAGGAAACGGGCGCAAAATGAATGTCGTTACCCACCTGGTTGGAAACATGCAGCGACGTCCCAAACTTCCATCCCGCGGGCAGCCGCAAGCTTGCGCTATAGGTAAGTTGATCGGAACTATACCCTGCGGGATAAAGCAACAGCGTGTGCCAGTTGACGATGTACAACTTTTCGGTCGCGGACATTCCGGCGCTGTATCCGGGCTCATACGACGCGGGTGCAGCGTAGTCGAGATTCGCGACGACTTCGCTCTCGCCCGCGGGAACTTCCACGTGAAAAGTGAAAGCGTCGAGCAGATCGCGCCGCCATTTCAGCGTCTTTCCGCTCGCCGTAAACTTCAGGCCCGTCAAATCCGTAATCGGACCGGTCGGCCCGTGCTCGCCGGGAATCCATTTCGGATAGTAGAGTGTGAGCGTTCCCGGCTTGGCCGGAATGCGCAATTGCGTGTGGAAGATCTTGCGCGGCGCTTCCGACGCGTCCACCGAGAGCGCGACTGTCGGACCATTCGCCCCAAAAACTGAAAACGATGACGACAGAACAATGGCGAGACAAAAAAAGTTCCTCACCCCACGACGTGAGCCCATTCCCCCTCCGGATTTTCGATTCGCCCCACAGCGATGCAAATAGAAGCGTAGGTTGAATATATCAGCCTGGGAGGCTGGTTCGCCGCCCAGCACTCGCATTGATTGCCTGTTCCCCACCGATCACCGCTTGCTGCCATCGCCTGCTATCATCCCGACGTGCCCGCGCGCGGAAAATTCATTACCTTCGAGGGTCTCGACGGCAGCGGCAAGAGCACCCAGGCCGAGAAGTTGGCGCGTTCCCTGCGCGCGCATGGCCTCTCGGTCACCATCACCCGCGAACCGGGAGGCACCACCGCGGGCGAGAAGATTCGCGAGGTGCTGCTGCATTCGGCCACCGCGGGACTTTCTCCGCTCACGGAAATGGCGCTCATGTTCGCTTCTCGCGCCCAGCACGTTCACGAGGTCATTCTGCCCGCGCTCGCCGAAGGACGCATCGTGCTCTGCGATCGCTTCACCGATTCGACCGAGGCTTACCAGGGTGGAGGCCGCAAGCTGGGATCGAAGCCGGTGCTCGCGATGCACGAGATCCTCTGCGGCAATTTGCAACCCGACCTGACCGTCTTACTAGACAATGATGTGGCGTTCAGCGTCGAGCGCGCCCGGCGTCGCAATCGAAAGCACAAAGGTGGCCGGCCGGATAAAAGCTCGGAAAGAGACGAGAACCGTTTTGAGCAGGAAAACCGGGCATTTTTCGGACGTGTTCGCCATGCGTACCTGGCCATCGCGGACCGCGAGCCGCATCGGGTGCACGTCGTAAACGCCCGCGGCACGCCCAGCGAAACGCATGCGCTTATCATGGAGTTGGTGCGCAAGAAACTGAAGATCTGAGAAATTTGGTAATTGTGTAAATTTGTAATTTTGTAATTTAAAACCTGCCGCGCAAACCGGATGGTTCTCAATTACCAAATTACCCGATTACCAAACTACAAAATTCCCTTCTATGCCCTTTTCTGATTTCGCCGGCAACCCGGAAACTATCCATCGCCTGCGCGAGATGCTGGCGCGCAAGCGCTTTCCGCATGCGGTCATTCTCTCCGGTGCGCACGGATCGGGCAAATACACGCTCGCTCTGATGCTGGCGCGCGCCATGAACTGCCTGGAGCAGCCCATTGAAGGAGGCCCCGGCGGCGCCGACGACTTGCCCGATTTCTGCGGACACTGCTCGAATTGCACGCGCATCGCGCAAGCCGAAGACCTCGACTCGCGCTTTGCCGAAGCCGTCGAGGCTCGCGAAAATCTGCGCGACACGGACAAGAAAGAGACCCGGCTCTTCGTCCAGACTCATCCCGACGTGCTCATCATCCCGCCCGATCCGCCGCAGATGATGATCAAGGTCGACCAGGTTCGCCACGTGATTGAGACCATCTACTATCGGCCCGCGGAAGCCCGCGAACGCGTTTATATCTTCACCAGTTCGGCCTTTATGAAAGAGGCCGCCAACTCGCTCCTCAAGGTTCTGGAAGAGCCGCCCGAATTCGCCAGCATTTTTCTGCTCACCGAAAACCCCGGCGAATTGCTGCCCACGATTCGTTCCCGCTCCATGACTTTCAACCTGGGAGCGCTCGCTTCCACAGAGATCGAGCGTCGGCTCACTCAGTTTCGTCCCGATTGGAACGCCCGGCAACGCGCGCTGGTCGCCCGCCTCAGCGAAGGCGCCGTCGGACGCGCCTTATCCTTCGATCTGGAAAGCTACATCGCGGCTCGCAACCATGCCCTCATCATGCTGAAATCCGCGCTCGGCGGCAGGGACAAAGACAAAGACAACGACAACCCCCACACCGAATTGTTCAAGACTACTGAGACCTACCGTTCCGGCGCCGAAGGCCGCGAGAAAATCGAAAACCTTCTCCGCACTCTCTACTCGCTGCTCGAAGACCTGATGTTCCTGCAATCGGGCGCGGCGCAACTGGTCCGCAATACCGACATTCTGGGCGATCTCAAGAAAATGTCCGAATCCGCTGACTTCGCCTGGGTACAGCGCGCCGCGGACGGTCTCGGCGAAGTCGAGCGCGGGCTGCGCCGTAACCTGCTGCGCTCGCTCTCGCTCGATGCTTTCGCAACCGCGCTGGAGCGCGTTTCGTAAACTGACCGGTTCCGCTGTAGAGACGCGGCTTGCCGCGTCTCCCGCCGCGTGCAACGGAGACGGGGCAAGCCCCGTCTCTACAGGGGGAACGCGCTGATCAGGCTGCTGCACCAAAGTCACTGCACAAGAGATTGTCATCCCCTCCCCGCTGTGATACCGTAACCCTCAGTTCACACCTCTGGACCCACAATCACAGGCTTGAGTGTTGTGGCATATTCTGCCCGCCCGCGCGCAGGTGGTGCGATTTTGATGGTGCGATTTTGAAAGATACGCTCGACTCCATACCAGCCGAACCATCCGCGGACCAGGAAAGCTTCGCCAATCGCAAGCTGATCCGCCCAACCCTCAATCGCGCCGACCACGCGCAGAATAACCACGGCCATAACCACCCGCCCGCCGAACGCAGAGATCGAGACCGAGACCGTTCCGCTGCTCCGGCCAAGAAGGCCGCGCCCAGCGAGCAGACGAACGCCGAAAATTATTATTATCAGAAGCAGATGCAGTCCAAGACTCCCATGGTCATCGTGTTGCGCGACGGCGAGGAAGTCCACGGTTATATCGAGTGGTACGACAAACATTGCATCAAGCTGAACCGCACCGGCGCCGCCAATCTGATGATCTATAAGCCCGCCATCAAGTACATGTTCAAGGAAGGCGAGAACGGGCGGAAGTAGGCGGCATTCCCGAGACAAGCTTGATGCTGAAGACCAGAACAATCTCTGCCAATAGTGCCACTTTTTTCACAGGGATACACATTGACGAGAGAGTCCCTCGCGGATAAAGTGATCCCAACGGATCGCGTCTGGCGATTGTTTCTATAAATCACACCAGCCAAATGCAGTTGGAGGAGCCGCGACAATTGCCTAGCGTCTTCGTGGTGCCCGTCTACATCGAAGTATCAGGGGGCTTCGAGCGAGCCGTAGACACGTTAGAATCGTATTTGCGCCGCGCAGGCTACCTGTTTCACACAGGGGAACCGTTGCCTGAGACCCTTGAGGAAACGAAAAGGGCAATAGAGAACGAGCGCGCGCACCGAGACGGCGATGGCGGAATCGGAGCAGAACTATCTCCTTGAACTCTGGGACAAGGGTGTTTGCCCAAACTGCGGCAAGAAGAATTCCCGCAGGTAAGCGCGTCGGAAGCGGCAAAAAGAGTAACGGTGGGTTTTGCAGTCTCGACTGCTATGGCGAATATTACAAAGCCGAACTGACCGAGAGACACAAGAAGGCAATAGCGGCTGCCGCAAAGCACCGCAATTCGTAAGAATCGTGAGGTTGAGAGTGGGTATCGTGGAGCGGCCGTTGTTTCCCGAAATATACGATCAAGCGGGCGGCAATGGTATTCTGCCTTGGCAAGAGATCAAACGACTCGTGCAGGTTGGTCGGATAAGCGCGAGCCCGGAAGTGTCGGACTCTCAACTCCAACCGGCAAGCCTTGATCTGCGCTTGGGTCGGGAGGCTTATCGCGTTGAGGCGAGCTTCCTCCGTGGCCGCTCGGCCACCCTTCTTACGAAGGTGCGTGAGTTGCTCCACTCTACAATTGACCTCACCCAGCCAACGCCGCCTTTGTTGGAACCCCGCGTCGTGTACATAATCCCGTTGCTCGAACGACTGAAGCTCCCTAACGATATTCAGGGCGTAGCCAACCCGAAGAGCACAACTGGACGCCTTGACATATTTACGCGGTTAATCACCGAGTGTGGTGATGAGTTTGACCACGTTGAGAAAGGGTACTCTGGCCAGCTCTATGTAGAAGTTTCCTCCAGAACCTTTCCTATCCGTCTGAGGGCTGGGATGAAACTTAACCAACTGCGCTTTGTGCGGGGCACTTCAGCCCGGCTAGGTAATGGAAATCTGAGAGAACTGGCGAAGGAGCAGCGCCTTGTCTATGATGCCGAAGGCACCCCCGCGAAGAATCACATCGGCGATGGCGTGGAGATCACGGTAGACCTAGAGGGCGACAACCGCTCAAGTATCGTCGCCTATAAAGCCAGAGGATCCGATCGAGAGATCGAACTGGACAAAATCGATTACTACAACCCAGTGGATTTCTGGCAGGCAATCCCAAGACCCGGTGACGGTCGCATTGTTCTCGATACTGGTGGTTTCTATCTATTAGCCTCGAAGAAGAGGGTGCGCATCCCTCTTGATCATGCAGCTGAAATGGTCGCGCATGACCCAAGCATGGGGGAATTTCGCGTGCACTACGCCGGATTCTTCGACCCCGGCTTTGGATATGGAGCCAATGGGGAGATCCCGGGAACAAAGGCCGTGCTGGAAGTCAGGGCATACGAGGTGCCGATCCTCCTAGAGGACGAGGATCTCGTCGGCAGATTGCATTACTACCCGATGGCAAGCAAACCGGAGAGAGTGTATGGCGCATCCATTAACTCTTCCTATCAGCAGCAGGGACTCGCTCTCAGCAAACAATTCAAGCGGCCCGACTCGCCCAGCAGTAGCATTTCGGGTCCTGCGCTGAACCTGGCCACGGCGTAGATTACGCCAATTTATCAGTGAACCCAATCCTCTAACGCTTCCCCGGTTGACAATCTCGCTTATCTCCCTTAGCATCAATAACTTGAGGCATATCAATCCTGGGGAGACGGGGGACAGCCGTGATTAAGCTCGACATCATCAATGAAGTGGTCAACCGCACTGGGATCACCAAGACCAAGGCGGAGCTCGCCGTCGAGACCGTCTTCGAGAGCATGAAGAAGGCGCTCGCCACCGGCGACCGCATTGAACTGCGTGGTTTCGGCGTGTTCAACGTGCGTCCGCGCAAGACCGGCATCGGACGAAATCCGCGCACCGGCGCCGAAGTTTCCATTCCGCCCGGCAAGGCCGTCCGCTTCAAGCCGGGCAAGGAACTACAGTCGATTGACTAGCTACCGGATTGCAGATTGCAGCGGTCAGATTGCAGAGGGAATCCCACACCTCTGCCATCTGACCTCGAACCTCTGACCTCAGGTTCCTATGTCCGAACCCACATCCCCTTTTCCGGCCACCCTCGAATGGGAACAGCAGCCTCAGCCCCAGGTTTGGGTCGTCCGGCCGCCGCGCCCGCGCTGGTGGCTGCACATCCTACTTCTGGCCGCGACCTTCCTGAGCACGCTGGTAGTGGGTGCACGTATCTATGCCAACTTCGCGCTTCAACAACCAGCTTTCTCGTTCAGCAATGACAACATTCCCATGTTTCCACTGGAGTGGGTTTGGCAGGCTCCGACAAAACTGATGCATGGGCTCTACTTTTCACTCACGCTAATGTTCATACTGCTCGCGCACGAGATGGGACATTACCTATATGCCCGACATTATCGCGTCTATGCGACGCCGCCGTTCTTTATTCCATTTCCGAGCTTGATCGGTACGTTCGGAGCTTTCATCCGTATTAAGGGTCCGATTCCCACTCGCACGGCATTGTTCGATATCGGAATTGCGGGTCCGATTGCAGGCTTTATCCCCTCATGCGCCGCTGTCCTAATGGGGCTCTCGCTGTCCCATCCGCTGCTATTCGGCAGCGCGCCGATCGAGAATGAACCGGGATTTCCCCTCGCATTTCATCTTGCATCCCGCCTGCTGCGCCTCGATGTGCCGCTAACCTCGCTGTCCTTGCATCCGATCGCAGTCGCCGGGTGGGTGGGAATGTTCGCGACGGCGCTGAATCTGTTGCCAGGCGGGCAACTCGATGGCGGACACATTCTGTTTTCGGTGTTTCCCAAATTGCACCGGTGGGTATCCCTGGGCGTCGTTTTCGCGCTCATACCGCTTGCTAAGTACTGCTGGGTCGGCTGGCTGCTTTGGGCGGTAGTGCTGTGGCTAACCAGCCATCATCCGCCGATTCCGAGGCGTCCGGGAATTTCGCCTGCACGGAAGTGGCTCGCTGCTTTTGCGATTGCAATGTTAGTCGTGGCTTTTGCTCCTGCGCCCTTCACGCACAGCTCGGGCCGGGAAGTCTGGCCACAAATCCGCGACGGAAGCCGTGACACGCTGCACGATCTACGCGACGGCGTTCGCCACAAGCTCCAGCGCTAGTAATCGCCGCCGGCACTTTTCGCGGAGCGCGGGACCTCTGCCGCTTCAGCGGCCGCAAACGACCGACGACTAGCGACCAACGACCGCCGCTACATCAGCCACACTGCATCCACATCCACAATCACCTGCGTCCGCGGAATCTTTCGCGCCGCGGCTTCCGCCAGCATCGCCCGCAAAAGCGCATTCATCTTCTCGCGGCTGGGAGACTTCAGAATGAAGTGATAGCGGTAATCACGCTTCAAGCGCGTGATCGGCGCCGCTGCCGGTCCAAGCACGCGAACGCCTTCATGTCGCGTCTTCTCAAACCAGCGCCCGAGTTCGCCCGACCACGTCAGCGCGTCATCCAACTTCTCGCTGCGGATCAGCACATTCGCAATCGCGCTGTACGGCGGATAGTGCATCCAGGCGCGAAATTGCAACTCCTTTTCGTAGAACCCGGCAAAGTCATGCCGCGCCGCAAACTGCACCGCGTAGTGATCCTGAAAGTAAGTCTGCAGCACAACCTTCCCCGGAGACTGTCCGCGTCCCGCGCGCCCCGCCACTTGTGTCAATAGCTGAAACGTTCTCTCCGCCGCGCGAAAATCCGGCAACCCCAGCGCCATGTCCGCCCCAACTACGCCGACCAGCGTCACGCCGTGGATGTCGTGGCCTTTCGCAATCATTTGCGTGCCCACCAGCATGTCGAGCGCGCCTTCATTCAGCGCGTTCAGCGCATGTTCGAAATCTTCCCGCCCGCGCACCGTATCGCGATCCAGCCGCCCGATCCGCGCCTGCGGAAACATGCCATGCAGCAACTCCTCCAGCTTCTCCGATCCCGTCCCGACAAAATAAACGTACTCGCTGCCGCAATGCGCGCATTTGTCGGGGATGTGCTCGACGTGCCCGCAATAATGGCATTCCATCTTGCGCTCGCGCTTGTGGTGGGTCATGGAGACGGCGCAGTTCTTGCACTGCAACGTCTTGCCGCACGCCCGGCACAACACCACCGGAGAATATCCGCGCCGGTTGAGCAGCACCATGACCTGCTCTTTTTTCTCCAGCCGCTCGCGGATTTCCTCCGCCAGTTTGCGCGAGATCACCTGCTCCTGTCCCGTCTCCTGAAACTCCTGCCGCATGTCTACAATCTCAACTTCCGGCAGCGGACGCATCTCCACGCGCTCGGGCAACTCCACGAGCGCATATTTGTTTTTCTTCGCGTTGAAGTACGACTCGAGCGATGGTGTGGCCGAGCCCAGCACAACAACAGCGCCCGCTCCCGCCATCTTCGCGCGCATTACCGCGACATCGCGCGCGTGATAGCGCGGCGTCTCTTCTTGCTTGTAAGACGAATCCTGCTCCTCGTCGACAATGATGAGCGCCAGATCGCCCACCGGCGCGAACACCGCCGACCGCGTTCCCGCGACCACCCGCGCCTCGCCACGCCGTATGCGATGCCACTGCTCCGCCCGCTCCGCGTCCGACAGCCCCGAATGCAGAATGGCAACTTCATCGCCGAACACCTGGTGCAAGTCCGCCGCCACCGCCGGGGTCAGCCCAATTTCGGGAACCAGCAAGATCGCCGACCGCCCCTGCTCCAGCACCTCGCGCATGCAGGCCAGATACACCGCCGTCTTTCCCGACCCGGTGATGCCGTGCAGCAGCAGACCGGCGAACTTGCGAGAGCCCACGGCCTCGCCAATCTTCGCGAGCGCTTCTTTCTGCGCCGCGCTGAACTCGAACTCAAACGGAGATTGTCGCGGCTTGAGCTTTGAAACTGAAGCCGTAAAATCCTGCGGCTCATCCACCAGTTCAATCAACCCGCGCCGCACCAAAGTGCCCAGCGTTGTGCGCGGCACCTCCAGCCCGCGCAAAGCCTCTACCGGTAAGCGTCCTCCGGAAGCAGCCAGCGTCTCAATTACAACTCGCTGGTTCGCATTAAGCTTTTTCGCAGCACCCGTGCTCGTGTGGTGACGGGCCTCTGGCCCGTTCAGCGGAGGCGAAGCCTCCGCACCTTCCGCCCCCAACAGTACCGCGATCTTCGCCAGCCGCGCCGCATCCCGCGCCGCCGATACATCCTCGCGCGCAATCCACTTCTTCCGCGCCATGCCCGCGAGCAGCGCCTTCGAAACCCGCGTCGCCCCGCGCAAACTCGCTTCGCGCACGTCCTCCCGCTCCGCCAGATAGTCGAGCACGCGGAATTCAACCAACTGCTGTTCCGGCGTCCGCTTCGACCGCGCCGGAGACCCCGTCATCCCCGCCAGATGCAGCGCCAACCGCCCCTCATCGGTGATGTGGTAAGCGATCGCTCGCTTGAACTCCGCCGCCAGCGGCAGCATGGTGCGAAACACTTCGCCCACCGGAGCCAGATAGTAATCGGCAATCCACCTCCCAAGTTTCAGCAGATGTTCATCGAGAACCGGCGCGAGGTCGAGCGCCTCGATAACCTTCTTGGTCTTAACTTGCGGCGGACGGTCATGCAACTCAACCACAACGCCCGACATCCGTTGCTGCCGGAACGGCACCAGCACCCGTCCGCCAACCACCGGCTCCATGCCCGGAGGGATGGCGTAGGTGAACACCATGTCGAGCGGGACGGGCAGGGCGACATCGCAAAAAAGGGGCATGGAGCTCGGAT
>CAVVNA010000054.1:0-38287 GCA_963749275.1 uncultured Acidobacteriaceae bacterium
GCTGTGAATGACGAGATCGGCGCCGAGTTTCACCGGTTGTTGATTGATGGGCGTAGCGAGTGTGTTGTCTACGATCACCACAGCACCGTGGCGATGGGCCACGGTGGCCAGGCGAGCGAGATCGACAACTTTGACCGTCGGATTCGTCGGACTTTCCAGGTATACCGCCTTGCACCCCTGGCCAATGGTCGCTTCAATTGCTCTGTGATCGCTCGTATCACAGAGCGACACCTTGATGCCGAACCGAGGCAGGAATTCGATAAACAGCTTGTTCGTCCCTCCATAGGTGTCCTGAATGGAAACAACGCGATCGCCAGGAGACAGGAGGGCAAAAAGCGTGTTGCTGATCGCTCCCATGCCGCTCGAGAAACTGGTGGCGGCTTGGGCTGTCTCCAGATTTCTTGTCTTTTCTTCGAAGGCGGCTACGGTCGGATTGGTGTTCCGGCTGTAGATATGGCCAGGCCTCTTCCCTTGCGCCACCGCGAGCCACTCGTTCACATCGTCGTAGCCGAAAGAGACGCTAAGGGCTACTGGGATTTGCGTGGCGCGCTCCCAATACTTGCCCTTCTCGCCAGCCCACACTCCCCGGGTTCCAAGTCCCACGTCATCTTTGTTGTTCACGCGGCGTCGGTGCACAGAAGAGTGCCTCCTTGTCGTTCGTCAGTCTAGCAGGCTGGGCGGTAGAAGATTCACGTGGGTTTCGAGAGCGGCTTAGGCGTTGTCCGGACCACTGCCGGCACGCAACCTTTGTCTGCGCGTCCGACCAAGTATCCTTTGCCTGCTGTGTGTGACACGCAAGACGCCCGGCGATGATAGACGCGAGGGGATTGACGGCATTCGCAATGCGGAACGGCCGTATGCACTCCCGTTCCGGCAAGGCCTTCACTTCTTTCTCGTCTCGCTTCTGTCAGACGCGTCTTCTGTCACATGCGCTACACCTGGGAATTCCAGCGCGATCCGCTTCCAACTTCGTTGCCGCGACCTGCGCGGACTCTGCAAAGCGGTCCTCATCCTCCGGCTTCAGCGCTCCCAGCACCAATTCAGAACAGGGAGGAACCGAATTACTTCTTGTTTGCCGACCGTCCGTGCACGACATGGCTGGCGCTCGGTTACCAATGTTCATTACCAGGCATCCAGAAGGACAACTCAAGCATGAACACACGTCACCACGACCGACACCGAAGGGCCATTCCGTGGTCCTGCTCATGTGCCTAAGATCGCGTCATGCCTCTGCAAAACATCCGGGACGGCCTTCTCGTCACGCTCGTTCTCCGCTACGAACAGGATCGCGATCAGTTTGTGATCTTGTCCAAGCAAACTGTCGATTCCTCTTCCGCCCGTTTGGCAGTCGCGGAGTTGAGAAATGAAGGACTGGTGGAAGAACAAGTTCGAGGTGTGATTCGACTGACCGCGCTGGGGTACAAAAAGTACAAGAACGCGCCGCTTCCATACGCTTATGCGGGTTGAACCGCTATAGTGCCCGAGGGAGCAAACACGAACGGTCCGTTTCCATGCTCGGCCCGTACACTGTGCCTTGGTAATCTCGCCTGACTCATCGACTCCGTAGCATTATTTCCTTGCATGGTGACCTCCCCCGTATCGCTCTGCATGCGGCGTCCCGTCCGTGTGCGACTTCCAGGCATGCCTTCCGCAACGATCCGATTTAGGGACGGACAACACTCATCCGCTAGACTTCAGACCATTTCTGTCACAGGCGGGTTGCTTCGAGTGCTCAAACCGCTCAGTTCAGGAGAAGTTGTGGAACTGCTGTTTTCGACGCACATTGGATCGGTGCTCGCCATGGCTGAACTGCTCAGCCCCTGTTCAGCCGCTCCGATGGGTTTGCAGCCGTTTCGCTTCATCGCAATGGACAGTGCCGAGTTGCGAAAATTAAGCGCTGCAATTGCATCGTCCTAGAAGACGGAGGCGGAAAGCCCATCTGTCTCGTCAGCAGTCATTTCCTGTCATACGGAACTGTGTTGTTGCCGGTGGTGTCCAAATGGATATAGAACTCTTTGGACGACTCGGAAGAGACCGCGCTACCTCACCGTGCTCGTCGCAGTCACACTTCAACTGGCACTCGTGCAAGGCCTGCTCGAAGGCGCCGTCAGAAGGCATCTAAACCGCTAGTCCTGTTCAGGCTCAATGGTTCGGACGAACGGCGGTGCGCCGCATCCGGGTCCGCGCAAGAACGGCCCCGGCGCGCGTTCTCTTAGTTGAACTTGGATGACAGTGTGTATCGACAAAGAGTCTTCGTATCTTCACGGAGATGACATGGACAACGGCAACGGCAATCGACGCGGAAACCCGGCAAGATTCCTCGTTTTCATCCTCACTGTATTTCTGACGATCACAGCATTCGTCGCCGTGCGGCCATTCCAAGCGTCCAGCGGCGCGCCTGCTACCGTTGCAACCTATTCGCATGGATTGCTGCACCTAACCATTGCTTACCATGCTGCCCGCTCCGGAGCCGGACAGTTGACCATTGAAGTCCTGGATCCGGAAGACAACGTGCTGGGCCGCGCCGAGCGGCAGGTTGAAGTGGCCGCGGGACAAGGACGGTGGCAAGATGAGATCAAGCTGGAGAAGTCGCCGCCGCTGGACGATCTGGTGTGGCATCGCGTTCGGTACCGCTTTGAATATGACGATAAGCAGACTGCCGCGTTGGAGGGCACGGAGTCCATCTCGCAGATCCTGCGCACGCCGGTGATTCACATCCTGGGGCAGCAGTCTTACCTGGCCGGCGGCCCGGCGGCGGTACGCGTGATCGTCACCGACTCGAAAAATGAAATCATTCCCGGTCGCGGCTCGGTACGAATCGAATTTGTCGCTGCCGACGGGAAACCCCATCAACTGTTTGCGGGCCAACTCAATCGTCGTGGAACGACCGAGGCACAGTTCCGGTTTCCTGCCGGATTCGTGGGCAGTTACCAGTTGCGCTATGTTGTGGATACTCCGATTGGCTCAACCGAGTTTACTCAGGCAGTGCGACTGGAAGACAAGGTTTCCATTCTTCTTACTACCGAGAAGCCAATCTACCAACCGGGCCAAACGATCCATGTGCGCGGGTTGGCGCTCGAGCGCTCCGACCACGAGGCGGCGGCCAAACACAAGCTGACTTTCGAACTCGAGGACTCTCGCGGCAACAAGGTATTCAAGAAAGCGACCGAGACCGATCAGTTCGGAGTTGCCTCGGCCGAATTTGGACTGGCCGATGAAGTCAATCTGGGCACGTACCACCTGCGCGCGCTGATGTTCAGTTCAGAGACGGGCGACGCGGAGGTGCCGACGAATACGGCGGAGATCGCGCTCAATGTCGAACGATACGTGCTTCCAAAATTCAAGGTGGCCGTGGATTTCAGCGAGAACGGCAAGAAGCAGAAGCGCGGCTACCAACCGGGCGATCACGTCACCGGCACGGTGCGCTCCAACTACTTTTTTGGCAAGCCGGTGGACCACGCCGAAATCAGCATCAAGGCTTCCGCGATGGATGTCGCGGTGGTGGAAGTGGCGTCGGCACAGGGCAAGACGGACTCCGATGGCTCCTATCGCTTTGACATTCAATTGCCGAAATATTTTGCCGGGCGGCCTCTCAGCCACGGCGCGGCCCGCGTGCTGATTGAGGCTACGGTGAAAGACTCCGCCGGTCATACGGAGACTCGCGGCGAACCGATAACCGTCAGCGAATCGCCGCTGTTGATCACAGCGGTTCCGGAGGGCGGAACGCTGGTTCCTAATCTCGAGAACCAGGTATTTGTCCTGACTTCTTATCCCGATGGAACTGCGGCGAAGACCGAACTGACCGTTCATGCCGCTGGAAATTCGGATCAACATGTTGCCACCGACGATGGCGGCGTTGCCGTGGCTCGTGTGAAGGCGGGAAGCGGTAGCGAAACTCTGGAGATTGACGCTGCCGATCAAGAAGGAAACCACGCGTCAAGCACGGTTCAACTCCAGGCTCGCGTGGGCGAAGAGCAGATTCTGCTGCGCACGGAACGGGCCGTGTACCGCGCCGGTGAGCGGATTCAACTCAAGGTCTTTTCCACCAAGACGCGAGGGGCCGCGTATGTGGACATCGTCAAAGAAGGACAGACAGTGCTGACGCGAGACCTGGAGCTTGAAAACGGCGAGGCGGAACTTTCTTTGACAGCTACGCCGGAAATGGCGGGGACGGTCGATCTGAGCGCGTACCTCTTCGGCAGGGACGCACGCCCGGTCGGGGACCATCGCCTGATCTTCGTGCAACCGGCGGACGAACTGAAGATTGAGACGGTGGCGGATGCGCCCGTCTATAAACCGGGCGGCGAGGCGCGAATCCAATTTCGCGTGACCAACTCGCGCGGCCAGGGCGTCCATGCCGCGCTCGGATTGCAAGTGGTGGATGAAGCTGTGTTCGCGCTGGCGGAGAAGCAGCCGGGGTTTGCCAAGGTCTTTTTTTATCTCGAGCAGGAGGTGATGAAGCCGCGCTATGAAATCCACTCCATCGGTATGCCGGAGATTGTGGAACCGGTGGAGAAGTCGCAGATCGAACAACGCGACCGGGCGGCGCGGGCTTTGTTCTCGGCGACCGAAATTGTGAATCCGAACAAGTTTGAGACGGAATTCGGCGGGGACGTGCCTATGGCCAAGTACGGCGAATATGCGCGGCGCTACCAGGCACGTTTTCAGAAACAAGCGAATCAGTTAGCAAAAGATCTTAGCCAGGCTTACGCGGAAAATCCGAAGTTGGGTGCTCCGGCTCGAATCTACGCGAAGCTCGCGCGCACTGGTGGGGCGGAGTTTCGCGATGCCTGGGGCACGAACCTCACGTTTGAACCCGCGCGCTGGGATTCCACAAAAACGTATTACGTGCTGCGCAGCGCAGGCCCGGATCGGCAACTTAACACCGGCGATGACATGCAGGCTTTTTTGCTATTTCAACGCAAATGGGTGGTTGGCTCTCCCGGTTCGAAGCCGACCGCGATTGACGTCAAGATCGAACACGATCGCGGACCGTTTAATGGTCTGGCGGAGATCGTGGGAACCGTTACCGACACCACGGGAGCTGTGGTATCGGGAGCAACCGTTGAGGTCCGCGAAGATTCCACTGGAGGAACCCGCACCACCAGAACAGACGCCGCTGGGCAATTCAGGCTGTCTGCCGTGTCTGCCGGTGCCTACACGGTTAAAGTATCCAGCGCTGGGTTCAAGATCGCTTCGCAGAAACTCTCTCTTCAACCGCGCGATCGCGCAGTGCTCTCCGCAATTCTGTCAGTTGGCCAATCCTCCGAGGTGGTTCAGGTCACTGCGGCAGGTCCGCCCTTTTCGACCAAAGCGGTGGCTCTCGCTCGCGTCCCAGGCGGTGCTGCTGGCGGTGTGATTGGCGGAATCGGCGGAGGTCTCGGCGGAGGTCGCGCCCGGGGGCCGGGCCACTTAATAACCGCAACGTCACGGAGATGGCGATGCTTGAACAAAAGTCCGAGGTAATCAACGATCAGCTTGCCAAGGAAGCCTCCGGCTCGCCCGCCGCGCACGTGCGCTCCTATTTCCCCGAGGCGCTCTACATCAATCCCGAGATCATCACCGATAAGGACGGCCGCGCCAGCATTGTGATTCCGATCGCCGATTCCATCACGACGTGGCGCATGGCGATGATCGCTTCCACGCAACATGGCGCGCTGGGCACGTCTACTTCGAGTCTGAAGGTTTTTCAGGATTTCTTTGTCGATCTCGATTTGCCGGTCACGCTCACTCAGGGTGATCGCGTGTCGATCCCGGTGGCCATCTACAACTACTCGGGCTCACCTGGAGACGTCAACCTACATCTCGAAGCGGACAGTTGGTTCTCACTGGTCGATGACGTCGGCGAGAAATCGGTCGACGGTAGAGTCGTCCCGCGTCGGAGGCTCGCAGTTCACGCTCGAGGCCAAGCGCATCGGGAAGTTCAAGCTCACGCTTTCGGCACGCATGAAAGGCGGAGCCAATCGTGCCGACATCGTGGTGCGCGAAATCGAGGTCATTCCCAACGGACGAGAGCAGAATCTTGTCTTCAATGGCCGTCTGGAAAATACAGTGCAGCACGAAATCGACTTCCCGGCGAACGCCATTCCCGAGGCCAGCAAGATCTTTGTGCGGCTCTATCCCGGTCCGCTTAGCCAGGTCGTTGAAGGGATGGACAGCCTTCTGCGCATGCCGTATGGCTGCTTTGAGCAGACTTCATCGAGCACTTACCCGAACGTGTTAGCGCTCGATTACATGAAGCGCACCAAGAAGCTCACTCCCGAAGTACACGCCAAGGCTGAAGGATACATCGCCAACGGCTATCAGCGGCTGCTGACTTTCGAGGTGCCCGGCGGCGGATTCTCCTGGTTCGGCAGAGCTCCGGCGAACAAAATTCTCACCGCCTACGGGCTGATGGAGTTCTACGACATGTCGAAGGTCTACGATGTGGACCCGAAACTCATCGCTCGCACGCAGCAGTGGCTCGCCGGACAACAGCAGGCGGATGGAAGCTGGAAGCCCGACACCTCCTTTATTAATGAGGGCGCCACGAACCGCTTCAACTCCGACGTGTTGCGGATCACGGCTTACATCGCCTGGTCGCTCGAGAACACGGGATACCAGGGAACGGCGGTCGAACAGGCCAAGCGGTTTGTCGAAAAGCATATGAACGCGAAAATGGACGCCTACACTCTGGCGGTGGTGGCTAACTTCGCCACCGACTACGGGAACGGCGATCATGGAAAGGATCGTGAGTTCACTCGCCAGGCGATGCAGCTTCTGCTTGACGCGCGCACCGAAAAGGAAGAGCAAGCCTGGTGGAGCGCAGACGAAACCGGAGTCTACTCCAGCGGCGCCAGCGCCAGCGTGGAGACCACGGGACTGGCGGCACAGGCGCTGCTCAAGTGGGGTGAGGCGTCGGGCACGGCGCGCAAAGCCATGAGTTACATCGCCGCAAAGAAGGATGCGGCCGGAACCTGGGGTACAACACAAGCAACGATCATGGCGCTGCGGGCTTTGCTCCTCGCAACCGAAAAAGGTGCGGCCGATGTTCGCGGCACGCTGCTGGTGCTGCTCAACGGCAAGCCAGTCGAAAAGCTTGTCCTGACGCCAGAGAACAACGATCTGCTTCATCAGTTCGTGTTCAGGGACATCGATTCGCAAAAAGCCAGCACAGTCGCAATCCAGTTCGAGGGGAAGGGTGGACTCGCCTACCAGGTCGTGGGGAGCTACTTCCTTCCCTGGGATCAGAAGCAGGCGGGCGAGCCGCTCTCCATCGATGTGGCATACGACCGCACGCAACTTGCGCAGGACGACATTGCTACGGCCAGCGCGACGGTCAGGAACAACCTGGACAAGACCGCCAACATGGTGATGGTGGATCTCGGCATTCCGCCTGGGTTTGACCTGCTCAGCGAAGACTTGCAGGACTACCAGGAAAAGAGCGCGGGCCGGAAGAGTGGCCACCTGTCGAAGTTCAGCCTCACGGCGACGCAGGCCATCCTCTACTTCGACTCGTTCGCTCCGGGAGACACGGTCACAGTGAAGTTCCGCCTGCGGGCCAAGTATCCAATCCGTGCGCGGACATTTAAGTCGCGAGTCTATGAGTACTATGATCCCGAGGTGACGTCGATTGCGCGACCGGTGCAACTGGAGGTGCACAAGCGCTAGCGGCTCTCTTCTGAATCCGTCAGGGGCGCGGTAGAAACAGCTGCTGGCGCAAAAGCGCAACTAGGCTCGACAAGGAGCATGAAACGGTAGACCGCAGCTGCAGATATTGGACGCGTGTGATTCCTTTGCTTTTAGACCGCTTTCATCGAGTTAGCAGGATTTCGTCACTTTTTGCCTCTCGACAAGATTTTGGCCGGAACGAGTTACGAGCAGAAGTAAGTCAGTTGTCGGCTTAGGATGAGACCGGTGAATGTTTTTGGAGGCCAAAATCTTGGAGCTGACAACTGACCGCTAAGAACTCAGCCTCTTCGCCATCGAACAATAAATCTCCACCGCTTCCCGTAGCTGCGCTTTCTCCACAAACTCGCCCTCCGTGTGCGCCACGTGAATCGAGCCTGGACCGAGCAGCAACGGCTCGCCCCAGTTCGTAAGGGACGGGACATCGGTGGTGAAGGCGGCGACCATTGTCGGCAGACCGTCCAGCGTCCGCAACCGCAGAAACGGAGTCTCGCGGGTGAAGCGAACCTCGGCGAGCGCGCCGACGGTCTCTTTAATCTCACGGCGCAGCGCGTCCCCCGGGCCGACCAGGCGATAAAAAAGGCTGGCCTTGGCACAATCGGGGATCACATTCGGCGCGCGCCCGCCCTGAATCAAGCCGACGTTCTTTGTGCAAGGGCCCACGTCGGCGCCTTCGGGAAGTTTCATTGCGTGCAAACGGTGCAGCGCTTCCACCAGTTTGTCAATCGCCGACTCACCCAGTTCCGGATACGCCGAGTGCGCCATCTTTCCGTGCGCCACCAGTTCCACGTGCAGCGCGCCCTTGCTTGCCAGCGCCAGCTTGTTTTCGGTGGGCTCGCCGTTGATCATGAAGCGCGCCCCCATCGGTTGCTGGTTGGCCACCCGCGCGCCGATCGAATCCCGCTCCTCGCCCACCAGAAACAGCAGCCCGACGAAAACGCCTGCCCCGCGCAGCTTCTCCGCCGCCAGAATCTCGGCTGCAATAATCCCCTTGGCGTCGCACGCTCCACGCCCGTAAATGCGCTCGTCATCTTCGGACGATGCAATGAACGGCGGCACCGTATCCATGTGGGTAGAGAAAAAAACCTCCGGACGCGCATGCGCCGGCCACGCCGCCAACACGTTCGCGCGCGCACCTTCAACCGGCATTTTGCGAGCTTCCAACCCGCGTCGCCGCAGCTCGTCGCAAAGGAAATCTCCCACCCCACTTTCATTCGGAGTGATGGATTCAATATCGATCAGACGGCGGGTAAGCGCAAACAGGTCCATGCAGGAAAAGAGTACCAGTCGCTGGTCGCTAGTCGCTAGTCGCTGGCAGGCAGATTCTCTGCAATACTCAGGCAGATTCTCTGCAATACTAACGACGAACGACTTAGGACTAACGACCGGCCCGTGCTCCCCGAAACCTCCAGCATCCGCTCGCTGTTCCTCGCCGGTCCCGCCGGACGCCTGGAAGCTCTCCTCAACGCCGGATCGCCCAGCGCGACACACGCCGCCGCGGTGTGCCATCCGCATCCGCTGTACGGTGGAACGCTGCACAACAAAGTCGTCTTCCACGCCATGAAAGCGCTCAACGGCTTCGGATTCCCCGTGCTGCGCTTCAACTTCCGCGGCACCGGCCTGAGCGAAGGCGAGCACGCCGGCGGCATCGGCGAAGAAGAAGACGTGCGTGCCGCCCTCGATTGGCTCGAGCGCGAATTCACGCTGCCCGTCATCTTCGCCGGTTTTTCCTTCGGCGCCGCCGTCGGATTGCGCGCCGCGTATTCCGATGACCGAGTCCGCGCGCTCATCGCCCTCGGCCTGCCCGCCGTCCCGGTCGCAGATCGAATTGAAGACCGCGTCTACGATTTCGAATTTCTGCGCGAGTGCGTCAAGCCCAAACTCTTCGTCAGCGGCTCGCGCGATCAGTTCGGACCCGCCGGAAAACTCGAAGCGCTCGTCAACACTTTCGCCGACCCGAAGAAGCTGGTGCGGATCGAAGCCGGAGATCACTTCTTCGAAGGAAGACTCAAGGAGATGCGCCTAGCTATCGAAGATTGGGTCCGCGAGACCCTGCTCGCAAAAGCCACCAGCGACTAACAGCGAACGAAGAACAGCGACCGGCGACCAGCGAACGACGAACGTCGTTAGATAGCTCTGAAGAAACTTCGTAGGCGTCGGGTTTGACTGTGCTGTCGCAAAGGATGCGAGCCAGACGGCAAGCAGGCAGCCGCGAGTTGAGCATCGGAAAAGCCTCAGCAATTTTCATTCCATAGCACTGCGAGTGACTTTACTCTTTATAATCCCCACCATGCCCCCGATCTCTCCCGCGCGCGACCAGCAATTCCGCCGCATGCGCGACCTCGCTCGCGACATCTTCACCTCCGCGCTCAAGAACGCCTCCATCGAAAGCGGCTTCGCCCGCAACGTGCACTGCGAGCGCCGTGTCCTGCGCATCGGCGACGACCTGCACCATCTCGATTCCTACCAACGCGTCTTTGTTGTCTCCATCGGGAAGGCGGCGCATACCATGGCCGCCGCTCTCGAAGCCCAACTCGGCAGCGGCCTCGAAGGCATTGTCGCATCGTCCGTCGAACCCGCCAGCCAGGTGCGCGGTTTCCGTTATTTTCGCGGCGGGCATCCCACGCCTAGCGCCGAATCCATCCACGCCGCCGATGCCATCCTCAAATCGCTGACTTCTCTCGACGCCACTTCGCTGGCCATCTTCATGATTTCCGGCGGCGGCTCTTCCATCGTCGAAAAGCCCGTCGTTACTATGAAAGACACTTTGAAAGACGACGAAATCTCGCTGCCCGACCTCGCCGCCACCTACCGCACGCTCGTGCACTCCGGCGCACCCATCGCCGAGATCAACGCCATCCGCAAACATCTTTCCTCCGTGAAGGGCGGACGCCTCGCCCAGGCAGCCTATCCCGCCCAGCAGGTTTCGATTCTTGTCTCCGACGTGCCCGACGATACACCCGACGCGCTCGCCTCCGGTCCCACCATGCCCGATTCCACTTCCATCCATGACTGCGAGCGCATCGCCGCCAAGTACAACCTTATCGATCAGTTCCCCAAATCGGTGGCCGATCTTTTCCGTCAGCATGCTCTCGACGAGACGCCCAAATCCGACGACCCCGCTTTCATCCGCGCTCGCTGGTGGACCGTGCTCTCGAACAAAGTGGCCATCGATGAAGCTGCCGTAGCCGCCACCCGCGCCGGTTTCGCGGTTGAAGTCGATAACTCCTGCGACGACTGGCCCTACGACAAAGCCGCCGCCTACTTGCTCAACCGTCTGCGCGAACTGCGCCGCACCGTATCGCGCGTCTGTCTGATCTCCGGCGGCGAGGTGACCGTGGCCGTCCGCAACGGTGGCATCGGCGGACGCAACCAGCAGTTCGCCCTCGCCTGCGCCGAACAAATATCGGGACACGACATTACCGTGCTGAGCGCCGGCACCGACGGCATCGACGGCAACAGTCCTGCCGCCGGCGCGGTAGTCGATGGCAGTACCATCTTCCGTGCCGGAAGTGGTCGGGCCGATGCCCGCGCCGGCGCTGAAGCCGTGCGGCACGCGCTCTCCGGCTTCAATGCCTATCCTCTTTTCGACGCGCTAGGCGACACCGTTATCACCGGACCCACCGGAAATAATCTTCGCGACCTTCGCATCCTGCTGGCGTACTAATCTGCGCCAACCTTCCGGCCAACAAGAATATTCGCCACCTATCGCCCTTAGACGGAGGAGGGCACTTCCGCGCCCCGAAGTTAGCATTACGATAACGGCCGCCAGTTCATGGTTCTTCCGGCCGACCGTAAATTCTTGTAAATCTACCTGCCCGCGGCATCGTCGTACTCTTGATCTGCATCCAATGTCTTAAAACCAATATTGGAGGTTTCGATTGAAACAGACATTGCGTATCGCTATGCTTTTGACGTTTGCCTGCGTCGCCCTGACAGCGTTCTCGAATTTCGCACAGGCTCAGAAAATCGACATTGCATTCGGCGTCAGCACGACGCTAGCCCCGGGAAGCGCAGCTTTGTGGGCGGCTGAACCGCCCCAATCGCTCACGGGTGGTGCCTATCCTGGCTTTAGCGGCGATGTGCTCTTCTGGCACAACCTCGGCTTCGGGGCCGAAGTGTTCTGGAGAGGGACCGCAAGCAACAATTACCTAGTCGAGGGTTCGGGTATCACCTTTCGGCCGGTCTTCTACAATTTCAACGCGGTGTACTCGGCCAAGCTCGCCCCCCATTGCCACGGAACTTGTTGGCGGCATCGGCGCAGCTGGACACCCATTTCTCCTCGTGTAACTTGTGCGCTCACGGGCTGCACCGGCAGTACCAGCGAGATAGCGACGAGCAACCACTTCGACGCCGATCTTGGCGGCGGCCTCAAGCTCTACGTCCACCACGGTTTCTTCATTCGCCCCGAGGCCCGCTTCTACATCATCAATAACGACACGGACTACAGTTCGAACCACGCCACCCGCGTCGGCGCCTCGATCGGCTACACCTTCAGATAAGCCTCTTTCCGTCGCAGGTGGGGATAGCCGGCCCCGGCTGTCCCGCTGAGCGAATCGGGGATCCCGTCAAGCCCGAGGTTGGCTTGACGGGCTGGAGAAGCTCGTCAGCGGATTGTAACTGTCGTGCTTTTGTAAATTTATTGTCGCCCCCAACTCGCGAGTGGCCCGCATCCCCCGTCGCGCATTATGATAGACGTATGAATTTCGGCTTCTCCGGCGAGATGATCTTCCTGTTTTTTCTGGCGCTGATTCTTTTCGGCCCCAAGAAAATGCCGGAGATCGGTCGCCAGGTCGCGCGCTTCCTGAATGAGTTCCGGCGCGCTTCCTACGAATTCCGCTCGCAGATCGAGTCCGAAATCAATTCCCTCGATACAACAGATACAAACGGTAGAAACGCCGGCAGCAGCATCGCCAGCAGCCGTCGGCAGCAGATCCTGCCCCCCCTCCAGGCCCCGCTCGGATCGCTAGCTAATCGCATCTTCAATCCACCGCCCGCCGAAAAGCTAGAAGCTGCGGAAAATGCCGCTGTAAACGCCGCGCCGAGAATGCCGCTGCCGAAGCCGCGAGAGGCCGCCCCAGCCGAACCTGCACCCGTTCCCGAGCCTGCTCCCGCTCCGAGAGTTGAAGCTCCGAAGGTTGCGCCCGATGCCTGAGCTGTCCGCCTCCTCACCCCTGAACGAATCCGCCAAGGAGCAAATGCCCGCTATGGGCTTCCTCGAACATCTCGAGGAACTCCGCAAGCGCATCGTTTATTCCATCGATCGCCATCGTCGTCGGCTTCTTTGCCTGCTGGGGATATGCCGAGCATATCTACGCCATCATGCAGCGTCCCATCATGGACGCGCTGCAACGTAACGGCCTATCGGCCAAGCTCGTTTACGTCAATCCGGTCGAGCCTTTCAATCTCTATCTGAAAGTCGGAATGATGGCCGGCTTGTTCGTCGCCTCGCCCTTCGTGCTCTACCAGATCTGGTGCTTCATTTCGCCCGGTCTCTACCGCAACGAGAAGCGCTACGTCATGCCCTTCATGGCCTCGACCATAGCCCTGTTCCTTTCCGGCGGATACTTCGGCTACAAAATGGTGCTCCCGCAAGCGCTCGTGTTCCTGATCGGCTACGGCAAAGACTTCCAGCCGATGATCACGCTCAGCGAGTACAGTTCTCTGTTTCTGACCATCATCGTCGGCCTGGGCGTAATTTTCGAAATGCCGATCGTGATATTTTTCCTGGCGCTCATGGGCATCGTCAGCGCCGGCTGGATGTGGCGCAACATCCGCTATGCCATCCTGGGTATCTTCGTCGTCGCAGCCATCATCACGCCCACCCCCGATATCCTGAACATGTGCATCTTCGCCGCCCCCATGGTGGCGCTTTATGTGCTAAGCATCGCCATCGCCTGGCTCGTGCATCCCAAGCAGCGCAGGAAACGCGCGGAGAAGAAATCCTAACCACGAGGGGCACGGAGGATCACAGGGAAAAGCATGAGAACATCCACAACCAAAATGGAAGTTTGCCAAACCTTCACCCGGGTTTCCCCGTGCCCCCTGTGGTTAAAGATTTGTCTGACCGTACTCGATGGCAACGCTGGTTTCCGTGCTCGCGTGGAACGGATGCGCAGCCAAAGGAGTTCGATCAAAGTCCAAATCAAACCTCGCAGCCGCCAGCGCCCCCCGAAGCCGCGCCCCCCGACACCGCCCCACTCCCGCACATCGATGCCAAGCGCGCCTTCCAGTACACCCGCGAGGTCACCGCCTTCGGCCCGCGCTACATGGGCAGCGAGAATCACAAGAAACTCGAGCGCTACATCCTTGACCACCTCAAAGGCGATCAGGTCGAAGACGACTCCTTTACCGCCGACACCGTGGAAGGCAAGTTCCCGGTCCGCAACATCATCGCTAAATTTCCCGGCACAAAAGATGGCATCATCGCCATCCTCGGCCATTACGACACCAACTACCCGCTGCGCAATATCGGATACGTCGGCGCCAACGACGGAGGCTCTTCCACCGCCATCCTGCTCGAATTCGCCAACCAACTGCGCGGCGGGGGATCGGGAAAAAAGCGCGATGGCTACAGCGTCTGGCTCGTCTGGACTGATGGCGAAGAAGCGGTGCGGAAGTGGTCCGACACCGACAGTCTCTACGGCGCCCGCCATCTGGCCGAGAAATGGGAAAAAGACGGCTCGCTCAAAAAGATCAAAGCGCTCATGGTAATGGACATGATCGGCGACGCCGACCTCGACATCGACCGCAACACCATCGGCACTCCTTGGCTGCTCGATCTCATCTACGCCGCCGCCGAGCGCCTAGGCTACCAGTCCCACTTCTACGCCCGCGAGGGCCCCATCGAAGACGATCACCTGCCCTTCGTCAAACGTGGCGTCCCCAGCGCCGACGTCATCGACCTCGATTACGGCTACAACAACGTCTTCCACCACACCGCGCAGGACACCATGGACAAGCTAAGCCCCAAGAGCCTCGAAATCGTCGGCGATACCATCCTTGAAACCATCCACATGCTCGATCAACGCTAGTATCTACGCGTAGTGTTCAGGCGCTCCTCCGCTGCTAAAATTGAAGACCCACAGAAACATCTAACTCAAAGTGGTGTTATCGCAATTGGAGGATGGTGACAAAAAAATGAAAAAGCTGATTGGATTGCTCGCGATATGTTTCGTGTTTTCTCTCTCAGCCCTGGCACAACACGAAGAACATGCAGGCGGCGCCCGGCCAGAGGTCGGTGGCGGTCATCAAAACATTCCTAAGCACGGTCCTGCGAAGGTAACCACTCCGCATCCGGCGGAGGAAAACCGCAAGTTCAACGACAAGGCAGGACATCCCGAAGCTCCCCACGTACACGCCAATGGACAATGGGTGGGCCATGATACCGGCCCGAACGACCCTCATTATCATCTGGATCATCCGTGGGAGCATGGCCACTTCACCGGCGGTATCGGACGCGGCCACGTCTGGCGTCTCGCAGGCGGTGGTCCCGGCCGCTTCTGGTTCGGCGGTTTCTATTTCTCCGTGGCTCCCTACGACGTCGGCTTCTGTGACGGCTGGCTCTGGGATTCGGACGAAATCGTCATCTACGACGATCCCGATCACGTCGGCTGGTATCTCGCCTATAACGTTAGGCTCGGAACCTACGCCCACGTGATGTATCTGGGAGCGTGATGTATACAGAAAGATAGAGCGGTGAGATGTTTTGCGACGCACCTTGGTTCGGTGAAGAGACGGGCGGGGATGCCCGGCTCTCCACCAGCCAAAGATTTCGCTACTTCTTTTCTTCGCTCTTGTCGTCCTTCTTTTCGTTCTTATTCTTATCGTCCTTATTCTTATCAACGATCGAGAGCAGTTCGACCTCAAAGATCAGGGTCGCATTGGGCTCAAGTCCGCTGCGCGGGTCCGGGCGCTCGCCATAGGCAAGGTTCGAAGGAATGAAGAGTTGCCACTTCGATCCCACGGGCATGAGCTGCAGCGCTTCCGTCCACCCTTTGATGACTTGCCCGACTCCAAACGTCGCCGGTTGCCCCCGCTTGTAGGAGCTGTCAAATTCCGTGCCGTTGATGAGAGTACCCCGGTAGTTACACACAACCTGGTCGCTGGCGGTGGGCTTCGGTCCGTCGCCCGCTTTCAGAATCTTGTACTGCAAGCCGCTGGGCAATGTAACGACGCCTTCTTTCGCTTTGTTGGCAGCGAGAAATTTTTCGCCTTCGGCCTTGTTCGTAGCCGCAGCCTGGTGCATTTTCTCCTGCTGCTCTTTACGTACCTCCGCCTGCACCTCGTCGAGCACGGCCTTGGCTTCTTCTTGCGTCAGACGCGTCTTACCGCCGGACATGGCGTCCTTCAATCCCTCGGATGTCAGATTCCAGTCCACCTCCACCGACTGCTTTTTCAGGTTGCCGCCAACCTGTGTTCCGATATCCATTCCCAGCGCATAGCTGAACTTTTCTTTTCGCGTTTTAAGGGGAGCAGGCGCCGCGCTCTTCGCTGCCGTTGCCGTTTTCTTCACGGGAGCTTTCGCCGTCGTGGCCGCTTGCGGAGTTGTGGCTGCAGGAGCCGCTGGAGTCGTCGCCGCCGGAGTGCTGGTTGCTGGAGTCTGCTGGGCATAGCCATCTCCGGCCAGCATCATCCCTGCGGCCAATAGAAAGGTTGTAATGAGAGATCGTTGCATTCACCTATTGTCACATTGCTCCGCATTCTGCGCCAGACCAGAGGCAACAGGTTAGTGATCTAATTCCGTGTTGCTGGGCTGCGAGCTTCGAGCCACGAGATTCGAGAAAACTGGTTGCCCGCAGCTCGTGGCTCGCGGCCCGCAGCCCATTTCGTTATAATCCCTCTATGAAAACCACTCGCTTGTTCCCGCTCGCACTGCTGGTGATCGCGCTCGCCTCAGCCAGTTCGGCCAAGATTCTGGTTCAAATCAAAGATGCCCAAGGCAAGGTTGTAGGCTCCGCGATTCTTTGGGAATCGGCCCCGGGCATTGAGATGGAAGTCGATCTCGAAAATCTGCCTCCCGGCGAACATGCTATCCACTTTCATCAGAACGCGAAGTGCGACGCCCCGGACTTCAAGTCCGCGGGAGGCCACTTCAATCCCGATGGGAAGAAGCATGGATTGGAGAATCCGGAAGGTCACCACGCCGGCGACAACCCCAACTTCACCGTGGGCGCGAACGGCAAAGCGCATTTCAAGTGGCAAGATAAAGACGTCACGCTCGGCGGCGACAGCCATTCGCTGTTCAGCAACGGAGGCACGGCAATCGTAGTACACGCCAAGGCCGACGACCAGAAGACCGACCCCGCGGGCAATGCCGGCGACCGCATCGCCTGCGGTGTGATTACGAAGTAGCATCGGAGAAATTTCCGCTGTGTGACACGCCGGGGAGGTCCCACAAGAAGGGAACGCGTAGGGACACCCGCCCCCGGCTGCCCAAGGCGAGCGCAACTCGCCAGGATTTTTGTCGCCACTGCGCGAATCCAGGAACGTGGCGACGCTTGGCACATTCACTCCGATCAAGTTGAATAAAGAAACTCCAGCGCCTCCGGAAAGCGCGCTGCCCAGGCCGATTCGCTGTGGGCAGCGTTTTCTTCGATGCGGACCTTCAGCCGTCGTTCGTCCAAGCCAGCCTCGCGCAGAATCGATTCCAGTTCGCGGACGTCGCCAACGATCCTTTCGTCTTTCTCCGGATGCCCCACTTCCCGCGTCCCCATCCCCAGGTAAATGCGCGCCGGCCAACCGCGGAATCGACGGCTCTCTTCCAGAATTCTCCGGTTCGCAACGGACAGAGGCGGGCTCTCGATCAGCAATCGCCCAAACACGCCCGGCGCTGCCAGTTGCGTGTACAAAGTAATCAGGCCTCCCAGAGAAGACCCGCCCAATCCCGTATTCTCCGGCCCCTTTAATACACAGCAATGCTCCTCGATCAGCGGCATCACTTCACGCTGCAGAAAATCCGGATAGCATTTTCCCTTCGCGTTAAGAACTCTAGGATCTTTTGACTTGTACGGAATGTACTCGCAAGCCCGGTTCTTCGTGTTGTCGATGCCGACGATAATGAGCGGTGGAACTTTCTGTTCGGCGATCAACCGCGCCGCGCTCTCGCCCACCCGCCAGTGCACTCCGGCAAAAGCCGTTACCGGATCGAACAGATTCTGTCCGTCATTCAAGTAAAGGACCGGAAAGCGCGTCTCGCCCCAGCCGTCGTAATCGGGAGGCAGCCAAACCCGCAACAGTCGCGTGTTCCCGAAGATATGGCTGCGGAGCTCATGCAACCACAGGTTGCCGGTCGCCGCCGGCATCGCAGCGGTGGGAGTAGGTTTCGTCTTCGGTTTTAGTTTTCGCGTTGTGGGCCGGGACATGAAGTGAATCGAGCTTTCAGCTCTCAACTTTCTGGGAAAACATTCGGGCCGGCCCTGAGCACTGGCTAATGAGTACTGGCTACTCACTGCTACCGTCTCGCTTCCACCAGATCACCGCCGCCAACATCGTCGTCGTCGCAATCAGCGCCAGCGAACTCAAACACAAAATGCACCAGACTCCCAGCACGCGCGCTTCAATGTAGGTCAGATACAAAGCAAACGCCAGGCCCGCGGCAGCAGCGCCGAAGAGCATTGCCGGAGTCTCGCGCCGCTCGCGATACACTGTCGCCAGCCCCACCAGCGCCGCATACCCGAGCATCCCAATCAGCGCGACCGGGATTCCCAGAATCGACGAATATTCGCTGCGGTTCACGATGTCGCAATTGAACGTTTCCCCGATATCGCAATACGCCGTCTTGGAGATCGCGTAATGATGCTGTAGCGACACTGACGACACCGCGATTCCGCACACCGCCAGAATGGCCACAAAGCTCATCAAACGCTGCGTCAGATCGGTCATGGCAGTGTGCACCCGGTGCGGTCGCTCAGTTCTTGCAGAGTAAAAACGCGCTCCACTCGCTCACCCGTAGGCGGAAACTGCCAAGTGGGATAATGGTTGATGTCTTCGTCTTTGCAAACCTGCGAAAGACCGTGCAGGTCGCCTTTAATGCCGCATTCCACGTAAGGAGCGTACTCGAACGACGCACCGAACTTTTCTTTCTGCTCCACGCAATGCGGACACCACCACGCCCCGTACATTTTCACGCCGCGCCCGGTCAGACAACGCGCGAATGCATCGTGCTTGTGCTGGGTACGGTGGTCAACATAGTAGGCCAACCCGAACGCCGCTACGATCAGCACGGCATAAATCGCAATGCGCCCCCAATTCCGGCCGGACGTCTTGATCCCGAATTTTTCCTTTTGCCGTTCTCTTCGCTCTTGCGACATGGATTTTTTATATCACGCTGGCGCAAGCCTGCTGGAGCGGGGAGGTTCAGAGCACCGACTCTTCAAACCACGACCCGAAGCGCCGAGGGCAGCACGTCGATCGCCCGGCACTCCAGCGTCAGCACCTCGCCATCCACCATCACAGCCACCGGACCGTCGAGGCGAAACTCCACCCGCCTAACTGCCTGCCGCTCCGCCAGCGGGTGCCGTGTGTGCGTGCCATCATAAAGCGTTGCCAAATTCCGGATCAGCCCCAATCGCCCAATCGGCCCCCACCGCACATACTCGATCAATCCGTCATCCGTGACCGCGTCGGGCGCGATCATCATTGTGCCACCCGTAAACTTACTGTTGTTGAATGTGAGAAACAAACAGCGTCGCGCGTCAAACTCTCGCTGTTCGTCGAACCTCACCGGAAACGGCCGCCGATCAAGCCGCGCCAGAGCAAGAAAAATCGACAGCAGATACCCGAACTGCCCAAGGCCCTGAAATCGCAGGTGTCGCAGCGCCGCCACGTCCGCTGCAAACCCCATGCTCAACAGATTCGTGTAGTAAATCGCGCCGTCTTTGTGCGTCAATCGCAAAACATCACAAGGCCGCGAACGCCGCGCCTCCAGCGCCCGAAGAGCGTGCTCCAAACCGCTCTCTCCGGAAGCGACATCCTCGAAATCCCGCAGAAACGAATTCCCGGTGCCCAGCGGAAGAAATCCTAGCGTAGGAATCTGCTGTTCCGCACCTGGAACTTCCTGAGACCCGAGACCTAAAGCCTGAGACCTGCTCTCCGGGAATAGCCCGTTAACGATCTCATAGGAAATCCCATCCCCGCCCACTGCAAGAAATTTGCGAAAGCCGCGACCATAAGCCTCGCGCGCAATGTGCGTGGCCTCCCCCGCCGCGCGTGTCTTCGTCGCCTCAATCGCAATGCCCGCACCCCGCAACCGATCAAGCGCGGCTGTCACCCGCTCTCCGCAACGTCCCCCGCCCGCCGCCGGATTAATGATGGCAAGAAAAGTTTCGTTCACACTTAGCTCTTGGCCTTTAGCTTTTGGCTCTTAGCTCTTAGCCTTTGGCCCTTGGCGATTCTTCCGAACGACTGAAAGTTGGGAGCTAAGGGCCAAAAGCTAGATCCCCACCACTCCCGCCCGCGCAGCGCCCGCTCCAATCTCCTCCGCCAATTCTCCGCGCTTGATTTTCAGCGACGCCGTCCGCGGAAAATCTTTCTCCCACACCAGATATCCGCCCACGCGCTTGAAGTCGGCCAGCCGCCGGTTCCGCGCCACAATCTCTTCGCGCAAACGGTCGTCGAACTGCTGGTTCTGTTCCAGCCGCACCACCAGCATCAGCATCTCGTTACCGAGAGTCTTCTGTGGCCATAAATAATTCGCCGCAAACACGCAGTATTCCTTGATCGGCAGGCCATCAAACACGGCCTCAATGTCCTCGGGATAAATATTCTTCCCGCCCTCGGTGACAATCATATCTTTCTTGCGCCCGACGAGTTGCAAGTGCCCGTGCCCATCAAAACGTCCCAGATCGCCCGTCAGCAGCCAGCCTTCGACGATCGTCTGCGCCGTCTGTTCCGGGTCGTCCAGATAATGCGACATCACCGCGCGGCTCCGCACCGCCACTTCCCCGATTCCGTCGCCATCCGGATTCAACACGCGCACCTCAGTTCCGGGCAGGGGCTTGCCCACCGTATCGGCGCGAAATGGTTTCAGATCGTTAAGAGTCACGGCCGTGCAAGCCTCTGTCAGCCCGTACCCGCAAGTTACCGGAATTCCCAGATCGTAGAAGAACTGCAACGTCGAAGGATCCGTAAAAGCCCCGCCAACAATCAACGCTCGCAGTTCTCCGCCAAACGCCTTGTGTACTTGCGGCAGCAAACGTCGGCTCAACTCGACCCGCGGACGCCCTCGCGTCAGCATTTTATTCAGCCCGATCAGCCGGTCCAGCATCCAGCGCTCGCGCGGCTTCAGTTCGTCAAACTTCGCGCGCAGGCCGCGTTCCAGATTTTTCAGCACCATCGGCACCAGGCTCACATAGGTGATGCGATAGCGCACAAACGCATCGCGCACAAACTCCGGACGCAGCGTCCGCAAATGAACCACGCACGCTCCGCACACGAACGGCCCAATGAATCCCACCATGAAATCGATCGCGTGATTAGTCGGCAGAATGCTCAAATAGCGCACGCCCGGCCAAAATGGATACCACGCCGTCAACGAAGCACACTGCTCCAGGTAGCTGTCGTGCGTGAGCACGCATCCCTTCGGACGCCCGCCCGTCCCCGACGAATAGACGATGCAGGCCGTGTCCTCGCGCTGCCGCGCCACAAACTGCGGATCGCCCTTCCTCTTGAATTCTTCCCAGCGATACGCGCCGTACAACTCTTCTCCCGCCGGCGCTTCCGTCACCAGCACGATCTCAACGTTAAGTTTTGCGAACTCCGGCGACTGCGCGATCGCCCGCCATAAGTAATACTCCACAACCAGAAACCGCGACTTCGAATGCGCCAGCAGTTGCAGGTGCTCGGCCGCGGTTAATTTGTAATCCAGCGGAACCAGCACCCCGCCGCAGAAAAAAATCGAGTATGCCGAGATCAGCCACTTCGACTGATTCGTCATGATGATCGCCGCGCGGTCGCCCGCCTCACACTCGGCGTCTTCAAGCGCCCGGCAAAGCGGACGCGCCATTTCCTTAAAATCAGAGTAAGTAAGCCGCACTTTTTCGCGGTCGCGATCGGCTTCAATCAGGCAGATTTCGTTGGGCCAGCGCTCCAGCGCATCCTTGAGCACTGCACCGAGGCTGGCATATTGGCGGAGATCAAGCATTCAATATTTGTCAATTCCCCAAGCTTTGTCATCCCGAGCGAAGCGAGGGATCTGCATTTTGTCGCGACCTGCAGATCCCTCGCTTCGCTCGGGATGACAATTCATTAAAGATGGTTCTACAACCGCGCTCGAATTCGATTCGCCAGTGTCCGGAAATCCGACACGCCCTGCAGTTCGTAGTCCGGCAACTCGATGCGGAAGTGATGCTCCAGTCGCGTCAGCAAATCGAGCGCCTGCAAACTATCGATTCCCAGCGTCTTGAAAAAGTCGTCATCGGCAGAAAGCTTCTCCCGTGGGACCTTAAAGTGGGTCGCGGCAAGATCGAGAATCTGGTCGAGTGTGTGATCGGTCGCCGGCATGAACACTGCGCCTCTAAAATCACCAACTACAAGTTACCAATTCACGGCAAATACGGCTGCACTCCCTCGTTCTCTACAAACTTGCGCAGCCCTTCTTCGACGGCTGGACGCGAATAAAGGTCGCAGAAAATATCAATCTCCCGCTTCAACTCTTCATATGGAATCGGCTTCACAAATTCCTTCGCCGTCGCTGCCGTCCGCCGGTCAAATTTTCCGACTTGGCTGGCCGTTGCGCGTGCTACCCGCAGCGCCTCCCCTTCGGCGGCAATCTGGCTCACCAGTCCGATCTGCTGCGCCTTCATCACATTGAAACTGCGCCCGGTGAGAAGCAGATCGCGCACCACCGCATTGCCCAAATCCCGCTTCAGCCGCGGAATCCCGCCGAAGCCAGGAATCAGCCCCAGACGCAGTTCGGGAAAGCAAAATCGCGTCGTGCGATCCGCAATAATAATGTCGCAGACCAGCGCCAGCTCAAACCCGCCGCCAAACGTCACGCCGTGCACCGCCGCGATCGTCGTCAGCGGCGCCGCATCGAGCGCGTTCATCACAATGTGAATGCGCTTTAGAAATTCCCGTACCCCGCGCAGCGCTGCGTCCTTTTCCATCGCTTGCCCGCGCTGAAACAACTCGCGCAAATCCGCTCCCGCCGAAAACCCGGCCTGCAACGTCGAGTGCACAATTACCGCGTGCGCTTCGTTTGCCAGTCCGGGCAAAGCCGCTGCAAATTTTTCTAATTCCTCCAGTGTGAGCGACCCGATCTCGTTGCAAGGATCGCGATGCAATGCAAGCTCAGTCACTCCATTCACGATTTGCCACGAAAGCGTCTGCCCTTTGAAGTCGTTCATGCGGTCTTCGCCGTCTGGTTCTTCGGGGCTTCGGTCTGCGAGGTCGGGTACATCGCGTCAATTTCGTTGCGAAACCGCTCGGCAATCCAGTCGCGCTTCAGCTTCCCGTTTGCCGTAAGCAGCCCGTTCTCGATGGTGAACGCTTCCTCCACCAGATGAAACGCTCGCACCTGCTTGTAATGCGGCAGGTCCTGATTCACAAGGTCCAACGCTGCCTGCGTCTTCTCGCCGCTCACCTTGCCCGTGACCAGCGCCGCCAGATATCCGCGCGCGTTGCCCACGAGCACCACCTGACTCGCGCCCGGCAACTCGTGCAGAATCTTGTCCTCAATCGGCTCGGGCGCAATGTTATGCCCCGACCCAAGAACAATCAGGTTCTTGATGCGCCCGACAATCTTCCAGTTTCCGTTGGCGTCCACTTCGCCTTGATCGCCGGTATGAAACCAGCCGTCGCGCAGCACTTTCGCCGTTTCCTCCGGGCGATTCCAGTATCCTGGAAAAATATTCGGCCCGCGCACCATGATCTCCGCATTCTCCGCGACCTTCATCTCCACGCCCGCAATCGCCGGCCCCGCGTGGCCCGGAATGACCGGCGCATCCGGATCATCCATGGTGCAGATCGCCGTCGTCTCGGTCAGGCCGTACACTTGCAAAACGGGAATGCCCAGCATCATAAAAAATAGTTGCGTCTCCACACTCAGCGGCGCCGAGCCACAAATCAGCGCGCGCAGTTTTCCGCCGATCATCTTTTTGCGGATGGTGGGAAACACGAGCCGATTCGCCAGCCCGAGCCAGAACCCGTCCCCGGCACGCGATTTTCCCTCCTGCCGCCGCACCCACGCGCCCTTTGCCTTGGTGTGCACCTTCAACGGGAATCCACCCGTATTCCAAAGCTGCTCGTCGACTGCTTTGCGCATGCGTTCGAGAAGCGCGGGAACATTCAGGAAATAATCCGGCGCCGCCAGCCGCATCTCGGTAGCAATCTTTCCCAGGTCCGTATTCAACGTCAGCTTACTTCCGCGCAGCAGGCAGGTCAGCATCATGATCCACGAGCCGGCAAAGCAAAGCGGCAAGTAATGAAACACCGCGTCCTGCCCCGGCCGCGTCTTCCCCGTATCCCCCAGTATCGGGCGACCCTTCATCAGGTGATCCAGCCGCCCCGAAGTGCAGCCCAGCATGTGCCCGACGTTGCCCGCGTTCAACATCACGCCCTTCGCCTCACCCGAGGTGCCCGAAGTGTAGATGATCGTCACCACATCTTCTTCCGCAACCTCCAATGCCGGATCCTCCGCCGGCTCGCGCGCCGCTGTGAAAACATTTTCGAAGCAGAAACTCGGTGGCGCCTCGGGCCAAGCTTCCGCGATGACATTGGCCAACGACTTCTCACCGCAGGCAATCACCGCCGGCCCGCAATCCTTCATCATCGCGACCAGTTCGGCCGGCGCCTGTCGCGCGTACAGCGGCACCACCGTCAACCCCTCCGCCATGATGGCCAAATCCATCGCCACCCATTGCAGCGAGTTATGCGCCAGCAGCGCGCACCGGTCGCCCTTCTTCAGCCGCAACCGCCGCAGATAAGCCCGCGCCACCAGTACCTGCGCCAGCAACTGCCGGGCCGTGAGCCGAACCGCTTGACCGTCGCGCATTTCCTGCAGCACGATGGCATCGCCTCTGCTTTCCAAGCTCGCAAAAAGTTGTTCGAGAAATGGCATGCGATTCTGGTCTATCAGGATTGCAATCGAACCCTTGGGGATTCGCTTCGTTGAACCGGTCCTTTGTGGGTTCCGCACTTCTTTAACCACGGAGGACACGAAGAAGCCACCTACCCGTACGCCGCCACCAATTGGTTCAACCCGTCGCTCATCAGCGGCAAATAATCCTCCCAGCTCCATTCTCCGCTCCGAGTGGGAAAATCCGGATACCGCCGCTGCACTGCCTCTTCGAAATACACGCCCATGCGCGCCATCAGTTTCAAATTCCGCACTACGCTCCGCGCGATCCCATCGGCAATCCGCTCCACGTCGCGATCCAGAATTTCGATCGCCGCCAGAGTCCGCGCCTCCAAATCCGGATCGTCCACATTCATCAGCAACTCCGGATGCCCGCGCTCATTCATCAGATTCCGTATGCGCTCATCCATCGTGATCCCCGCCGACGCCACCAGCGCCGGCATTGAAGTCACAATCCCGTGATAGCGCGAAGACACCATCATGCGGCAAGCACGCAGAATGCCGACCATTTGGTACATGTTGTAATCGTCCGAGGTCAGGATCGGAACTCCGCCCAGCTTCTCCGAGATGCGCCGGCAAGGCCGGGCATCCATGCGCTCGGTCGCCGCCATGATCACGAACACATTCCTTTTCTGCCGAAACGCGGCCACCGCCTTTGCGATCGAACTCAAGTAATGTTCGTACGCTCGCTCCGCCTCCGGCCCCGCATGATGAAAATAGGGCCCGCGGTAGTGGCTCTCTTTGTATGCGCCCGTCAGGCTGTGCAGTGCGGCCTTCGCCACCGACGCCTTCACCGGCCACTCAAACGGATTAATCGGACACACCACCAGCACCGGAGTCTTTCCGTCCCAACCCACATCGCGCAGTGCTTTCTGCCCATACTCCGCGCCCAGCGGCTCAAACGTCCATGCCGTGTCAGTGCCCGGCTCCGTCGGAACGCCCAGCTCGCGCAGGATTTTCCGCGACTCGTCATTGCGCGTGATCACCAGCGAATTCCTGCAATAGCGCTCACACATTTTCGCGACCAGCGGATCCATGTGTCCTGCCTCGGCGCCGTAGCCGATCGACAACTTGTTCTCCGCCGACGCAATTCCCAGCGACCCGATCATCATCGTCGTCAGCGCATTCGCAAATTTCGATTTGAACATCGAACCTTCACACGCCACCACACCATGATGTTTCGGCACTTCATTCGCCAGGAAGGGTGGAAAAATATCCGGCAGCCGCACCTGCGACGTGCCTTCGAAATATCCGCGCGACCGGTCAAAATTGAACGTCATCATGCTCAGGTCAACGTTCTCCGGCCCAAGAATTCGCCGGACCTGCCGCAGCATTTCTTCTACGCGCACATCCGACCCCGTATTGCGCGTCCCGTTGTAGCCCGCAAACAGCAGTCTCAGTTTCTCGCCCGGCTGCCACGGTTCCCGCTTGCCCATCATCCACTGAACTTTCTTGCCCTCGATGATGCTCGATACCCACGCTTCCAGAACGAAGTCCATCATGCGGCGGACCCTCCTGCTGTCGCGCTCTCCGGCCAAGCTTGATATGGATACTCAAAATTGTGTTCGCGGCTGAACCGGAGCAGCGCAAAACTGTAGCGCGAAAACGGCGCCGGCTTGCGTCCCATTTCCGTTGTGACCCGCGTGTTGTCGAACACCGTATTCCAAGTCAGGTACGGCAGGAAGACCTGCAACAGCGCCGCTCCCAGCCCCACCGGTCCTTTGCGGTTCGCCAGCGTGTTGACAACCGAGCCGAACGGCCCTTCGAGAATCGGCAAGAACACCGGCCCGCGCTTGTTCTGCTCCGCCGCCAGCGCCCGAGTCAATTCCCGAAAGGTCTGAGAATCGTTGCCCGAAGAAAGATGATAGGTATCGTGTTCGGGATTCGCCTTCATGTGCAAAGTCGAAATCGCGTCCGCCACGAAATCCACATTCACAATGTCGATCTTGTCATGCGGACGAAACGGCAGCACCGGCAATCCCGCCAGAAACACGAACGACCGTACCATGTCGAACTGCGTCGTTTGCGGATACCGGCTGTCCCCCAACACGATGCTGGGGCGGAAAATCGTCAGCGGTACATCCGGCAGCAACTCGCGCACCATGTGCTCGCAGAATTTTTTCGTCCGCGCATACGGATCGTAATCCGATCGTTCCCACTCAATCGACCGGTCTTCCAAAACCACTTCGTGGCTGCGCTTTCCTGCCACCGCCACCGTGCTCACGGTCGAAAAGCGTCGCAGTCCGTGATAGTACTGCGATTGCCGCGCCAACTGCAGCACTTCGAGAGTCCCGCGCAGATTCACATTTAGGCAACTTTTTTCCGACTTCCGATTCAGCGAAGCCGCGCAGTGGATCACCGAATCGGTGGTGTGCACGAGCCGGTCGTAATCGCCCGCTTCGAGCCCGAACTGCGGCGAGGTGAGATCGCCGCGAAAAATCCGGATCTTCGCCTGCAAGTATTCGTAGAATTTCGGAAACGGCAGGTGCAGCTGCAAGGCATTCCAAAGCCGCAGCTCCGCGTCGCGCGGATCGCGGCCGCGCACCAGCATATTCAAGGTCGCGTCATGCTGCTCCAGCAGATTGGCGGCGACATGCGCGCCGATGTATCCAGTCCCACCGGTCAGGAATATTGCCACGTTGCTCCGTTCGTCCCCGTCTTCAAATCATCGCCATTTTCGCGCGTAGAAGTTGTCGTTCTTGTCCTCGGGGGCGGCATCTGCAGCACTCGCGGCGCCCGCGCTTCCAGCGGACGCCCTTCAATCAGCGGATACGTCCACCGCCGCAATGCCGGAATATGAATGTCGATCCAATACTCCCACCAATCCAGTCCCGCCGTATCGTAGCCGAAGATTTCCTTCTCCTCGGGCGCCAGAGCCTGCGACAACTTCTCGACATTATCCGCGGCAAAATCGTGCTCGTTGTGCAGAATAAACGGCTCGAACAGTTCCACCAATTTTTCCACCCGCTCCAGATTGCGCTCAGTCTTCGCCAGCGGCTTCGTCATCGCAGATGGCAGCGGAGACATCACCCGCTGAATCGACTTGACGATCATCTTCTGCGCCGGCGCCGACATGCGGTTATAACGCTCCTTCGAAACCGGAATCGCATCCATGCGCAGCCGCAGCCAGTATTCCAAACCTTCCTGTGCGCGATAGTGCCGCCGGTGCCCCAGCGAGGTCAATTCAATCGATCGCCCCATGTCGCAGGGATTCGTGCGCGACGTCGCCAGTTGATACACCGGATCGTGCCGCCGCTCCACCAGCGCCGCGCCAATCAGCGTCATCCCGGCGCACACCGCATCCACCGGAATAATGTCCAGCAGCTTGCGCTCGTTCGAAGGCAGTTGCCGGAACGCCGTTCCCAGCAGATACGACAGCGACGCCGAAGTATTGATCCCCTCATTCCACCCGCGAAACGGCTTCGTCACCGAAGTCTCGACTATTGACGGACGCACGATCGCAATCGGCAGTCCCGCGCCATCTCTCGCAATATGTTTCGCAATCAGCGATTCCGCCAGGCTCTTGGTGAACGTGTAAGTATTCGGCCAGCCTAACTCCTGCGCGCGCCGGGTGGCTTCTTCGGTAAGATAATTTTTCAGCCAGCGAACCTTGTTCTTGCGGATCTGGTTTTCCAGCGCCTGCCCGCTCAAACCTTTCGCCGCATGCTCTTTGTTCAACGCCCGCTTCTTCAATTCCTCGGTAACTTCCGGCCCTTCCACCCGCGCCTCCGCCGACTCCACCAGTTCATGCAGGCGATACCATTCTTTTTCCGCATCGAAGTCGGCCACGCCCGCCGGCGTGTAATTCGGATGCACCTGCTCACTCACCCGCCCATCGCGCCGCCCCGCCACATAGCACGTCGAAAGATGCAGTAAGGCCGCATGATCCGACCCGCGAATGAATTCGATCAGGTGATACGCCGAATCCACATTCGCCGCCAAAGCGTCCCGCAGATCGGGATTGAAATCCGTCAGCCCCGAGCTGTTGATGATCAGGTCCAGGTCCGTACGCAGCCGCGTCGCCGTCTCCGAGTCCAGCCCCAAGCCCGGCTGCGAAACATCGCCCTCTACCACCTCAATTTTTTCCGCCAACAGAGCGCCCAGTTGGTCACCGTATTTTTCAAACAACGGATCGAAAACCGGCGAGCCTTCGATCATTTTCTCGAAGCGTTCTTGCGCCGGACTCGACTTCTGCGGCCGGATCAGCAGATAGAGTTTCCCGATCTCGGGTAGATCCATCAACGTATTCGCCAGCCATACCTTGCCGATAAATCCGGTGACGCCGATCAGCATCGCGCGCTTTCCGCCCAGCCCGTTCCGCACCGAAAACCGCGCTGGATGCCGCTTTTCGTCGAAATACACCATCGGGCGAACCCGCGGCGTCTCCACCCGCACCGCCGGCACAATCGCCGACGCCAGCGCCTTCGGACCACGCAGACCAAGCGCCCGCACCCAGCGCGCCGGACTCTGCTGCCCGTCCGGACCATTTTCACGAATCCGAGCAAACAATCCCCGCGGCCGGATCACCGGACTCAGCAGCCTCCCGGTCGCAACTCCATCGCGGAAATCGAGGCGGTTCGCAATAATCCACCGCACTCCCAGATGCCGCGCCAGCGGACGCATCACATGCTCCAACCCTTGGCTCACCAGCACCACATCCACGCCCGTCGCCTGCAACGCCTTCAGGTGCCGCACTCCTTCTTCTTTGAGCAGCGGCTTCAGCTTGTATTCGAATTCTTCTTCGCCCAGCAGATCGAGCCGGTCGCGAGTAACCCCGCGCAGCACGGCGTGCACGATCCGAGTCGCCGCCACGCGGTTCGCCGCATACAAAAATGGCCGCAGCAATGCCATCAAAAGCACCAGACTGCGGCGCGCCGCCCGCGCGATATAGGTCTGGCTGTTCCAGGTAAAAAAGGCGATCGGCCGGACCGTGGTCAGCTCCAGCAGGCTTCCTTCCACTCGCCAATAGACCGGCGACGAAGGCCGCGAACGCCGAGAAGGCAAAGCGCCGGCGTCAAGCGACGTCCGCGCCCGCACTCCCTCGAGATGGTTGACTGGTTCCAAATCACTAGCCGGCGGCGCCTTGTTGCAAGACGCCTTATTGCAAGACAAAGTCCCGAGACAACGTTACGAGAGGACTATCTCCCGCCTTACACTGCCCCCCCGGAATCCGGGCGCAATCATCTATTCTAACCTCTCCTTTGCAAAGGACGAAGAAGAACTATGTCACCCCGCCCGCTCCACCCAGCACACGTCCCAGTACTTCCCAAACTTCCGCCCATTCTCGCTGAACACTCCCACCACCTTGAATCCGAATCGACGATGCAGCGCTTCGGTAGCCGCATTCGGCAACACATACACCCCTACAAAACGATGAATGTCCTCGCCCTTCAACCCTTCAAACAGCTCCGCGTACAACCGCCTCCCCAGGCCCTTCCCCACCGCTTCGGGCGCGCAGTAAATCGTCGTCTCCACCGTCGTCTCATACGCTGCCTTCGGACGAAACCGCGTCGTCCCTGCATATCCCATCACCACCCCATTTTCCTCGGCCACCACTAGCCGATACCGTCCCGTCGCGCTGAACTGGGCAAACCAAGCCTCCCGCCCCTCCACCGTGTAAGCCTCAACGTCAAACGTCACCGGAGTATTCAGAACGTAATAGTTATAGATCTCGGTGATCCGCGCCAGATCTCTACGTTCCGCAGTCCGAACTTCCATCTCACTCATGGCCGCCCTCGAATCCCTGTTCCGCAATCACCGCATGACCCATCCTACGACGGCTGCCGCCGCAATCACCCAGGCCGAGTTCACGCGAAACCGGAGCAACGCAATCAAGCTCACGCCAAACACGACCAGAGTTGTCCAGTCCACCAGCGATGCCTTGCCCAACTGCCACGTCACCACCGCCATCAACGCGAGCGAGCCCGCGACCACTCCATCGAGCGCTGCCGCCGCTACTGCCGATCTTCGCAGCCGCGGAATCAGCGGCCCGCTCGCCGCCACCAGCACGAACCCCGGCAGGAAAATTCCGGCCGTCGCCACCGCCGCGCCCGCCCAGCCCGCCACCACGTAGCCGATAAACGTAGCGGTCGTAAATACCGGACCGGGCGTAAACTGCCCCACCGCGACCGCATCTATCAACTGCTTCTCCGTCAGCCAGTGCAGACGCTCCACAAACTCGGTCTGCAGAAATGCCAGCAAGACATATCCGCTGCCGAACACCACCGACCCAATTTTCAGAAACGACAAGAACAGCCGCACCAACCCGACCGGAAAAGCCGCGCCCACAGCCGCCACCGCCATCGCCCCAGCCACAACTTTCGGAAGCCCCAAAACTTTCTGAAGCCCAGCTATTTTTGGAAACGCAACCGCACCCAGCAGCCGATTCTTCATCGCCCAAGCCGACGCCGATGCCACCCCGGCAAATACCAGCACCAGCACCGGACCGACTCCCATAAAACTCAACCCCACCGCTAGCACGGCAATCACCGCCAGCAGAGTCGTTCGCAGTCCCGTCCGCCCCAGCTTTCCGAGCGCCTGAATCACGATCGCAACCACGGCCGGCTTGATCGCCAACAGCACGCCCTCGGCCTTCGGCAGAGAGCCAAAGCGCACATAGGCCCACGCAATCACCGAAACCATCACCGCCGCCGGAATGATGAAGCAACACCCCGCTACAATCAGTCCGCGCCAGCCGCGTTTCAACTGCCCCACAAAAATCGCGACTTCGGTCGAACTCGGTCCCGGAATCAAGTTCGCCGTCGCCAGCCGGTCCAGAAAATCGGCCTGGGTGATCCACCGCCGCCGGCGCACGAATTCTTCCTCCATCATCGCCAGATGCGCCGCTGGCCCGCCAAACGCAATCGTGCCCAGCTTCAGAAACACCAGGGCAATCTCACCCAGCGACGCCTCCCGGATTTCAAAAACCTCGGCCATTGCCTTGTGGCGCGGGCGCCCCCGCCCGCGAACTCGCCGCCGTAGCGGAGAATTCGAGGTTACCGCAAATTAGCCCAAGGAAGAATTAGTAGGATGATTCGCCACACAAAAGGAGCACCGCGCGCGAAGCAATAATGTGTGGCTAATAAATTCGTAGCTTTGAAAGCGCATGTCTGCTCCGGAGCCCAAAGGGAGAAGAGGACTTCCTGCCACATCGGCAGACTTTCGTTCGCAATCACCGATGTGCTGAGAAACTACTGAAAATTCCAGGGACAGCTAGCCGAGCTCAGGATCTGAATGCCGATTTCCGAGGTGCTGCTGGACTCTTCTACACTTCGCACCGACACGACTCGAAAGACGCTGCTCTTTTCGCAAGACAGCACTCCCACAAGATCGCCGGGGCGGAGTTTGCGCCGAATACCGCCGAGCTTAGCGCCCTGGGAGCTGACGTCCAGTGTGTGCACGTTGTCGAGAAAAGGGAACCCGGTGGAGTCTACCCCATATACCTGAACGGGGAATACCAGGGAGCGCCTCTCCTCGCAACGGCGCTGCAGGATTTCGTTGATCGCATTCCGTTGGTAGGGAACAGTGATGTAGTCATGCGCGCCCAAGCGCATTGCCTCGAGGTATTGCTCGGGCCCACCCAATGAAGATGAAACTACGACAGGGACCTGGAGCCCTGCCAGCCTGATCCTGCGAAGAAACTCGCCATATCCCCCTCCCGGGAGACGATCCTCGCAGAACGCCAACCATATCCCGTCTGACAGCCCTTCCTCTGCCTCTGGCACGCTGGACGCTTGAACAATCGCCAAACCGCACGGTGAGATTAGGTCAAGCAACGCACGGCCATTCTCAGCATCAGAAGTGGCCAGCAGAATCGACCTTGGCTGCGACGGTTCCATTTCAGACTACCTCCGCCAAACCGCGTCGCGAAATCGTTCTAACCATTGTTTCTCTCGGAAGCGCAAGATGTCGAGATATCAACGGTCACATTCTGGTGGTTTCTTTCGGTTTTACGATGCTCATGCGGACTTCGGACACCTGCGGCGTAACTGGCCTAGGCATTGCTAATGGGACGTATCACATGCAGGCGAGGATCGCCATTGCCTGAGGAGATCTCCAGCGAACCGGGCTGCACATCGTCGGTCTTTGGTAACGATTACTGAACTTACACAAACGCCTTCCAGATGTCAGGAAATGATTACCGACAACTTGAGGCAGGAGCGTTACGAAGCCGAAACCCAATTGCGGCGCTCGACAAAGGTCGGAGGTTCGTACGTGCGTCCTTTCGCCAGCCGGCGTTCTTCCCGGCGCGTGGACCACAACAAGATAGGGCCGAGCGATGCAGCGCAGAGGCGGGCGACGACCGGGAACTCCTTCTCGACTTCGCGGCGCAGCTTGTGAATGCGCTCACTCACGCTGCGATTGACTTTCTTGAATTCCCGCTCCATCACCCAAAGCGCCGCATTGTAAGCGCTGTTGAGCTTTTTCACTTCTCGCGCAAACCGCTCCCGGATGCGTGGATCCGGGTGGTCCTTGTAGCGTTGCCAACCCAGGAGCGTGGTCTGGCACATGCGATAAAGACTCGGCCCGTTGATCTCAAAATCGCGCCAGAACGCCCAATCCAGGAACCTCTTTGAATCCTCGCGCGAGATGGCGGCGTGCCGGAAGTTGAATTTGAATTGCCCATGGATATCGGCGGGATCCATGTCCGTCAGCAGACGGCCCTGTTCCGCCATTTCCTTGTAAAGCGGCGTGCCCGGAACCGGCGTGTAGAGCATGAACTGGTGGAAGTCGGTCTGGTAACCGACCGCCGATTCGATTTCGCCGACAATATTGTCCGGCGTATGGTGCTCCAGTCCGATGATCGTCGAGCCCTGCACTCGTATCCCGTGTTTGCGAAGCTCCCGCGTGAGTTGCCCAACTTCCTCACCCTGCAGTTTGCTGTAGCTGGACCTGGGAGACTCCAAACCCATCCACACCCAGGAAACGCCGAGTTCGACCAGTTCCAGCATGGTGTATTTGCGAATCGCATTGGCGGAAGCAAAGATGGAAAGCTCCCAGCTCTTGCCTGCCTGCTTCATGAGCTCCAGCAGGCGCAGGGCGCGCGTGCGGTGCAACAGGAAGTTTTCGTCCATCACAAAAAAGGAATGTACTTTGAGCTTGGCTTCGATCCCGCACATCACCTCGAACAGTTCATCGCCGGTCTCGTAAAAGTTGATAAACTTTCCTTTGCCGCCAAAAAAAGAAGACGTGGTACAGAAGTTGCACCCCATGGGGCAGCCCACCGACGGAATAATGGTTGCCGCGGTCCCGCCTTTTCGATTCGGCAGGCGTATTCCCATGATGCGGGTCTCCAGACCCGAAACAATCAAGGGATGGCGGATCGGCGCATGCTCGTCTTCTCCCAGGTACCGCCGCATCCACGAAATCCCTTCGCCGCGCACGATGTGGTCGGCGTCGATCATCGTCTCCACGCCGGGAATGGCAGCTACGTGTCCGCCCACTACGATCACCGAATCCGGCGACAGCTCGCGCACCATGCGGCACATCTCCCGCACCTTGCCAACATTCACGATGATCGAAGAGATCCCGACGATGTCGTAGTGGTTCTTGGTCAATTCACGGGCAAAGGCTTTGCGGGTGGGAAAATCGAGCACACTGCACGGCGCCGAAATATTCTCCTGAATCATCATAATGCCCCAGGAGCGATGAAACATGCGCAGCGAGAAGCTACCTTGGGCGCGCGTGACCTGGTTGTGATAGAGCTCCATCGGATTGATAGTCCGGCTGCCAAATTCGTCGTCTTGAGCATAAGGTCCGAAGACCGAACTCAGCAGAATGCGCGCGTGACTTCCCTTGGGGTGAGTTTCCACTTGTTTGGGTTTCATAGATTTGTAGCTCTAAGGATAGGCGCTCGGCAGAGTTCTGCACCGTGACCATGGTTACATTACAAAACTATTACGTGCCCCTTGAGTGCATGTACTCGAGCGCATGTCCTAGCGCATGGTCTTCGGGCAACCTGCGGAAAAACTCGAGTTCGTGTCGGGGCATCGCTGCCTGAGCGACGCCGGATTCGAATCAGGTTTCCCCGTTCTAGCGACGCCCGGATTCGTATCAGGGTATCGCTTTAGCGATACCGCAAGGTCGTCGAAATCAGATGCCCCTTTAGGGGCCGGATGGTGGGCAGCTTACACGTTTCTTCTTCGTGCTAAGTATTTCGCCATTGCCGACCAAGCGGAAAAGCCGGAAAAGATTCGTAACCAGCACGTTTGTTTACGAAGTTTTTATGAAAAGTTTATTCGAAATTTATGGCCCGTTGTATCGAATACGGTTTCGTTGAAAACGTGCTCGCGCTTTAGCGCCTCAGGTGAGCTTTGGCAGGACTGACGAATTTTTCCGCAGCCCGTAGGTCGCCCAGACGTCCTAGCGCCCATAAAAATTTCTGATGACACCAATAAATAATTCCGATTTACTTAAGAGTACCCAACGACTAGCGTTATGTCGCACTCATTCGATCAAGTAACAAGGAGTCCCCAGCTCTCAATGCGAAAGTCCCTGGCGGTTTGCCTCTTGCTGGCGATGGTAAGCCTGTTCCCCCTCTGCGCGCTGGCCCAGACTGCCAGCCCGAACCCGAACTCCAGCGGCGCGAAAGCGGCAAGCGACTCCCAATCCGAACGAATCGCAAAACTCGAGCAGGCCGTGGCCGATGCCAAAAGTTCCGGCGACAACGCCTGGATGCTGACCAGTTCCGCCCTCGTCCTCATGATGACCGGCCCCGGCTTGGCCTTGTTCTACGGCGGCCTGGTGCGCAAGAAGAACGTCCTGTCGACTATGCTGCAAAGCTTCGCCCTGATGGCAATCGTGACGCTGCTCTGGGCTCTGGTTGAGTTCAGCCTCGCTTTTGGTTCGGGCAACAGCTTTATTGGCGGGCTGCACAACGTATTTTTGCGCGGTGTGGGCGCGCAACCCGATCCCGACTACGCCGCGACCATCCCCCTGCAGACATACATGATTTACCAGTTGATGTTTGCCATCATCACGCCGGCGCTTATCACCGGAGCCTTCGCGGAAAGAATGAAGTTCAGCGCCATGACCCTGTTCATGATTCTCTGGTCGCTGCTCGTCTATGCCCCGATGGCCCACATGGTCTGGGGCAAGGGCGGCTTCTTGAATGCCGCGTTGGGTGGGCGCTTCCCGACTCTGGATTTTGCAGGCGGCACGGTGGTTCACGTGACCGCGGGCGTATCGGCCTTGGTCTGCGCCCTGTACCTGGGCCGTCGTATTGGATATCCCAAGCAGAACATGCCTCCCCACAGCGTGGTGCTGAGCTTTATTGGCGCCTGTCTGCTGTGGGTGGGATGGTTCGGATTCAACGCTGGGAGCGCGTTGTCGGCGGGAAGTCTCGCGACCAGCGCTTTCGTCGCCACCCATTTCGGCGCCGCCTCCGCCGCTCTCGGTTGGAGTGGCGCAGAGTGGTTGCGGAACGGAAAACCCAGTGCTCTGGGCGCCATCTCGGGAGCGGTGGCGGGATTAGTCGCGATTACACCGGCCGCGGGTTTCGTGTCGCCGATGTCGGCGATTGTCATCGGGTTGCTGGCGGGAGTGGGCTGCTACTTCATGGTGGCCAAGGTCAAGATGCGTTTCGGCTATGATGACTCGCTCGACGCTTTCGGCGTCCACGGCGCGGGCGGCACGCTCGGCGCGCTGCTGACTGGGGTCTTTGCTTCGAGCGCCGTGAATCCCATCTTCAAGGATGCCCAGGGCAACACACTCGCATCGGGATTACTGGAGGGCAACGCCCATCAATTACTCAACCAGTTAGCCGGCGTAGTAATTGCCTGGGCCCTGGCCATCGTGGGGACCTTAGTGATTTTGAAAGTCGTCGATCTTACAATCGGGCTGCGAGTGAAGGAAGACGATGAAGTCCAGGGCCTTGATCTCTCCCAGCACGGCGAGGAAGGTTATAACTGGGAAGCGCCAGAGTAGTTACAACCAGATAGAGGTAGTTCCATAAATTGGTTTTGGGTAGGGCACGGCTTCAGCCGTGCCATTCAGGTCCTGGAAGAATGCGGGCTTTAGCCCCTGAGGGACGTGCCTTCCGAGCGGAGAGGTATTCGTTAAACCAACTCTACTAACCATGCGCTCACGAGACCGACGAAAATGACAAAAATAGAAGCGATTATTCAGGTCTCAAAGCTGGATGCCGTGAAAGACGCTCTGCACGACATTGGCGTCGAAGGCATGACCGTTTTCGAAGCCAGAGGGCATGGCCGACAGAAGGGACACACCGAATTCTACCGTGGGCGCGAGTACACCGTGGACCTGATCCCCAAGGTGAAACTCGAGACGGTGCTGGCCGATGACATGGTAGAGAAAGCCGTGCAGGTCATCATCGCCGCGGCTCGCACCGGCAAGATCGGCGACGGCAAGATTTTCCTCTCGCGCATTGACGATGCTATCCGCATTCGCAACGAGGAACGCGGCAACACCGCACTCTAAGAGAGTTTGGAAGCAACCGAAGATCGACCTCTATACTCTTACGGAAGCCGCTGGTTTCCTCCGGTCGCCGACTCAGGCTCAGGATAGGCAATCGACCCCCGAAAGGCCGACTTGTCGGCGGGCGCAAAATCAGGGAAGGGCAGCTTGTGCTGGTCTCGCCATTGCTGAACCTGTTGCTCGGCGGCGGCGGCTTTCTCCGTGTCGATGCCGGAATCGCGCGAGAAGTATACGGTCTGCGACGGGAAGGCGAAACCGCTGCCCGATTTCTCGACGATACTCATGATCCGCAACAACAGGTCTTCGCGGATCGCGTTGAATTCGTTGGCGTCGCGCGTGAGCACGTAGCTGAAAATCTCAAGGCGCAAGGCGCTGTTGTCGAAATTGGCGAAGCGGATGCTTGCGCTGTCACTTTCGACTTTCGGGTGTTCGTACAACATCCGGCGGGTTTCAGCCAGCAGATAGCGTAATTGGTCTCCCGTGGTCTCATACCTGATCGCGAGCGCCGGATTGAACAGAATTTTGTCGCGACGGGTGAAATTCTCAATGCTCATGGTGGCGAGTGCGCCATTCGGAATGGAGAGTTCGGTGCGAGCGTCGGTGCGAACGCGAGTAGAGCGCAGACTGATATCTTCTACGGTTCCGGTGCGGTCGCCGAAGCGGCAGTAGTCGCCGACGCGGATCACTTCGTCGGCCAGTACGGAAATTCCGCCAAAAAGATTTTCGAGTGTCTTCTGCGCGGCGAAGGCGATGGCAAGGCCGCCGATGCCGAGGCCGGCGAGCAAGGTGGTCAGGTTGAAGCCCAGGATGCCGAATATGGCCAGGGCGGCGATCACCACCACCAGCGCTGTGAGCAGCCGCTCGGCCAGCACCATCAGGGTTCCCGTGCCGATGCGGCCCCGGCTTATGGCATGCATACGCAGGCGCTGCATGGTAAGGCCGGTGATGCGGAGCAGGAACCAGAAGAAGCCGATGCTGATGAGAACGCCGATGGTCCGATAGTAATAAAGACGTGGCAGCAGCGGCAGGCCGAGGTAGGCGGCAATTACGCGATGAGCAAGCGCGCTGAATGAGACCAGCAATGGCTCGGACAGGCGGCTGTAAGAA
>CAVVNA010000055.1:0-26583 GCA_963749275.1 uncultured Acidobacteriaceae bacterium
TCCGCGGTCTCGATCGCGACTGCGGTGTAACCATACCCGTTCAACCACAAGAACAGGGGGTGGAGAGCATGAAAAGAAGCTCCCATGCCCGTCAGGACGACCCGTTTGATCTTACCTTCCCGCAAACGCCGGGCGAGGACGTCCAGTTCCTTCGGAACTTCCAGTTGCCCGAGCGTTGCCGTCAACGCGCGTGGCTGATCCAGAATGTCACGAAGATACTGGCCCTCGACGATCGCGTGCGTATTCGTGCCCAACCTCACCTCCATACCGCTCGAAACGATCGTGCCAAACCTGCGCAGCGCCGATCAAGCCGGCATCCGCTCCCAGAGACGCCAACGTAATCTCTACCTGGTCGACGGGAACCAGCCTGCAATTCTGCCGGATCACCTCGCGCATGCGATCCAGAAACAGGTGTGCGCTTTTCATCACACTGCCGCCCAGCACGATGGCTTCTGGCGCAAACAAGGTGATGAGATTGGCCAGGCCGAGCCCCAAATAATATGCCTCGCGCTCCACGGCACGTTGCGCCCATTCATCAGAGTCTTGCGCCCGGGCGCAGATTTCGCGGGCATTAAAATTGCCGTGCCCGTAAGTTGCGGGCGAATTTTTCCTGAGCCACTCCGTCATCGCAGGCCCGGCCGCCAAACTCTCCCAGCAGCCGCGCGCACCGCACGAACACGGCGGCCCAGAAGGATCGATGATATGGTGTCCAATTTCGGGATGACACCCGTCAACGCCGCGGTACACTTTGCCATCCAGAATTACGCTCACGCCAATGCCCGTTCCGACTGTCACGTAGAGAAAGCGCGTTTTTAGTTTTCCGGTTCCCCAGCGCAGCTCGCCAAGCGCGGCCGCATCCGCGTCGTTTTCCAGAGCTGCCGCGACCCCAAACTCCCGCGACAAAATATTTACCGGATTGCCGCCTTTCCACCCCGGCAAATTGTTCACGTTTCCCAAGGTGCCCGTCGCGCTGTCGAGCGGGCCGGCGCAACCGATCCCAATCCCGTGCAGCTTGACCTCGGCCCGTTCCGCGCACTGATGAAGCAGCGTCGTCACCTACCGCATGGCATGATCGAAGCCACGCTGCACATCCGTAGCGCACTCGTTCCTCGCCAGAACACGGCCTGACTGGTCGACCACTCCCACCGCAATCTTGGTGCCGCCAATGTCAACCCCGCCGATCATGTCGCGTCCCCCCAGGGTTCTCGCCAGGATTACCGGACTATTAAATGTTTATTAAAACGAATGAATATTGATGCATTTCACGATTCATGTCAAGCGGAATTGGCTGTCCACGGTCAGCGAAAGTGGGACAGTTTGCCACCGGAAGTAAAACTGCACATCTGAGCGTTCGGTAGCTGGCTACTTTAAAACCAGCAGCCCACCTGCTACTCTCGCTATTCGCCCGGGCAATGAAAATCACAAAGTGGATATCTCTCGCCTGCCTTGCCTGTTTGCCGCTCGCTTCAAACGCACAGGTCAACGACGCTGTCCGTGCGCTCAAAGTTCTGCCGGCGCCGAAGGAGGCTCGCATAGCCGAAGGCAGGTTCGTGATCAAGCCCTCGACCACCATCCTCATCGGCAATTCCGAAGACCGAACTGCGGCCGAGACGCTGCAAAAGGAGATTCAGGACCGTAGCGGTATGAAGCTGTCGATCGAGGCACTGGTCGCCGCGCCGAAAACGACGGGGCACATCTCGCTTGGCCGCCTGACCGACCGCGGCTTGCGATCCTATCTCGAATCGCAGGGAGTGAGAGCCGGAGACGAACTTGACAAACAAGGTTATGTGATCCGCGCGGCCGACTCCGGCGTGCTAGTGGCGGGGCGCACCGCGCAGGGTCTGTTCTATGGTGTGCAAACGCTTCGCCAGTTGCTGCGCACGGAAGGCCCCGAAGGAAAAACGCTTGCGGTTCCGGCTCTTGTGATCCGCGACTGGCCGAGCATGGAATGGCGGGGCGTTAGCGACGACATCAGCCGCGGTCCAATCCCTACGCTCGACTATTTGAAGATGCAGATGCGCACGTTGGCCGAGTACAAGATCAACCTCGTCGGGTTCAACTTGGAGCGTGTCTTCGATTTCCAGACCCAGCCGCTTGTCCCGCCTAACGCGCCGCCCAAACAAGCGGCATTAACTCCCGGCGCGATCAAGGAACTTGTCGATTACGCCAGCAAGTACTACATCACCCTCCTGCCCGAACAGCAGGCCTTCGGACATCTTCATCAGTTTCTGAAGTACGAAATCTATTCCGACCTCGCCGAAACGCCCCACGGACACGTGCTTACGCCCACCAATCCCAAAACCTATGATTTCATTCGTCAGATTTACAGCGAGGTCGTTCCCTTGTTTCCCGGCCCGTTTTTCCACATCGGAGCCGACGAAACTGTCGAGCTTGGCGTCGGCCAGACGAAAGCTCTGGCTGCGCAGGAAGGCCTCGGCCGCGTTTATCTCGAACACCTTCAGAAAGTCTTCCAGATCATGCAGCCTTATCACAAGCAACTTATGTTCTGGGGCGACATCGCGGTCAAATATCCCGAGCTGCTGACGATCCTTCCGAAAGACATGATCGCCGTTCCCTGGGAGTACGCCCCCAAGCCCACCTACGAAAACATCATTACCCCATACACTAACGCCGGACTGCGCGTTGTCGTCGCGCCCGGTGCAGGCAACTGGGGCGTGACCTGGCCTAACCTCGAAAGCGCTTTCGTGAACATCCGGAACTTTGTTCGCGACGGCCAGAAGCATCGGGCCATCGGTGTCCTCAACACCACTTGGAACGACGACGGTGAATCCCTCCTCGACATGACCTGGCCCGCCCTGATCTTTGGCGCAGCCGCCAGTTGGCAGCCCGGCGAGTCCAGCATCGATGATTTCAAGAACAGCTATGACTGGGCCTTCTACCGCAATGATGATGACAGAACTTTTGCTGAAGTGATGGAGAACCTCGATCGTTCTCACACGCTTTTCGCCGGAGTGAAACTGGACAACGCGAGCCACGAACTCTTCTGGTCCGATCCCTTCAGCGAGGTCGGCGCCAACGTGGCCGCCAAAGCGCTGCCTGTTACCCACGATCTGCGCATCGGCGCTGAACGCGCCGCGGAATCGCTCATGCTCAATCGAGCTAAGGCACACCTCCATGCCGGAACTCTCGACGACATGCTTCTTGCCGCCTGGCATCTGGACACCCTGGGCTTGAAGATCCAGTTCACATCCGAAATCAGTCGTTTTTACTGGGACGCTTATCAGAATCAGACTGACAAGATTCGGGTGCAAAACGATCTGGACGAAATGATTGACATCAACGGGCGATTAGAAAGCCTACGCGATTCGATCAGCGAGATGCGCAAGATGTACGCGGAAGGCTGGGCGCGCGAGAACAATCCTTACTGGCTGGACAACGTTCTGGTTCGCTACGACAATCTGGCGTCGGAGGTGCAGGCGAAAATTGTCGTTGTGCAACAAGCTGAACGTCAGTATGGGAGTACCAAAAGCCTGCCCGCTCCCGAGCAGTTGGGATTTTTCTTGAAATAGCGATTCGTCGTAATCACCCCCGGATTACAGAAATTACAGCATTTCCTAAGCGTCGTCCGCGGGCAGATCAAAGTTGACCAGGTCTCCGCGGAAGCCGCGCGTCTTCCAGGCGCCGAAGGCGATGCCCGCTGCCATCCAGATGCTGCCGGCGATCTTGGCGGAAGTGCTGAGGCTCAGCCAGAGCAATAAGCAGATCACGAAGCCGAGGACGGGTGGCAGGATGAACGACAGTGTCCTTTTCTGGTCGCGCACCACATAGCGCACGAACGCGGCAGCGTTCACGCCCATGAAAGCGATGAGCGCGCCGAAATTGAGCATCTCCGCGCCGAGACCGTAACTCATCACGAACGCGCCAATCAGCGCGATTGTGCCCACAAACAACACGTTATTCCGCGGCACGCGATGCTTCGCGTCCACCACTCCGAAAAACGACTTCGGAAGCGCGTTGCTTCGCCCCATCCCGAAAAGCAGTCGGGCAGCGCCGATCTGCGCGCCCATGCCCGAACCGAAGTTGGCGACCAGCAGGGTGAATCCGATAATGCCAAACATCGGCTTCCAGGCGCGGCCGGCAACGTGAACGAAGGCAGTGTCAACGTCTGGAAAAGGCTGCGATGCGGGCCAGATCAACTGCGCGGCGTAGACCTCAACCGCTGACAGAAGGCCGATCACCAGGCAGGTCAGCACCGTGGCCAGCAGAATATTGCGGCGCGGGTTCTCCGCTTCTTCCGAGAGCGTGGAGATGCCGTCGAAGCCGATGTAGGTGAGCACGGCGATCGAGGTTCCTCCGAGCACAGCCTTCGTGTTCCACAGACTCGGGTCGTAGAAAGGGCGTGTGTAGAAGCCTGCGCCGTCGTGCGGATGCCCGAAAACGTAGCGCGCCGCGACCACAAAGAAAATTGCGATCACCACTCCCATCGCCGCCGCCAGCGCCGAGTTCACGCGCGCCGAAGTTTTTACTCCCTGAATATTCAGCAGCGTAAACACCAGCGCAAAGAAGACAGCCCACGCCCAGTACGGCACGCCGGGAGCAAACACGTGCGCCTGCTGGCTGCACCAGATGGTGCAGATAATCGGATTGAGCATGTAATCCATCACCATGCTCCAGCCGGTGACGTAACCAAGCGCGGGATTGATTTCCTGGCCGACGTAGGTGAAGGCCGAGCCCGCACTCGGATAGGCGCGAGCCATGCGGCCATAACTGATGGCGGTGAACAGCATCGCCACCATCGCGATCAGGATCGTCGTGACCACGTGCCCATGTCCGCGATCGCTGAGCACCCCAAACACCGACATGGGGGCGACGGGCTGAATCACGATGACACCGTACAAAATCAGGTCCCAGAGGGTGAGCGAGCGCCGCAGGCGCGGGACGTCAGCGGGCGGGTTGGACACGGAGCCTCATTCACGCTCTCAAAACAAAACCCCATTATCCTGCGGAGATAACGGGGTTTGGGGAAGGCCGCTTGCGGCTCGCAGAGTAAAGCTACCCTGCCGCGGTTCCGCAAAATCAACTTGCATTTTATATGGAAGAGACATTCTGTCAACAAAAAACGCTGCATTGAAACGATTCTTGCGGAGCTTTCGTGAAAACTCACGAATGCGACACTGGGCGTTTGTAACTGGAGCCGTTGATAAGCGATCGCAGGCCGCGCTACTGATCGTCTGTCCGGCTGATCGAAAGCGCATCGTCTCGCACGTCAAGCTCTGGAGTTGTTTCAGAAGCCAGGGTGCTGGGCCAATCTCCAGGACCACATCAGGAACGATGTCGCCGTGAGGTCGATCCCCGGCTCGGTGGTGCTGTAAGACTGCATATTGTCCCGATACACCGCCCGTTGCGAGGCATCAAAGGCGCCAGCGTTTCCATTGAATTTCTTGAGCTATAGGAAAAACAAAAATCGTTTTTCCAGAGTCTGGCGATAGAGTGGGGCGCCCAACTGCCTGCATCTTCAGACGTGAGTCTTCACAAGTTGGATCAGGTTGCCGGCAGGAGGGTTACTTACTTGTCTCTGTGGAGGAGTGAAAATCAGAGCACATAAGGGCGACACTTTCCCAGGACTCTGAACGGACGGCGGCAGACTAGCATGCTAGCGGTTGGGACCTACCCTATAACCGGCCGCTCCCATCGCACCCAACGCATTGTTTGACCATAACTGTCCACGAGCGGATCCACCCCAAAATACTTCCGCAGAGAATCCCGCCAGCTCAGGCGTTGCGGACGAGGCCTTACACGTTGGCCGAGCAGAGCGAACAAAGCAGCTTGCATCCGGCATCGTGCACGTGGCGACAACAGGCCGAAGTAGCGAACAGAGTGTCGGTACGAGTCCGGTACGTGCGGCGCCAGAAGGCGCACAAAGTCCGAGAAGTTACGTCGCGTGCGGACCAAACTCTTCGTTTTTGTGTCCTTTGCCACAAACACGACTTCCCGATCCGTGACCTCCAGGAGACGCCAGTTCGCGAGCGGCGGGCGGCGAATGTATCGTGCTGCGTATAGCAAGAAGTGCGATTTCGACGCGATTTTATCTATGAAAACGATCCACTTGGGATGCTTTTCATACGCAAAAGTGAGAATTCTCTTGAGATCTTCTACTGCGAGATGAGACTAAAGTACCTGGGCTTTGAGGGCACTTCGGAGGTGAGTGATCACTGCGTAGCGCCACATCCGCGTGAGGGCGTTTTTGTGCAACTCAATGCGCGGAAGCCAGCGCCCCCCCGATTTTAAGAGACCTCCAGCCGAGATCAGGATATGCAGGTGAGTATTGAATTTCAGGTCGCCGCCAAAGGTATGCGGAACGACAATGATGAGCACGGTAACGCCATATTTCATATTTATCCATTGCTGAATTACGTCAGCACCAAGCACTGGCAGGTCGTGGAGGAGATGGCGGTTTCTTTTGAAGATGCTCCAAAGCTCTCTGGGCATCGTAAAAACGATTCCCGTATAGGGAATGTCGGGAAGCACTGCCTCTTGATATTCCAGCCATAGAAGCGTAGCCCGATACCCGCAACTGGCGCAGAATCGCGATTTGCACCTATGGTAGCAACGTTTTTCCGCATTATCGGAGGCGTATACTTCCCAGCCCAGAGCCGGCGTTCCGCAATCAAGCACCTTGGCAAAGTTCTTACGTACCGCCGAGCGAGTCTCAGGTCGATCCCAGACCTCTCGTGATGCCTCCAAGATTTGCTTTAGCAAGTTCCGATCGCCCATTTGTTTCCTCCATTGAACTCAGGGTTCGCAAGGCATTCTTGGTGAAATAAGCAATACTTCCCGGCGCATCGATTTCGGCTACAACGATCGAATCTAGCGCTGGAGACCTATTCGGAACGAAGGGCTTCAGAATATCGCCCAGATTCCGTGGAATTAGTTGGGTCGGCGCCAGGTTCGCCAGGTGTTTCTGGATTAGTCGGCGACTCGTCCGGTTCGTGCCCTTGCGACTGCGGTATTCCTCTAACTTCCTCAATTGTTGGTGGGCTGAGAGATGGCACCACTGGGACGCCATGTGGATACTAATTTCTTCGGCTCTAGCGGCTTCCCGGATCTTGGGATCCGCAGACTTCACTTTTCTCACTTTGTCGAGAGTTCCTGGAGACACGCCGGCATCGCCAGCGATTTTCGAACGAACATCGAGAGTTTGAGCTTCTGTCAAACTTGACGAGCCCTTGTTCTGACCGCCCCATTGTTGGTTTGCACGAGCTGTTTCGTGGAGGGCGGGCTCAAGATCCAGGGCCAGGACAGCTCGATTGAAGGCGCTCAAGCCTTTAGAAGGACGATGGCGCTGAATTAGCCAACGGAGGGCTTCCTCCTCTGACAACTCGTATTCGAGGCACAGCACGGTCGCTCGCCCTTGTCGTTGAGCTAGTTCAAATCGCGCATAGCCATCGACAATTAGCCCGTTCGAAGTAATGACCATTGGGTCACGGAAAGCAAGTTCACCTAGCGCAGAAAGGGCAGACAATTGAGCCGCTGAAACGCAAATCTCATGCTGGACATAGCTGGGGTGCAGGCGGAGCTCTGCTATACCTCGGGTTACGAGTCGGGCTTGCAATCCATCCCGTGATTCCTCGTTCTCGGTTTCCGAATTGCGTGGTTCTTCCAGAGTGTGACTCCTCTGAGGCGCAACTGGCCCGAGTAGTGGGTACCTATTGGCGCTGGAAGGCGAACTCCGGCGCTCGTTTTTTGCACCCAATTGCACCCAAGTTTTCTGGAAGGATTACGCTAAGTGATTGAAAATATGGTGGCCAGGGACGGAGTTGAACCGCCGACGCCAGCCTTTTCAGGGCTGCGCTCTACCACCTGAGCTACCTGGCCACTTCTTGTCCGCACATCTACTGCCGGCTAATTTGGCCGTGCACTGGGCGCTCTCACTGGGCGGGATGCCGCGAAGCAAAACAGCCGATGCGCTGGGACCGTGCGGAACTTTTGAATTATAACAACCTCGTGCCCTTCGCTCAAAATGGTTGCCGACATGGTAGAGCCTACCCACATCGTATCCCCCTAGCGAGGTTGCAATGTTTGAGTGAGAGACGCGTTAGGGAGCTGGCCGTACGGCTCCTCAAAAGCCGGGAGGCCAGCGACCGGGATTACAATCCGCTGTGTCTACCGCCTACTTTGTCCTGATTCGAGAGATGAGAGACGCCTACAATCATCGCTTGCGTCTGGTGCAGTCGGCCCGGCAACGGGGCATCAAGCCCACCGCTCGTCTTTTCCAAACCAGTGTCTCCACCGTACGCAAGTGGCTGCGCCGCTATCAGCGGCAGGGACTGCGTGGCCTCATCGAGCTTTCCCGCGCTCCTCAGCACCAGCCCGGAAAAACTCCCGCCGACGTCGAACAGCGGGTCGTCGCTTTGCGCCAGCAGTTGTTCACCTTCGGCGCTCGTCGCCTCATCCGTGAGTTCGATCTTCCCCTCAGCCATCGGGCTTTGGAGCGTACGCGTCTTTCAGCAGATCTCTGCCGACACCAAGGATCTCGACGACATCCCCCGCTACTGGCCTCAGGCCCAAGCCTTCGATCTGCCCACGGTCGAGTACACCGCACGCGGGGTGCGCAGCGGGCTGCTGTTCTGGGCCTTCGCGCAGCGCCGCTCTGCCGCCGCCAGCTCCGTCTTCGCGGCTCGCATGCAACAGCACCTCGCCGGTTGCGGTATCTCGCTGCGCGATCTGGTCTGGCAGACCGACAACGGCTCCGAGTTCATCGGCGGTCACGATCGCCGCGGCCGGCCCACCGGCTTCCCCAGCGCTTTAGGCGACAGTCAGCACGTCCGCATTCCACCTGCCGCTCCCACCTTCCCGAGCGATGTTGAAACCGTTCACCGCCTCGTCGAAGATGAGTTCTTCGACTTGGAATGGTTCGCCGGCCGCGGCGATTTTCTCGCCCAAGTCTTCCCCTATCAGCTCCACTTCAATCTTGTCCGCCCCAACTCCCACAAACAAAACCTCAGCCCCTGGCAAATCGTCGAGCAGCTTCAACCGCGCTGGCCCCTCCAACTCTGCTTGCTTCCCCCTGTCTTTTTGGATTATCACTTGAACGATTCTGGGGGATACGATCTCCCTAGGCTTCCCTAAATGGTTGCCGACAATCTTTGCAGCGTCTTTTGCTCACGTTCTTTTTCATCAGGAGATATGGCATCTCGGCACGCCATTCACAATCGTCAAAGCGCAGCGATTTGCGCCAAACCAGTACGGGATCTCGCGATAGTCGCTCACGTCAAACACGGCCAGGTCGGCGTCTTTACCCGCTTCCACGCTGCCTTTGCGGCCGGCTAAGCGAAGCGCCCAGGCTCCGTTGATCGTCGCCGCTGCGATCGCCTGCGCCGGCGACATCTTCATATGCGTGCAGGCCAGCGACATCGCCATCGGCATGCTGAGCGTTGGCGAAGAGCCGGGATTGTAGTCCGTGGCCAGTGCCACCGCCACTCCCGATTCAATGAACCGCCGCGCGTTCGGATATTCCGTTAGACCGAGGAAGTAATTTGCCCCCGGGACGAAAGTTGCGACTGTCTCCGTCTGGGCGAGGACGGGCAGGTCGGCAGCATTCACGTGGTCCATGTGATCGAGAGACGCGGGCCGATAGCGAAGCAGCGGCCCGAGCCGCGTTTCGCTGAACTGCCCCAGGTGTGCGCGGACGGCGAGACCGTGTTCTTCCGCAGCCGTGAAGACCCGCGCGGTTTCCTCGGCGCTGAAGGCTCCGCGATCGCAAAAGACGTCCACGAACTCGGCGAGTTTGCGCTTCGCGACTGCCGGCATCATCTCGTTCGAGACCAGGTTGACATATTCCTGGGAACGTCCGCTATATTCCGGCGGGACCACGTGCGCGCCGAGGAAGGTGGGAACCACGGTCCCCGGCCACTCGCGCGCCGCCGCGCGGATGGCTTCGAGCGACTTCAGTTCAGATTCCAGGTTGAGACCGTAGCCGGACTTGGCCTCGACGGTCGTGGTTCCGTGAAGGGCCAAATCCACCAGTACTGCGGAAACCTTCTGTGCCAGCGCAGCTTTGCTGGCCTTCCGCACGCTGTCAATGCTGGAGCGAATTCCTCCACCCGACTCGCCGATCTCTTCGTAGTTCGCGCCAGAAATCCGTTTTTCAAAATCCACCAGCCGCGGCTGCGTGAAGACCGGGTGAGTGTGAGAATCGACGAAGCCGGGCAAAACCACGTGTCCGCCGCAATCAATCTCAGTAACCTTCTTGCGATTCTTCTTGAGCCACGGATCGCGCAGAGCGTCTTTGGTGGTGCCGACAGAGACGATCTTCCCGCCCAGGCAGAGCACGGCAGCATCTTGAATAATTCCGAGTTCGGAAAGCGAAGCGCCGCGGCGCGGGCCGTCCGCCGCCGAACGCAGGGTCAGAAGCTGGCGGATGTTGAGCAGCAAGAGCGCTGCTGTCCTACGCATTTGCGCTCCGGACCAAAAACACCCACCACGGAGACACGGAGAAACGGAGAAATGGGAATGTCATATGACGCGGCGTAGGATCCCCCGGTGCAGAATAGAAACATTGAAGTTGATCACCAGGCCCACTCGCTTCCCGGTCAGCTTCAAGTAAGTCAGGAGTTGGGCTTCGTGAACGCTCAGCACTCGTTCCACCGCTTTCAGTTCTACAACGACCTCATTGGCTACGATCAAATCAATTCGATATTTTCCGCCAGTTTCCAATCCTTTGTAGATGACCGGCAGTTCTACCTGTCTCAGGAACGGAATATCTCGAAGTCGAAATTCCTGACACCTACATTCTTCATAAACTGACTCAAGCAGTCCCGGCCCAAGGTGTCGTGCACCTCAATGGCCGCCCCAATGATGCTCTCGGTCAGCGCCTCACAAAGAAGCCCAATATTCCTCCGTGCCTCCGTGTCTCCGTGGTGGGTGTTCACGACCGCACCATCGGAATCCGAACGCCCGTCTTCGCCGCAAACTCCTTCGCCTCGCCATACCCCGCGTCCACGTGCCGAATCACGCCCATCCCCGGATCGGTCGTCAGCACCCGCTCGATGCGCTTGGCCATCGTGTCGGTGCCGTCGGCGACCGTGACCTGCCCGGCGTGCAGCGCGTAGCCAATGCCCACGCCGCCGCCGTTGTGGATCGAAACCCACGACGCGCCGGCCGCAGTATTCACCAGCGCATTCAGCAGCGGCCAGTCGGCTACGGCGTCCGAGCCATCCTTCATGCTTTCAGTTTCGCGAAACGGAGAAGCCACCGAGCCGCAATCCAGGTGATCGCGCCCCATCACGATGGGAGCTTTGATCGTGCCTTTTTTCACAAGATCGTTAATCGCTAGTCCAAACCGGGCACGCTCGCCGTACCCGAGCCAGCAGATGCGAGCCGGGAGTCCTTGAAACTTGATGCGCTTGCGGGCCAGCTCAATCCAGCGGCGCAGGCTGCGATTCTCGGGAAAAAGTTGGAGCACGAGATCGTCAGTGACGGCGATGTCCGAAGCTTCGCCCGAAAGCGCCGCCCAGCGGAACGGCCCGCGCCCTTCGCAAAACAGCGGACGAATATAGGCCGGAACGAATCCCGGAAAGTCATAAGCATTCTTAACGCCGCGCTGGAACGCGAACGTACGAATGTTGTTGCCGTAGTCGAAAGTAACCGAACCCATCTTCTGCAGCCGCAACATGCCTTCCACGTGCTTCGCCATGGCGTCGAGCGACCGCTCCTGATACGCCTGCGGATCGTGCGCGCGCAATTCGAGCGCCGCTTCGAACGTCATGCCGTTGGGCACATATCCGTTCAGCGGATCGTGCGCCGAAGTCTGATCGGTGAGAATGTCCGGCACCACCCCGCGTTTGGCGAGTTCCGGAATGATGTCCGCGCAATTGCCCACCAGTCCGACCGAAATGTTTTCTTTCTTGCGGACGGCGTTTTTCAGAATGCGCAGCGCCTCGTCCAGCGTGGTCACAAGGAAATCGCAGTAGCCGGTCTTAATCCGCTTCTTGATGCGCTCGGGATCGACGTCGATCCCAAGAAACGCCGCGCCGGTCATAGTAGCCGCCAGCGGCTGCGCGCCGCCCATGCCGCCCATGCCGCCCGAGACAATCAGCTTCCCGCCAAGATCGCCGGAAAAATGATCGCCGCCAAAATGTTTTTCGCCTGCCGCGTTGAACGTTTCGTAAGTGCCCTGCACGATCCCCTGCGAGCCAATGTAAATCCACGATCCGGCCGTCATCTGGCCATACATCATCAATCCGGCGCGTTCGAGTTCGTTGAACTTCTCCCAGTTAGCAAAATGCCCGACGAGATTCGAGTTCGCAATGAGCACGCGAGGCGCGTACTCGTGCGTCTTGAACACGCCCACCGGCTTGCCCGATTGCACCAGAAGCGTCTCGTCATTATCAAGATTCTTCAGCGAGTGGACGATAGCGTGGTAGCAATCCCAATTGCGGGCCGCTTTGCCCGTGCCGCCATAAACAACCAAATCCTGAGGCCGCTCGGCCACGTCCTCATCAAGATTATTCATGAGCATGCGCATGGCCGCTTCCTGCTGCCACCCTTTGCAGGAGAGCGTGGTGCCGCGCGGGGCGCGGATGCGGGTGTATGAGGACGCCGGCGTTTCGGTATCAACTGGCATGGGGATATGGTAGTTCGTCTGGTGCGGAATCTTCAATCGGAAGAACGCTCAGCAGCACCTAACCAAATTTTGTCATCCCGAACGAAGTGAGGGATGACAATTCATAAAAGGGTGGGGACTACACGGCGTCGAAGCAAATTACAAGTTGCCTTTTACTCCCACTCAATCGTCCCCGGCGGCTTCGAGGTAATGTCATACACTACGCGGTTGACCCCGCGCACCTCATTCACAATCCGATTCGAAATAGTCTTCAGCACCTCATACGGCAGCGGAACCCAATCAGCGGTCATGCCGTCTTCCGAGTGCACGGCGCGGACGGCGCAGGTGTATGCGTAAGTCCGCTGATCGCCCATTACTCCGACCGACATCACCGGCAAGAGCACGGCAAACGACTGCCAGATTTTCTGGTACAGCCCAGCCTTCTTGATCTCGCCCACCACAATCTCATCGCAATCGCGAAGCAAGTCGGCGCGTTCTTTCGTTACTTCACCCAAGATGCGAACCGCCAGCCCTGGACCGGGAAACGGCTGCCGCTGCAGAATCTCCTCGGGCATGCCCAGATCGCGCCCAATCCGCCGCACCTCATCTTTAAATAAATCTTTCAGCGGCTCGATCAACTTGAGCTTCATGGTCTCGGGCAGCCCACCCACGTTGTGATGCGACTTGATGACCTGCGACGGCCCGCGCACCGAGCGCGACTCGATGACGTCGGGATAGAGCGTCCCCTGCACCAGCCACTCGACTTCGCCTTCTTCTTTCAGGATGCGGTGCGCTTCGGCGTCGAAGACCTCGATGAACTCGTTGCCGATGATCTTGCGCTTCGTCTCCGGATCGATCACCCCCGCCAGCTTCCGCATGAAGCGTTCGGTGGCATCGACTGCAACCAGGTGCAGTCCAAGATTGTCGCGCAGATTTTGCTGCACTTTCTCAAACTCGTTCTTGCGCAGTACCCCATTGTTGACAAACACGCAAGTGAGCCGCGACCCTTCGACTCCCCTCAGGGCAGGGTTGCCAGAGTCGTCGCGGAGGGCGCGATCCACCAGCACCGCCGCGACGGAAGAATCGACGCCGCCGGAAAGCGCACAGATCGCACGCCCTTTGCCGACCTGCTGCTTCACCTGAGCCACGGTCGCGTCAATAAAATGCTGTGGCGTCCACGAAGGTGTCGCACCACAGATGCCAAGCGCGAAGTTGCGCAGGATGTCAGCGCCGAGCGGCGTGTGGTGCACCTCGGGATGAAATTGCACCGCCCACATCTTGCGCTCGGGGTTTTCGATGGCGGCAACCGCATTCGGAGTTTTCGCCGTCAGCCGGAAGCCCGGAGGCAGTTCTTCGGCCGAGTCGCCATGCGACATCCAGACCGCAAGCAGGTGAGGCAGTCCGCGAAAAAGCTGGGAGTCGGATTCTTGTATCTCGACTTTTGCGTGACCATACTCGCGCTTGGCGGCCGGGCGCACCTTCCCGCCCAGCGCGTACACCATGAACTGCAGTCCGTAGCAGATGCCGAGCACAGGGATGCCGAGATCGAAGACACTCTTGTCGGCCAGCGGCGCGTCTTTGTCGTAAACCGAAGACGGCCCGCCCGAAAGAATAATCCCCACCGGAGAGTAGCTGCGAATTTCTTCCAGGCTGGCGTTGAACGGCAGGACAACCGAGAAAATTTTCTGTTCGCGGATGCGGCGCGCAATCAACTGCGAATACTGCGCTCCGAAGTCGAGGACAACGATGGATTGGGTTTCCACGGATGAGTTTCTCAGATCAATGATTGAGTTGCAAACGGACGAACACCGCTAAGGGCCGCGAGCTACAAGCTGCGAGCAACCCGAACCTTCTGATTCGAAGTGTTTGCTCGAAGCTCGTAGCTCGAAGCCCACAGCTTCTCATCGCACCACGACATTTACGAGCTTTCCCGGCACCACAATAATCTTCACAATCTGCTTGCCTCCAATTGCCGTCTTAACTTTTTCGTCGGCAAGCGCAGCCTGCTCGACCTGATCGTTGGCAGCGCCCGCCGGCACTACCACCACGCTGCGCAGCTTCCCGTTAACCTGCACGGGAATCTCGATTTCGTCCTCCGCTGCCAACGCCGCATCGTACTGCGGCCACGAAGCCTTCAGCAGATTGCTCGTCTCGCCGGCCATCTCCCACAATTCGTGCGCCAGATATGGAGCCATGGGCGCCAGCAGCAAAGCGATGTTGCGCTGCACGCTCAAGATCAGCGAAGAGGGAACTCGCCCGCCAGCAATCGCCTCCTCCGCTCCATAAACTTCGTTCACCAGCTCCATGATGGCCGAGATGCAGGTGTTGAAGTGCCAGCGCCCCTGGAAGTCATCGCTGACGCGCTTAATGGTCTGATGCAGCTTGCGCTGGATCGCCCGTGCCTGGGGTGATAACGACTCGCCTCGTAGAGACGGGGTTCGCCCCGTCTCCGCAGCCGCGTCAAGCCGCGGCTCTACAGGATTGCGCAGAAAGAACCGATACACGCGCCCGAGGAAACGCTGAATGCCTTCGATCCCCGAATCCTGCCAGTCCAGATCGCGATCCGGAGGCGCTGCGAACAAGCTGTACAGCCGCGTCGCATCCGCTCCGTAGCGCGCCACCATCTCGTCCGGCGATACAACGTTGCCGAAACTCTTCGACATCTTCGCGCCGTCTTTGATCACCATTCCCTGCGTGAACAAGCGCGCGATGGGCTCGTCGTTTTTCACCAGCCCCATGTCGCGCATGAACTTCGTCCAGAAGCGCGAATAAATAAGATGGAGAATCGCGTGCTCCACGCCGCCAATGTATTGATCAATCGGAAACCAGTAGGCAATGGTTGCGCCGTCAAACGGAGCCTGGTCATTGTGCGCGTCGGCGTAGCGGTAGAAGTACCACGACGAATCGACGAACGTATCCATGGTGTCGGTCTCGCGCCGCGCCGGGCCGCCACATTTCGGACAGGTCGTGTTCAGGAACTCCTGCACATTCATTAACGGCGATCCACCCGAAAGCGTAACATTCACCCTGTCTGGAAGAATCACCGGCAAATCATTCTCTGCGATCGGCACTACGCCGTCTTTGTCGCAGTACACCATCGGAATCGGCGTTCCCCAATAGCGCTGCCGCGAAATGCCCCAATCTTTTATCCGGAATGTAACCGTCGCTTTGCCGAATTTCTTTTCTTCGGCGCGCGCCGACATCCTTTCGATCGCTTCGTCGCAACTCAGCCCGGTGAACTCGCCCGAGCTCACCAGGATCCCGTCCATGGTCGTAAAGGGAAGTAGGGGCGCCGTCAACGTTTCTTCCGGGTCCATGCTCGCCGGCAGAATCACCAGCCGAATCTCCAGCTTGTACTTCATGGCGAATTCGTAATCGCGCTCATCGTGCGCCGGGACGCTCATAATTGCGCCCGTGCCATAGTCCATCAGGATGTAGTTCGCCACCCACACCGGCACAGCTTCGCCGTTATAAGGATTCTTCGCGTAACGCCCCGTGAACACACCATGCTTCTCGATGTTGCCAATATCGCCCGCTTCTTTCGCCCGGCGTTGCTCGCCAATCAACTCTTCCACCTTGGCGCGCAGCGCCGCGTCGCGGGAGGTCATGTCCACGATGATCGGATGCTCGGGCGCCAACTGCACCGAGGTCGCGCCATAGATCGTGTCCACGCGCGTGGTGAACACCGTGATCGTCGACCCCGCCGGCCCCACCGTTCCGCCCAGATCGAAATCCACGAGCGTGCCCTCGCTACGTCCGATCCAGTTCTGCTGCATGATGCGGACTTTTTCCGGCCAGTCCTGCAGTTTGTCGAGATCGCGCAGCAACTCCTCCGCGTACTTCGTGATCCGCAAAAACCACTGCTCCAGTTCGCGCTGCTCGACCGGAGTGTCTTCATGCCGCCAGCACATTCCACCCACGACTTGCTCGTTCGCCAGCACGGTGGCGCACTCCGGACACCAGTTCACCTTGCTCTTCTTGCGATACGCCAATCCCGACTCGTAGAGCTTAAGAAAGAACCACTGGTTCCAGCGGTAATATTCCGGCAGGCAAGTCGTAACCTCGCGCGACCAGTCGTAGGTGAACCCAAGGCGCTTCATCTGCACCTTCATGGCCGCAATATTCGCCAGCGTCCACTCCCTCGGGGGAGTGTTGTTCTTGATCGCCGCATTCTCCGCCGGCAGCCCAAACGAATCCCAGCCCATCGGATGAAGCACGTTGTAGCCGTTCATCCACATGTAGCGAGCCAGCGCATCGCCGATCGAATAATTGCGCACGTGCCCCATGTGCAGCGCGCCCGAAGGGTAGGGAAGCATCTCCAGAACGTAATACTTCCGCTTCGTCGAGTAGGTTTCGGCGGCGTACAGCGACGGATCGCTTTGCCAGCGCTCAGTCCATTTTTGCTCGATGCGCTGCGCGTCGTAACGCTCGTCGCGCGCCGTGGTGACAGGTTTGTCTTGCTGTGGCATAGATAAGGATAGTGCAGTAATGAATAATCCTTGATTTTACAACGGGCAGACGGTTGACAGGCTCAGCGATACACATCCTTGCGATGCCCCACCCTGATCACCAGCCACCGTGATTCGCTCGTCCTGAATGTCACAAACCAGTCGATAATCCCCCACTCGATACCGCCACAATCCGCCCTTGTCACCGTGCAGCGGTTTACCAAATTGGCGAGGGTCATCGGAGGGCTGCACCCGCTCGCGCAGAAAGCGGACAATCGACTCCTGGGCCGGACGGCTGAGTTTCTGGATTTGTTTCTCCGCGGTGCGACCGATTTCAATCCGCCAGGTTCTACTGGGAGAAGCCAAGCCGCCGCTCCAGTTCTTCGAGCGTAATGGTGGGCTCGCGCCGCTCCAGCGCCGCAATGCCCTTCAGGTAGTCTTCGCGGTCTTCCAAGTATTGCCGAATGGCCTCGCGCGCATAATAGCTCTTGCTGCGGCCTGTCTCTTTCGCGAGCGATTCCAGCTTTTCTTCGAGTTCGGGTTCAAGCCTGATCCCAAGCATAATAGTTGTGTAAGAAGTTGTTTAACATGTTTAACATAACAGGTCCGCCCGTTCCTGGCAAGAGGCGCGGCGTGTTCCGCATGGCTGATTTTCAATTTTGGCCGACATCTTGACCCGTCCGATTGCTCGGGACCCAACCGTTTGCTCCCCGCCCCCGCCCAGCGCTATAGTTACAACCTGGTCTTCTTTTGAGTTTCTTATGTTCACTGACTTCACCGTCACCGACCGCTGGACGAAAAAAAAAGTGCACTGCCTCTACCAGGCCCTGATCGTGGCCATCGCCACTCGCCACGCTGATGCGGTGGACATCAAGTTCCTGGTCGACGGACGCCCGGTATGGGTTGCCCTGCCGCACCCGGCCTGGGTCGAGTACAAGAAACGCACCGGGAGGCTGATCACAGACTCCTTGGCGAAGGAAATCGCGGGCCATTTTCTGCAAACGGCGCTGGAATCGGGCGAAGGTTTGGGCCGCGAAATGTATTCGCTTACCATCGATGAGACTCTCAAGCACCTGGAAGCTGTCGTGGCGGAGGCCGAGCCCCAGGCCGCTGCCACGCCCTAGTTAAGTCATTCTCCGTGTTAAGTCGATCTCTTGTGCTTAAAATCAAAGCATGTTCGCCCGGAAACTCCGCGTGGAATACCAACACGAAGGGCACCTTCAACCATGTCCTTTGAAATGGCTCGACAATTTCAGCATGCGCAACTTCACCAACGCGTCCGTTTTTGACGACACGTTACCGGTGGCTGACGGGTGCCTGGAAATTGGAACGAATGTCCCGCTCGATCAACTCCGGGATGCGATGGAAGACTGGTTTCGCCGCAAGAGCTATCTGCCCAAAGATGCGACGCTGGTGCTGACCCTGACCTAGGGCTTGTCCGAGTATGTTTTAGTGGGCACACCTGGACCCATCTTGAGCAGGCGGGCAAATAAGCGGACGATCATGCCATCGAAGCGGGTACCGCTCAGCATTTCTAGTTCCGCCAGCGCTTGTTCGTCGGTTTTGGGAAGGGCGAAAGAGCGATCGCTCGTCATGTTCGCATACGCGTCCACGACCGCGAGGATGCGGCCATACAGCGGAATATTCTCGCCCTTCAGCCCGAAAGGATAGCCGCTGCCGTCGAAGGCTTCATGATGGGATTCGATGGCCTGCGCCACGTGCTCGATTTCAGGAATCGAGCGTAACACCTCCGCCCCCACTTGCGGGTGGGTCTTCATCACCGCGAATTCATCTTCCGTAAGTGCGCCCGGCTTGTTCAGGATTCGATTGGGAATGAACAGCTTGCCCACGTCGTGCACCCGCCCCGCGAAGGTAATGTCTTCCACTTCCTGCGCCGAGAGGTTGAGTCCGCGCGCGACAATCCCGGCGAAGTGCCCGCATTGTTCGCCATGTCCCGCAGCGTCGGGCGCCCGGAGTTCGGCCGCGTGCGACAAGGCTTCGACGGCTTCCTTCATCGCCTTAGGGCCCTCATCATACTCGCGTCCGCACAGCTTGCGCAGCGTGGCGACCAGTTCCTCGAGGTGCTCCGGCCCGTTATGTTCGCGCTGCAGAAAGCCTCCGACATAACCGGAGATAAGCTGTCGCTGCACTGCGGAACCTTCGCCGAACGCATTGGAGGTGGAAACTTGGTTACCGCCCGCGTGTTTGGCCACGTACATGCCCGCATCGGCCACGCGAATCAGGTCCTCCATGGAAAAACCATGCGCGGGGAAACTGGCGACGCCGAAGCTGCCGGTGATATGGTGCTCTTCGAGCATCGGATCGGTGGCTAGCCACAGCCGCAATCTCTCCGCCAGCACCTGCGCCTGCTCGATCCCGGTCTCGGGCATGAGGATGATGAATTCGTCTCCGCCATAGCGGGCGACCACGTTGGACTGGCGGCACTTCTGTTCCAGCAGCCGGCCAACGCGCGCCAGCACCAGATCCCCTTCCAAATGGCCGAGCGAATCGTTGACCTCTTTGAATTTATCCAAATCGATCAGTACCACGGAGAATGGCCGGCCCGAACGGGACGCGCGCTTCCACTCCGAACTCAGCGCCTCCCAGAAAAAGCGTCTCGTCTTGATGCCGGTCAAGCCATCGGTAATGGATTGCTGCTGCAGCCTCTGGAAGACGAAGGAGTTGTGCAACGCCGTCGCCACCAGATCGGCCAGCGTATTCAGGATCAAAACGTCCTGGGGCGCGAACGCATTTTCATTCCGGCTTTCCACGTTGAGCACGCCCAGCAGCGTCTCGCCGTAACTGATCGGCAGACAGAGCACCGCCCGCGATTCCGGCAGCACCCCGGCGAGCTGCCCCGGGCCGGCGTTTTGCACCAGTGCGCTTACCCCGGTGCGCGCGACCTTTCCCAGAACTCCACTGCCCAGCGCGATCCGCCGGCCCAGCGTTTGCGATGTCGTTCCCGCCTCGGCTTTGATCTCGATTCCCTTGGTGGCGTAGTCCATGATGCCGATGCCGATGTGATCGTAGCGGAAGTTCTTCTGGATCTCGTGCACGATGCCGGCCATCATCTGCTCCGCGTCTTCGCTCGAGATCGCCATTTTCGAAATGGTGTTAAGAAACGCGAGATGCCGGGCGCGCCGCTGTTCCTGGGTAAACAGCCGCGCATTTTCGATCGCTACCCCCAGTTGACCGGCTGCCGTCTGCATGACCTGGAGATCCCTCGCCTGGAATTGCGATTCCCGCTCCGTGCTCAGCGCCGCCATCACTCCCGCGGGTTTGCCGCCGAGAAAAATAGGCACGGCGCAGATGGACCGGGCCGGCGGCGGAGGCACGGGATCGACGCCCAGTTTCGACAGCACCTGTTCAAGATTGGACTCGATCAGCAGCGGTTCCCCCGTCCTGATGATGTACTCGGTCAATCCATTGCCGGCCGGGCGCGAGCGCTTGGCAAGAACCACGCCGCCTTCGATCTCCAATTCGAAGTGGAGCTCATCTTCTTCCTGAAACGCGATGTAGAAAGTGCTGGTGTCGAAAATCTGGCCCAACTCCACGTGCACCGTGCGCAACACTTCATCCTGGTCGAGATGAGAACTGATGGCCTGCCCGATCTCGGTGAGAAGCTCGTATTCCTTGGTGCGGCGCTGCGCTTCGTACATGACGACATAGTTTTCGAGCGTCAGCGCGATCTGCAGCGCCAGCCCGATCAGCAGGCGCAGATTCGAAGAACCGAACATCCGCTTTTCCGCGTGCGGAAACAGAAGAACTCCAAAGTTGTGCTCGCGCGTCTGCAGGCTCACCGCCATCAGGTCGGTGATTCCCTCGGCCAGCAGCGTTTGCTTGCAAGCCTCGAACCTTCCTCCCGAAAGCGCCGGCAAAGGCTCTTCCAGTTCGGCGATACCTCTGAAGGTGACTACCCCCCCGCGCCGGTAGGCGAGCTCGGCAATGTAATCCCCGGCCTGCGTCTTTTGCAGCTTTTCCACGAACTCTGCTGAAAAGCCCTTTTGTACCGAGGGCAAGGTGCCGCGCCACTGCTGGGAAACAAAAAAGACGGCGCGGCGCGAAGGCAGGGGCGCCACTATCCTCTCCACAAAAGTCTGCAAGCTGGGTTCCAGGTCGGAGGCCGAGAACCACCGGCGCGAATCGACGCCCAGGGTGGAGAACGCCAACGCGTTTTCCTGCACGGCATTGCGCTCGTTTTCAAACAGCACCATTACCATCGCGATGGCCAGCAGCATCTGCGGAATCGGCCCCAGGAAACCTCCCAACTGGCCAACCACCTCCAGGAAAGGTTGCCGCATCTGCCCCGCGTACATCAGCGCCGCCCACAGCGCCAGCGAAAACGCCAGCGTCCGGAAGGCCACGGAATCTCTGCGAAAAGCGTAACGGTAAAAGTGGAACGAGCAATAGAGCAGCGTCACCGCCAAGCCCACTTCCAGCCGCAAATAGATCGGCACCGGAGTCGCTCTCTCCGTGAATATCCCGCTCGCCATTTGCGCCCGCAAGCTTACATACGCCAGCAGAACCCCGGCTAACGTCAACGCAACGTCATACCATTTCAGCTGGAACGGCTCCTTCATCAGCCGGGTCGAGACGAAAATGCAAATCGCCATGGCCACCAGCATCAGCGAGCTCAGAAAAAACAAGAGCGCGGAAGGGCCCTGAAAATATTCCACGGCCTTCAAGGCATAGTGCAGCGTATATGCGGCCCAGGCCAGTTGCCACGCGCGAAAATAGTTGTGACGGTTCTGCTCGTACAGGTAGGTGAAGACGAGAAGCACCAGCAGGGCCACCACCCCAGGAATCAGCACCAGACCTGTGGCAACGCTATGCATTGATTAACGATCCCTCGGCTAACGATCCCTCGATTAACGCTTTCTCATCAATCCGTAATTGTGGCCCGGATGGAACTCTGGTTGGCCTAATCCTCGGTTGGCCTAATCCTGTCACACTAGACAAATCGAAACAACAGGTGTCTTCCGGCAAGTTCCGCCCTGGGTACAACCCAAGAGTATCTTCTTATGGGATGCGACGCCGCCACAATGATCTTCTGCCGAAGAGTTACCTTCGTAACCCCCGGTAACCCGTCCGATTTCCTGTAGAGACGCGGCTTGCCGCGTCTCCCGCGGTGAGACGGGGCAAGCCCCGTCTCTACAGGCGGAAGAATTCCGGCAGCGCTTGCGCCTAGAGCCAAAACCCCCAATCCCGCTATACTCAAAAGTTATGCTTCGCGTTCGATTCGCGCCGTCTCCCACCGGTTTTCTGCACGTTGGCAGTGCCCGAACCTTTATTTTCAACTGGCTCTACGCCCGTCACAACGGGGGAACCATGGTGCTGCGGCTGGACGATACCGATGTCGAGCGCAACACCGAAGCCTCCGTCAATTCGATCTTCGACGGTCTGCGCTGGCTCGACCTCGGTTGGGACGAGGAATACAAGCAATCCGAACGCCTCGCCCTGCATCGCCAGATCGCCGACGCCATCTTTCAGAAGGGCCTGGCTTACCGCGACTTCACCCCGGCCCACACTGGGGAGAGCGAAAAATCCGGCGCCGATCAAACTTGGCTTTTCAATCCCGGCATGCGCGAACTTTCCCGCGCCGAGAGCGACCGCCGAGCCGCCGCCGGAGAGTCCTTCGCCCTCCGCTTCCGCGTTCCCCGGGGCACCGGTGAGCAAGTCCGCTTCCCTGACGCGGTCTACGGCGAGCACATCAAATCCGCCGACGACATCGAAGACTTCGCGCTCCTCCGTTCCGACGGCATGCCCACCTACCACCTCGCCTCCTGTGCCGACGACATCGACCTGCGCATCAGCCACATCATCCGCGGCCAGGACCATCTCTCAAACACCTACAAGCACGTGCTCATTTTCGAAGGCGCGGGCGCCGAGTTGCCGCGGTTCGCGCATCTTCCGCTGCTCGTCGCTCCCGACGGATCGAAGCTCTCCAAGCGCCGCCACGGCGCGGTGGTCAGCGTCACCACGTACCGCGACGCCGGATTCCTGCCCGAAGCCTTCATCAACTTTCTATGCCTGCTCGGCTGGTCGCCAAAAGACGATCGCGAAAAGATGACGCGCCAGGAACTGATCGACGCTTTCTCCCTCGAAGGCATCAACCGCGCCAACGCCGTCATTAATTTCAAGGAGAATTTCGAGGAACCAGCCGCAACGCTCCTCGCCACATCACAAGAAGAAAACTTCGACCCCAAAGCCGTCTGGCTGAATGCTGAGCACATCCGCGGGCTTTCGATCGACGACCTGTGCGCGCGCCTGCTTCCCATTGTTCACGCCGCCGGATTCCCCATTGCGCCGGAGAAAATGCAAGCCATCACCCCGCTCATCCGCGAGCGCATCAAGCTTCTGCGCGACGTTCTTACCGCCGCCGACTTTTTTTTCGTTGATGATGACCAGCTCCCGCCCTACGACCCAGCCGAACTCATCCCGCAGAAGGGCGACGCCGCCATGGCGCTCAAAGTCTTAACCCGCGCTCGGGACGTCCTGGCGCAAACGGAATTCAAACACGATCCCTTGGACCAAGCCCTCCGCGCCGCCGCCCAGGCGATGGGCGTAAAAGCCGGACCAATGTTCCAACCGATCCGAGTAGCCGTCTGCGGCCGCAAGAATGCCCCGCCGCTATTCGAGACGCTCCAAGTTCTCGGGCGGGAAACGACGTTGGCACGAATCGATCAGGCGATCGAGAAGCTGAACTAGCGCACGCCGTCCTAGCAGGTTGCTGGGGATCCGGTGGAGCAAAATGCCCGAGAATCCAGCCCCGGAGGGGCGAACTAGCTAAGCCCAGCGCTTCAGCGCTGGGAAAAGTGGAGGAAATGAGTCAAGTCCCGGAGGGACGACCCGTTCTCACGCACTTTAGCGCTGACTTTTTTCGCCGTCTCCTACTGAGCAGCCTGAAACTGCGCCGCTTTCCGCCGCGCCTCCGCGGCTTCCCGCTTCATTCCCTTGGCGTCGTAGACATCGGCCAGCAGATTTTCGTTGTCGGCATCGTCCGCGGTTTGCCGCTGCTTCAACAACGAAGAGATGGCATCGTCGTAGCGCGTGAGCCGGGCCTGCATGACGCCCATGTTGTAGTACACGCCCTGATAGCCGGAGTCGAGCGCCGCCACGCGTTTGTACTCTTCGAGCGCTTCGAGATTCCGATGCTGTTCCGACAAAGCGTCTGCCAGTCCGGCGTGTCCATCGGCGCTGTTGGGGTCGATCTTGAGCAATTGAGCAAAGGTGTCCTGGGCTTTTGCGGGCTGCTTCTGCTCCAGGTAAATCAGTCCAAGCCGGTAATAGGCGTCTTCGCTGCGCGGATTCAGCGCGATCACGCGCCGCATTTCCGCCGCCGCATTTTCGAAGTCATGCTTCGAAATGTAGGCGCGCGCCAAAGCCGAGTGGGCGGGGGCGAAGTCGGGCCGCAGGCGTACGGATTTCTGCAGCTCCGCAATCCCTTCGTCCGTCTTTCCCCGGCCGAGAAGTCCGACCCCATTTTGCCCATGAAGCATGTAGGCATGGGACCGCTGCAGCCACATCGCGCCACCCACCACGAGCAGAGATCCAACCAGCAGCACCGCGATCCGCCGCAAAAAATCGTCATGTCCCGGAGCGACCTTGGCGATGAGCGCGCCGAGCAGCAGTCCCATGAGCAGGCCGCCGATGTGCGCCGCGTTATCGATGTGAGAGATCACCGCACCAAAGAAGAGGTTGTATCCGACAAATACCACAACGCTGCGCAACGTTCCGCTGAGAGCGGCGCGGGGCAGCGAAAACTCACCCAGATAAAACGATGCGATCAGAGCTCCTGCAATCCCAAAAATCGCGCCGGAAGCGCCCACGCTCAAGATGACGGGATTCCAAATCAGGCTCGCGAGGCTTGCTGCCAGCCCACAGATCAGGTAGACCGCGGCAAATGTCCAATGGCCGTAGACCGATTCCGCTATTCTGCCCAGGCTCCACAAACACCACATGTTGAACCCGATGTGCAGCAATCCGCCGTGAACGAAAACGCAAGTCAGCAACCGCCACCACTGGCCGCTGACGGTAAGCGGCCCGAAATTGGCTCCCCAATGTACGAGGTCCTGACCCGAAGGATTGTCGAGCATCGAAACGCCCGCCAATGCCATGGCGGCGAACACTGCAACATTGATGCCGAAAATGGCCTGAGTGACCGGCATCGAACTGGACTGCTGCCGCGTCCATGGCGCGGCCTCGACTCGCTGGATGGGGGAATCCTCACCGCGTTTCGCAGCCTCATGCTGCACGCACCACTGGCAAAGCTTCTTGCCGAAGCTGAGCGCTGGAAGCTGACGACCGCATTGCACGCAATTTGCCATGAAAATTGGAAGCCGTGCCCGCCCACGGTGATTTCCTAGTGGAGAGCCGGGCGCCCCGCCCGGCCGCCAAACTGCTGGACGGACGAAACGCCCGTCCCTCCTACGGGAAGCGCTCAGCCGTCGCGAATCCACTTTACCCATATAGAATACAAGGAGTATGAGCACTACGAATTTATCTTCATCTAAATCTATCGAAGCTGCCGCGAACTCGCCTTCCGAGTCGCGCCCCTCGAACTTCATCCGCGACATCGTCATTGAAGATCTGAAAACGAAGAAGTACGGAGACGCCGTCATTCAGACCCGCTTCCCTCCCGAGCCCAACGGCTATTTGCACATCGGCCATGCGAAATCCATCTGCCTCAACTTTGGATTAGCCGACGAGTTTGGCGGCAAGACCAACCTGCGCTTCGACGATACCAACCCGGAAAAAGAAGAGCAGGAGTACGTGGACTCTATCCTGAAGGACGTCCGCTGGCTGGGCTTCGAGTGGGACGGTCTCTACTATGCTTCCGACTACTTCGATCAACTCTACGAGTGGGCGATCAAGCTCATCAACGAGGGCAAAGCCTACGTTGACGATCTCAGCGCGGAAGAAATTCGCCAGCATCGCGGCACGCTCACCGAACCCGGCAAAGAAAGTCCGCATCGCAACCGCGAGGCGAAAGAGAACCTCGACCTTTTTGAGCGCATGCGCAAAGGCGAGTTTCCCGACGGATCGCTCGTGCTCCGCGCCAAAATCGACATGGCGTCGCCGAACCTGAATATGCGCGATCCGATCATGTATCGCATCGTGCGCGCCGAGCATCACCGCACCGGCGGCAAGTGGTGCATCTATCCCATGTACGACTACGCGCATGGGCAGTCCGATTCCATCGAACACGTGACGCATTCGATCTGCACGCTTGAATTTGAGGACCATCGCCCGCTGTACAACTGGTTCATCCAGCAACTCGGCATTTTTCCGTCCCAGCAAATGGAGTTCGATCGCCTCAGCCTCACCTACACCTTGCTCAGCAAGCGCAAGCTGCTTACGCTGGTGCAGGAAAAACGCGTTACCGGTTGGGACGATCCGCGCATGCCCACGCTCTCCGGCATACGCCGCCGCGGCTACACGCCGGAGGCGATCCGCAATTTCTGCGCGGCCATCGGGGTTTCGAAGACGAATGGCACGCTGGAACTGGCGATGCTCGAACATTTTGTTCGCGAAGACCTGAACAAGCGCGCGCCGCGCGTGATGGCCGTG
>CAVVNA010000056.1:0-30134 GCA_963749275.1 uncultured Acidobacteriaceae bacterium
CCATGCAAAACGCAACGCCGCGGCCATTGCGGTGCTAGTGCTCGAACTCACACCGGCAGCCCTGTTTGGATTTGCCGGGGAGCGGGTTGGCCAGGCCTGCGCCCGCTGGCCATCAGCCCTACGAACCGCCTTACGGCGCTCTGCGCGCTGCCTTACGTTCTGCTTTCCTGTTCGCAACAGATGTTTTCATGGAAATGGTGCGCTCTCTACGCGGCGCTGCCCGTGGCCATCGCGTCGCTCCTGGGGCAGGCCGCGATCGCCGATCCCGAACAACGCGGCAATTGGCGGGACGCGATCATTCTCCTCACCCTGGGGCTGACGGTTGATTTGCGCTGGTTCGAGCCGGCATGGCCGAGCGGGCTTGCGGGCTGGGGGAAACTGCTCCTCGTCGATGCGGGGCTGTATGGATTCGTCGCGATGCGGCAGCTCGGCGGGACCGGCTTTGACTTTCACCTCCGCTGGAGCGACTGGAAAACTGGGCTGCGGGAGCTGGTTTTCTTTACGCCATTGGTTGTGGGGCTGGGGCTGGCGTTGGGCTTTCTCCATCCGCATGGCGCCGCGCCGCGCTTCTCGATGATTCCTACGTGGATCTATATCTTTATTTTCATTGCGGTTCCAGAAGAACTTTTTTTTCGCGCGTGGGTGCAAAATCTGCTAGAGCAGCGGGTGGGACGCCGAGCGGCGCTGGCGATAACGGCGGTGTTGTTTGGGCTCTCACACTTCAACAAACGATCGGCGCACTTCAACTGGAGCTACGTCTTGCTGGCAAGCGTCGCCGGAATTTTCTACGGCCGGGCATGGCGCGAACAGCGGCGAGTGCCGGCCTCGGCGATCACCCACGCCAGCGTGGACGCCATCTGGTCGTTCTGGTTCTAGCAAGCAACCGGACGTGGAGAGACGGGCGTCTCGCCCATCCGTCCGCAATCGCGGCTCCCAAAATGTGAAAGTATAGAGATAGCCAAATGGCAGTTGATTCGAAAACGCTTCCCGCGGTTCCCACGGCCCTTCGCCGGTGTTTCGTTTGGACCCAGATCATCGTCGCTTTTCTGTTCCTGGAGTTTGCGATTTGGGCGCCAACACCGCAGATCCGGGACCGCTGGGCCGCCATCGCGGCCATCACCATTCTGGTCCTCGTCCTTACAGACGTGCTGCTTGACCGTTCGCAGAGGTCGTCGTGGTCGTCTCTCCATCGCCTCGGCCTCGGATTGCCGAAAATGTTCGGCGCCAGCGTGGTGCTGGGGATCGGTTTGGCAACGATTGTTTGTATGGCGATTCTGGTGAGTTGGGCCGGCGGCGAAATTCCCGCCAATCCGACTTGGTTTCCGAATTTGCAGTCGGCATGGGGGTACATCATCTGGGCCATGCTTCAGGAATTCCTGCTGCAATCGTTTTTCTTCAACCGCTGTGAAGAGCTGTATGGAAGCGCGCCTGCGGTTTGGATGGCGTCCACGCTTTTTGCCGCCGCCCACCTGCCCAATCCCGTCCTCACTACCGCGGCCCTCATCGGCGCCCTTTTTTTCTGCGAAATGTTCCGCCGCTACCGCAGCATCTATGTCCTCGGGATTGTCCACGCCATGCTGGGACTTGCTCTTGCCATCCTCATGCCCGACAGCCTGCTGCACCACATGCGGGTGGGGATTGGTTATCTGCGCTACCGGTAAGTGCGCGGCGCTCCCGCAGGCCCAAGCCATCGACCACTGTGGTGGGCTAATTCGGCGGGCAGGCACTAAGGCGCAAGCAAACCGTCGTTGGTCGTTGGTCGTTCGTCGTCCGTGATTCGCAGCAGACTGTTTAGCTGCTAGCCAACGACTAACGACCAACTACTAACGACCCACGACGTTTTTCCTCGAAAAGTCACAAAACTCTACAGTTCAGAGTGGGTCGGAGCGCTATGATCCCAGTAAGATAGCACCAATGCGCGCGATTCTATGAGGGGTTCCAGTCTTCACTTCCTGGTGGTCAAGGGCAGCCTGCGCCCTGCGTTCGCCTTTCAGGTCCTCTTCTGGTTTCAGGTTATCGTGTTTCACCCGCATCTGTTGCGGGGGCAGGCGGTTGCGCCAGCGGCTGGAGGGCGTACCATTCACGGCGTAGTGAAGTCCGGGAATATGCCGATTCCCGGCGCTGGAGTTTCCGCGGCGAATGCGGCCACGCAGGAACAAGTCAATACCTCGACGGATGTGGACGGCAGTTACTGGTTGCGGATTCCCGCCGATGGGCGCTATACCGTCCGGGTGCAGATGGCGGCGTTTGCCGCGGGCGCGCAAGAGGTGGTGTTAGACGCGACCCATCAGGACGCGCAGGCGAATTTTGAACTGGTGCTGCTGTCGCGGGCACGCGCCGCCGGCGCCGATAGAGACCAGCGGCGCGCCAATGCGGGCGGACGCGGCTTCCAGAATCTTTCCGTATTTCAGAGTGAAGCGGGGCAGGATGCAGCCAGTAGTTCAATGAGCGACGTTGCGCCTTCCGGCATGCCGGTTCCGGGCATTGCGCCAGGCAGTGCCACGGAATCCGTGGCCGTTTCGGGCAACACTTCCAATTCCTTTAATGCGATGAGCGCCGACCAACTGCAGCAGCGCTTCGACGATGCCCGCCAGCAGGGCGGAGGATTCGGAGGTGGGGGCGGATTTGGCGGTCCGGGGGGCGGTCGCGGAGGCGGAGGGTTCGGCGGCGGAGGCCCGATGGGTTTTGGCCGGCGGGGTTTTGACATCAATCGGCCGCATGGGTCGTTATATCACGGCGCGGGCGATTCGGCGCTGAATGCATCGCCCTTTGCGCTCACCGGCCAGCCGGAGGAAAAACCCGCGTATTTCCAGAACAGCTTCGGCGGGTCCGTGGGCGGACCGCTGAACATTCCTCACATCTACCACGGCGGGAGCAAGACTTTTTATTTCATCAACTTCAACGGCAAGCACGGAGACAATCCTTTCGATCAGTTTTCGACGGTGCCGACGCTGCTGGAGCGGCAGGGAAACTTTTCCGGGATCGACTACACCTCGGGACTCGAAAAAGGACAACAGGTACAGATTTACAATCCCGTGACCAACACACTTGGAACCCAGATTCCGCTGCCGAACTTCGCCCCATCGGGAGCCTGCATCCCCACACCCGGGGCGATAAGCTGTATAGCGCTAGGATTGTTGCAATATGTTCCGTCGCCGACGAACTTGCAAACCAATTATCAGAACTTCCACTACGTGACCTCCGCCACCAGCGACAGCGACGATTTGAACATACGTTTGAACCACAGCTTTGGCGCAGCGCCCGCGGGCGGACGCCGCGGCGGAGGCCGCAACGCTCCGCGCAACAGCCTGCAGGTCGGCTTCCATTACCATCAATCGAGCGCCACGCTGACGAATCCGTTCCCGAGCGTTGGCGGCAGCACAACCGTCCGCAGCTTTGACATTCCGGTGTCTTACACGCGCAGCATCGGAAAGCTAACTAACATTGTTCGCGCCGACTTTAACCGCAGCCGGACGAGGACTCAGAATCTATACGGTTTCAATAACGACATTACGGGCACGCTAGGAATTACGGGAGTTTCAACCAATCCATTCGACTGGGGACTGCCGAATCTTTCTTTCACCGACGTCGCCAATCTTCAGGACACGACTCCGCAGCGTAACCGAAGCCAGACTTACACCTTCTCCGACAATGTGATTTGGAATCATGGCAAGCACACCTGGCGCTGGGGCGGAGACTTTCGGCGCGTACAGGTGAACACGGAAACTGACAGCAACCCGCGCGGCTCGTTCGTCTTCACCGGCACCAATACCGCGCAGTTCATTAGCGGAAATCAGGTAACCGGGACGGGATACGATTTTGCGGACTTTCTGTTGGGATATGCGCAGCAAACTTCAGTGCAGTTTGGAGGCAGTGAATACTTCCGCGGCAATTACTGGGATTTGTATGCACAAGATGAGTGGAAAATGCGCGCGAACCTGACGCTCAATCTCGGCGTGCGCTACGAATATGTTTCGCCGCTCACGGAAATCAACAATCGCATTGTGAACCTCGAGCTTGCTCCCGGCGTGCTGAATCCGGCGCTGCCGCTGGGCACAACGCCGGTGACGCCGATTCAGCCGGGGGCAAACAGCGGCCTGCCGGCGAGCCTGGTGCGGCCGGACCGCAATAACTTTGCGCCGCGACTCGGATTTGCCTGGAAGCCGTTCTCCAAAACTGTTGTCCGCGGCGGATATGGCATCAACTACAACACGGGCGCGTACCAGGGCATCGCGCAGCAACTTGCCTTGCAGCCGCCGTTCGCCACCACAGCGACCAACGTTCAGGCGACACCCGGAGAGCTGACGCTGCAATGCGGATTCCCGACGTCTCCCGTCGTTCCCCCGCAATGCGTATATCCCCCTGTGCCCTCCGGCAACATCACCAATAGTTATGCGGTGAATCCGAATTACCGGTTGGGCTATGTGCAGATTCGCAATCTGGACATTCAGCAGCAGATTCGCCCCACCCTGCTGCTGAATCTCGACTACACGGGCACCAAAGGAACGGATCTCGACATTCTGGAAGCGCCCAACCGAACTCCGACCGGCGTCCGTATTGACGGGGTTGACGCCTTCACCTACGAAAACTCCGTCGCGGATTCGGGGGCCAACGCGGGATCGGTGCGGCTGCGCAAGCGGTTGGCGGGAGGAGTCGCGATCGGCGGCATCTACACTTTTTCCAAGTCGCTGGACGATGCATCTTCCATCGGCGCGGGAGCAACCTCGGTGGCGAGTACTCCCGGATTGGGCGCGGGCGGTACCGGCGCCGGCGGAGGCGGCGCTTCAACGAGCGGAGGTACGGCCAACGTTGCGCAGAATCCTTTCAATCTGTCTGCGGAGCGCGGGCTTTCCAGTTTCAACCAGACTCATAAATTCACCGCGGACTATCTGTATGAACTACCCTTTGGCCACGACAAGCGCTGGCTCACGGGAGAGGCTCCGTTGCGCGCCGTTTTTGGCGACTGGCAATGGAGCGGCGACTGGACGATCGCATCCGGGCTGCCGTTTACGCCACGACTGCTCAATAACAGGTGTGACGTGAACGGGGGAACGAACGGCACGCTGCGGCCGAATTTGGTTCCCGGGCAATCGGTGAGTCTGCCGAACCCTTCGATTGGGGAGTGGTTTAATACTGCTGCTTTCTCTGCGCAGACAACATGTACCTACGGCGATGCGCGGCGCAACAGCATCATCGGCCCGGGCAGCAAAGCATTTGACATGGCATTCACGAAAATCTTTCCCCTGAAAGAAGCACGGGTGCTGGAGTTCCGCGCTCAGGCCACCAACATCTTCAACAAACCGAACTACTCCTCGATTGACACGAACGTGACCTCGCCCACCTTTGGCCGGGTTACGGCGGCGGGCGCCATGCGGCAGTTCACCATGACGGCACGCTTTCGTTTCTAGGGAGAACGCTGCGGGAGAATCTATAGAACAACTGTGAGAAACTCGAGTTCGTATCAGGGTATCGCTTCAGCGATACCGTAGTCTTTCTCAAAGACGCCGCTTTAGGGGCTGGGCGTCGATGCTCGAAAAGGATCACCATGACTCTCACACCAACCCGATTCGCCGATAGAGCCATAGCCGCGCTGTTGGCGCTTGTGCTCTTCTCTGCTGCTTCGCCTTCGCAGCAATCGGACTATGTGTTTCACGCGGAATCCGATCTCGTGCTGGTGAATGTGACGGTGAGGGACAAGAGCGGAAAGTTTGTGCCGGGATTGAAACCGGAAGATTTCACGATCTTCGAGGACAACAAACCGCAGAAGATTGTCTCCTTCGATGTGGAGAACGTAGATGCCGTGCCAGCGTTGGATGTGGCGCAAGCGAAGCCGCTGCCGGAATCGGCCTCTGGGGAGTCAAGTCCGGCGGCTTCCAAAGCAGATGCGGCGGCCCAGTTCGATTCCCAGTTTAAGGATCGGCGTCTGATCGTTTTGTTTTTCGATCTCTCTGCCATGGAACCGGATGAAATCGACCGCGCGGTTACGTCCGCCGAACACTATGTCGATGCACAAATGGCGCCCGCCGACCTGGTGTCAATTGTTTCGCTCGGAAGTTCTCTATTGGTGAATCAGGACTTTACAACGGATCACGCGCTGCTGAAAAAACAGTTGGACGGATTCAGCACGGGCAGCGGCCAGGGTTTCGAGGAAGGCACCACGGGCACGACCGAGGGGACGCCCGACACCGGCCAGCCATTCACCGCCGACGATACGGAATACAACATCTTCAACACCGACCGGCGGCTGGAGGCGTTGCGCTCGGTGGCGGAAAAGCTTTCCCACGTGCAGCAGAAGAAATCGCTGATTTATTTTTCCAGCGGCATGGATCGCACCGGCATCGAGAATCAATCGGAACTGCGCGCGGCCGTGAACGCGGCGGTGCGTTCCAACATGGCGTTTTACACGATGGACATGCGCGGCCTGCAGGCACTGGTGGCGGGCGGAGAGGCCCAGAACGCCAGCCTGCGCGGCGTTTCCGCGTATTCCGGACAGTCGACTCTCAATGCCCTGAATTCCAATTTCACCACGCAGGAAACCCTGGTGACGCTCGCGAGCGATACCGGCGGGCGCGCTTTTCTCGACTCCAACGACTTCAGCAAGATTTTCAAGGGAGTGCAACAGGACACCTCGACTTACTATCTGCTCGGCTATCACAGCACGAACCCCGCGCGCGATGGCCGTTACCGGCGCATCGTCGTGAAGAGCAATCTTCCCGGAGTGAAGATCGACTACCGCCGTGGCTACTATGCGCCCGCCGATTATCGGCATTCCACGAAGGAGGACAAGGAGCGGCAACTGGAGGAAGAACTTGCATCTGAGTTGCCGGCCACGGATTTGCCGTTGTATCTAGGCGTCGCCTACTTCCGGCTCGATGGCAACAAGTTTTTCGTTCCCATCTCGCTGGTGGTGCCCGGCTCGCAGATTCCCTTCGTCCGCAGCAGCGACCGCGACCAGGCAACGCTGGATGTGATTGGAATGGTGCTCGATAACGCACACCACCCTTTGAACAGAATTCGCGACACCGTGAAACTCGCGGTGAGCACATCGGCCGAGGTGCAAAAAAAGAATGTGCAGTATGACACCGGGATGAGCCTGCTGAGCGGCAAGTACCACCTGAAGTTTGTCGTCCGCGAGAATCAGACCGGCCGCATGGGATCGTTCGAAACCGACATCGAGGTGCCGGAGTTAAAGGCGCTGCCGCTGAAGATGAGTTCAGTGGTGCTGGCCAGCCAGATTCAACCGGCAAAAGTAAAAGTAAAGACGAGTGCGAACCTGAACCCGCTCGTGCACGACGGTTCCGAGATTATCCCGAACATCACCCACGTCTTCTCGGCGACGCAGCACCTGCTTCTTTATTACGAGGTGTACGATCCCGCGCGTCCGGCGGTTGCCGAGTCCGCAAGAGGCACGGATTCCGCAAGAAGCGAATCCAACAAGCCCGGCATCCGGCTCTTGTCTAACGTCGCCTTTTTTCAGGGTAAAGCCAAAGCCTACGAAAGCTCGTTGGTCGAATTGACGGAACTGAATGCGCGCGAGCGAAAGGCTGCCGTCTTCCAGTTAGACGTGCCGCTGACATCGCTCAAACCCGGTTTCTATACCTGCCAGATAAATGTAATCGATGACGCCGGCGGCCACTTCCTGTTTCCGCGGCTGGCCTTGTTGATCCGGCAAGAGAGCTCCAGCCCGGCCCGCTGAAGACAAATTCTTTTCTTGAAAAGATTTCGAGACTACGAGCCCGCCGCGAATCCGCCAAGGTGTGCCACCGTGAGCCGCAGATACTTGTAGGGATTTACCGGAACGTCGTTGATGCGGACTTCGTAGTGAAGGTGCGGCCCGGTAGTGCGACCGCTTGTACCCACGTAACCGATGGTGTCGCCACGGTGAACGTATTGTCCGGCGGTGACGGCAAAGCTGGAAAGGTGGCCATAACGGGTGCTGATGCCGTGTCCGTGGTCGACCATGATGGCGCGTCCGTAGCCGCCCAGGAAGTCGGCGAAAGTAATGGAGCCGTCCGCGGGAGCAATCACAGCCGAGCCCACATTGGCGGAGATATCGACACCGGAGTGGAACGCGCCTTCTCCGTTAAACGGATCGATGCGCTCGCCGAAGGAAGCGGTGACCTGGCCCTCGACCGGCCAAAGGTTCGGAGCCGAATTGGCGCGGATCCAGTCGGCCGTGGTCGAGTTCTTGGTCAGGCCGAGTGAGATGCCTACGCTGGCGGCGCCGCTCAGCGCGGTGTGCTTCAGCGCGTAAAGCTGGTCGAGCGACGAGTGCACCTGCGCTTCTTGAATCTGCTCGGTCGAGGCAGCCACCATCGCCGGATCGGACTTGAGGCCGTACAGCGCGGAAACCTCGCTCGCCAGCGAGCCCAGAGAAGCAACCTGAATGTCACGTTCCTTAGCGACCTGTTCCAGACGCGAATAGCGGTCCTTGAGCTGGGCCTGCTCGGTACGGAGCTGGTTAAAGTGGGCAACTTTCTGCAGCATCCGGGTATAAGAACTGGCGATTCCCGTAAGGCAGAGAGCGCCGATCGCCAACCCCGCCGCAAGAACATATAGATAATGGACGGGAATGGAGATCTTGCGAAGCTGTCCGGCTTCGTCGCGGGCTACGAAAAATATGTAGAAACGTTTACGCAATATGCCTTCCGGATAATAAATTTTGCTTCGGAATCCTGCCGGAGCGGAACTGTCATGCTCGGGCTCGGAATCCTGATTCCACCAGCCGCATCAGGAGCAGGCTGGCTCTTGCCAAACCAAGGAACCAGGCAAGCCGAAATCCAATTCGCTGCAACTGATTCACATTGCAGTAGTTGGCTCGGCAAAGTATGTGAACGGCGAATTAAAAGGTAGCAAACTTGATTCCCCCTGTCAACCTCAGAGCAACCTTTGGAAGGTTACCAAGGCACCGTAATTGGCGGTGCCCATCTGGACAGATTACGCGAGGTGTCAATTCCCGAGCTTCGTTCATCGCCGTTCGATGTCGGGGTTAGCTGTCGAGGTATAGTGAGGGTCATGCCGCTTAGCGAAAAGAAACTGATTAACCAAATCCGCCGAATGGCCCGCGCCCGCGGAAGCCAGTCAGTGCGAACCGGCATCGGCGATGACTGCGCCGTCCTGCGCCTTTCTCCGGGCGACGACCTGCTGGTGACCACCGACTTCACCATCGAAAAGGTGCATTTCCGCCGGGATTGGCACCGTCCCGAGCTGGTGGGGCAGCGCTGCCTGACGCGCGGACTGAGCGATATAGCGGCGATGGGCGGCAAGCCGCAAGCGGCATTTTTGTCGCTGGCCGTCCCGAGCGACCTCCCGCAGAAGTGGGTGGACCGCTTCCTGAAGGGTCTGCTGGATCTGGCGGAAGAATTCAAGCTTCCTCTGGCCGGTGGCGACACGGCAGAGTCGGCAGGCGGGATTCAAGCCGACATCGTGGTGGTGGGCTCGGTGCCCAAGGGAAAAGCGGTGGTGCGGTCGGGGGCGAAGCCGGGCGAGCGGATTTATGTGACCGGGGAGCTGGGCGGCTCCGCTGCGGCTCTGGCGCGGCTGGCGGAATCAAAGCCCGTGGGTGCCGAGTATCTCCGCCACTTTCGTCCGCAGGCGCGGGTTGCCGTGGGCCAGGGGCTGCGCCGGCGCGGAGCGGCTTCGGCTATGATTGACTTGAGTGACGGGCTTTCCACTGACCTCGAACACATCTGCCAGGAAAGCCACGTGGGTGCCGAGATCGAGGCGGAGGCGATTCCGCGAGCGCAGGTTCGGGCGGGGGGAAAACGGGTCGCGCTCGAATTCGCCTTGCACGGCGGCGACGACTACGAACTGCTCTTCACCTCCGCCGCAGCCATCCCCGCGCAGGTGGCGGGAGTTCGAGTGACGCGGATCGGCCGGACCACGCGATCCGCAGGGATGCGCCTGATCGGGGCGGATGGGCAAGCGCGGCCGCTCCAGGCCGGAGGATGGGAGCACTTCAAAGGCAATTTGTGATTTGTAATTTGTGATTTGTAATCTCGCATTTTGTAATTCGATAATTTCAGGTTCGTATCAGGGTATCGCTTTAGCGATACCGACAGTGTTCGAAATCAGATGCCCCTTCAGGGGCTGCCCATCCGACACGAATTCTCCCAACCACTGATGGAGAGCCGGGCGTCCCCACCCGGCCGCCGAACCGCGGGACGGGCGAGACGCCCGTCGCTCCACCGTATGGCCACGCCGCGCAGGTGACTTTCGTTACCTGCCCGTGGTGACGGCGAGGGTCTAGAGTAGGCCCATGCGAAAACTATCTTTACTCCTGGCGTTCAGTGTCGCGATCTTGCTTCCAGCTTTCGGGCAGGGGCAGTCGGCCCCTTTCAAGATCGACAATGATTTCGTGACAACAGCAGTTTGGCAAACAGTTCACGCTGGTGCCCGAGGTTGGGGTCGCGTTCGGCGATCTGGACGGCGACGGCGTGGAGGATGTGGCCATTGCCGCCCGCTGCAAGAATCCGATGATGGATCAAGCCGAGCACAACTACACGGTGATCGATCCGCTCAACGCTTTTTTTGGCTATGGCGACCCCAAGATGACGACCACGTTCAGCGAGGGCGTTCCGGAGCGGCGGGGTCTGGTGGTTCTCATCATTCATGGCGCGGGGAAGGATGCTTGGCGCTCGCCAACTCCGAAAGCGAAGTTCGTGATTGTGAATTTGCCATATCGGACGATCTCCATTAAAAAAATGAAGATGCGAAAGAAAATGATCGAAGCGATATACATTGAAGAAGCGAGCGAAACTGGCGATACCTCCGCCCTGTTCTTCGACGGCAAAAAGTTCCGTTACGTGCCCATGGGCGGAGATATGGAGTAGGCGGCAGAGGTTGAAGCGTGCGGCGGCAGCCCTCGGCCTTCGCTCAGCGGGGCAAGCCCGGGCGCTCGCCGCTCGTTTGCATACTCCTACCGTTCCACAGGAACTGCAAAACAAAAGGCCGCTCTATTCGAGCGACCTTTTTGTATTTCTTAAGCGAAAAGCGAAGAGCGAACAGCGAGCCGCCAAGTGCCCGACCCTAGTCTCCCGCCACCGGCTCGCCAACTTCTTCATGTTCCTTGGCGCCGCCGTTCCCATTTGCCGGAGCCGTGGCCGAAGCAATCGCGCCCAGCGGAATGAATCCCGCTTCATTCGACGTGGCCGGCTTCTCTTTCAGCACAACTTCCCGATAGAGCTGCGCCATGCGTGCGTCGTAGGCCGCATCGTTCTTGATCTTGTTGTTCTCGGCCTTCTTGTCGCGCGCCCGCGCTTTTTCTTCGCGCGCCGTCTTGGCAATGCCCAGCTTGTCGAGATCGCGCTGCACTTCGTGGGTGACGATCTCTTCCCGCAGATAGAGCGCGTGCTTCTCGTCTTCCATCTTGACTTTTTTGCCGCCCGCGAAGATCTCGTGACGTCCGTGCTCTTCGTACCACTTGGTGAGCGTGGACGTCATGTGCATCTTCTCGATGATGTTGCGCCAGCCCACGCCCGTGTTGTAAGCGCAAAAGCTGATCTCGCCTTCCTGCGTGGCATAAGGAATGATGCACTGCTCGGTGCGCCGGAAGTCGTAGTTGAACAGATCCTGGAACCACATCCCGGCGATGAACAGGAAATTCCACCGGTCCTGACGCCGCTTCATTACGTCGTCAATCGTCCGGTCCGGACCGACCTTGCCGTAGTTCCGGCCGGTGGCGTTGAAGTTCTTGTCGAACTTCTTGAGCAGGTCAATCATCTTGAAATGGGTAGGCGACTGGAACGAATCGTAGTTCTTCATCAAGCACAGCGCCATGCCAAACGCCGTCCAGAATTTCGAACGGGCTGCATCGTTGACTTTGGCGATGTCTTTCGCCAACTGATCGCCCTTCAAGAACGCGGTCACGGGTACCGCTTCCTTGGTTTCCTTATCGATCATCACGGCCATGCCCGTGCCGCAATTGGGATGGCATCCGCAAGAGAGTTGTCCCCAGTCGTTATTGGCGTCCTGGGCGTGCAGAACGTCGGCCCAGTCGGAGAAGGTGCTCATGAAACTGATGGGGAACCAATCGCGCGTTGGTTCGCCGAAGCCGGTTTGATTTTTTACGTCGTGGGCCAGGTGCGCCAGCGTGTAACGCTGCGCTTGGCGGCGTTCGTCGGTGATGGCTTCGTCTCGGCCGGTGAACGACACCGGTTGGAAGCTGAGGAAGCCGATCTTCTTTGGATTGTCCAGGGCGAACTGGATGATACGTCCTACTTGCTCGTTGTTGATGCCGTTGATGAGGGTGATGACGGGAACGATTTCGCAGCCCGCACGATGCAGGTTGTCGATCGCTTTCAGCTTTACGTCGAACAGGTTGCCGACGGCGCGATGATCGTTGGCGGCGTTGCCGATCCCGTCGAACTGCAGGTAGGCGTAACGCACGCCGGCTTCAACCGCTTGTTCGCAGAATTCAAAACTCTTGGCGAATTCAATTCCGTTGGTTGCGGCCTGCACGCTGTTGTATCCGACTTTGCGCGCGTAACGAACCGCGTCGAGGAAGTACGGCGAGAGCGTAGGCTCGCCACCGGAGAACTGCACCGACATCTGCCGCTTCGGCTTCACCGTGATGGCGTTGTCGAGCACGGTCTTGATTTCTTCCCAGGTGAGTTCGTGGACGAAGCCGACCTGGTTCGCGTCCATGAAGCAGGGATCGCACATCATGTTGCAGCGATTGGTGAGATCGACGGTGAGCACCGCGCCGCGTCCGTATTTCACGGTCGAAGAGCCATGATGGTGCAGATGTTCGTCGCTGTGCGCGCGGATGTCGCGGCCGGGGAAAACTTCTTCGAGGTGGCGCGTGAATTCCGTGTCAATCGACATCAAGTCTTCGAAGTGCCCGTGCTTGGCGCAGTCCTTGACCATCCAAATTTTGCCGTCGCGTTCGACGATCTGGGCCTTGACCTCGCCGACTTTTTCGTTCATCAACACATCGACCGGCAGATGGCCGTCGAGAATCTGTTGACGGATTTCCGGCACGCACTTCGGACAAAGCGAATCGGTCGTGCGCGGCCAGCCCAGCGGCGGCTTCGATTTTTCCCAGGATTTAAGCAGGGGCTTGTCGGACCACTTCGGGGTCGGCGACGTATTCGGAGCCACGCGGTTGAGGCGTTCAAAAACTGCCCATGCGCCGGTGGCGGCAATGGTCACGGCCTTCTCGACATATTTAATCGGCTTGTGCATTCTGCTCTCGCTTTCCTCAACTCGGGAGTTAGAACTGTCCCCGTAGTTCCTCGTAAGTCCCGCGTCACGGGAACCTCGCAAATAGACTTGTCCACGAAGAAACCTGGAAGTTTCAATGCGTGGAGTTGGTCACATTGATGCTATTGAATCCGTGCCATTTAGGCACGCAGAAGGCAATGAAGGGGAGAAAATCGGGGTTAAGCGGGGAATTGGGGGATTTTATGGGGGTAAGTCATTGAAAAGGCAGGGACGTGACGCAGCCTCGTGAGTAAGGAATGGACACGCCCTAACCTGGACCATGCACCAGGTCGCCCGCGGCGAGGACGTAGGTAGTCTGCTTATCGAGCTTGATATTGAAACGCTTGGAAGTTAGGGTAACGGCTCCGTCACTATTGCGCATGGACTCTACATTTTTCATCAGAACGCGGTGTTTGGAAATGTCTGACGCCGGCGCGGGGCCCGTGTCAGAGCCTGAAAGTGGCGGTGGAGTCGGTTTCTTCTGGTCGGAGGAGGGGGTAGGCCCAACCACCCCACGTCTCGTCTGGCGCCCGCCGCCATTAGGGCCGGCCGGTAGGTCAGACGGCAGATCCCCGGCATTATCCGGCGGTATTGATCCGCAGGCGTCGCCACCGGGTAATACCAAGCCGTCAAGTAAACCTTGATCGGCGCTGATCCATTTGTCCACTGCGCGGAGTCCATGCGAATGGCAAGGCGGGATGGGTTGGTTGCGGACTTCGCCACGGACTCGGTAACTTCTCCGGACAAGATGGCGTCTTGCGGAACGACTACGCCACCGACCAGGGTGGCGACTGTAAGTTTGGCCTGGACCTTGGTTCCGACGGGGGTTTTGCCGGCAGCCACGGTTTGCCGCATGTTCACGGGAAACTCGAGCCCTGCCGGGAAACTGTTCGCCGCAGGCGTCGTTTGACTGAGCAAGACTTGGCTGAGCAACGCGGCGGAGCCCAGAACGACAGTTAGCACCGCGTGTCCCACGGCGATCGCTTCGCTGAACGTTTTGCTGACCATCTGTGCGCCCCCTCCGCGGTTTAGACGGACCGGCTACCGCTTTAGAGCGCGGAAAACCATTCATTGGCTGCTAGTTTTTTGCCTATCCCATGGAACGGATGCTCAACGGAATAGGTGGAATCAGCCACAATACCCGATGTTATCAAGAACCTCTGCGTGATATCAAAAGGATACTACCTATATATATATTATTGATAATAATGACATTAGTGAGTAACGGTTGTCATCTTCCAGATGGCAGACAAGGTATGACATTTTATCTCTAATTAGGGGATTACGCATGAGCACATCTGCACGTCTGACGCGGCAGAAGATTTCGACCACAATCTCGTCCACAACGCTTTCGTACCTGGAGCGGCTCATCGCGAAGGGCGAGGTCCAGAATCTCGCCGAAGCAATTGACCTGGCAATCGACCGGCTCCGAGCTTTCGAGAACCGCGAACGACTGGAAAACGATACCGCGGCTTATTTCGACAACCGCACCGAGAAAGAAGCCGCCGAGGAACGGGCTCTGGAGACAGCGCTGTCCCAGAGTGCTGCGGGGATCGACGTTGACAGCTAGTGTGTTTCCCAGGCGCGGCGAAATTTGGACTGCGAATCTTGGCAACCCGCCCGTCCGTCACTGGGTGCTAGTCGTTTCGCTGGACGGAAGAAACCTCAGCGACCGAAGAGACACCGTGCTGATCGTCCCCCTCAGCAGCAGCGGTCCGGAGGGAGCGACGGTCGTCCCGCTGCCACCCGGCGAAACAGGACTCCGAGGTCCCTCCTTCGTGAAGGGCCATTTCATCCAATCCTTTCCCAAGCAAGGGCTGATTGAGCGCGAGAGACGTGTCCTGTCTAGCACTCGAATGCGTGAAGTGGTGATGGCAATCCGCCGCAGCTTCGATCCGGACGCGCCCTGGCCGGAGCGATAGATTACCGGAGCGATAGATTACTGGACAGATGGCTGTCATCATCCCCGTTTTCCTCACCTGTCAACGTCAATCAGCTGATATCCACAGCTTTTCCGTATCGTGAACGCCCCCGCGCTATTCCCCTCAGCCCCTTCCACCCTCATAATCACTACGGGACCAGTGTGCGCCCCCAATGACATCGCCTTCGACTTCTTCCGACAACTTCAAAGAGACCCTCAAGCAGCAGGCGGATATCGTCCGCATCGTCGGCGACTACGTCAAGCTGAAGAAGGCGGGCGCGCAGAACTTCTCTGGGCTGTGTCCGTTTCATGCCGAGAAGACGCCTTCGTTTTCAGTGCATGCCACGCGCCAGTTTTTTCACTGCTTTGGCTGCGGAGAATCGGGAGACGTCTTCACCTTCATCCAGAAGGTCGAGAACATCACCTTCCCGGAAGCCATTCGCCTGATCGCGCAGAAGCTCGGCATACCGATGCCCAAGCTCACTTTCTCCAGTCCGGCGGAGGCGCGCGACGCTCAGGTTCGCATGGCGCTCGTCGATGTGCATGTGCGGGCTACCGCGTTTTTCCAGGAATGTCTGCGGCGTCCCGAAGGAGCGAATGCCCGCGAGTACCTCAAAGGCCGCGGACTCGATGACAAGACCATCGCCCGCTTTGGCATCGGGTATGCGCCGGATTCCGGCTTCCTGCTGCGCGACGCGCTGCGCCGCGAATTCGATGAGGAGTTGTTGCGCGAGAGCGGGCTGTTTTCGTGGAAGGAAAGCTCTGAGACCAGCTCTCAGCTCTCAGCTCTCAGCTCTCAGCAAAAGCAGGTCCTTCGCTCCGCTCAGGATGACAATGCAGTGGGGATGTCCTACGCGAACGACGAACAGCGAATAGCGAATGGCGCTGGCGTCGAGCCAAAAGCTAGGAGCCAAGAGCCAAAAGCCGCTCCCGCCATCTACTCCAAGTTCCGCAACCGCGTGATGTTCCCGATCTGTAATGATCAGGGCAAAGTGATTGCCTTCACCGGACGCACGCTTTCCACCGATGAAAAGGCAGGCCCAAAATATCTCAACTCTCCGGAGACGCCGATCTACTCGAAGTCGCGGGTGCTGTTCAACCTCGACAACGCCAAAGAAGCGATTCGCAAGCTTGAGTACTCCATCCTGGTCGAAGGGCAGATGGATTGCATCTCTGTGTACGCCGCCGGCTTCCACAATGTGATTGCTAGCTCGGGCACGGCGTTCACCGAGCTGCAGGCGAAATTGCTCGGCCGATTCTCAAAGAGTGTGGTGGTAAACTTCGATCCCGACACTGCCGGGGCCCGCGCCACCGAGCGCACGCTCGGCTTGCTGGTCGAAGAAGAATTCAACATCAAAATCATCAAGCTGGAGACTGGCTTTGACCCCGACCTGTTCATCCGGCGCATGGGCAGGGACGCTTATGGCTCCGCGATCAAGCATTCGCAAAAATATTTTGACTATCTGATCGATCAGGCGCGTGTGCAATTTCCGCCGCGGAACGCGGAAAGTAAGATTAAGGCCGTCAACCATCTCCTTCCCCACATTCAGCGAGTGCCGAACCGCATCACGCGCGATCAACTGGCGCTGGAAATTGCGCAGAAGCTGGGCATCGATTCCAAAGTGATGCGCCAGGAATTGAAAAATGTCGTGACCAACCGGTCGGCCACGCAGGTCAAGGCTCCGACAGAGACGCAAGTCACCGATTCGGAGCGCGTGCTGATCCGGGCGCTGGTTTCGGCGACCGAGATGCAGTCCGGCGCACGGATCTCGGCTCGCGACGGCGCGGAGGAGGAATTCGATCCCGCACGGCAGGCGCAATTCGCCCTGCAATCCGAGCATCTGTATGAGGGGATGGCTTCGCAATCTTTGCTGGAATCCCTGCTGGAGGCTGGAACCGAGACGGCGGATGTTCTGGCGCTGCCGAGAACGGAAGAGGACCGGCGGCTGCTCGCCTCGATCCTGATGCACGAAGAGGGAGAGCTGACGCCCGAGACCGTGGAAGGCGCGGTACGGGGGTTGCGAAGGAGCTATCTGGAGCGACGGAAGGAGGAAGCGCAGCGAGCCGTGGAGCGTCCGGGACTCTCGAAAGAGGAACAACACGCGCTTTTGCAGGAAAAGGTTCGCTTGAAGCTGGCCAAGAGGGATCCGAGCGGGGCGGGAGCGGATGGCCGGGCATCCTGACACCCCGCGGTACAAGCACGGTTCGTACCAGGGTATCGCTTCAGCGATACCGCCAGTTCTTCGAAGTCAGATGCCTCTCTTGGGGCTGAGGCACCCAGACCAGAGACTGATGTTTCGCCACCGCTACTTTAACTTTGGAACGAAACCGGGTCGAACGCCATCTAAAGAACTAGCGGAAAAAGAGTTAAGGCGGTTGACGGCAATCCAGGCGTGCTATACTTTTAAGGTTTGTGCGCTTCGCGCACAACTCCCTAACGACTCCCACCGCTGAACGATTTGCCGTCCGCGAACCCGGGGTCCCCAGCAAGCCCGGTTTTGGCTTGATGGGGTGGGAATCAGCGGGCGTCTTGAGGATAATCTAGCTTGGCACTTGATGACAAGTACGACGACATAAAAAAGCTGATCGACGCAGGCAAAGAGAAGGGATATCTGACCTATGACCAGGTCAACGACCTTATCCCGCACGATGTGCACTCTCCTGAAGACCTGGAAGATCTGCTAACCACGATCGGGACACAAGGAATCGATGTACTCGAAAGCTCGAAAGGGCCTTCGACCGATCTGGAAAAAAAATTCGAAGAAGTAGATGAGGCTTCCGAGGACGTCGAACTCGACCTAACCCCCGGCGCTCTGGAAAAAACCAATGACCCCGTCCGCATGTACCTCCGCGAGATGGGAACTGTTCCCCTGCTCACGCGCGAAGGCGAAGTCGAAATCGCGAAGCGCATCGAGCGTGGGCAAAACCGCGTTCTGAAGGCGCTGTCGCGCTCGCCGATTGTAATCCGTGAACTCCTCGCTTTGGGCGAGGACCTCGAGAAGGGCGTCCGCTCCATCAAAGAGCTGGTGACGTTCGACGAAGAGGAAATCACGGAAGAGATCGTCGACAACCGGCTGAAGGAATTTCTCGCCAAGATCAACACCCTCGACAAGCTTTACAAGAAGGTGGCGCCGCTCCAGGAAAAGTTGGCGGCGGTGAACCTCAAGAAGCGTCCCCGCGACCATCGCCGTTACCGCGTCCATCTGTCCCGCGCCATCGTGCGCGTGTCGACTGCGGTGCGGCGGTTGGGCTTCACCAACAACGAACGCAAGCGCTTGATCGACCGCGTCAACCGCACCGTCGACGGCATGCGCTCGCTCGACCGTCAGATCCAGAACCTGGAGAAGCGGGCCGAGGCGACGCGCAGCGAAGAACAAAAGAAGGAATACAAGAAGCAGTCGCGCGCGGTCCGCGGAGAGCTCGAAAAGCTCGAAGTTGAAGCGGGCCTGTTGTTCCAGGAACTCAAGCGCACGCAGCGCGAGATCATCCAGGGCGACATGGACGCCGAGCACGCCAAGCGCGAGCTCATCGAAGCCAACTTGCGCCTGGTCGTCTCGATTGCGAAAAAGTACACCAATCGGGGATTACAGTTCCTCGACCTGATTCAGGAAGGCAACATCGGCCTGATGAAGGCGGTCGACAAGTTCGAATACCGCCGCGGCTATAAGTTCTCGACTTATGCCACGTGGTGGATCAGACAGGCAATCACAAGAGCCATAGCCGATCAAGCACGCACAATTCGCATCCCCGTGCACATGATCGAAACCATCAACAAGCTGATCCGCACGTCAAGGCAGCTGGTGCAGGAACTGGGACGCGAACCAACGTCGGAAGAAATCGCCAAGCGCATGGACATCCCGGTAGCAAAAGTCCGCAAAGTCCTGAAGATTGCGCAGGAGCCGATCTCCCTAGAAACGCCGATTGGCGAAGAGGAAGATTCGCACCTCGGCGACTTCATCGAAGACCGAGCGGTGGTTTCGCCGGCCGAGGCGGTGATCAACGTCAACCTAAAAGACCAGACTTCGCAGGTGCTGCGTACGCTGACACCGCGCGAGGAGAAAGGACTCCCACCGCTGAACGATTTGCCGTCCGCGAACCCGGGGTCCCCAGCAAGCCCGGTTTTGGCTTGATGGGGTGGGAATCAGCGGGCGTCTTGAGGATAATCTAGCTTGGCACTTGATGACAAGTACGACGACATAAAAAAGCTGATCGACGCAGGCAAAGAGAAGGGATATCTGACCTATGACCAGGTCAACGACCTTATCCCGCACGATGTGCACTCTCCTGAAGACCTGGAAGATCTGCTAACCACGATCGGGACACAAGGAATCGATGTACTCGAAAGCTCGAAAGGGCCTTCGACCGATCTGGAAAAAAAATTCGAAGAAGTAGATGAGGCTTCCGAGGACGTCGAACTCGACCTAACCCCCGGCGCTCTGGAAAAAACCAATGACCCCGTCCGCATGTACCTCCGCGAGATGGGAACTGTTCCCCTGCTCACGCGCGAAGGCGAAGTCGAAATCGCGAAGCGCATCGAGCGTGGGCAAAACCGCGTTCTGAAGGCGCTGTCGCGCTCGCCGATTGTAATCCGTGAACTCCTCGCTTTGGGCGAGGACCTCGAGAAGGGCGTCCGCTCCATCAAAGAGCTGGTGACGTTCGACGAAGAGGAAATCACGGAAGAGATCGTCAACAACCGGCTGAAGGAATTTCTCGCCAAGATCAACACCCTCGACAAGCTTTACAAGAAGGTGGCGCCGCTCCAGGAAAAGTTGGCGGCGGTGAACCTCAAGAAGCGTCCCCGCGACCATCGCCGTTACCGCGTCCATCTGTCCCGCGCCATCGTGCGCGTGTCGACTGCGGTGCGGCGGTTGGGCTTCACCAACAACGAACGCAAGCGCTTGATCGACCGCGTCAACCGCACCGTCAACGGCATGCGCTCGCTCGACCGTCAGATCCAGAACCTGGAGAAGCGGGCCGAGGCGACGCGCAGCGAAGAACAAAAGAAGGAATACAAGAAGCAGTCGCGCGCGGTCCGCGGAGAGCTCGAAAAGCTCGAAGTTGAAGCGGGCCTGTTGTTCCAGGAACTCAAGCGCACGCAGCGCGAGATCATCCAGGGCGACATGGACGCCGAGCACGCCAAGCGCGAGCTCATCGAAGCCAACTTGCGCCTGGTCGTCTCGATTGCGAAAAAGTACACCAATCGGGGATTACAGTTCCTCGACCTGATTCAGGAAGGCAACATCGGCCTGATGAAGGCGGTCAACAAGTTCGAATACCGCCGCGGCTATAAGTTCTCGACTTATGCCACGTGGTGGATCAGACAGGCAATCACAAGAGCCATAGCCGATCAAGCACGCACAATTCGCATCCCCGTGCACATGATCGAAACCATCAACAAGCTGATCCGCACGTCAAGGCAGCTGGTGCAGGAACTGGGACGCGAACCAACGTCGGAAGAAATCGCCAAGCGCATGGACATCCCGGTAGCAAAAGTCCGCAAAGTCCTGAAGATTGCGCAGGAGCCGATCTCCCTAGAAACGCCGATTGGCGAAGAGGAAGATTCGCACCTCGGCGACTTCATCGAAGACCGAGCGGTGGTTTCGCCGGCCGAGGCGGTGATCAACGTCAACCTAAAAGACCAGACTTCGCAGGTGCTGCGTACGCTGACACCGCGCGAGGAGAAAGTCATCAAGATGCGCTTCGGGCTCGAAGACGGCAGCGAGCACACGCTCGAAGAAGTAGGCCAGTCCTTCGCAGTAACCCGAGAACGCATCCGCCAAATCGAAGCCAAGGCCCTAAGGAAACTACGCCATCCATCGCGCTCAAGAAAGCTCCGGGCGTTCATGGATGGAGTAAGGGACTAGAGCTAGGGCTTGTGTGGTGACGGGGCTCCGCCCCGTCCAGCTCACGTAGGGACGGCCGCCCTCGGCCGTCCAGCGGAGCGAAGCTCCGCAGAATCTCAAGGGCGCGAGCAATCGCGCCCTATTTTGTTGGGCCCAGGGGTTCGAAACCAAGGCGCGGCCAGCCTCACCCTCGCCGAAATGGATTCCGAATCCGGACGCTGCCATACAACCGCCCATGTTCGAAGTCCTCGGAGACGATCTCCTCCAGCCCGTAGTGTTCGGCGTAGGCCCAAAGATGAGCGTCGAACCATGAAAGCTGGTAAGCAGCGCCGCCCTGCAACGCCGTGCGCACCAAGGCCGCGTTCGGGAAGAGCACCGGAAATTGGGCCATCAACTCCTCCGTCTCGCGGCGAGCTTCGTCTGCCGCAAGCAGAGGCTTGGAAGACGACCCTGCGCGAACGCGCGTCACCACCGCAACAAACTCCAGCAGGGCTTGATGCGGAATGCGAACCGCGCCCTCCACCAGCCCTCTGCGCAAAAGGTCGCGCGCTGCGGCCTGCTTCTCGGGAAAGCGCGCATCGAAACGGTAGACCAGAATGTTCGTGTCAACGAGATAGGCCACGCTGGTAGAGCTCCTCACGCGTCCAACCCCGGCCCCTTGGAGAACCGCCTTGAGAATTACGAGAACTGGAAGCCGGCCGCTTATTGCCGGATACCGCCTGCCGCTTGCGCTGCCGGGCCGTTGCCTGATCGAAGAGCTGAAGCCGCTCCTTGACGGTTGCGGGCTCGGCCGCTTCCGCCGCGTCCCGCTTGACCACCCGAATCGCCTCGCCCGCAGGCAGCCAATCTAGATCGTCTCCCGGACGAATTCTGTACTGGTCGGCAATTGCCTTCGGAAGCGTAAGCTGGAGCTTGCTCGTGACTTTAGCCATGATTAAGAAGTATAGCAAGGATTGTGTCCTTGTTCAATCCTTGTTTAAGTCACAACGGCTGCACCCTGTTAGAATCGACCTATCTTCATGGAAGCCGCTCGCATCCGCAATTTTGCGATCATTGCGCATATTGATCACGGAAAATCCACGCTCGCCGACCGCCTGCTGGAGCTGACCGGGTCACTCGCCATGCGCGAAATGCAGGAGCAGGTTCTAGATTCAATGGAGCTGGAGCGCGAGCGCGGCATCACCATCAAGGCCCATGCCGTCCGCATGTTATACCCGGCGCGGGACGGACAGATTTACCAGCTCAACCTGATCGATACTCCGGGCCACGTGGATTTTTCCTACGAGGTCTCACGCTCCCTGGCCGCCTGCGAAGGCGCGTTGCTGGTGGTGGACGCCTCGCAGGGCGTGGAGGCGCAGACGCTGGCGAACTCCTACCTGGCGATCAATCACGGCCTCGAAATTATTCCGGTGATCAACAAGATCGACTTGCAGAGCGCCGACGTTGAGCGCACCAAGGAGATGATCGAGAGCGCGGTCGGCCTCGATGCTTCCGATGCGTTGCTGATCAGCGCGAAAACCGGCCAGGGTGTGCCCGATGTTCTCGAGGCGATCGTGAAGCGCGTTCCGCCGCCGAAGGGCGCGCCGGAACGGCACTTACAAGCATTGCTGTTCGATTCGTGGTTCGATCCCTATCGCGGAGTGGTGGTGCTGACGCGTGTCTTCGAGGGCCGGTTGCGCAAAGGGCAGAATATTCGACTGTGGTCGAACGGGCACGTTTTTCAGGTGGAAACGCTGGGCGTTCTCACGCCGAAACCAGTGGAGGTCGACGAGTTGGTGGCGGGCGAAGTTGGATTCCTGATGGCGAATATCAAGAACGTCGCGGATACGAAGATCGGCGACACCATCACCGACGATGACCGTCCGTCGCTCCAGGCCTTGCCCGGGTTTGAAGAAATCAAGCCGATGGTTTTCGCCGGCCTGTACACGGTGGACGCGCACGAACACACGGCGCTGCGCGAGGCGCTGGAAAAATTGAAGCTGAACGATTCGTCATTCTTCTTCGAGCCGGAAAGTTCGGTGGCGCTCGGATTCGGCTTCCGCTGCGGCTTTCTGGGCTTGCTGCACATGGAGATCATCCAGGAACGACTGGAGCGCGAATACGACCTCGACCTGATCACGACGGCGCCAGGGGTGCGCTACCAGATCACCAAGACGGACGGCGCGGTGATCGAAGTGGATAATCCTTCGCGCTGGCCCGATGTGAGCGAGATCGCGAAGGTGGAAGAGCCGGTGATTCTCGCCGTGATTTTGACCAACGAGGAATATGTAGGCGGCATTCTGAAGCTGGTCGAGGAAAAGCGCGGCAAGCAAAAGAGTTTTGAATATGTCAGCTCATCGCGCGTGATGCTGCAATACGAGCTGCCGCTGAATGAAATCGTGCTCGACTTTTACGACCGCCTGAAGTCGGTGTCGCGAGGATACGCCTCGCTTGACTATCATCTATCGGGCAACTGGGTATCGCCGATGGCCAAGCTCGACATCATGGTAGCGGGCGAGCCGGTCGACGCGCTGTCGACCATAATCCATCGCGACTTTGCCTACGATCGCGGGCGGGCGCTGGCGGCAAAAATGAAAGAACTGATCCCGCGGCAAATGTTTGAGGTGGCGATCCAGGCGGCGATTGGAGCGAAGATCATCGCCCGCGAAACCGTGCCGGCGATCCGCAAGAACGTGATCGCCAAGTGCTACGGCGGCGACATCAGCCGCAAACGCAAGCTGCTGGAGAAACAGAAGGAAGGCAAGAAGCGAATGAAGCGCATCGGCCGCGTGGACATTCCGCAGGAAGCGTTCCTAGCGCTGCTGAAGGTGGGCGAGGACAGCGGCTAACTCACCTTCCAGAAGGAGGTTGCATGTCAAAAATCGGAGCGATAGTCATGCTAGTCGCGTGTTGCGCTGCACTTGCGTCCGCTCAAAATGGTGCTGGCGCTTCGTCACAGACCCCTCAAAACCAAGCTCAGCCTGCTCGTCCGCCGGTAATTCGCGTTTCCACCGGAGTGATGCTTGGCCTCGTCGAACACAAAACGATGCCGGTATACCCCGACGAAGCGATGAAGAAGGGAATTCAAGGCGATGCTATTTTCAAGCTCGCAGTCGATGAAACCGGAAAGATCACAGCCAGCGCGCCGATCGACGGCGACCCTCTGCTTATAGCTGCCAGTAAGGATGCATTGCGAAACTTCCGCTTCCGTCCCTACCTGCTCAACGGAACCCCAACCAAAGTCGAGAGCCAACTGGGATTCCACTTCTCAGTAGAGAAAACGGCTGACGGGGTGAGTGGACATGTGGAGTGCATGGCGTCGATTCCTAATCGACCGTAGAACCTCGGTCAGTCGAGGGAGAGCCGTCGATCTCGACAATGGAAGCTAGCTATCGCTTTGAGCCGGCATTGATTTTTTCGAATCGTATATGGATTGTTTCGAGTCGCATATAGGAAGGAGAAACCAACATGCAAGAGAAAGCTTCAAGAACCGCTCTGCTAGATGAAACCCAGTCGGTCTCCCAGAAAACCTACCCGGCAAAGGTCTATTCAGCGCGAAGCGCAACTTCGGCGCTCGCGCCAGGCTCCATCCAGCGCCGCACCCCGCGGCCGCAGGATATACAAATCGAGATTCTCTACTGCGGGGTTTGTCATTCGGATTTGCACCAGGCCCGCAATGAATGGGAAAACTCTCTGCCCACGGTTTATCCCTGTGTCCCGGGCCACGAAATCGTTGGCCGAGTGGTGAAAGCGGGCAGCGCAGTCAAGAAGTTCAAGGAAGGCGATCTTGCAGCGGTGGGCTGCATGGTGGATTCCTGTGGCGTCTGCTCCAGTTGCCGCGACGGGAGCGAGCAGTTTTGCGAGAACAAGGCGACCTTCACCTACAACTCGGAAGACAAGCAGCTGGGAGGCGTGACCTACGGCGGCTACTCCGAGAGCATTGTTGTCACCGAGGGATTCGCGCTGCGCGTATCCAAGGATCTGGATCTTGCGGCCGCGGCTCCTCTGCTCTGTGCCGGCATCACGACCTACTCGCCGCTACGGCACTGGAAGGTAAAGAAAGGGCAGAAGGTGGGCATCGTGGGCCTCGGCGGCTTGGGTCACATGGGGGTGAAATTCGCCCATGCGTTCGGCGCCCATGTCGTATTGTTTACGACCTCTCCGAACAAGACGCAGGACGCACTACGGCTCGGCGCTCACGAAGTGGTGATGTCGAGGAATGAAGAGGAGATGGAGAAACATCTCGCCAGCTTCGACTTCATCCTCGACACGGTTTCGGCCGACCACGATTTGAATGCCTACATCAATCTGCTGAAGCGCGACGGGACGCTGACGCTCGTGGGAGCGCCTCCAACCCCGTCGCCGGTTCAGGGCTTTGACCTTGTTTTCAATCGACGGCAGCTTGCCGGCTCCGCTAATTGGCGGCATACGGGAGACGCAGGAGATGCTGGATTTCTGCGCGGAACATGGCATCACCTGTGATGTCGAACTGATTCGAATTCAGCAGATCAACGAGGCATACGAACGGATGCTAAAGAGCGACGTGAAATATCGGTTCGTCATTGATATGGCATCGCTGAAGTAAAAGGCGAAGTAACTCCCGGCGAGGGAAATCCCAAGAATTACGCGGCACGGAAATCCCATCCTAACGTCGCAAAAGACGCGACGTTAGGATGGGGCAGCCCGACCTTTTAGTGAGCGCTAACACTATGCGGCCCGTCACCGCTGGTTGACCAGCGAGCACCAGTGCAATTACGCGGGTCCCAGCCGCCAGCGATGCGGGATATCTCCTTTTGGATACATGTGCAAATCTCACTTCTTGTGACGAAAGTGCTGATTTGCAAGCGGTTCCGCCGAATGCTGCCGAAAAACGGTTAACCAACTTAGAAACATGGCTTTAGGAATGCCGGGACGGTGCCAAAATATCCCGACCAACCGGTCGGTATCGCTAGATTCCGGGATCCGTCCCTAGCATCCACATGTTTTTCCACAGGGTAGAGGTGTCTCAGGCTCGGACCTCGCCGGTCTTTAATCCGTAGCCGGTAGTCCGTAACCGGTCCATCGGTGGGAGGCCGATTCCGGCTTACTCGCCCGGTTCGTTGTTGCCTTCAAGCATGTTCGCGAAACGCGTCGAATTATGCAAAAACGCCAGATTGAACCTGCCAATCGGCCCGTTGCGCTGCTTGGCGATGATGATTTCGGCGCGGCCCTTGAGATCGGGGTCGTCCTGCTTATAGAGTTCTTCGCGGAAGATGAACATAACCACGTCGGCATCCTGCTCAATCGACCCCGATTCGCGCAGATCAGAGAGCTGCGGCCGGTGGTCGCCGCCCCGGCTCTCGGGAGCGCGGCTAAGCTGCGACAGCGCGAGCACGGGCACCTGAAGTTCTTTGGCGATAGCTTTCAGTCCGCGCGAGATGGAGGAAACTTCCTGCGTCCGATTCTCAAAGCGCTTGCTGCCTCCGGACATGAGCTGCAGGTAGTCCACGACCAGCAGGTCGAGGCGTCCTTGCGAATGTTTGAGCCGGCGGGCCTTGGCGCGCATTTCGCTCAGGGTGATGCCGGGCGAGTCGTCGATGAAGAGGAGCGCGTTCGAGAGTTCCTCTGACGCGCGGACAATCTTCTTGATATCGTCGCCCCACAGTGAACCCGTGCGCAGCTTTTGCGCGTCGACAATGGCGCGAGAACAGAGCAGTCTTTGCAGCAGGGCCTCATTGGACATTTCGAGCGAGAAGATGCCGACCACCTTGCCGTCGTCGATGGCGGCGTTCTCGGCGATATTCATGGCGAGCGCGGTCTTGCCCATCGACGGCCGCGCGGCAAGGATGACTAGATCGGACCTCTGAAAGCCGCTGGTCATTTCGTCGAGAATCGTATAGTGCGTGGCGATACCAGTAATGCGCCGACCGCGTTGCAGTAGAGCATCAATCCCTCCTGAGTCGCGCGAGATTTCCTTGACACTCTGAAACCCTTTGCCAATGCGCTTCTCCGAGAGCTGGAAGACGGCGGCTTCGGCCTCGTTCAGGATTTCGTCGGCAGGATCGGCCTGCTCGCTGGCCTTGGCGATGGCCGTATTAGACACGTTGATCAGCCCGCGCAGGATGGCCTTGTCGCGGACGATTCTGACGTAATGCTCGATCGAAGGCCGGTCGGGAACGCCGTCCAGCAGTCCGGAAATGTAGCCCACATCGCCGACCGCTTGCAAATCCTTCTTCTGCTCCAGTTCCTCGACCAGCGTGATGATGTCAATAGGCCGAGAAGATTCGGCCAGATCCATCATGCGCGAATAAATGCGCCGGTGCGAGTCAATGGAAAAGTCTTCCGGCTTAAGGTGCTCGGCGGCGTCGTTGAAGGCGTGATTGTCAAGCAGCACAGCGCCCAGAATGGAGCGCTCGGCCTCAATGTTAGCCGGCAAACGGCCGATGCTGGTTTCGAGAGTAGCCACGATGTTTAAGTGAGTGCGATGCATCGTAATTTATTTCCGCCTGTGGAGGTATGAGGAGCACAGCAGGAAAACGCGTCCGAAAATAAATTTTTCCGGCATCTACTGTGCTCGCGTAGGGACCGCCGCCCTCGGCCGTCCAGCCGAGCGAAGCTCGGCAGTCTCCGCACACGCAGTATGCCATAGGGCGAATAAAAAGCAAATAAGTTATCGAGCGACAACACAGCAGGGCTGCGGGTTCCCCACCCTTTTCGCGTACTTTGCGAAAGGGAGGGTGACGGGCGATCGGGCGGTCATCGGCAAGATGGCGAACCAACTACCGACTTCACTCTCAATCCCAATTTCTGCCCTGGAATGGATAAGACTTTGGCTTCTAAGGAGTCCGCTTGAGGACGAGATCCAGGCTCGCTCCGGCTTGCTTCATCGTGCCCGTGATCGTTGACTTGTCCGCGCTCATGGTTCCGTCATAAACCGTCAGGCTGGGGGTACTTTCGAAGTGCAGAACAGAATTCTTGTAGGTGATGCCGGTGATCGGAATGCCGGAAGTGTCTTGGTCAGGGTAGTCGATCGTGCCGCTCAGCGTCCCGTCCAGCGCAGCGGCGATGTGCACAACAATTCGCTTTTTGGGTTGGGCGCCCGGATCCAGAGTTCCGCTCCAATCTCCTACGATCGAACGGGCAACCTGCGCCATCGTGAGAGCGGGTACAATGCCCAATGCGAACACCAGCGTGAATCCCGCGAAAAGCGCGAATGATGAAGCGCGAGGCTTTTTCATAGTCGAACTCCCCTCTTGCGAGATTGTCACTCCAGGCAACTATTCTCCGACCGCTGGTAAGGGATTGTCCAGTCAATGAATGTAAAGGAATCGAGCCCACAGCCAGGCTCTAGCCCCGCGGCGCCGCCCTATTTCGGCTGCTCTTTCGTCGGTGCGGGCGGTGCGGCGGGCGCGATCTGAACCTGAATGGCGTGTATGTTGTCGGACTTTGTGGTATCCACCGAGATTACTGGAAAGCTGCCGTTCGCATCGCGCGCTTGAATGGTTTGCGTGGCCTGCCCTCCGGATGCGCCTGGGCGCACCGTATCGATGGTGACAGTGGTCACTTGCAGACCGGAGCCGGGGTCGCCGGGGTTAGCTTGCTCGACTTGCTGTTTGGTGACTTGCTGACCAGTCGAGTTCGTCTGCTGGGCGGTGATTGCGCGCTTAACCAGGTGCAAGCTGCCGTCCCCAACCGCCCCCGGAACATCGACGGAATAGGTATCCACTGTCTTGCTCGTGTCTCCTGAAGCAGTCGCCGCTTCGTTGGTCACGGTACGAGACACTTCGCCCAGCTTGCCTTCAGAGTCGGGGAGGGAGACTTGCTCCTCGGTGCTGCGCCGGTCACCTTCTTGCCGCGTGGTAGCTCGCCGTACTTCGCCCACCGCCCAGTTTCCGGCGCCGTCCGGAAGCAGTGTAGTTTCCTCAGAATCAATCGTGCCATTTGCGCCTTGTTCACGGCGCTCGTGTATCTTCACCGCTGGAGCAAGCCCACCGTTGACGTCGGGCAGCAGCACCGTGGTTTTGCTGTCCTCCACATTCGGACTGAGCTTCTTTGTCTCTTCAATCTGCCGCCTAATGACTTGGAGATCACCGTTGACGTCGGGATCGGAACGTCGAGCGCACTACCTTCGAGTCACCGCCAGCGAGAGTGTGCTTTTCTTCCTCGACTACTTCCACCAGCGTTCTCCCCCCATCGGCATCGTGAGCGAACGTGCGAGTGGTGGTTCGCACCGTGCCATCGTCCATTTGCACCGTTTCTTTTTCGATGTCCTGGTAAGGTACGAAACCTCCGTCCGTCGCGCGGCGCTGCACCATTTGTTTGTCGAGCGTGCGATTTCCGCTCTGGGTGTGACTTTCGATTGTGCGCAAGGGTTCCGCATTTTCACCATTCGACTCGGTAGTGGCCGTCCAGGACTTGTTCGCTTGGTCGCTTTGGGAATCGGATGTTTGCGCCCAAAGCGCGAGACTACCGCAAAGATAAGCCGTGATCGCGAACAGCATGAACCGGCTCAAGCGTGCGGCCTTTGTCGTGGTAGGCACGTCCATTATTCTCTCGCTGCGGACATTCCAGGTCCAGCGAAAACGAGGTCCATCAAAAACAAGGTCCAGGAAAACGAAGCCCAGCATAAATTCTGCACTGTCATCCTGAGGGGAGCAGGGACTTCACGAAGTGTAGTCTCTGCGGAGAGAAGGATCCCTGCACCTTCTCGCTAAGCAAGTACGCGTCAGGGAGTTCTCCTCCCGCGCACCCGGACTTCATCCATCGACAGCCCAGGTGGCCTCCCGGCGACCTGTTTTTCATCACATTCACTCAGTAAGCGCCATCACATACCGCTATCCCACCCCCATGCAAAACTATGCTCGTGAACTAGGGCATCGAGGGACCGAGACGCTCAAAAGCAGCGGAAGTTCCCCGCTGCCCCCATTCCATCTACACCGTTCTTCGAAAATACCTCTAAGGAGGCCGCGCAGGCGGGATTGATCTTTGAAAACGAACAGAGCGCTCCTCGGGAGGAACCGTCCATTTTCATGGCTTAAGGTGAGCCTTGGGGTCATGCGCGTTTGACAAAATACGGCAGCGACGAGTACCCCCGCAAGTGCACGCCAAATCGCAGAATTTGCCGCTAAGTCACATCTTTTGAATACTTTGACTCTAACTGCTTTACTGTGAACAACTTAACCAAATTTGGGGGGGGGGGGGTTACCCCC